>NZ_CP076668.1:2612083-3229166 GCF_018968705.1 Pseudomonas lijiangensis
CGCCAGGAAGTCATTGGGGGAGGTGGTGCTGTCCGCATTCCTGATCCGCAGGAAGATCATCAGATGCCCGACGCCACGGCCCATGCCATAACCGATCAACATGCCGGCCGGCACGCCCCAGACCAGGCTCTTGAGTGCCCAGTGCTGAATCCATCCGGCTTCCAGCCCGCCATTGTTCATATACAGCAAGGCAAAGATCACGAACGGGAACGCCGTGCCATCGTTCATGCCAGCTTCGCCGGAAAGTCCGAAGCGCAGGCGGTCCTGATCCTGGGCATTGGTTACCTGAACCAGCCCGGCCAGCACCGGATCGGTGGGCGAAAGTATGGCACCCAGCAACAGCGACATGCCCCATGACAGGCCGAGCAGGTAATGCGCAGCCAGGCAGGTGCCCGCAATGGTGGCAAGCATCACCGGCCCGGCCAGCCAGTAAGCCGAGTGCCAGGCCTTGCTGCGCAGCGGTTGGCGCAGCTTGATTCCGGTATTGAACAACGAAAACAGCACCGCGATTTCGGTCAGACGCTCCAGCCAGTGCCTGGCTTCCTGCACGTCCAGTTTCAGCATCTCCAGCCCCATGGGGCCGATCACGAAACCGAATGCCAGACACACCGCCGACGTCGTGACCGGCAGCCAGCGAAGGAAGGATGATGTCAGTGCCAGCAGCATCAACAGTACGCCGAGCACTGTCATGCAGATCGTGAAGCTCATGTCGCCATGCCCCCCTGTCGCCTGAATAAGGCGAACCTAGGGTTGTGACTGTGGGGTAGTGGGTTAGTTGAAGAAATCGTAAGCGTGTTGCTCGAGTGAGTGCTGAAGTGGGAGGCAGCTTGCTGGCGACTGTTGTGTTGCCAGCCAGCTGTCTCTGGTTTCAGGCGTTTCAGCGCTCGATGCTGCGACTCCAGCGTGCATTCCACTCGGGACGGATCTGGTTGACCTGATCCCAGTCGATGGTCACGGCGGTTTCCAGGTATTTCTTCATGGCCTGGACCTGATCGCGGGTCTTGTCAGTGGTGGGCGTATTGGGGTTGGACGGGATCTGGTCGCCAAGCTCCAGGGCCGGAGCCTGAGCTTCTGCGGTCAGCAGGTAGGCTGCCAGCTTCTGGGTCAGTTCCGGCTGGTTGTTTTTGGCGATGGCACATTCCGCGACGTTCAGCACCACAGCGCCTTCCTTGGGTTGTGCGTATTCTACGGGAACACCCTTGAGTTTCAGGGCCGTGACCTGAGTCGGTGTCAGGGGAAAGAGGGCGGCTTCGTCGGTCTGCACCATCTCGGAGATTTTTGCCGAACTGGCGATGTATTCCAGCACGTTCGGGCCAATGGTTTTCGGCCAGGCCTTGAAGCCGGGTTCGACGTTGCTCTCGGTGCCGCCCTGGATACGGTTGAACATCAGAAAGCCATGCAGACCAAAGGTCGAGGATGCCAGTGACTGGAACACGACCTTGTCCTTGAAGCGCTTGTCGGCCAGATCCATCCAGGAGGTAGGAGCACTCCAGCCTTTTTCCTTGAACATGCGGGTGTTGTAGGCCAGACCTGTTACACCCAGGCTCACGGCGGCAGCCTGATCCTTGATTCTGGCCTGAGGCGGTAATTCGGCCAATGCCGCGCTGGGTTGCAAGGTATCGCACAAGCCCATGGAAATGGCGCGATACATGATGCCGTCATCAAGGAATATCAGGTGCATCTGCGGATTGTCCTTGCTGGCCTGAACCTTGGCCAGGATGTCCGAAGAGGTGCCGGGCACGATCACGACCTTGACGTTGTTGGCCTTCTCGAAAGCCGGCAGCACATGATCGGCATACAGACGCTCCATGGTTCCGCCGTTCATGCCCAGATACAGTGTCGTTTCGGCCAGTGCAGGCTGAGAAGCGAGCAGGGCGGCGAGTGGCAGGCATGACAGGCCTGAGAGTGCGATACGTTTGGCAATCTTCATTTGGGCGACCTTCCTCTGTGTATTGGAATGACGTTGCTGGCAAGTACGGGGGCAGTGGCTGGCGTTTCCGGAGTCTGGAAGCGACCGATGGAAAACGCTTCGATGGCAATCGATGAACGGCCCTGGCAGACCCATTCGGCCAGGGCTTCTCCTGCTGCCGGACCAATCTGGAAACCCGCACCGGCAAAACCGAAACCGTGCAGCAGGCCGGGTTGGCGCAGGCTGGGGCCGAGCACAGGCTCGCGATCGGGCAGATAGCCCTCGGTGCCGCTCCAGGTGCGAATGGCGTGGGCGCCAGCCAGTGGCGGGTAGAGTTCGACGGCATTGCGCAGGATGTCCAGAATCGCTGTCTGCCCCGGTCGGGCGCGCAACGGGTCCAGGGCGAATCCCTGACCTCCGCCCAGGATGCAATTGCCTCTGGCCACCTGCCTTGCATAGATACCGCCACCTTCGACCCCGGTGCTGACATCCATGAACATGGGCAGGGGTTCGGTCACCAGCATGGCGGGATAACCCGAATACATCGGCACGGGTTCACCGAATTGCGCCGCCAGCGTACCCGCCCATGCACCGGCGCAATTGAGCAGCCAGGGAGCGCGCACTTGCAGGCCACTGGCAGTGCGGACGATGAATGCCTGACCGTCATGTTCCACATCGATGACCTGAGCCTGCTCGAAGATCTGCGCACCCGCCTTATGCGCCGCACGGGCGAAGGCCGGTGATACCAGGCGCGGGTTGGCATGCCCGTCGTCCGGGCACAGTGAGGCCCCGACTGCGCCATCACCGGCCCAGGGGTAACGAGCCTGCAACTGTGCGCGGTCAAGCAGTTGCAGGCCCAGGCCAAAGGCCCTGCTGGCTTGCTCGTAGGCGCGCAAGGCATTCATGTCCTGCTCGTTGCGGGCCAGTTTCAGGTGCCCGGAACGCACGTACTCACCGTCACTGCCGATCAGTTCACGCAGGCTGCCCCATAGCTCGTGAGCCCGCTGTGACAGAGGCAGTTGGGACAAAGGCCGACCCTGGCGCCTGACGCCGCCGTAATTGACCCCGCTGGAGTGCGAGCCGCAGAAGTCTCGTTCCAGCAGCGTCACCCGCTTGCCCTTGAGTGCCAGCATCAGCGCAGCAGAGGCGCCGACGATGCCACCGCCAATGATCAGTGCATCGGTTTCCATAGGGCGGCTCATGCTTCAGTCTCCAGGCCGAACGGCAGCGGTTTGATCGGAGCCTGGCCGCGCAGTCGACCAATGTTGTCCAGCCTGCGATGGCTTTCCCGGGCAATGATTTCCGCTGCGGCCATGCCACACAGGCGGCCCTGGCAACGCCCCATGCCGACCCTGCACATGGCCTTGACCCGATTGATCTCCCAATGGCCTTCTTGCACTGTGGATCTGATGTCGCCTGCACTGACTTCTTCGCAACGGCAGATGATGGTTTCGTCAGGTACGTTGGCGGCCCATTCGGCGGGGAACGGAAAGGCCGTCTCCAGCCCCAGGCGAAAGCGCTCGATCTTGTGCAGCTTGCTTTGCAGAGTCGAGAGGCGGTTCTGGTCGACAGGATGGCCGCTGTCTTCAAGCAGGCTCAGTGCTGCCAGCTCCCCGGTCATTTCTGCCGCATCGGCGCCCATGATTGCTGCGCCATCACCTGCCAGATAAACCCCTGAAACGCTGCTGCGCCCCGCATTGTCGCGGGTCGGCAGCCAGGCACGGTTCTGTGGGCTCCAGCTGAATGCGCAGCCGAGTATATCCGCCAGTTGGGTTTCGCTGCGCAAGGCATGGGCAAAGGCCACGGCATCGCACGCCAGTTGCTTTTGCTGGCCCTTGTGTTGCCAGCGCACGCCACTGACGCGCTTGTCACCTTCGATACGCTCCAGCGTTGCGCCCTGATGCACCGGGATGCCATGAGCCGTCAGCCATGCCCGGTAATAAAGACCTTTGGCAAGGGTGGCCGGTTGATTCAGCAAGGCAGGCAAGGCTCGGCATTGCGCGGAGAAGGGCGCGCTATCGAGCACGGCCACGACTCTGGCTCCGGCCTTGGCATATTGATAAGCCACCAGATAAAGCAGAGGGCCACTGCCCGCCAGCACAACGTTTTCGCCGATGGCGCAGCCCTGATACTTCAGGGCGATTTGCGCAGCGCCCAGGCTGTAGACACCTGGCAGTGTCCAGCCCGGAACGGGGAGAATGCGATCCGTTGCGCCGGTGGCGACAATCACTTGAGAGAAGTCGATCTGCCCCGCACGCGACTGATTCAGGGTGTCGAGCCGGCCGTTTTCGGCATTCCAGACCAGTGTCTGTGCACGATAGTCGATGCTGTCGGCCAGATCGTCCACGGCCTTATGCACTGCAATCGCTTTGCCGGCTTCAAAACCGTACAGGTCCTTGGGTGAGCGCTTGAAGTTCTCCGGCTGGCGGCGATAGATCTGCCCGCCGCCGCGCAGGCCTTCGTCGATCAGGCAGGGTTTTACGCCATGTTCGAGCAAGGTTTGCGCCGCCCGGATTCCGGCAGGGCCGGCGCCGATGATGACGACCTTTCTGGTGTCAGTTGCGATATGGTCGTTCATGACTGACGCCCCGGTTCGCGACTGACAACCTGGTCGGCTTGCAGCAGGGTCGAACAGGCCCTGACCCGCTGCCCGTCTCCCAGGCGTACCCAGCATTCCTGGCAGGCTCCCATCATGCAGAAGCCTGCACGAGGTTCTGCACTGAAATCGCTGCCGCGCAGGTGTTCGCTCGCCGTCAGTACGGCGGTCAGCAATGTATCGCCTTGCAACCCGCTGGCGGGCTGGCCATCCAGGGTGAAGGACAGGGCCGGACGGTCGAGTTCGACCAATCGTTTCAGCAATGCCATTGAATATGCGCTCCGGGCCTGAAGTTAATGTTTGCCGACCAGTACGCGATCCAGGCCATAGACCCGGTCGAGCAGAATCATGGTGGCGGCAGTCAGCGCAATGACCAGCGCCGAGACGGCGGCCATCATCGGGTCGATGGATTCGGTGGCGTAGACGTACATGCGCACCGGCAGGGTCTGGGTGGCAGGCGAGGTGACGAAGATCGACAGGGTCACCTCGTCGAAACTGTTGATGAATGCCAGCAGCCAGCCTCCGGCGACGCCGGGCAGGATCATCGGCAGGGTGATCTGGCGAAACAGCGTGAAGCGGCTTGCACCCAATGACTCGGCAGCCTGTTCGGCGCTACGGTCGATGCCGATGGCGGCGGCGATCACCAGTCGCAACACATAAGGCGTAATCACCACCACGTGGGCCAGGATCAACCATGTAAAGCTGCCATTGACGCCCATCAGCGCAAACAGCCGCAGCATCGCCACGCCCAGCACCAGATGCGGAATGATGATCGGCGACAGGAACAGCGCATTGAGGAAGTTGCGTCCCGGGAACTCATGGCGGGTGATGGCCAGCGCAGCAGGCACGGCAATCAGGGTGGCCAGCGTGGCAGAAACGAAGGCCAGCATCAGGCTGTTATAGAACGAGTCGATGAAGTCCGCCCGCTCGAAAACCGCCTTGAACCAGCGCAGCGAGAAGTCGGTGGTGGGCAGGCTCAGGGTGTTTTCCGGGGTAAAGGCCACCAGGCAGACAACCACCAGTGGCGCGAGCATGAACACCACGACCAGCGCATGAAATGACAGGGCCAGAGGACCGTTCTTGGACATGGATCATTCCCCCAGGGATTTTTTATAACGGCCTTCGATCATGCGATTCCACGACAGCATGATCAGCAGGTTCACCAGCAACAGCGCCACCGCGATGGTTGCGCCCATGGGCCAGTTCAGTTCCGAGAGGTACTGGTCGTAGATCACCGTAGCGACCATTTTCAAACGTCGACCACCCAGCAGGCCCGGGATTGCGAAGGAACTGGCTGCCAGCCCGAAGACGATCAGGGTGCCGGACAGCACGCCTGGCATGATTTGAGGCAGAACCACCATGCGCATGACTTTGGCCTGGCTCGCACCCAGTGACAGAGCCGCCTGTTCGGCAGCCGGGTCGAGCTTCTGCAGCGAGGTCCAGACCGGAATGATCATGAACGGCAGCATTACATGCACCAGGGCGATAATGACGGCGAACGGCGTATAGAGCAGCTTGACCGGTCGTCCGCCCATGGCCTGGATCATCTGATTGACCAGACCGTCGGCCCCCAGCAGCAGGCTCCAGCCAAAGGCCCGGACTACCACTGAAATCAGCAGGGGCGTGAGGATCAGAATCAGATATATCGAGCGCCATGGAGTGCCCATGCGGCTGAGAATGTAGGCTTCCGGCACACCGATCAGCACGCAGAGCAGGGTGACCAGCGCACTGATCCAGAAGGTGCGCAGAAAGATTTCGTAGAAGTACGAATCCGTCAGGACGGCGATGTAGTTGGCCAGTGTATAGCTATCGCTTTTGACCCCGACTTCGTAGTCGAAGACGTTGAACGACAGGATCAGTGTCAAGCCAAGAGGCAGAACCAGCAGGCCGATGAACAGGGCCAGCGCGGGCGCTGACAGCCAGTAGCCACGACCGTTCTGACGCATTTGCTTCAGCGGGTTCATGGCCGTACCTCATCGCTATCGAGCACGCGCAGCAGATCGGTCTGCCAGTCCATGCCAACGGCTGAACCTTCCGGCAGCGGCGGCTGGCCATCGTTGCGGCGTACAACGGTCAGTTCGCCAATCCCGGTTTCAATGCGGTACAGCCATTGGCTGCCGAGAAAGTAGCGGGTGATGATCCGGCCTTGCAGGCGGCCTGTACCGGGTTCTGTCAGGTCGATCTTTTCCGGGCGCAGACTCAGGGTCAGGGCACCATCACCGGCAGCCACCCGGACCTGAGGCAACCCGCTTTCATCCAGATCCCCCGACAGCATGTTGGCTTTGCCGACGAAGCCTGAAATGAAACGCGTGCGTGGGTGTTCGTAGAGTTTGTAAGGCTCGTCGATCTGGGTAATGCGTCCGGCCTGCATGACGACCACACGGTCGCTGATGGACAGCGCTTCGGCCTGATCGTGGGTGACCATCAGCGTGGTAATCCCCACTTCATTCTGTATACGCCGGATCTCGAACTGCATTTCCTCGCGCAGGTTGGCGTCCAGATTGGACAGCGGCTCATCGAGCAACAGCACCGGAGGCTCGATGACCAGCGCCCGGGCCAGTGCGACACGCTGGCGTTGCCCGCCCGATAACTCTCGGGGGTAGCGATCAGCATGCTGACTCAGGCGTACCAGTTCCAGCACCCGGCTTACCCGACGCTGGATATCTGCCGCAGGCACTTTGCGCATGCGCAGGCCAAAGGCGACATTGTCGGCAACGCTCATGTGCGGGAACAGCGCGTAGCTTTGGAACACCACGCCCAGGCCTCGGCTGCTGGGTTTGGCATGAGTGATGTCGCGACCGTCCAGCACAATGCGTCCGGCGCTGACTTCGACAAAGCCCGCGATCATTTGCAGTGTGGTGGTCTTGCCGCAGCCTGAGGGGCCAAGCAGTGAAACGAACTCGCCTTTTTCTACCGCCAGATGGGTGGCGATGACGGCATCGATGGAGCCGTAGCGTTTTGATAGTCCTTCAAGCTGGAGAAATGCCATGTCTGCTTGCACCTTGTTCTACGTGCGCGCCGAGGCACGCGTTTATCGTGGGCAGATGCGAAGTGAGGTCATGCAGTTGCGTGGACGTGGTGCTCGCTCTGTGTCGGCTACCGATGATTGTTCAAATCGCCCTTGTGGACTGAGAGTAGGACGAAGGCTAGGATGCACTCAATGAAGAATTTCACTGAATAACATCTTTTTTTGAATTTATTCATTTAATGAATTTAATGTTTGGAAAATGGACAATGAATTCCACTGATCGGAATGAAGAATCAAAAGAGGTCGGTACAGGTGCTGTTTCCCGTCTGTTTGCCGTGTTGCGTTGTCTGGGCGAATGCCCCGAAGGAGGCGAGCGTGTCACGCAGCTGGCCCAGCAGGTCGGTCTTTCCCAGCCCACGACTCATCGCTTGT
This sequence comes from Pseudomonas lijiangensis, assembly GCF_018968705.1. Classification (NCBI taxonomy): domain Bacteria; kingdom Pseudomonadati; phylum Pseudomonadota; class Gammaproteobacteria; order Pseudomonadales; family Pseudomonadaceae; genus Pseudomonas; species Pseudomonas lijiangensis. The sequence goes on from NZ_CP076668.1 coordinate 2,619,989, forward strand.
TGCGCAGCCTTATGGACGAAGGGATGGTCGAGCAGGATGTACTCAGCAAACGCTATCGATTGAGCATCGAATTCTTCGCCCTGGCGGCCAGGGCCGGTAATGCCGGCAACCTGCGCGACCTGGTGCGGCCTGGCTTGTTGAGGCTGTCGGCATCCCTGGGCGACTCATTGTTTCTGCTGGCGCGCAGTGGTTTTGATGCCATCTGCCTGGACCGCAGCGAAGGGCCGTATCCCATCCGTACCTTCACGGGCGATATCGGTGGGCGTGTGGCGTTGGGTGTGGGGCAGGGCAGCCTGGCGATCCTGGCCTTCCTGCCTGAGGAAGAGCGCGACACCGTCATTCGCTACAACCTGCCACGGCTCAAGGATTTCCACCTGTACGACGAAGTCTTTCTGCGCTCGGAAGTCGAAAACGTCAGGCGCCAGGGGTATGCAGCCCGTAATACCGGCGCCTTGCCGGGGATGGCTGGGCTGGCCGTCCCCATTCTCGATCGCACCGGCCGTGCCGTCGCAGCGTTAAGCGTGGCGACCATCAGCGACCGGCTGGGGCCGGACCGGCTCATGACCGTGGTCGAACTGCTCAAGCGCGAAGCCAGCGCCATCACTGCAAAGATCAACCCGTTTGATCCTTCCCTGAGGCGGCCGAGTCAGGTGTTCGGGTTGGGGTAGAGTGGCCATGTCGTTTTTTGAAGTGTGTAAACTGCAGCGCGAAAAGGCGTGATACCACGCGCCAGTCTTACCACTGATCAAGAGATTCCCATGGCCAACCAGGACATCACCTTCACCCCCGATCCCGACCCGACTTCCATTTCTTCCGACGTTGCCGGTTTCGGTGGCTTGCTGGTTTCTACCCAGATTCCTACTCGCGCTGATGGCAGTCTGGAGTTGGGCGGTATCGTCGAACAGAGCGAATGCACCCTGCAGGCACTCAAGGTCGCGCTGGAGCGTGCGGGCAGCTCCATGGACCGTGTATTGCACCTGACCATCTACCTCACCGACATGGCTGACCGCGCTGCGTTCAACGAAGTCTATCAGCGCTTCTTCGCCAAACCCTGGCCAGTGCGTGCCGCCGTTGGTGTGGCATCCCTGGCGGTTGAAGGGATGCGCGTGGAAGTGACGGCAATGGCCGCCAAGGCTTAATCAAGGTCAATAAATCACTTTGTGGGAGGCAACTGCTGGCGACTTCAGCGTACGACGCAGAATATTTGCCGGTTTCAGGCCTTTTTCGCCAGCAAGTTGCTTCTCACACGTTTTGTTTGCGCCTTCTCCTACTGGGCCACGCTTTCAGGTGCTCCCGCCCACAAGTGGTCCAGGTTCTTGAAACCCCAGGTCTTGGCACATTCACGGCTGATGATTCTGTCTTGTCCGATCAGGGTAGAGAGGTCTATCAAGGTGTGGGCGATGGGCATCTTGAACAGTGCCGAGTAGAACACTTTGACCTTGGGGGTCAGCAGTGAAGCCTTGTTCTGTTCCATGACGATGCCCAGGTTGCCGCTTTCCAGGCGCACCAGAGAACCTACCGGGTAGATACCGACGCATTTGACGAAGGCCTGGAATATCTTCTCGTCGAAATGCCCGGTCCATTCAGCCATCCTGCTGATGGACTCTGCCGGGCTCCAGCAGGCCTTGTAGGGGCGGTCGGAAGTAATGGCGTCGTAGACGTCGCAGATGGCACCCATGCGCGCAAACAGGCTGATCTGTGAACCAGCGAGCCGGTCGGGGTAGCCGCTGCCATCGAAGCGTTCGTGGTGGTGCAGGCAGACATCCAGCACTCTGGGGCTGAAGTGTTTGCTTTCGCCCAGCAACTGGCAGCCGATTTCCGGATGCTTGCGCACGATTGCAAATTCTTCGTCGCTGAGTTTGCCGGGCTTGCCGAGAATGGCCGCAGGTATCGCCAGCTTGCCGACATCGTGCAGCAGGCCTGCCATGCCGGCTTCCTTGACCAGGCTTTCAGGCAGTGCCAGTTGGCGTGCCAGAGCAATCATCAATCCGCCCACCGCGACCGAATGCATGTAGGTGTATTCATCCGCCGTTTTCAGGCGGGCCAGACTGAGCAGGGCGTCGGGATGACGGGCCAGGGAGTCGGAAATGTCGTCGATCAGGTCACCCATGTCTTCCAGTTCCGCGATCCTGCCCATGCGTACATCGCTGAAGATTTTGACGACTGCGGCTTTGGACCGGGCGCAAAGCTCCCGGGCGTAGCCGATCTCTTCTTCCAGCGCGCAAGTCTGGTCCTGGCCATGGGGTGGGGAAGGCGCCTCGCAGAGGCTGACAGGTTGTACATCAAGTCCCCGGCTGCCATCGATCCACAGCCGGGTGACGCTGGAGTTCCTGATGCGTTGCAGATCGCTTTCATGCTTGAGCAGAAAACTGCTGGTCCAGAAAGAGTGGTCGGCGCGCAAGTCGCACAGTTCGTGGACATACATGCCGAGGCGAAGCTCGGTGACGGGAATGTGTTTCAGCACGATAAATACCTGCTTTGGCTTGATCGTGAATCAGCAGAACATTCATCCCTGTACTGTTCAGACGAGTTCGTTAGTTAGACAGAGAACCGGGAAACCAGTCGGTTCAGATCGACAGCCAGTCTTGAAAGCTCCTGGCTCGCAGTTGAGGTCTGATCGGCAGCCGAAGAGCTTTGCACCGAAAGATCCCTGATGCTGACCAGGTTCTGATCGACGGACCGCGCTACATGGGCCTGTTCTTCGGAGGCTGTGGCGATCAGCAGGTTGCGTTCGTTGATCTGGGAAATGGCAGTGTTGATTTCCTTTATCGCGGTTCCGGATTCCTGGGCGATCAGCAAAGTGGCATCGGCTTCCTCACTGCTTTGCTTCATGGATTGCACAGCCAGAGTCGAGTCCTTCTGGATGCTCTGAATCATCTGCTCGATTTCCTGGGTCGAGGATTGAGTGCGATGAGCCAGTGCCCGGACTTCGTCGGCAACCACTGCGAAGCCACGACCCTGTTCACCGGCACGGGCTGCTTCGATGGCCGCATTGAGTGCCAGCAGGTTGGTCTGTTCGGCAATGGCGCGAATGACATCCAGCACCTTGGTGATGTTCTGGGCCTGATTGGCCAGTCCTTCAACTTCGGTGCTGGTGCGGTCGACCGTAGAGCTGAGTTTTTCGAGTGCGTTTATGGTCTTGCTGACGCATTCCTGCCCGGTCTTGGCAGAGCGTTCCGAGGCCTGGGTGGATTCCGAGGCGGACACCGCATTGCGAGCTACCTCTTCGATGGCCGCAGTCATCTCATTGACGGCAGTGGCTGCCTGTTCGGTTTCCATGGATTGACGCTGGATGCCGTTTGTCGATTCCTGAGTGATCGAACTCATTTCCTCTGCCGCCGAAGCCAAGAGGCCGGAGGAGTCGGAGATATGCTGGATGGTACTTTTCAGGCTGGCGAGCATGGCTGCCGTTGCACTTTGCAGTTCGGTCAGTTCATCGGCACCGGTAATTTCCACTTGCGTACGCAAATCACCTTCGGCAATGCGTTTGGTGGTTTCAAGCAGAGCCTTGACGGGGCGGGCAACGCTGCGGGTAAACACGGTTGCGACCAGTACAGTCAGGATAACGGCGATAACAATAAAAGCGATGGTGACGGTCAGTCCGTTTTCATAGGCCTTGTTTGCCGCGTCACTCGACTTTTCCGCTACTTTGACATTGACCTCTATCAAGGACTCTATGGACGATTGAAGTGCCTTGGCCTGTGGGCTGCTGGTGTCGCGGATAAAGATGAATAGTTCATTGTTGGTCTTGGTCTTGCTGAGCTCCATCAACTCATCGATCTTGGCGGTATAAGCCTGAACATTGGCTTTGACCTGACGATAAACCTGCTCTTCAGTATCGCTGGATACCATGGGAGCATAGCTGTCGGTCATCTGAATCAAGGTGTTTTTCAGATTCTTCAACTTGTCGATGGAGGCGCTGCTCTGTCTCTCTTCGTCCATCACGAATCGCCGGGCATCCAGGCGGTAGAGCAGGCCAGCGCTTTCGATCTTGCCTGCTTGCCTTACGCTGGGCAGCAGGTCGGTCTGGAACTTGCTGACCGAGTCATGCAGGCTGTCCATCTTGTAAATGACCGTTGTCCCCAAGCCTACAAGAAGCAGGCAAATAATGCCGAAACTGAAAAAGGCGCGGGTGTTCAATCTGATATTTCTTGTTTTCATTTTTGGATCCTCTTTGCTCACTATAGAGCAGCCGCCAACAACCAGTCAGTTGGCAACGTGATATCAATGTAGGTGCTTGGATGTGAAAAAAATATAGTGAGTGCAGAAAAATTTTATTGCGTAAAAGCAGTATCAATTGAATCTATTAATTCAAGTTTTCTTGAATCTAGACGTGAGGAGGCGATAGACAGTTTTGAGGTTAACTGCCTATCGCTTTGGAGGGTTATAAAGTTTCACTTTAAGTGAATGAGAATAATTAATGCCGCGTCATTAATTTGCCGTCAAACATTAAACAGGTTGTTCTGTGGCGGGGAATATCATGGTGAAGCTTGTATAAGTCCCCGGTGTACTGTGTACGCTTACATGGCCTTCATGCAGGCTCATGATGGAGCGCACGATTGCCAGCCCCAGCCCGGTTCCACCCTGATGCCGCGAACGACTGGCATGAACCCTGTAGAAACGGTCGAACAGGCGTGGCAGGTGCTCGGCCTCGATGCCTTCACCCGCGTTACCGACATTGAGCGAAACCTGACCCTGCTGCTGTTCGAGGCTGATGTTGATCGTGCTGCCTTCAGGGCTGTGTCTGATGGCATTGGAGAGCAAGTTCGAGATGGCGCGCTGAACCATCAGGCGTTCGCCGTTTATCCGTGCGCGACCAGTCACCTGCAGGGCAATGTTCTTTTCCTCGGCTGAGAAGGCAAACAGTTCGACCACCTTGTTCACTTCTTCCTCCAGATCGATTCGGCTGAAAGCGATGGGGGCCAGCGGCTGACTGACACTGGCCAGAAACAGCATCTGGGACACCATGCGTGACATGCGCTCCAGTTCTTCGGTGCAGGATTCAAGCACCTGCTTGTACTCGCCGGGCGGTCTTTCCCGGGACAGCGTCACCTGGGCCTTGCCCATCAGGTTGTTCATGGGCGAGCGAAGCTCATGGGCCAGATCGTCCGAGAACTGCGTCAATTGTTGAACATCGCTGTCCAGGCGGTGCAGCATGAAATTGATCGCATGGGCCAGATTGCTCAGTTCGTCAGGCAAATCGCTGGTCTTGACCCGATGCGTCAGATCCCGGGCCGATATCATTTGCGCCACCTTGCGAAAGGCCCGCAACGGTTTGAGGCCGCGATGCACCACCCACCAGGCGACCGCGCCCACCAGCAGCAGAATCAGCGGCAAGGCGATCAGGGTCGAGGTCATATAGGACTGCAGCAAGTCAGTATCGCTTTGCCGGTCCAGAGACAGCAGGACGGTAACCTTCTCCTTGTCGCGCAATGGCACCAGCCTTGAGGCGATCAGTACCTTGCCGGTTTCGGGGCTGTCGGCGTTCATGGCCAGAATCTGTTCTGCCGTTGCATGACCCATGTTGAACAGCACATGTGTCGGCTCGTCCGGATCGATGATCGCCAGACTGAAATCGTCATGGCCCATGATCTGGTCACGCAGGTTATGGGGGTTGAGCATGATATCCGCGCTGCTGGCGGTCTCTGCCAGGCTGTGCTCGATCTGCTTGAGCTTTTCTTCAAGGCTGTTGCTGGCCCGCAGATCCAGTTGGCGCGAGATGGCCAGCGAGGCCAGCGTCGCCATGACGATCACCAGGATGGCGCACATCAGGCTGACGGTCAGCCCCAGTTGCATGGACAGCCGTGTGGGTTTCATTCCCGGTACTCCAGTACATAACCCACGCCGCGCAGTGTATGAATCAGCTTGTTATCGAACGGGTCATCGATCTTGGCCCGCAGGCGCCTGATGGACACCTCCACCACGTTGGTGTCGCAATCGAAGTTCATATCCCATACCAGAGAAATGATCTGGGTGCGTGAAAGGACCTCGCCACTGTGGCGCATCAGCAAATGCAGGAGTGCGAACTCCTTGGTGGTCAGGTCAATGCGCTGTTTGCCCCGAAAGGCCCGGTGCCGGCCCTGATCAAGTTCCAGATCTGCCACCTGCAGAACCTGAGGCACGCTGGCCTGCTCGCTGCGGCGCATGAGGGTGCGAATCCGGGCCAGCAGTTCGGGAAACTCGAACGGCTTGACCAGATAGTCGTCGGCTCCCGATTCCAGACCTTTTATCTTTTCATCGAGACGACCACGGGCGGTCACGATCATGACCCGTGTGTTACTGGTCTTGCGCAGTTGTGCCAGGACATCCCAGCCGTCCATGCCCGGCAGGTTGATGTCCAGGATGACCACGTCATAGATCTGTTGCTGGGCCAGACAAAGACCGTCGATACCTGTAGTGGCAACATCGACGACATAACCGCTTTCGGTCAGGCCCTGATGCATGTATTCGGCAGTTTTCGGCTCGTCCTCGACCACAAGGATTCGCATGGTTGAATATCCTGTTTGAATTGAGTCAGTGGTTGCTGAAGCGAAGGGATTCTGAAGTCTGTAGGGACTACAGAGTCAATGCTGATGTGTTACTTACTTTAAGGCCAAAGCGACGCGCTTTTTTCAGATAACGAAATTGTAATTTTCCAGCAACCCCGCTGATAGCTGCCATTCCCTAAAGTCCCTGCGTCAACCCCGGCAGCTCATGCTCGCCGGTGCAATCGCCGCTCAGGCGTGGATCATGCAAGTGGGGAAGTACAACGTGCGCGGCTATCGAATCTTGAACAGTTCACCGGGCAGCAGACCCGGCAGAATGAAAATGGGCTTTGCCTGTGTGCTGTTCCTGGCGGTTTTCAGCCAGAGCGCGACGGCAGCGCAAGCGCAATCCATCACACTGTCCGACGCTCTGGACACGGCCTTTTCCATGAACCCCGATCTGGCTGCCGCTCGCAGGGAAATCGACATCGCGCTGGGGGAACGGCAGCAGGCCGGGTTGATACCCAATCCCGAACTGTCCTGGGAGATGGAGGACACCCGCAAGTCCACCAGCACCACAACCATCGCCATCAGTCAGGCGCTGGAACTGGGAGGCAAAAGAGGCGCTCGTGTCGATGTTGCCAGCCGTGGCCAGGATGTCGCCGCGCTTGAGCTGGAGCAACGTGGCAATGCCTTGCGGGGTGAGGTGATCCAGGGCTTTTATGCGGCCTTGCGGGCCCAGGCCGGTCTGGATCTGGCGCTGGAGTCCCAGACACTGGCCGAGCGAGGGCTCAAGGTTGCCGAAGGGCGTATCCAGGCTGGCAAGTCGTCGCCTGTAGAGGCCACCCGGGCTCAGGTGCAACTGGCCGAAACCCGTCTGCAGGTGCGTCAGGCGCAGATCGCCAAATCGGCTGCCTGGCGTGAACTGTCTCAGATCATGGGCCAGTCGCAGACCTCTTTCGAGCGCCTGCAATCCCCGAACCTGTCGCCGGGCAAGGCGCCTCACGGGCCAACCCTGTTGAATCAAATCAAACAGACCGCCGAGCTGCGTCTGGCCGAAACCCGCATCGCACTGGGCGAGGCGCAACTGGGTTCGCAGAAGGCGCAACGGATTCCAGACCTCACCGTCAGCGTGGGCAGCCAGTACAGCCGCGAAGACCGCGAGCGGGTCAATGTGGTCGGCTTTTCCGTGCCGATTCCCTTGTTCGATCGCAATCAGGGCAATGTCTTGGCCGCCGCACGGCGAGCCGATCAATCCCGTGACTTGCGCAACTCCGTGGAGTTGAAGCTGCGCACCCAGACGCAACTGGCGGTCGATCAGTGGGACACCGCAGCCCAGGAAGCCGAGGCGTTCACCAGGGTCATCCTGCCTGCCGCCCAACAGGCCGTCGACACCGCAACCCGCGGTTTCGAGATGGGCAAGTTCGGTTTCCTGGAAGTGCTCGATGCACAGCGCACCCTGATTTCTGCACGTAGCCAGTACCTGGAGTCGTTGGCCCGCGCGGCTGATGCACGGGTCGTCATCGAACGCATTTACGGCGACTCGGGCCGTTTCCTCACTCAACTTCAATAGCCAGCGGTGGCCAGCGACAGGAGCGTAAAGCCCTGAGTGGCCAATCAGGAGTCTTCATGAATAACAAACGCAACATTGCCGCTGCGACGGCAGTGGTGGTTCTCATTGGCCTGGGCAGTCTGACCCTGGGCGGCGGTCCGTTTTTCTCCAATGCTTCTTCCGAACATGCCCATGACGATGAAAAGGAATCGTCTCACGGCCAGGAGAAAGGCCATGAAGGGGAAGGTCATGACGATCACGGGGATGAGCCAAAAGGCAAACCGGCCGAAAAGGACGAGCATGGCGATGAAGGTCATGGGGAAGAAGGGCATGAAGAAGAGGGCGCGCTGGAGTTGAGCGAGGCCCAGATCAAGGCTGCCGGCATTGAGCTGGGTGTGGCCGCTTCTCGCCAGATGAGCACGTCCGTCTCGTTCCCCGGTGAAATCCGCTTCGATGAGGATCGCACCTCGCACGTGGTGCCACGAGTCAGCGGTGTCGTGGAAGAGGTGAAAGCCGATCTGGGGCAGCAGGTCAGAAAAGGCCAGGTTCTGGCGGTGATTGCCAGCCAGCAGGTCTCCGAGCAGCGCAGTGAGTTGAGCGCGGCGCAGCGCCGGGTCGAACTGGCCCGCCTGACATTCCAGCGGGAGAAAAAGCTCTGGGAAGACAAGATCTCGGCCGAGCAGGATTACCAGCAGGCGCGTCAGGCCTTGCAGGAGGCCGAAATCGCCCTGAGCAATGCCCGGCAGAAAGTCAGTGCCATGGGCGCTGCCGGCAAAGCCACCGGCAATCGCTACGAACTCGTTGCGCCTTTCGATTCCGTAGTCGTTGAAAAGCATCTGGGGCTTGGTGAAGTGGTCAGCGAGAGCAGCAACGTTTTCACGCTCTCGGATCTGTCCCGTGTCTGGGCCACCTTTGGTGTGACGCCCAAGGATCTGGACAAGGTGATTGTCGGGCGCAATGTCAAAGTCAGCTCGCCCGACATGAATGCCGAAGTCGAGGGGCAGGTGAGCTATGTCGGCAACCTGCTGGGCGAGCAGAGCCGGGCCGCGACGGTACGGGTGAAACTCGCCAACCCTCAGGGCGCCTGGCGGCCGGGACTGTTCGTCTCCGTTGCGGTGGCGGCGCATGCCAGCGAGGTTGCGGTCAGCATTCCCGAAGAAGCGATTCAGACCGTTGAAGACAAGCCTTCGGTCTTCGTGCGAACGCCACAGGGTTTCCAGGCCCAGCCAGTCACCCTCGGGCGTAGCGACAGCGGCTATGTGGAAGTGCTCAAGGGGCTGGCAGTCAACACACAAGTCGCAACCGCAGGCAGCTTCGTCCTCAAGTCGGAGCTGGGCAAGGGCTCGGCCGAGCATGCCCATTGATCCGCTACGCACGAGAACTCTTCCATGTTTGAACGCCTGATTCAATTTGCCATAGAGCAACGCATTGTCGTCATGCTGGCGGTCCTGCTGATGGCCGGGCTGGGCATTGCCAGCTACCAGAAGCTGCCCATTGATGCGGTGCCCGATATCACCAACGTCCAGGTGCAGATCAATACCGCTGCACCGGGTTTTTCTCCGCTGGAAACCGAGCAGCGCATTACCTTTGCCATCGAAACTGCCATGGCCGGGCTGCCGGGCCTGAAGCAGACCCGCTCGCTGTCGCGCTCGGGACTGTCCCAGGTTACGGTGATTTTCGAGGATGGCACCGACCTGTTTTTCGCTCGCCAGCAGGTCAGCGAGCGCTTGCAGACTGCCAAGGAGCAGTTGCCTGAAAACATCGATGCCATGATGGGGCCAGTCTCCACCGGTCTCGGGGAGATATTCCTCTGGACGGTCGAGGCCAGAGAGGGTGCGCTGAAAGAAGATGGCACGCCTTATACGCCTACTGACCTGCGGGTCATTCAGGACTGGATCATCAAGCCACAGTTGCGCAATGTGCCGGGTGTCGCCGAGATCAATACCATTGGCGGCTTTGCCAAGCAGTACCAGATCGCGCCCGATCCGAAAAAGCTGGCTGCCTACAAGTTGACGCTCAACGACCTGATCGTGGCCCTTGAACGCAACAACTCCAACGTCGGCGCTGGCTATATCGAGCGGGGTGGTGAGCAACTGGTGATCCGGGCGCCGGGGCAACTGGTCAATGAACTCGATATCGCCAATATCGTGATTGCCAATGTGCAGGGCACGCCGATCCGGGTGAGTCATGTGGCCGATGTGGTGATCGGCAAGGAACTGCGTTCCGGTGCAGCGACCGAAAACGGTCGTGAAGTCGTGCTGGGTACAGTCTTCATGCTGATCGGCGAAAACAGTCGCAGCGTCTCCCAGGCGGTGGCTGCGAAGCTGACCGAAATCAACCGCTCGCTGCCCAAGGGCGTCGTGGCGGTTACGGTGTATGACCGTACCAATCTGGTGGAAAAGGCCATTGCCACGGTCAAGAAGAACCTGATCGAAGGCGCAATTCTGGTCATCGCGGTCCTCTTCCTGTTCCTGGGTAACATCCGTGCGGCCCTGATCACCGCCATGGTGATTCCACTGGCCATGCTCTTCACTTTTACCGGCATGTTCGCCAACAAGGTCAGTGCCAACCTGATGAGCCTGGGGGCGCTGGACTTCGGCATTATCGTCGATGGCGCGGTGGTCATCGTCGAAAACTCCATTCGCAGGCTGGCCCATGCCCAGCAGCGCCATGGCCGGATGCTGACTCGCTCCGAACGTTTTCACGAGGTCTTTGCCGCTGCACGTGAGGCCCGGCGTCCTTTGATCTTCGGTCAACTGATCATCATGGTCGTGTACCTGCCGATCTTTGCCCTGACAGGTGTCGAAGGCAAGATGTTCCACCCCATGGCGTTTACGGTGGTCATTGCCCTGCTGGGTGCGATGATCCTGTCCGTGACCTTCGTACCGGCTGCCATTGCCATGTTCGTCACCGGCAAGGTGAAGGAAGAGGAAGGCGTGGTCATGCGTACGGCCCGCCAGCGATATGCACCGGTTCTGGACTGGGTGCTTGGCCACCGTACCCTGGCGTTCGGCATGGCGTTTGCGGTTATCGCCGTTTCGGGTGTTGCCGCCAGCCGAATGGGCAGTGAGTTCATTCCCAGTCTGAGTGAAGGTGACTTTGCCTTGCAGGCCTTGCGTGTTCCGGGCACCAGCCTGACCCAGTCGGTGGACATGCAGCAGCGTCTCGAGAAAGCCATTATCGAGCGCATGCCGGAAGTGGAGCGGGTGTTCGCCCGTACAGGGACTGCGGAAATCGCCGCCGACCCGATGCCGCCGAATATTTCCGACAGTTACGTGATGCTCAAGCCTGCCGATCAATGGCCTGATCCGAAGAAGTCCCGCGAGACACTGATTGCCGAGTTGCAGGCCGCTGCTGCCAGTGTGCCGGGCAGCAACTACGAGCTGTCCCAGCCGATTCAGTTGCGTTTCAACGAGCTGATTTCAGGCGTGCGCAGCGATGTAGCGGTGAAAGTGTTTGGCGATGACATGGATGTACTGAATCAGACCGCCAACAAGATCGCCGCAACGCTGCAGAAGGTCAGCGGTGCCTCGGAGGTCAAGGTCGAACAGACGACCGGCCTGCCGGTGCTGACAATCAATATCGACCGCGACAAGGCGGCCCGTTATGGCTTGAACATGGGCGATGTGCAGGATGCCATTGCGATTGCTGTCGGTGGGCGTCAGGCCGGTACGCTGTATGACGGGGACCGCCGTTTCGACATGGTGGTGCGTTTGTCCGAGAAGCTGCGCACCGACGTGAACGGGCTCTCGAACCTGCTGATTCCCGTTCCGGCCAGCCCGGGCAGCAGCAACGCGCAGATCGGCTTCATCCCGTTGTCCCAGGTGGCGAGCCTGGATCTGGTCCTCGGGCCGAATCAGATCAGCCGCGAAAACGGCAAGCGTCTGGTCATCGTCAGCGCCAACGTACGGGGCCGTGATCTTGGCTCGTTCGTGGAACAGGCCGGGCAATCCATTCAGGAGCAGGTGACGATCCCGCCGGGGTACTGGACCAGTTGGGGTGGCCAGTTCGAGCAGCTTCAATCGGCGGCACAGCGCCTGCAAATTGTGGTGCCCGTGGCGTTGCTGATGGTGCTGGCGCTGCTGTTCATGATGTTCAACAACCTCAAGGACGGCTTGCTGGTATTCACCGGGATTCCCTTTGCCTTGACGGGCGGTATCCTGGCGCTATGGCTGAGGGACATCCCGTTGTCGATTTCCGCCGGGGTCGGGTTCATTGCCTTGTCCGGTGTCGCAGTCTTGAATGGTCTGGTGATGATTGCCTTCATTCGTAACCTTCGGGAAGAAGGCTTCAGCCTGGAAAAAGCCATTCGTGAAGGCGCTTTGACAAGGTTGCGTCCGGTACTGATGACGGCTCTGGTTGCCTCTCTGGGCTTCATCCCCATGGCCCTGGCGACAGGCACCGGTGCAGAAGTGCAGAGGCCTCTGGCTACCGTCGTGATCGGCGGAATACTGTCGTCGACGATTCTGACTTTGCTGGTATTGCCAGCGCTGTATCAGTGGGCTCATCGTCGAGAAGAATAAGGCTTCAAGTTGTTGAAAGGCTCGTGGCGGGTGAACTGCCACGGGCTTTTTTATTTGGTTTTCATAAAGCGTTCAGAGCGATTACAAAATGGTAATTCTCGCGCAACGTTTTGGAAAGTGTCTGATTGCTACAGTGAGTCATCACTTGATAGGAGTCGTAATAAAATGAATGTTTTAAAACTGTCTGTTCTTGCCTTTGCGCTTGTTTCACCAGTGACTTCGTACGCTTTCAGTTCTGCGGATCTTCAAGGCGAAGAGCGGAGCAGGGTGCATCAACTAAAGGTTGAGGAATATGCAGCAAAAACGCAGAAGGCTGTTCCTGAAATAAAGAACTACGCCTACGGTATGAAGCTGGATATTGCCAGAGTGGTCGTTAAAACTCCGGCGCCGAAGAGTTGCGGAGTCAACTCCAAATTGATGACATATGAAAACTCCCTGGGCGAGCTCAATACGCTGCGCTACAAGGTGCTGAGTGACTGCGTTGGCAAGAATTGATGACGCTCCGGCGGCCTCGCGTTGTCGTCGTGGCTGGCGGCAGCTCAGGGTCCGTCAGTGAGCAGGCTTCTGTGAATATCACGATTTTTATTAGTAAAAACAAATAGAAACAATTGGTGCGTCAGGGTATGCCGGGTGGCATATTTTTACCGAGTGACTGTATTGCTACATTGAGTTACCACTAAAGAGGAGAAAAAAGATGAATGTTTTAAAGCTGTCCGTTCTTGCCTTTGCACTGGCTTCGCCATTGACCTCGTACGCTTTCAGTACGACGGACTTGCAGGGCAGTGATGAGCGCAGCAAAGCGCATCAGATCAAGGTCGAGGAATATGCGGCCAAGGTACAGAAGCCGGTTCCAGTTATACAGAACTATGCCTACGGAATGAAGCTGGATGTTGCCAAGGTAGTGATCAAGACCCCGGCACCTGGCGACTGCGGGATCAACTATAAGTTCATGACTTATGAAGACTCGCAAGGCGATCTCAATACACTGAGTTACAAGGCAATAACTGAGTGCGCCGGTAGAAACTGATGCCTGTAAACCAATAAGCGGCTGGCGCATATGCGCCAGCCGCTTATTGCATTTCAGGAAGGCAATCCCGGCTGCATTCCTCGCAGTTATGCCCATCCTGCCCGGGGTTCACCATCAGCCTTGAATACCAGAGCTTTCAAACCACCCTCGATACGGGCATCGGGAAATTCCGGCGGATTCTCCAGGCGTTGCTCGAAGCGCAGTCCCGGAGCTTCAACGGCTGTGTGCCGGATCAGAAAGTCTGTGCCGACTGCCGGATCGTTCATACAGGCCAGTACCGTTCCATCCTCGGTCAGCAGCTCCGGCAAGCGGCGCAGAACCCGCTGATAATCCTTGTCTAGCATGAAACTGCCTTTCTGGAATGACGGCGGGTCGATGATCACCAGATCGTAAGGGCCCGAGCGCGTGACTTTGGCCCAGGACTTGAACAGGTCGTGGCCCAGAAAGCTGACCCGGCTCAGATCATGGCCATTGAGCCTATGATTCTCACGTCCACGATTCAGCGCGGCCTTGGCCATGTCCAGATTGACCACATGATCGGCACCGCCGGCAATGGCGGCCACCGAAAAGCCGCAGGTATAGGCGAACAGATTCAAGATCCGCTTGCCCTTGGCCTGGGAGCGAACCCATTCGCGGCCATAACGCATGTCCAGAAACAGACCGCTGTTCTGTTTCTTGCCGAAATCCACCTTGTAGCGCAGGTTGTTCTCGGTGATGACCCACTCGTCCATCAGCTCGCCCACAAGGCATTGCACAGTGCTTTGTGGCAGATAGCGATGTTGCAGCAACAGCGTATGGGCCTGGCTCTGTTGCCATTGAGGGGAATGCGTCAGCTCCAGCAGCAGTCGGGTCAATGACTCCAGCTCTGACTCAAGTGATTCCCTGAACAGCGAGACCAGAACCACGCCCTGCATCCAGTCGACGGTAATGTGTTCAAGCCCCGGCCATACTCTGCCGCGTCCATGAAACAGGCGACGGGTTTCATCGGGCACGGTGCTCAAGGCATCGAGTACGTGCTGTTGCAGAGTGGCGAGCGCATCAGGGGTCATGACAAGGGTCGGTAATGAAAGGGCGCGTATGTTAAACGCATTTCAAGCGACGCTGAAATGGAAGAGCAATCCAGCCGCGTCAGCGTGGCATATAGCGGCGTTGCCAGCGATGGGGGATCTTCAGTGATACAAACCCCAGCAAGGCTGAGAACCCACCGCTGACCAGCAGTGCATTGAGGCCCATGTGCCGTTCAAGCACGGCGCCAATGACGGCACCGACAAACATGCCTGCCCACGGGACAAGCTGAATCCGCCAGCCATCGCGGCGTTCACCCAGCATCCTGCGTCCCAGGCCACGCCCGAAACGTGACAGCGCGCCGGTCACGTAGGTCAGGCCAACGGGAAGACCGTTGACCTGTTCGACAGCGGCATTGAGCATGCCCATGGCCAGAATGGCCCAGACAAGCGCCAGAATATTCGAATCCATCGGCCAGGCCGCAGCAGCGCAAAGCAGTGTCGCGACGCTGAGCAACAAGGGCAGGGCGCGTCTGCCACCCAGGCGGGCAACGATGACACCCAGGGCATTGCCTGCAATGAAGACGACAATGGCCAGTATCAGGCGGGTGGTGGTCCCCGAGTCACCGTCACTGATGGCGACGGCCAGGCGAGTGGTGTTGCCGCTCATGAATGAAACGAAATCCCCGGTGGCCATGAAGCCTATCGCATCCGTCATGCCCGCCAGCACTGACAGGCTGGCTGCCAGCGCCATGCCGACCCTGCCACGCCATTTCTGCATGTTCAGGTGTCTGGGGCTGGCGCTGATCTTTGTGGCGGATGGCAACATGGATGGCTCTCTGGCAGCAGGCAGCGCGGGGGCAGGGTTCTGTCCTTGTGTCACTGAGGTTTGGTGCGCACGATCCTTTTTGCCTTGACCTCGTCCACATACGCATTGAGCTGGTCGGCATCGCTGTAGAGCCGATTGACCAACTGCAGAATGGCGGTCACATCGACATCTTTCATGTCGGAGGCGAGCTTGAGAATTTCATCGGCTGTTTTTTCAAGATTGGAGGCAGTGCCCTTCAGGTGCCGCTTCAGCTCCTGGGTCGGCTTATTGAGAGCCATATATATTCCTGTCAGATAAATGTCTGAACTCCATGCCCAGAGCATGGCTTTTTCCACGGTAACAAGCAATCCGGGCGCGGTATCAGGCATTCACGAAGGAGATGGTGGCAGGCAGGTCATACCTGGCCCTTTATCAATCGTCGCGGGTCAGGACTTCCAGCAGCTCTATTTCAAACGTCAGATTGGAGCCGGGCTGGATATGGGCGCCCATCTTTCTGTCGCCATAGCCCAGGTGAGCCGGGACGAAAAGCTTGCGTTTGCCACCAACCTTCATGCCCATCAGGCCGATGTCCCAGCCCTTGATGACCCGACCAGTACCAATCACGCACTGGAATGGCTTGCCGCGCTCATGGGATGAATCGAAGACGGTGCCATCGTCCAGAACGCCAGTGTAATGGGTGGTAATCAAGGCGCCTTTTACTGCTTCCTTGCCGTCCCCGATATGCAGGTCGGTAATCTGTAGTTCGTTGCTCATGGCCTGATTGTCCTGTGGTGGTCGGGGCTGCTTTCTCGCAGAAAAGCCTTTGGGTGGCAAGTTGCGCAAACGAAAACGGGGAAGTTTTCACTTCCCCGTCTGGTGGTCGCTGCGTCTGGTGTCACAGGTTCTGTGTGCTGATCACCATGGCCTGGGCGATATTGGCCTTCTGCTCTTCGGTGAAGTGGTCCCAGACATTGACCTTGGCGTAGTAGCCAAGCCCGGCCAGGCAATACAGGCTCAGGGTGAGCACGATAAAGATCGAAATGAAGGTCCAGCGGCCCTGATCGTCTTCGCGATTGAAATCACGGGAGTAGGAGGTGTCTGCAGAGCGGCGGGATGCAAGCACCGAGGAAAGACGTTTGAACCATTGGAACAGGTGAATCACAACAAGCCGCAGCATCGGAAATAGCCTCAAGATCAGAAAACGGAGCTGGCTTTACGGCTCTGAGAGCCAGAAAGCAAAAGCTGAAAACGCAGAAAGCCCGTCAGGGACGGGCTTTCTTTTTATAAGTCGATTCAAGTCAGATGGGATGTCGCGACACGACAGGCAGGCTGTCCATGTTCGATTCCGCACTCGCTTGACGGTATTGCAACATTTTAAGACAAATGAAGGCTAGCAGCTACCGCCTGACCGCCGTCGTCAGATAACTGGTCGCCTTTGGGCGTGCGACATAGTGTCGCTGGAGGGGGCTTGGCCATGATCTTGGTCAATCTTTGTAATACTTATTCGACGGGTGAAATATCTTTTTCTATTGTAGGATCTCATCCCGCATTAATTTTCAGGATCATATGAATACCCCTCAGGAGCCTCCTGGTCGCTCTGCCTCATCAACACCCTCCATCTGCTCGCGTGCCCACGCCTCGTTATCGAGCGGATCTTCTTATTCAAGCACTGGTTTCTTCACTCTCTTGCAGGGTGTTCGCCCCGTCAGCCTTTTGCCCTCCGGATTTACCGAGCCAAGCCCGGTAATGCCTCGCAGTGCATGCTTGATTCTGCCGATGACATCTTCCCGCTATTTTCTGCACGAGACTGAATGATTCCTATGGAATGGATAACTGACCCCACGGCATGGCTTGGCCTGCTTACCCTGATCGTGCTTGAACTGGTACTGGGTATCGACAATCTGGTGTTCATTGCCATCCTGGCCGACAAACTGCCTCCCGAGCAGCGTGACAAGGCCCGGGTGATTGGTCTGTCCCTGGCGCTGATCATGCGACTTGGCCTGCTGGCGAGCATCTCCTGGATGGTGACGCTGACCGAGCCGCTGTTCGAGATATTCGACCACAGCTTCTCCGGGCGTGATCTGATCATGTTGTTCGGTGGTGTGTTCCTGCTGTTCAAGGCCACCATGGAGTTGCATGAGCGACTCGAAGGCCATGTCAGTCAGCGTGCCGGTAGTGCAACCTATGCCTTGTTCTGGCCTATCGTGGCGCAGATCGTGGTGCTGGATGCCGTGTTCTCGCTGGATGCCGTGATTACAGCGGTCGGCATGGTCGAACACCTGTCGATCATGATGATTGCCGTGATTTTCTCCATCGGCCTGATGCTGGTTGCCAGCAAGCCGCTGACCAAGTTCGTCAACAGCCACCCGACCGTCATCATGCTGTGTCTGGGCTTCCTGATGATGATTGGCTTCAGCCTGACTGCCGAAGGTCTGGGTTTCCACATACCTAAAGGCTATCTGTATGCCGCGATTGGCTTCTCGATCCTGATCGAGGTGTTCAACCAGATCGCTCGCAAGCGCAGCAAGAAGTCTGCCCATGGCCATCTGCCGCGCCGTGAGCGTGCAGCCCACGCGGTGATGCGCCTGCTGGGCGGCCGCAAGCTGGAAGCGGGTGAGGTCGATGAGGAAATCATCGAAATGATCGAGGGCGAAGGCACCGAGCCGGTCTTTGATCGTCGCGAGCGCGTCATGATCAGCGGCGTCCTGCAACTGGCCGAGCGTCAGGTGCGCACTGCCATGACACCGCGTACCGAAGTCGACTACATCGACATTGGTGATGATGCAGAGAAGATCCGACTCAAGCTGATGCACTCTTCATACTCCAGACTGCCGCTGATCGGCGAGGCTGGCATTGATGAGCCATTGGGCTTTGTGCACAAGAAGGAGTTGTTGAAGGAAATCCTGGCGGGTAACGAACCTGACCTGCGTCTGATGAGCCGCAAGGCGATCAACCTGCTGGATAACTTCACGATCCTCAATGCTCTGGAGCAGATGCGCAAAGAGTCGACTCACATTGCATTTGTGGTCAATGAGTTCGGCGACTTCATCGGTGTCTTGAGCATGACCGACATCCTGGAGTCCATCGCTGGCCAGTTGCCTGATGCCAGTGAGGTGGAAGGGCCGGATATCGTGCCACAGGGTGAGGACTTCCTGGTGTCGGGCGCCTTGAACCTGAGCCTGATCCGCGAGCGGACCGGTTTTCAGGCCAAGGCAACCGATGATTACCAGACCCTGGCCGGCCTGGTCATGAGTCTGCTGGATCGCTTGCCGGTGATCGGTGACAACCTGGACTGGCAAGGCTGGCAACTCAAGGTCGTCGGTGTCGAGGAACGGCGTGTGACGCGGGTTCTGCTGCAAAAGCAACCCGATGCGCAAACCTCTTAAACCTTGAATGTCGGGCGGGACGGGCACTTTTGGCCCGTCCCGCCCGCGTTTTGCTGTCGGCGGTCAGGCGAACCTGCACTGCCAGTGATGCTTGGTCTATCCTGCCTCATTCCCTGTGGTTTCAACATGCAGTCAACCACGTCCACAAACGGAGACTGCCATGGCCACTGCCTTCCTGTTCAATCCCAACCTGACCTACGACGTCGTTTCAACCCGCAAGTCCTACCCGATCTGGCGTATTCGCGAGCGCAAGGTCTATGCCTATCTGGAACATGACCCGCGCCGTGACTGGAGCGGCGAGATAGGCACCTTGAGTCTGGGAACCCCGCAGCGTTTGGTTGACCATGACGGGCAGACCATTGCCTATATCGTGGGAGCCGAAGTGCGGGACACCAAGGGACGAAGGTTTTCCCTGAACGAAGTCAAGGACTGAACAGGCTAGCGGCGCCTGGGGCGGGAAACCACTGATTCGATATTCTTGCGGCCGATCAGCTTTGGCTGTGCGGGTTCCCGGGCTTGTGGTTCATCGATCAGCCATTTGAACATCACCAGACAGTCCACCAGCCCCAACTGTCGATGGCGATAGGCACGTGGCAGACGTCCCACGGTTGCGAAGCCGAGCTTGCTCCACAGGGCCACCGCCGCTTCGTTGGTGGATACCACCGAGTTGAACTGCATGGCCAGGAAACCGCTTTCACGGGCCAGTTGCTGGGAATGCTCGCACATCAGGCGGGCCACGCCACGTCCGCGTGCAGCCTCGGTCACCATGTAGCCGCAGTTGCTGACATGACTCCCGGGGCCGGCTGCGTTGGCCTTGAGGTAATAACTGCCCAGCAACTGACCGTCCTCTTCAGCGACCAGGGTATGCAAGGGCAATCCCATCCACAGGTCCCGTGCCTGTTCCCTAGTCAGTGCCGGGTCATAAGCGTAGGTTTCCTGTGCCACCACGACAGCCTGAAACGTGGGCCAGAAAATCTCGAAATCGTCGTGGGTCATGGGGCGAATCTGGATCATGGGGTTCCTTGCAGAAGGGGATGCAGCACAGTGGCTCGTTATCAGCCGGGTAGATTCTGCCTGAGCCCCAGGCTGTTTTGCACCCTATGATTCCTGGCATACCTCGCAACGCGCAGCCCGCTTGCGGTTCAGCGCCAGAAATTGCGGTTGTGCCAGCAATTGTCCAGGCTGGTTCATATCTACCGATTGCAGGGGACCCGGTAATAAAGGCAGTGCAGGGGTTCCCATACCGGGAAAAGCAATTTCATTGATTCTGACCAATGGCCCGTTGATCATTACTCCACTGTGATCGATCTTGATAAAGCTGCCGCCGACTCTGAGGGTCAGTTCCATACCCGCATCGATCACCAGCTTGTTACCGGACTTGAGATGGATTTCCTGACCGGCCTCGACCAGTTGCGCCATCCCCACCTTGATGTTCTGAACCTGAGCAATGCTCAGGTGATCGTTCGCCCTGATTTCCACCTTGCGGTCGGCGTTGACGGTGCAGTGTTCCTCGGCCCCGAATTCGCTGTAGCTGTTGGCCTCGACCCGGTCGTGGCGCTCGTTGCCGACATGGATCTTCTGGTCGTGGCCGATGCTCTGGTCCCAGTTGCGCTGGGCGTGGATGAAGATCTGTTCCTGATCCTTGCGGTCTTCGATACGCAGCTCGTTAGAACCCCCGCCGCCGGGGCTGCTCAAGGTCTTGAAGACGCTGCGGGTGCGATGCTCGGGCAGGGCGTAGGGCGGGGTGTTTTCGGCGTGGTACAGGCAACCGGTCACCAGCGGCTGATCGGGGTCACCTTCCAGAAAGGTCACCAGCACTTCCATGCCGACTCGCGGCAGGGCAACAGCGCCATACCGATTACCTGCCCAACTGGACGAGACCCGCAACCAGCAACTGCTTCGGGCATCCTGCCGGCCCTCGCGATCCCAGTGGAACTGCACCTTGATCCGGCCATGCGGGTCGCAATGGATTTCCTGATCCTGCGGCCCGGTGACGATAGCGGTCTGGCTGCCCATCATGCGCGGCTTGGGGTGGCGAAGGGGCGGGCGGTAAAAGGCGTCCCAGGGCGTGCCCCGGAAGGTGTTGCGATAGCCCGGCCAGTCAGGTTCTTGTCCTTGACCAGCGGTTTCTTCCAGCACCTGAGGCTGATGACCTTCGTGGTGCACTTCGGTCAGCAGCCAGAGCTGATTCCAGCTTTTTTGCGGATGTTCGGTCAGGTCCAGAAAGTGACCGCTGACCAGTGCCGGCTGGTCGCTCTGGCCTTCGGCGAGGCGGTAATCGTGCCGATGGCGTTCCAGTGCCCGCCTGGTCAGTAGCTTGCCGCGCTCACGGTCGGTGAAACGGGCTGGGTAATCGTAATCCTCAAGGTCTGGCAGGGTCTGGTGATCGACTGCGCTTTCAAGAGATACCTGAGGTTTCTGAAAGTCGTAGTCCCGGCGGGTAGTACGAGTGGTACGGGTTTCCAGGCGAACATTGAAACGCTTGACCGCCGGCTCATAGGTGACCATCCCGCTGTCCTGCCGATAGCTCAGGGGAGCAAGCCGGGGGAAGACGGTCTGGTCATCGCCAAACATCAGCCGGTGCATCGTTCGGCTGTGCTGGAAGTGATAGTGCAGGCCTTCTTCTTCACAGAGGCGCTGGATGAAATGCAGGTCCGATTCGTCGTACTGCACGCAGTATTCGCGTTTGGGGTACGGCAGGCCGAGCTGGAAGTGATAGCGGTCGGCAAGGATGCCGTGGTCCTGCAGCACCCGGGCAATGATGTCCGGCACGGATTGCTGCTGGAAGATACGTTGATTGAGGCGGTGGCCCAGGTACGACAGCTGCGGTCGCAGGGTCATGGCGTAATGAGTCAGACGCTTGCGGGAATCGCCCTGGGCGATGCGATCAATCAGGCCATGCACGCCAATGTCGTCGGGGCCGAACTGCAGAAAGGCCGGACGGTGCAGGAAGTCGTCCAGGTCCAGCGCCGGATCTTCGCTGACCAGTTCCAGCTCAAAGGCATAGGGCTGGCTGATGGCCTCGGTGCCGGTAAAGGCCAGTACCTTGAAGTCATGTTTGACGTCTTGCAGGTGCAGGGTGAAATGCGCCTGATGGATGGGGGCGGACATCACGTATTCTCCATGTCTGGATAAGTGACAGCTTTAGCCCTATCGATTCTGTGGAATCGATAGGGTGGTTATTCAGACTTGGGTTCAGCGGGGGGTGCGCCAGTCGTCAGAGCCGTTAGTCCCCGCTTTTTCGTGGGTCCAGATTATTTTGCGGTAGCTGAAATGCACATCTTCCAGATGGGTGAAGTGAGCATTGCCAGGGTCCTGGCAGTTGAGCATGTAGTCCTTGATTTCCACGATGATCGCGTCTTCCAGTTTGGTGGTGTAATAGTGCTCCTGGGTGCCGGTACTGGAAGTGCGGTACCACTTGATTACGACTTCGGACAGACACTCGCCGGCGGTTAGTGCCTCCAGCAAAAGTGGAGAAGCCTTGTCGAAGACCTTGGTGATACACAGTGGGGTATGTATGCGTTGACCGGTAGGCTGGCCTGATTGAGGGTCACGCGGGATGGTCACTACATGGCTAAAACCCTGGACCATGACCTCATCTTCATGGGCTTCCTGATAAGTGTTTCCAACCGAGTCTGATGTAAAGGCACCTGCGGTAATCAGACCTTGTTTTTCACCTGTTATGGACATGTAAGCGGGTGTGGCCATTGATACTCTCCTTGCAAAAAAATAAGTGTCCGGCAGCGTATTTCGCTTATGGATCGAACTGGCTAATACCAAGAAATGTGCCAGTTTTCATTTTTTCTTTTAAAACAGTAAGTTGGCTTATTGCTAGTTTGGGGTTGAGTGTTTTAAAGGGGTTGAAGTGCGCAATTTTCTGCGCATTTGCGCAATTTTTGTATTGGGGCTCTCATGTGCTTTTTTGTGGGCATCTCGGGAGTTTATTCACAGCTTTATCCACATTTTGCTGCGCAGAATTTTGCGCATGATAGCTTTTATGGTGCTTTATAAAATGATGGAAATTCAATTTTTTGTTCGATGGGGTAGTGTTTGTGAGAATTCTAGGGTTGCTGTAAATTTTTTCCTTTCAGCCATGTAGGAAAAGTCTGAAAGTTTGCGGTGTAGCCAGTTCATGCTTGTTAAAGAATTTTTTCAGCGATAGGGTGCGCGACATGAATTTTCAGTGCGCTTTCTGGTTCTGACGTGTTGTCTGTTTGTGATTCGGCAAGCAGTTTCAGGATGAAGACTAATTGATGACTTACTCGGACACGCTTTCCAGTCGTTACCTTGAGCTTGTCGAGCGCCCTGTTTCCGAGCAGTGTCCAGAAGGTGATGATGTTCGTTTTTCAACCGAGTTCGAGGCTCTTGAGGGAGAATTGAGTAAAGTCTACTCCTTGCAGGGAAGTGTTCAGGTTGACTGGTTGAAAGTGCGTGAACTCAGTGAGCATATCCTGCGGGAGAACTCAAAGGATCTGCGTGTTGCTGTCTGGTTGGTCTGGGCCTTGTATCAATGTGAATCATTTCCCGGCTTGTTGGCGGGGATTAACTTGCTTCATCATTTATGCAGTCATCGCTGGCAGGTACTTCATCCGCGCAAGTCAAGAACCCGAACGGCTGCACTTAACTGGTTGGTGCCACGGCTTGAACAGGTGCTTGTCGAAGGTGTATCCGTTACTACACAGTTACCGCTGTTTCAAAATCTGGTTGAAACGCTTGAAGCGCTGGACAATTTACTGACGAATTATCTGGGTGATGAGGCCCCGCTGATTTTACCTGTTCGTCGCAGGCTTGCCGTCATGGTTCAACGTGCAGTCGAAAGCAAAGCCGATACAGAAACTCTGATTGTTCAGGTAAAGCAGGTTGCTGCCAGGGTTTTTAAAAGTGATGTCCATATTGAGAGTGAAAAAGATGCACATAAGGCATTAAAGGCACAGCAGGAAAGTGCGCAGAAACTATGTGCCTGGTGGTTGCGTCAGAAAGCTACAGATGTCCGCGCCTTGCGTCTGAGTCGTACGGTGTTCTGGTTGTCTATCGATAAAGTGCCCGAGTGTAATGTCAGGCAAGTAACTGCATTGCATGGTTTGTCCGCGGAAAAATTGAATGGCTATGCCGAGCGTTTCAAGCAAGGGCGTTACGCGGATCTGATAGTTGATATTGAGGCCAGCCTTGCGCTGACGCCTTTCTGGTTTGATGGGCAGCGGCTGCTATGGGAGTGTTTGCGTGCATTGAAAGCAGAGTCGGCAATGAGGGAGGTTGAAATCCTTTTTGCACTGTTTCTGGAGCGCCTTCCAGGGATCTGCGATTTGAAATTCCAGGACGGATCACCGTTTGCCGATGATGATACCCATCGCTGGATCAATGAGCAGGTCATGCCTCACCTTCATGTCGATACTGTTGATGATACCCCTGACGAACGTGTCGTTCAGCCTGAGTGGGATGTCGTGTTGGAAGAGGCACTATCGGTTTTGCGCAGCGATGGCCTGAAGTCCGCTGTTCAGATGCTGAAACAGAAGTTGCAGAGTTCTCAGGGGCAGCGGGAACGCTTTCATTGGCAGTTTGCTTTGGCGAAGATTTGTTATTCCGCCAAGAAGTATGAACTTGCCAAAAGCCAGCTGGAAGTGCTGGATCAATATTTACAGGATTCAGGGCTTCATACATGGGAGCCGGAGCTTTCTCTGAAAGTGATGCACACATTGAATAGCTGCTATGAGTGCTTGCCGCAAAGTAACGTGGTAAGGGAGCGCAAGGATGAAATATATCGCAGGCTTTGTCACCTCGATCTTGAGGTGTTACTTGAGTAAGCCTTGAAGGCTAGAACGGTAAGGGAGAAACGTATGGCAAAAGAAGGTTCTGTCGCGCCTAAGGAACGTATCAATGTCACCTTCAAACCTGCTATTGGAGGTGCAAAGGAAGAGATTGAACTTCCCTTGAAGTTATTGGTGCTGGGTGATTTCACGCAGCGAGCCGATGAGCGAAAGCTTGAAGATCGTAAAGCGATAAGCATCGATAAAAACAGTTTTGATGCTGTGCTGGAAAAGCAGGAGTTGACGCTTTCTGTGAATGTGCCCAACCGTCTTCAAGAATCCGATGGCAACGAGGAGTTAGGGGTGCATATCCGTGTCCGTTCACTCAAGGACTTCAACCCGGCCAGCCTGGCAGAACAGGTCCCTGAACTGAAAAAGCTTATGGAACTGCGGGATGCCCTCATGGCACTCAAGGGGCCTTTGGGGAATGTGCCTGCCTTCCGCAAGGCGATTGAAAGTGTGTTGGCCGATGCCGAGTCCCGCGATCGTGTATTGGGTGAGTTGGGTCTGGATATGGCTGCATCGGTAAACGCCTGAGTTCTACGTATAAGGAAATCGATTTAATGAGTGCTGAAGCGCTACGGTCAGAAAATGACAACGCTGTCGAGTATGGGGTTCTTGACCGGATTATCGCCGAAACAAGACTGGCCCCCGGTGACGAAGCTTATGATATTGCCAAACGCGGAGTGGCGGCTTTCATTGAGGAACTGCTGAAACCACACAACAGCCAGGAGCCCGTTAAAAAGGCATTGGTCGATCGCATGATCGCCGAGATCGATACACGGCTTAGCCAGCAAATGGATGAGATTCTGCATCACGAGGACTTTCAGGCACTGGAAGCCTCATGGCGCGGTCTGCAATTGCTGGTTGATCGCACGGATTTTCGTGAAAATATCAAAATCGAAATATTGAATGTATCCCGGCAAGACTTGCTGGATGATTTTGAAGACTCGCCAGAAATCATGCAGTCAGGCCTTTATAAGCATGTCTACACCGCCGAATATGGGCAGTTCGGTGGTAATCCCGTTGGTGCAATCATCGCCAACTACTTTTTTTCGCCAAGTTCGCCTGACGTGAAAACCCTGCAGTATGTATCGAGCGTTGCCTGCATGGCCCATGCGCCATTCATTGCTGCTGCCGGTCCTGGCTTCTTTGGTCTTGAGCAATTTACAGGCTTGCCTGATCTCAAGGACCTGAAAGATCACTTCGATGGTCCGCAATTCGCCAAGTGGCAAAGTTTTCGCCAGCAGGAAGATGCTCGTTACTGTGCCCTGACTGTGCCTCGTTTTCTCCTGCGTAACCCCTATGACCCGCAAGAGAACCCGGTCAAGACGTTTGTCTACAGGGAAAACGTTTCCGGCAGCCATGAGCATTACTTATGGGGCAATACGGCCTACGCATTTGCTACCCGCCTGACCGACAGTTTTGCCAGGTTTCGCTGGTGTCCGAACATCATCGGCCCTCAGAGTGGCGGTGCTGTCGAGGATCTGCCGCTGCACCATTTCCAGAGCATGGGTGAGATCGAAACCAAGATCCCTACCGAGGTGCTGATTTCCGATCGCCGTGAGTACGAGCTTGCCGAAGAGGGTTTCATTGCACTGACCATGCGCAAGGGCAGTGATAACGCCGCTTTTTTCTCCGCCAGCTCTGTGCAGAAACCCAAGTTTTTCGGCATCAGCGCCGAAGGGAAGACGGCCGAGTTGAACTACAAGCTCGGCACCCAACTGCCGTACATGATGATCGTCAACCGCTTGGCGCATTACCTCAAAGTGCTGCAGCGTGAACAGCTTGGTTCCTGGAAGGAGCGTACCGATCTTGAGCTTGAACTGAACAAGTGGATTGGTCAGTACGTGGCCGATCAGGAAAACCCGAGCGCTGATGTGCGTGGCAGGCGTCCATTGCGTGCCGCGCAGATTACCGTCAGTGATGTTGAAGGTGAGCCGGGTTGGTACCGGGTCAGCCTGAACGTGCGACCTCACTTCAAATACATGGGAGCGGACTTTACGCTTTCCCTGGTCGGCAAGCTGGACAAGGAGTAACCGGATGCAAGTTACAGGCGCTCGGCCATGAATCCTTACGGTAGCCTTTTCGAGCGCCTTGGCGGTGAAACCAGGAGCCGTAACAGCTTGAGTCGCGAAGAGTGTGTCATTGCTTCGGTGGCTGCTCATCTTGCGAAGATGCTCGGCACTCGGGCGGGTAGTGTGCAGACAAAGCCTGATTATGGGCTGCCGGATTTGAATGACATGCGCATGAGCCTGCATGACACTCATGCCCGGTCTCGATCGGCTATCGAGGCTTTCATCAGAACCTGTGAGCCTCGATTGTCCGAAGTGCGCGTGATATCCCTGCCGCCAGAAGAGGGAAAATTGAAGTTGCGATTTTCCATTGAAGGTTTTCTATCCGTGGAAAGTGTGAAGCGCGCTGTTCGTTTTACTGCAAGTCTGGGTGATGGCGGGAAAGTCGATATAAGTTAAGGGTCAATCAACGTCTGGTCGGGTGTGCGTGTGTTTCGGCATATGTTGATGGCGTGTGTACGGTTGGGTTCAAGTTCTGTTTTTTATGTTCGTGCTTTTCAGGCCCGAATCAGGTGGATGAACGCTTGTCTTTTAATACCTATTACCAAAGTGAATTGACAGCCTTGCGTCAATTGGGAAGTCGCTTTGCCGAGCGTAATCCTGCACTGGCCTCTTTTCTGGGGCAGGCCGGCCAGGATCCCGATGTTGAACGACTACTGGAAGGTTTTGCATTCCTGACAGGGCGGTTGCGACAAAAGCTGGATGACGAGTTGCCTGAACTTACTCATTCCTTGATGCAGTTGTTGTGGCCGAACTACATGCGGCCATTTCCAGCAGTCAGCATGTTGCAGTTCGAACCCCTGGAGCATTCGGGAACGGGTGTAGTGGTTGCTCGTGGAACACCCGTGGAAAGTCATCCGGTTGAGGATGCTGTTTGTCATTTCCGTACCTGCTATGAAACTACTGTATTGCCGTTGAGGCTGAGTGCATTGAACTGCTCGGTTAATGGCACAGGCGTATTGCTTGGCTTACGTCTTGAGATGAACGGTGACGGTCATATCGGTTCTCTTGAACTGAATCGTTTGCGACTGCATTTTGCCGGAGAGTCGTACGTCAGCCAGACTTTATACCTGGGGGTGATGCACAATCTCGAAAAGATCAGCCTGACGCCTCTGGATGCGGAAGGTAATCCTTTCACTACGACAGGCGATAAAACAGTCTCTTTCACTTTACCTGTCGACAGAGTAAAAGCAGTGGGTTTTGCAGAAGAGGAAGCCTTGATTCCTTACCCATTGAATACTTTTCGGGGGTATCGTTACCTGCAGGAGTATTTCGTATTCAAAGAGAAATACCTGTTCGTTGATGTGCTGGGGCTTGAAATTATCAACTCTCTTGCACCGCAGATTCTGGAAAAGGTAAGGAGTGTAGAGCTGTCATTTGATATCGCGAAAAATGAAATTCAGCGCCTGCGACCGACACTGCAGAATATAAAACTGTATTGCACGCCTATCGTGAATCTGTTCAAACAGGATGCACTGCCTGTTCGTCTTGAGGGTACACAGGACGAATACAGGCTATTGACGGGCGAACATGATTCAAGAAAATGCGGGATCTTTTCTGTCGACAAGGTGACCGGCTGGCAGCCGGGAGGCCTGGGTTATCAGGAGTTTGTGCTGTTTGAGTCATTCGAGCACGACCCCAGTTTCGACGTGCAGCAGCCAAGGCCTTATTACAGTATTCGCCAGCATCCTTCACCGCTGCACGATGGCCTGGACACGTATTTGAGTTTTGATGGTCGTCAGACCCGTCAGCATGAAACCATTTCTGTGGAGTTGACCTGTACCCAGCAGGATCTTCCCTTGCAGATAGCCGTGGGCGGTATTTGCAGGCCTTGTGAGGAAACACCTGATTTTCTGAAGTTCAGAAACATTACACCGGCTACGCGAAGTTTTGCTCCGCCGCTACACAAGGAGTTTCTGTGGCGGGTGATCAGTAATATGTCCTTGAATTACCTGTCGTTGAATAATGTCTCGGCGTTGAAGTGCATTCTGGAAACGTATGATTTTCCACGCTATTACGATCAACAGGCTGAGCGGGTCAGCAAGCAGCTTTTGAATGGGCTCAAGTCCATTCGCCATGAACCTGTCGATCATTTATATCGAGGTCTCCCTGTTCGAGGATTGAAAACGGAGTTGCTGATCGATGCGCAATGCTGTGCCGGGGAAGGTGGATTATTTGTTTTTGCCTCGGTACTTAACGAGTTTTTCGCTCTTTATGCCAGTCTCAACTCTTTCCATGAATTGCATGTCAGGAGCACCCAGGGAGAAGTATACGAATGGACACCACGGATGGGACTTCAACCGCTGATCTGAAACGCTTGAGTCAGACGATACGCAGGTACTCACTGTTTCAGGCAATACCTTTGATTGTCGAACAACTACGGGAAATAAACCCGGACGTCGACGAAGACGATGTTCAGGACTTGCTGGAGTTTCAAGCCAATCCCGGTCTGGGATTTCCCGGAAGCGATATTGATGCCCTGGTTTTTTTTGAAGAGCACGGACAGCAGCGGGCACGACTTACGCTCAACCTGCTGGGTTTGTGTGGAGGCAACTCTCCGTTACCTGCGTTTTATAGTGAGCAAGCGTCAGGTGATAACGAGTCATCGCAAACGACACGTTCGTTTCTCGATGTTTTTCATCATCGTTTGCATCGGCTTATTTTTCCGGTCTGGCGTAAATATCGTTATGAAGCCAGCTTTACAAATGGCGCGCGGGATTCGTTTTCGGGGCAACTCTTTGCCCTGATAGGTCTGGCAGGAGAGGAAGTTCGCAGTACGGAAGAACTCAACTGGAAGCGTTTGTTTCCCTATCTCGGGTTGCTGAGCTTGCGGGCTCATTCAGCCGCATTGATAGAGTCCGTACTGCGCTACTACTTCAAACATGCCAGCTTGTTTATTGAGCAATGCATGGAGCGTTCTGTTGAAGTTTTAGAGCGGCAACGTAACCGCTTGGGAATCGTCAATAGCCGCCTTGGTGAAGATGCAGTATTGGGCACACGTGTCTGCGATCGAGGTGGCAAGTTTCGTATTCACATCAAACAACTTGGCTGGGAGCGCTTTCACGAATTCCTGCCCATAGGTTCCGGCTTTGGATCTCTCGCAGCATTGGTGCGTTTCACCCTGCGCGACCAACTGGATTACGACATTCGCCTGGAGTTGCGTCAGGACGAAATCAGAGAGCTGCGTATTGGCGACTCCAACAGTTGCCATCTGGGTTGGAGCAGTTGGCTCGGGCATGAGCAGGCCGATGGCCTCGCCACGCTGAACAGTCATTAAGGACAGATATCGATGATCAATGTAGACCTGCAACAACTTGTCAATGCACTGGATGCAGTCACCCGCAGGGACCTTGAGGGAACTGCCGAACGCTGTGTGGCAAGAGGTGGCAGCAAGATTCTCGTGGAGGATCTGCTGCTGGCTCTGCTCGAACGTCCCGACGGAATGCTGTCCCGCGCCTTGCAGGACGCAGATATAGAACCAGGATCTCTGGCTGTGACCTTGCAACTGGCGAGGGAGCACAGTTCCTCCTGCAACCCGGTATTCGCTCCGGAACTGGTCCAGTGGCTTCAGGATGCCTTGCTGGTCGCCAATCTGGAACTGGGTCAGAGCCAGATCGGGCAGGCGGCCTTGATCCTGGCCCTGCTGCGCAACCCAATCCGTTACGCCGGCAGTCGTTATCAGCCATTGCTGGCGAAGATAAATATCGACCGCCTGCGTGATTTCGCGTTGGGCGAGCAGGCTGCCGCTGCCGATACCCCCTCACCAACAGGCGAGTCCCTGCTGGCCCGTTTTACTCAGAACCTGACCCGCCAAGCCCGGGACGGCAAGCTCGATCCGGTTCTATGCCGTGATCCCGAGATCCGGCAAATGGTCGATATCCTGGCCCGTCGTCGCAAGAACAATCCGATCGTGATCGGCGAGGCAGGTGTCGGGAAGACCGCGATTGTGGAAGGGCTGGCACTGCGAATTGCCCAGGGCGAAGTCCCGCAGCCTTTGCAGGGTGTCGAGCTGTTGTCGCTGGACATGGGCTTGCTGCAGGCCGGAGCAAGCCTGAAGGGCGAGTTTGAGCGTCGTCTCAAAGGCATCATCGATGAGGTGAAGGCTTCGCCAGAACCCATCATCCTGTTCATCGATGAAGCTCATACACTGATCGGTGCCGGAGCCCAGGCCGGGAGCTCCGATGCGGCGAATCTGCTGAAACCTGCCTTGGCACGAGGTGAACTGCGAACCATCGCGGCGACCACATGGGCCGAGTACAAGAAATATTTCGAAAAAGACCCGGCATTGTCGCGACGCTTCCAACCCGTGCAAGTGCATGAGCCTTCGGTGGAAGAGGCCATCACCATCCTGCGTGGTCTGGCCCCCGTCTATGAAAAGAGTCACGGCGTTTATCTGCGTGACGATGCGGTCGTTGCGGCCGCCCGGCTATCGGCACGTTACCTGTCCGGGCGGCAGTTGCCGGACAAGGCAGTCGATGTTCTGGACACGGCCTGTGCCCGTGTCCGGATCAGCCTCGCAGCAGCTCCCGAAAGCCTGGAGCTTTTGCGTGCAGGTCTGGCTGAAGGGCAGCGTCAGATCGAGGCCTTGAGGCGCGATGCCGATGCGGGATTACCGGTCGATGCGTGCCTGTTGTATACGCTGCAAGCCCGGATGGCGCAGGCAGGCGAGGAAGAGGCCAGGCTTGAGCAGCTTTGGCATGAGCAACGCGAGGACGCTGAACATGTGCTCCGGTTGCGACAGCAACTGGCTGATGCGCGCAGCCGTCAGGATCGTGAAGGCGTGCCTGAATCCATCGAGCATGAGCTGCAAATCATCCATCAGCGCCTGGTCCTGAGTCAGGCAAGCAATCGACTGGTCAGTTTCGAGGTCTGTCCTCGTCTGGTCGCCGAGGTGATCAGCGCCTGGACAGGTATTCCGCTTTCCCAACTGGCCGGCGAATACTGCGACAAGGTTGCCGACTTTGCTTCGGGCCTGCGCTTCTGGATCCGTGGACAGGAGCAGGCCATCGGGGCACTGGATCGTTCCATGCGCGCCGTTGCAGCGGGGTTGAACAAGCCTGATGCGCCTGTCGGAGTCTTTCTGCTGACAGGTCCCAGTGGCGTCGGCAAGACCGAAACCGCTCTGGCGCTCGCTGACCTGCTGTATGGCGGAGAGCGTTTTCTGATCACGATCAACATGTCCGAATTTCAGGAGAAACACACGGTTTCCCGGTTGATCGGCGCGCCGCCCGGTTACGTCGGTTACGGCGAAGGTGGAATGCTGACCGAAGCTGTCCGGCAAAAGCCGTATGCGGTGGTTCTGCTGGATGAAGTGGAAAAAGCCGATCCCGATGTTTTGAATCTCTTCTATCAGATCTTCGACAAGGGTGTGGTCAATGATGGAGAGGGAAGGGAGATCAACTTCCGCAACACCTTGATCCTCATGACCTCCAATCTGGGCAGCGACGCCATTACGGCGCTGTGCCAGAACGGTCAGCGGCCCGAAGCGGATGAACTGGACAAGATCATTCGTCCGCTACTCAGTGCCCACTTCAAGCCGGCGTTGCTGGCACGGATGCAAGTGGTGCCTTACTACCCGATCAGCGAGCCGCTGATGCGCGAGTTGATCGAGCTCAAACTTCGTCGCCTGGGTGAGCGTCTGTCATCCCGGCAGCTGGTATTCAGTCATTGTCAGGCGCTGGTCACTTACCTGGTTGAGCGTTGCGCGCAAAGTGACAGTGGCGCACGGCTGGTGGATTCCCTGCTGGATCTTCACGTGCTGCCCCTGATCGCAGACCGGGTGCTGGATGCCATGGCCCGGGGCGAAAGGCTTGAAACAGTGCATGCCACGCTCGACGCCGCCGGCACTGTCATTTGCGAGTGCGCATGATGTTCAACTCAATTGAAGAGCCTTTCGGCTATGTCCAGAAACTCTGTGCTCAATACACCCGTCTTTCGCACCTCTGCGACAGCGAGAGGCTGTTGCAGGAGTTTGCACTTGCTGCCGCAGAACTGACTGATTGCGAGCTGGGCCGCTTATATCTGCTGGATGCTACCCACACCCGTTTGCAGTTGTGTGCAGAAGCCCGGGAAGGCGTAATCATTCCGATGAGCCCTGCAAGCCTTGAAGCGGATTGCAAGGGTGAGCAGCTATTGCAGTTCTGTCTCTGCCAGAACCAGATTGTCAGTGTGAGTGAACTCAGTGCCGGGATCTATGACACCGGTTTCTTGCCGACCCATGAACAAGCCTGGAAATCGTTGTTGTGTGTCCCACTGGTGGATCAGCAACAGAGAGTTGCCGGTCTGTTGTTGTGCGCCGGGCCGAATCGCAAGGTGCTCGATGGCTTTGCCGAGTCTCTGGGCGAACTCGGTGCATTTGTACTTTCGCAACTGCAACTGCTGCAGCGTCTGCAACCTTCCGCCAGTCCTCTTGACGTGAAGCCTTCCCGGAAACGGTACGGCCTGATCGGCCAGAGCGAGATCATGCACCAGACCTGCCACTTGATCGGCAAGGTGCTGCAAAGCTCATACACGGTCTTGCTGACCGGTGAGACGGGTACGGGCAAGGAAGTGGTGGCTCGTGCCATTCACGATCACGGGCCTCGCCGCTCCAGGCCCTTTGTCGTGCAGAACTGCACGGCTTTCCCTGAAGGACTTCTGGAAAGCGAGTTGTTCGGTTATTGCAGAGGTGCATTTACCGGTGCTGATCGTGACCGGGCTGGTCTGTTCGATACCGCCAATGGCGGCACGTTATTGCTGGACGAGATTGGCGATATGCCGCTGTCCTTGCAGGCAAAGCTCTTGAGGGTCTTGCAGGAAGGGGAGATTCGCCCGTTGGGTTCAAGTGAGACCCGCAAGGTCGATGTGCGAATCATCGCTGCAACCCACCGCAATCTCCTGGCTATGGTTGCCGAAGGGTTGTTCAGGGAAGACCTTTACTATCGGCTTGCCCAGTTTCCAATCGAGTTGCCGCCATTGCGTCATCGTGAAGGAGACATTGCGGAACTGGCTCGGCATTTTGCCGACAAGGCTTGTCACTTTCTTGGTCGTGCGCCTGTTCGATGGTCTGAAGTGGCGCTTCTGCTGCTGTGTCGACGTAACTTTCCCGGCAATGTCCGCGAACTGAAAGGGCTTGTAGAGCGTGCCGTTCTGTTATGTGAAGGGAACGAACTGTTACCTGAACACTTTTCTTTTGATGTAAAGCTATTGGTTCGTGATACCACGCTTAATCTTAAAGAGCGCCTTGAACAAGTCGAACGCTGTGTATTGCTTGATTCCTTGAGAAAGAGTGGCGGCAATCGCAGTCTTGCCGCACGTCAATTGGGGTTGGCACGTCGTACTCTGCTTTATCGCATGTCTCATTTGAATATCAAACGTGATGAGCTTCATGCCTGATCGGTAAATAACTTTCATTGTCTGTTTCACCCCATCTCATGGAGGCATTTTTATGAGGGCTCGTTATTGGCTGCCTGCTGTTTCTGTTTTTGTCGTTTTAAGCTTTCTGGCGGGCTGTGGTGGTCACTTCAAATTTGATGATGACGAATATCGTACGTTGGGCGACCCCGACTCAATAAATCGTGGCAAGTAGTGGCAAGAGAAAGAGTCATGGAAAATTTCTTTGAAGGGATGAATACCTCGTTGGACCCTCTTGCCGCCATGGACATGAAGGTCTTGCCGGGATCGCCCCGGCAAGCGGGGCATGTGATGGAACATGCTCCCGTGGACAGTGAAAGCCTGTTGCTGCCTGCTCTGATTGATTGTCCGTCCGCCGAGCCTTGTCAGGACGAATCACAAACCCTCACTGACGATTTCTGGAAAGCATTTGGCGAAGCGTTGGGTATCAATATCGATCACCTTGAACCGTCGGCTCGTCAAGTCCTGGCGTTAAATACTGCACGGTTATTCAGGCACTGTATTAGCGGTATAAGGGATAACTTGCGTACTCGCCGTGAGTTGAAAAGCGAATTGCAGTTGGCGCCGGAAAGTATGGGGGAAATTGAACGGGCGGCCGATGTCAGTGCCGCTGTTGATGGCGTATTGAATGGCAAGTTTCCACTGTCTTCGCTTGCCCAGGAATTTCGAACATTACAGGCTCATCAAGTTGCCATGTTGGATGCCAGTCGCACTATGGCGCGTATCACGCTGGAGCAGTTTTCACCGCAACAACTGATCTGGAAGTTTGAACAGGATGGTGATCTCTCGTTATTGCAAACGGCGGGAAAGCGTTGGCGTGCCTATGTGCGCCATTACCACTCTCTGGAGCAAGACGATGAATGGGAAGAACGTCTGCTGGTCAGCAACTTTGCCCATGCCTATGAAGAACAGATTCGCCTGATAAACACCCTCTATCTGGACACCCAAGGATGATAACCATGTTTTGCCTCAAGAGTTCGATCATGCTGCCTGTGCTGCTGGCACTGAGCAGTTGTTCGGCATTGTCGCCTTACTCGACCCAGACCCGCTTGAGTCTGCAACTGACAGCCAGTGACGACCTTAACCCCGATATCAACGGTCGATCCTCTCCTATCGTCTTGCGCCTGCTTGAGCTGAAGCATCCGGTTGCTTTCGAGAACATGGATTTTTTCAGCCTGTATGGACGCGCCAAAGAGTCCCTGAGTACGGACCTCGTAGCAAGCGAGGAGCTGGAATTACTGCCGGGGCAGAGCATCGCTCTCAAATTGAAGACCGGGAAAGACAGCCAGTACGTCGGAGTTCTGGCGGCTTATCGAAACCTGCCTGAAACCCGGTGGCGCTATGTCATTCCGTTGACCGTCGAGGGGCATACCCGTACCGAACTGTCGCTCGATGACGCCGGTATTCACCGTAGCGATGAACATCAGCCAGGGCGCATGACCAGCCATGAGTGAGCATAAAGTCATCTGGCGCGAAGGCATGTTATTGCGTCCGCAGCACTTTCAGCATAACGACCGTTATTACGATCATCAGATGAAAGTCCGCACCCGGTTGGCCGGTGCCTATGTGTGGGGCTTCACCGAGTTGGTGATAGACCCGCAGTTTCTGACTTCCGGACAGATCGTGATCGCTCAGGCGTCGGGGGTTCTTCCCGATGGCAGCATTTTCGACCTCGGGGATCGTGACAAACCCCTGGCTCTGGATATACCGCCCAATACCATGGACACGCCGGTCTATCTGGCACTGCCACTGGTGACCGGGAATTGCATTGAGGCGAGGGGGGCGGAACAGCCCGATGTGCTGGCCCGATACACCTCTTATACACGCAAGGTATCGGACTCCAATGCCGGGGAAGGAAACTCCACGGAGATCATTTGCGCGCGCCCGGACTTTCGCCTGCTGCCGGGTGAACAGCAGGGCGAGCAGACTTATGTGAGGCTCAAGGTGTGCCATGTCCTGTCGGCTTCACCTGACAAGGCCATCACGCTGGCCCCTGGCTTTACCCCGACATTCATCAATGCCCGTCGCTCGACCTATCTGACCTCATGCCTCAAGGAGGTGGTGGGCTTGCTGGAGTATCGCGGCGATGTCATTGCCAGGCGCGTGCGTGCAAGCGGCAAGGTCGGTGGTGGGCAAGTCGGTGATTTCATGATGCTGCAACTGATCAACCGTACCGAACTGCTGCTCAGGCATTACCTGAACATCGAAGAGGTTCACCCTGAAGAGTTGTACCGCGTGTTGCTGGTCATGCTGGGGGATCTGGCCACGTTCGGCAGCGACACCCGGCGCCCTGTGCTGAACAGCGGTTATCGGCACAGTGATCAAGAGGCGACGTTCAGCGCCTTGATGGCCGAGATCCGGCAAGTGTTGTCCATGGTGCTCGAACAGCATGCAACCGAACTTGAGCTGCAGGCACGTCAGTATGGCGTTCTGGTGTCCCCGCGTATCGATCAGCAATTGCTGGGGTCGGCGTCGTTTGTTCTGGCGGTCAGTGCGCATTGCGATACCGAAGAGTTGCGTCATCGGCTGCCTTCACATCTCAAGGTCGGGTCCGTGGAGAGCATTCGCGAGCTGGTCAACCTGCATCTGCCGGGGATCAGGCTCAGACCGCTGCCGGTTGCGCCCCGACAGATTCCGTTTCACTCGAACAAGACCTATTTCATTCTCGAACTCACTGCTCAGGAACAGGCCCTGGTGGAAAACTCCGGGGGTTTTGCTTTCCATGTTTCAGGTGAGTTTGACGGGCTTGATTTGCAATTCTGGGCCATCAGGAACTCATGAACATGCGCTTTGACAGGGAGAACGACCACGACGACAGCGTGGTTCATCAACAGGGTACTGCCCATGGAGGCCTGACTGATTTCACCAGGCCATCAGGTTTCGAACAGCTCGAAGAGCGCCTGACCTACACCGCACGCCTGGCACCGGCGCAAACGTTCAGCATCAACATCAATCCTCTGGTCGCGGCCGCGAGTGATCTGCTGGCACAAGTCGTCGAGCTGGCAGGCAGTGCAAGTGCAGAGGCGGGGGAGCTTCACGCACTGAACCGCAGGCTTGTCCGGTGCATCAAGCTTTTCGAGGCCCGAGCCCGGCAGGACGGGATAGAAAACGATCAATTGCTGGCTGCCCGCTATGTGCTGTGTACGGTGCTCGATGAAACCGTCCTGACCACTCCGTGGGGCGGTGAGTGGTCGACGATGAGCCTGTTGAGCCATTTCCATCAGGAAACCTTTGGCGGAGAAAAGTTCTTCCAGCTGCTGGAGCGCTTGTCGAGCAATCCGGCCCGGCATTTACCCATGCTTGAGTTGATGTATCTGTGCCTGTCATTGGGGTTTGAAGGCAAATACCGCGTGATGAAGCGCGGCCATATCGAGCTGGAAGGCATTCGTGACGGCCTTTACCGACAGATCCGGCAATTGCGTGGGGATGTCTGCGCAGAACTGTCGCCACACTGGCATGGGTTACAGACACAGCAGGGTTCGACCGTTCGCACTGCGCCCTGGTGGCTGATCGGCTTGTTTACTTTCGTGAGCCTGGCCGCCATGTACTCGGGGTTCGCCTGGGTGCTGGCCGAGCAGCGCGAGAAGGTGCTCAAACCCTATCGGCAAGTCCATTCCGAAGTACTCACGTCCCCGGTCGTAAATAGAGACATGCAATGAAAAACCTCTTGAAGAAACTGGCAGCCCTGTTGTGCAAGACATGGGTCTGGACGCTGCTGTCGGTATTGTTTGTGGCGCTGTGCATCTGGTTCGCGGGGCCGTTGCTGGCCGTGGCCGATCACAAGTTCTGGGAAAGTCCGACATCCCGGCTCTTGTCCGTGAGCCTGTTGTTTCTGCTGTGGGGGCTGGGCATGGTTTTCGTCAGTTGGCGCAGCGCGGCAGACAGGAAGCAGAAGGAGTCCAATACCGCAGGCCAGGAACAGCTTCGTCAGCAGGCCCTGATTGAAAAGGAACACAAGGAATTATCCGCTCGCTTCAAGGACGCCTTGCGCGTCATCAGACTCTCCAGCCTGTATGGCGGTGAGGGGAAGCACTTGCCCTGGTACCTGTTGATCGGGCCGACCGGGAGTGGCAAGACCAGTCTGCTGGACTTTTCCGGCCTGGACTTCCCGCTCAACAAGGTCGAACGCAAGCTGACCCGCGATACCCGGGGTACCGCCAGCAGCGATTGGTACTTTGCCGATCAGGCGGTGATCATCGATACGCCGGGCCGTTATCTGGAGCAGGGTCAGCCTCCGGTCGATGCCAGTGCCTGGCTGACGTTGCTGGGGCTGCTGCGCAATCGTCGGCGTACCTGTCCCGTCAATGGTGTGCTGGTGACATTGCCCGTCGAAATCCTGTCCGGTAACGACGAAGTCCGTCTGGAAATGATGGCGGAAGCGGTGCGCAGCCGTCTGGATGAGTTGCACCGTCAGTTGCGTGTCGACGTGCCGGTGTATCTGGTGTTGACCAAGGCCGACTCGCTGGCGGGATTCGATGAATTTTTCGACCCTCTGTCCAGGGAAGAGGGCGAGCAGGTGCTGGGCGCAACGTTCGGCCAGGATCAGCGAGGCAGTGATCCCGATGTGCTCAGGCAGGAATTCGAAGCGCTGCTGCGACGTATTGGCAGTCAGGTCATCATGCGTATTCATCAGGAATATGACCCGCAGCGCCGTGGGCGAATGCTCGGGTTTCCCGATCAGCTTGGGGGGATCGGGCATCGATTGTGTCTGTTCGCGGAGATGGCTTTTACTGGCAGTCGCTATCAGCGTGCCACTCAGTTACGAGGTTTTTATTTGACCCGTGCGCCTCACTTGCTCTCAAGCCTTCAAGAGATCGGTGCAGAGGAGGGTGAGCACGCCCCGATCAACACCAGAGCATTGCCAGGCATGCACGCCGGGCGGCCGCGCTTCATTCGTCAGCTTTTGAGTCGGGTGATCTTTCCCGAAGCGGCCCTGGCCATGATGGACAAGGGCGAGCGTCAGCGGATGAGCTGGATTCGACGCGCAGCGTATTGTGCGGCCCTGGTGGTATTGGTGTTGTTCGGCGCGCTCTGGGCGAACGGTTTCAGCGCCAATCATGATCGTCTGGAGCGTATTCGCCACCTGGCTCAGCAATGGACCCAGCAACGTTCGGGCATGAATGCCCAGACCGATACTCTGGCGATACTCAAGTCCCTGAACCTCAGCCATGAGGCCACCCGGGTCTTTCCCGGCAGGGAAGAGGTCGCGCTGCATGAGCGCAGTGGCCTTTATCAAGGCGCTACAAGCAATCAGGTGCTTTCGAGTGCCTATCAGGCTGAACTGCAAAGCCAGTTGTTACCCCGTGTAGCCCGCACACTGGAAGCGCAGATACAGGCCAGCATGAAGGATCGTGAACAACTGCTGGGCAGCTTGCGGGCCTACTTGATGCTCTACTTGCCCGAGCGCCGCGACCAGGCCTGGCTGCAAGACTGGATGGCGGCTGACTGGGCTTTGCGTTATGCAGGTCTGCCCAGGGAACAGAGCGAGCTTAATGGCCATCTGGAGCGTCTGCTTCGGCAACCGTTCAAGTACCCGGTCAACGATGCATTGGTGGCGCAGGCTCGTCAGGCGCTTCGCAGCGAGTCCCTGGCTACTATCGTTTATCGGCTCCTGCGCGAGCAGGCCCGCAGTCTTGCGGACTATCGCCTGGGTCAGCATATCGGGACCCAGGCCAGTCTGTTGGCCGGTACGGAGTACCCGATTCCCGGTTTCTATACCCGCCGAGGCTACCAACAATTCTTTGTGACTCAGGGCGTTGGTGCGGTCAATGACATCCTGCGTGACAACTGGGTGCTGGGCGAAGGCACAGGCCTGAACGGCATGGAACTGCGTAGCCTGATGGTCGAGCTGGAGCAGTTGTATTTCCGTGATTACGCCAATCACTGGAGCGAGGCGGTCGCTCAGGTTGCCTTGCAGCCCTTTGAAGGCCCCCTGCACGGGGCAACTCAGGCAGCCGGCATGACCGCCGCCAATTCGCCGTTGGTGCAACTGCTGACGCAAGTGCGCGATAACACGCTGTTTCCGACTCTTGCCGAAAACCTGGAGCAGGCAGCAGAGGGCGCGTCTTCAGGCGTGCTGAATGCCGTGGCTTCTGCGGCAGCCGATCAGGCCGCGGCCCTGGCTCCCAAACTGCCGGACACGGCGAAGAAGTCATTGCAGCGCCGTTTCGAGCCCCTGCATCGTTTACTGGACGAACACAACGGCCCGGCTGCAGAACTGCTGGCGGTCATGCAGGCCTTGAATGACGTGCAACAGCAACTGGCCAGCCTTGGGCGATCCGGTCAGCCCGAGCTATTGGCTTTCGAGATGGCCAGAGTCCGCATGACGGGTCAGCGGGATGCGCTGAGCAACCTTCGCAATGCATCCGCCCGGTTGCCCCAGCCTGTTGGCGGATGGTTCAACGGGCTGGCCGAAGCCACATGGTCCTGGGTTCTGGGTGAAGCCTATCAACACATCAACCAGCGTTACAGGAATGAGCTGTACAGCTTTTATGAACAGTCTCTCGATAAGCGTTATCCGTTTCATGCCCATAGCAGCAGCGATGTGGCCATCAACGATTTTCGGGAGTTCTTCAAGGCTCAGGGGCTGGCAGAGCGCTTTTTCGACAGCTACATGAAGCCTTTTGTCAGCGGTGATCCGGGGCATTATCGCCTGCGCACCATTGATGGTTCAGGCTTGCCTGCCAGCCGTGCCTACCTCGACCAGATGGCTCGCGTGCACACCATTCGCAAAAGCTTCTTTGCAGAAAATCCCGAGGAGCCACTGGTGCAGTTCAAACTGGAACCCTACACGCTGGACCCGGCCGTGAGCCGTGCCGAGTTTCGTCTGGGCGACCAGGTGATGGAGTATCGCCATGGTCCCGTGGTGCCGGTTTCGTTCAGATGGCCGACCGATGCGGATGACGGTCGCGCCAGCCTGGTGCTGGAGCGAATGGCAGAACGGCCCATCGGTATCGAGAAAACTACCGGGCCATGGTCACTGTTCCGCCTGCTGGACCTGATGCAGACCGAATACCTTCAGGGCCGGGATGTGCTGGTGCTCAAGGCCGATGTAGGCGGGCTGCGGGCCAATTACCTGTTGCTCGCCCAGCGAGCGGCCAACCCCTTCGATGTCGCGGTATTGCGCAGATTCCGGATGCCGGCACAGCTTTGAAGCGGGGTCTTATTCCGGCGCCTGCTTGCCCCAGCGGTCAATGGTGAAGTCGACAAAGCTGCGCAACTTGGGCAACTGATAGCGATCCGGGGAGTAGATCAGATGCATGGGCCTGCTGGGCAAGTGATAGTCGGGCAATAGCGCAACCAGCCGACCGTCTCGCAGGTCCTGTTCCACATAGGCATCGGGCAGCATGACGATGCCCGCTCCAACCCTGGCGGTCCGGTACAGGCCTGATGAACTGTTCATCACCATCGGGCCGCTTATCTCCACCGTGACTTCACCCTCCGGCCCGGTCAGGCGCCAGTGTTTCTCCACGCCGCTCCAGTCATCCCCGGCCGGGTAGGCGAAGGCCAGACAGTCGTGCAGTTGCAGATCTTCCGGACGCTGTGGAATACCGCGACGGGCCAGGTAATCCGGTGCAGCGCAAATGGTCAGGGTGTAATCCTGCAAGGGGCGTGCAATCAGGCGGGAGTTTTCCGGCACGTTGCCCATGCGGATCGCCGCGTCGAAACCGTTATCGAGCAAGTCCAGGCGCTGGTTGGTCAGGACCAGGTCCAGCTTGACCTTGGGGAACTGCAGCGAGAACTCGCACAGGGACGGAGCCAGCACTTCCGAGCCGAACGTCAGGGGCGCGGTGATGCGCAGCGTGCCGGTGGGTTCGCCCTGAGCCTGCTCGGCCAGCCGTTCGGACGCGGCCACCAGCCCCAGCACTTCCAGGCAGCGTTCGTAATAGGCAGCACCGAATTCTGTCAGGCGCTGACGCCGGGTGGTGCGCTTGAGCAGGCTCACCCCCAGGCGTTGTTCCAGAGCCCGCAGATGATTGCCGACCATGGTCGTGGAGATCGAGCACTGCTGCGCTGCGCCGGTCATGCTGCCGGCTTCCACGACTTTTACGTACACCGACATTGCCTGGAGCAAATCCATTATCAAGTCCAAGTTTAAAATGATTGAAGAGTTGCACTGTTTATCCAGCTCTGGTGGCTAACGATACTGCAAAAACTGTCTGACCACCCCTGGAGCTTTACGCCATGACTGCCGATTGCCTGATGACTACTTACAAGCCTCTGGACCTGAATCTTGTCCGTGGCCTTGGCACCCGTCTGTGGGATCAGGCAGGCCGCGAGTACCTTGATGCCGTGGCGGGTGTTGCGGTGACCAATGTCGGGCATTCCCATCCCTTGCTGGTCGCAGCCATCACCGAGCAGGCCGGGTTACTGTTGCATACCTCCAATCTGTACAGCATTGATTGGCAGCAACGATTGGCGCATAAGCTGACCCGGCTATCGGGCCTGGAGCGTGCGTTTTTCAACAATTCAGGTGCGGAGGCCAACGAAACGGCACTCAAGCTCGCCCGGCTGCATGGCTGGCACAAGGGTATTGACCAGCCATTGGTGGTGGTCATGGACAACGCCTTTCACGGACGTACGCTGGGCACCTTGTCTGCCAGCGACGGACCTGCCGTGCGGCTGGGTTTCAGCAACTTGCCGGGCGATTTCATCAAGGTCGCGTTCGGGGATCTGAAGGCCTTTGACCGGGTATGTGAGCGTCATGGCCATCGCATCGCCGCAGTGCTGGTCGAACCTGTGCAGGGCGAGGGCGGCGTGCAGGTCGCCCCTGAGGGCTATCTGAAAGCCTTGCGTGAACGTTGCACGCGGCGCAACTGGTTGCTGATGCTCGATGAAATCCAGACCGGCATGGGCCGTACCGGGCAATGGTTCGCCTTTCAGCACGAAGGTATCGTGCCTGATGTCATGACTCTGGCCAAAGGCCTGGGCAACGGCATCCCCATCGGAGCCTGTCTGGCGAAAGGTGCGGCTGCCCGGCTGTTTACGCCAGGTAGCCATGGCAGTACGTTTGGCGGTAATCCGCTGGCCTGTCGCGCTGCCTGTACCGTCATCGACATCATTGAACAGCAGAATCTTGTGCAGAACGCTCGCCTGCAAGGGCAGCACCTGTTGGAGCGGTTACGTGAAGAGCTGGGCAGTCATCCCGAGGTAGTGGCAATCCGTGGTTCGGGTTTGATGATCGGCATCGAATTGCAACAGGCCATTGCTGATCTGACCTCCATTGCTGCCAGTCAGCAGGGCTTGTTGATCAATGTGACGAGAAGCAAGACCATTCGTCTCTTGCCGCCGCTGATCCTTGTTGGCGCAGAGGTCGAGATGATTGTGCAAGGCATCGTCAGGACACTGGATAGCGTCACTCGCAGGGCTGTTCAGGGCTGTGCCTGAAGCAACGGATCGAGGGAAAGACAAATCCTGGGCTATACCGTGATGATGCAGATGCGGTAGAACAACGCTGGGAATTACGAGTCTCTACGCGTAATGCTTACCCCCATGGATTTGAAAGGAGCCCATCATGCTTATCCGGTCCCTGACCCTCGCCACCTTGCTGATTGCTGCCGGTCCGTCCTTTGCGGCCGACGGCGATGCACCGCTGGCGCAGGAGCGCGGCAAGACACGTCCGTTGATCATCATTGCTCCCAGCACGGTCGACC
Organism: Pseudomonas lijiangensis; assembly: GCF_018968705.1. Lineage (NCBI taxonomy): Bacteria > Pseudomonadati > Pseudomonadota > Gammaproteobacteria > Pseudomonadales > Pseudomonadaceae > Pseudomonas > Pseudomonas lijiangensis. The sequence continues at coordinate 2,663,677 of NZ_CP076668.1, forward strand.
CCACCCTGATCAGCCTGAAAAAGGCCCTTGATGAACCCGCCAATCGCGAGGCATTCGCTCAGCGCAACATGGTCTTGTATACCGTGGTCAACACCATCGGTGAGCGTAACGGCAAGACCATGGATGCCCAGTCCACCATGGCCTTGATACGTGAACTAAAGCTGGGTGCCGGTGTGCAGACCAAGGTCATTCTGGTGGGCAAGGACGGTGAGAAGAAGATCGAAAAAGCGGGGGCCATCGATCCCAAGGAGATCTTCGCCACGATCGATCAGATGCCGATGCGCGAGCGTGAAGCTGCCGCACCGCCACCGGAGCCTGAAGCCAAGGCTCCTGTCGAAAAGGCTGCGAAGCCCGGCAAGGCCGGCGCCCAGGGCAAGACACTGGATGATTGAAGTCGCAACAAGAGTGGAGCTGCGCTGTCAGCCCCACTCGTTGTGCATGCTGAAACTCAATCCCCGCGAATGTACTGCTCCAGTTGCTGGATGAGGCTGGCCTGTTCCGAGATGGCTTCCTTGACCAGGTCGCCAATGGACAGCAGCCCCAGCAATTGCCCACCTTCTACCACCGGCAGGTGACGCAGGTGATTGTCGGTCATGATGTTCATGCAGGTTTCCACACTCTGCTGTGAATCGACCGTAATCACCTTGCTGCTCATGATGGCGCTGACCGGCGTACCGACAGACGAGCGTCCCTTGAGGATCATCTTGCGTGCGTAGTCACGCTCGCTGACCACCCCTACAACCACACCGCCCGCTATGACCGGCAATGCCCCGATATTCTTGTCGGCCATCAGCCTGAGTGCATCGAGCACCATCTGATCGGGACCGATGGTATGCACTTGCTGGTGTTGTTCGGATTTTAGCTTCAGCAATTGGGCAACGGTTTTCATGGGGGCTCTCCGTGAATGAGGACCAGAATGATTGTAGCCCTCCGGAGAGGGCACTACAGAATCACGGGATCGAAGAGTTCAGGCAAGTATTTGTTAAAGCCATACAATGAAGTGCACTTTGTGGGAGGCAGCTTGCTGGCGACTTTCAGCGTACGACGCAGAATATCTGCCAGTTTCAGGCCTTTTTCGCCAGCAAGCTGCCTCCCACACGTGTTGTTTATGCCTTAACTGCTCGGCATTAGGTTGTGCAAGCCAATTTATCTACCAACGATACGTCGCGCTGGCCTGTACGGTGCGTTGTGCGCCGTACCAGCACCACGAATAGTAATAGCAGGACGCGACGTATTTCTTGTTGGCGAGGTTGGAGACATTCAACGCCAGGCGCAGGTTGTCCATCGGGTTGTAGAGGTTTGGAATGTCGTAGTGCGCCGCAGCGTCGAACAGGGTGTAGCCCGGTACTTTCAGGCTGTTGGCTTCATCACCCCAGGTCGAGCCGATATAGCGCGCGCCCGCGCCGACACCAAAACCGTCCAGCTTGCCCTCGCGAAAGGTGTAATCCACCCAGGCCGAGGCGGTGTGGCGGGGAATGGCTGGCGGGGTTGTTCCTTCAGCCGGCTGGACCGGGCCATTGGCCTGGCCGACGATGCCCGGCTGGACCCGCACCGTGCTGTTGGACTTGCTGACCTGATTGTCCAGATACGCATAAGCAGCCGTGATATCCAGGTTGTCGCTCAGGCTGGCCTTGCCTTCAAGCTCGAAACCGCGTGACTGGACTTCGCCGGTCTGAACCTGGCAGCGGGCGCCGTTGCAGATATTCGTCGCGATCGGGTCCGGGGTCAGCACATTGGTGCGTCGCAAATCGAAGATGGCGGCGCTGATGAAACTGTTACTGCCCGGTGGCTGGTATTTGATACCCAGTTCGTACTGCTTGCCCTCGGTCGGTTCGAAAGGCTTGTTGCCCAGGCCCGTGCCCGATTGCGGCTCGAAGGATTCGGAATAGCTGATGTAAGGTGCCAGCCCGTTATCGAACAGATAGACCAGACCCAGGCGTCCGGTGAAGGCTTCACTTTCCACCGAGCTTTTGGTCTTCACGCCGGTCGCGATTCGCTTCGAGCTGTTGGTGCTGTCAGCCCAGTCGTAACGGCCACCCATCAGCAACACCCATTTGTCCCACTTCAACTGCTCTTGCAGGTACAGGCCTTTCTGCTGACTGCGGGCGGTCGCGTCAGTGGTGTAGGTGATGGGCGCTACCGGGCGGCCATAGACCGGATCGAACAAATCCAGGGACGGGCCATTGCCATTCCCGGATTTGGTGTCGGTGCTGGTGTTCTGATAATCGGCACCGAACAGCACTGTGTGCTGAACAGGGCCAGTGTCGAATCTGGCCTGCAACTGATTATCAAGGGTGTAGGAATCCATATTTACATCGCTGCCGATGGTGTAGCGGCCCATGGTTCGGTAATCGGGCTGCAAGGCATCGGTGCCGTTGTAGATGCTCTGATAGATACCTTCGCTGCGCAGGTAGCGGGTGTTCTGGCGAAAGGTCCAGACATCGTTCAGGTGATGCTCGAACAGGTAGCCGACAGCGTGATATTCGCGGTCGCTTTTCTCGAAATCCTTCTCGCCGTCGTAGAAGTCCACATCGATATCTCGCCCGGTCGGGCTGTTCAGCAATGAGCCGTAAGCCGGGATCGACCCGTAGGACGCGCCTTTGGGATCGCTTTGATAATTCGCCAGAAAGGTCAGCGAAGTGTCTTCATTCGGGCGCCAGGTGAATGCTGTCGCAATGGACTGGCGACGGGTTTCGGTGTGTTCGATCTGGCCGTCCGCATCGTCATACAGCCCGGACACGCGATAGGAGTAGACGCCCTGATCGTCAATCGGCCCGCCAAAGTCGAAGGTCGTGCGCTTCTTGTTGAAGTTGCCGTACGTGAGCCCGATTTCGCGAAAAGGGGTCTCGGTCGGCAGCTTGCTGACCATGTTCACCACGCCGCTGGGGCTGGCCTGGCCGTACAGCACGGAAGAGGGGCCGCGCAGCACTTCGACACGCTCCAGATCGAAGGCATCCTTCTGCGGTGACGCATCCCGGTTGCCCGGCATTCGCAGGCCGTCCAGATAGGTTGCCGGGGAGAAGCCGCGAATACTCATCTGGTCCAGTCGTGAAGCGGTAGAGCCACGGGTTTCCGGCACCACTGCCGCGCTGTAGCGCAGGATCTGATTGAGGCTCGATGCGCCCTGGGCTTTCATCTGGTCCTTGGTGACCACCGAAATCGACTGCGGCGTTTCGATCAGTGCCGTGTCGGTCTTGGTGCCGGTACGTCCACGGGTTGCGACATAACCCGACACCGGACCGCTGGCGCTTTCGGCCTGGGTAGCCCCGATGATGCTGGTGGCCTGCAACTCCATGGTCCCGTCGGCGGTTTCGGGAGCCGCTTCGATGCGATAACGATTGGCCGATACCGTCAGAACCTGCAAGCCCGTACCGCTGAGCAAGCGGCTGATGGCCTCGTGAGTGCTGAACTGCCCTTGCAGGCCATTGCTGCGCTTGCCCCGCGTCAGTGCCGGATCGAATGCCAGTACCAGTTGCGCCTGCTCTGCAAGGGTATTGAGTGCCTCACTCAGATCTCCGGCCGGGATCGAGAAGCTTTTCACGACGCTGGCCTGTTGATCAGGTACGGATGATTCGGCGGCTTGCAGGGGCACCGCGGCGCAGGCCATGAAAATGGCAAGTGCCAAGGGATGCAGCGAACTGGCAGGGCGAGACATGAAAGATCCTTGGTGCAAATGGAGGGTTTCCATAGCCCTGACGCACACCGGATAAAAACAGACAGTAGATGGGAAATATTTTTATTCTGTTTTGTGAACTGTACTGATTCAAGGCCTGAAGGAATGAATTCGCTCAGGCCGGGGGATCGAAGGGTAGAATCATCACCTGAAACACTTTCTTGAGGTCAGCACGTTGGATTTACAGCAGGGCTTTATCCTGAGCCGACACTGGCGTGATACGCCAGCCGGGACTGAAGTCGACTTCTGGCTGGCCACCGATCATGGCCCCAGACACATCCGCCTGCCTTGCCAGCCTTCCGTTGCTTTTGTGCCCGCCGAGCAGGGCGAGCGAGCGAAGGAATTGCTGCGCGGTGAGCGCGGTGTAGAGCTGCGTCCGCTGGCGCTCTGTGATTTCCGGCACCGCCCGGTGCTGGGTGTCTATTGTCAGCAGCATCGGCAGTTGATGAACATCGAGAAACTGTTGCGCAAGGGCAATGTGGATGTCTATGAAGCCGACATCCGTCCCCCTGAACGCTATCTGATGGAGCGTTTCATTACCGCGCCCGTGCTATTCGGCGGTACGCCTGATGCGCAGGGTGTGCTGTGCAATGCCCAGATCAAGCCCGACTCCGATTATCGGCCACAGTTGAAACTGGTTTCGCTGGATATCGAAACCACCTCCCGTGGCGAGCTGTATTCCATTGCCCTGGAAGGCTGCGGGCAGCGTCAGGTCTACATGCTGGGACCAGCCAATGGCGGCAATGAGGCCCAGGATTTCCAGCTCGAATATTGCGACACCCGTGCGCAGTTGCTGGAGAGGCTGAACCAGTGGATGGCCCTGCATGACCCGGATGCAATCATCGGCTGGAATGTGGTGCAGTTCGATCTGCGGGTTCTCCATGAGCATGCCAAGCGCTTGCAGGTCCCCTTGATATTGGGGCGCGATAACCAGCCCATGGGCTGGCGCGAGCATGGCAACCGCGACAATCATTACTTTGCCGATATCGGTGGACGTCTGGTGATCGACGGTATCGAAGCCTTGCGCTCGGCAACCTGGAGTTTCCCTTCGTTCAGCCTTGAAAACGTGTCGCAGACCCTGCTGGGCGAAGGCAAGGCGATTGATACGCCGTATCAGCGCATGGACGAAATCAACCGCATGTTCGCCGAGGACAAGCCGGCGCTGGCTCGCTACAACATCAAGGACTGCGAACTGGTCACGCGGATCTTCGCCAAGACCGAATTACTGACTTTCCTGCTGGAACGCGCAACGGTCACGGGGCTGCCTGCCGACCGCAGCGGAGGTTCGGTGGCCGCATTCTGTCATCTGTATATTCCGCTGATGCATCGCCAGGGCTTTGTCGCGCCCAACCTCGGCGAGCGCCTGCCGGAGGCCAGCCCCGGTGGCTTTGTGATGGACTCCCAGCCCGGCCTGTATGAGTCCGTGCTGGTGCTGGACTACAAGAGTCTGTACCCGTCGATTATCCGCTCCTTCCTGATCGATCCTGTTGGTTTGATCGAAGGCATGCGCCAGCCGGATGACGAGCATTCCGTGCCGGGCTTTCGCGGCGCACGCTTTTCCCGCACCCGGCATAGCCTGCCGTCCATCGTGGAGCGGGTCTGGCGTGGCCGGGAAACCGCCAAGCGTGAACACAATGCGCCGCTGTCCCAGGCGCTGAAGATCATCATGAACGCCTTCTATGGCGTGCTGGGGTCGAGCGGTTGCCGCTTTTTCGACCCACGCCTGGCATCGTCGATCACCATGCGGGGCCACGAAATCATGCTCAAGACCCGTGAGCTGATCCAGGCTCAGGGCTACACGGTGATCTACGGCGATACCGATTCGACCTTTGTCTGGCTGGGGCGCACACATGGTCAGGAGGAGGCGACGGATATCGGTCGCTCGCTGGTTCGGCACGTCAACCAGTGGTGGCGCGAGCATCTGCACAACGAGTACGGATTGCACAGCGCCCTTGAGCTGCAGTTCGAAACGCATTTCCGCCGCTTTCTGATGCCGACCATCCGCGGCGCAGAGGAGGGCAGCAAGAAGCGTTACGCCGGGCTGGTAACCCGCGCCGATGGCAGCGAGGAAATGGTCTACAAGGGGCTGGAAACCGTACGTACCGACTGGTCACCGCTGGCGCAGCAATTCCAGCAGGAACTGTACCTGCGAATATTCAAGCGCCAGCCTTATCAGGATTACGTGCGCGAGTATGTACGGCGTACCCTGGCAGGCGAACTCGACGACTTGCTGATCTATCGCAAGCGGCTGCGGCGCAAGCTGGACGACTACCAGCGCAACGTCCCGCCCCATGTGCGTGCGGCGCGCCTTGCCGATGAGTACAACGACAGCCAGGGCCGACCGCGCCAGTACCAGAGCGGAGGCTGGATCAGCTATGTGATCAGCGTTGCCGGGCCGGAGCCTCTGGAGATTCGCAAGGCACCCATCGATTACGATCATTACGTCACCCGGCAACTGCAACCTGTGGCTGACGCTATCCTGCCGTTCGTGGATGACGATTTCAGCACCTTGATTGGTGGCCAGTTGGGGCTGTTCTAGCCCAGGCGTTCCATCAGCACGGGCAGCACCTGCTCACACGACGCCTCGATCTTCATGTCGAGCAAGTCGTCTGCGCGGGTCTTGCCCTGATTGATGGCAATGATGGGCTTGTCTTGCTCGGCCATGGCCTTGCACAAGCGAAAAGCCGACCAGGCCATCAGGGAGGTGCCGACCACCAGCAGCCCTTGGGCCTGTTCGACACTTTCGGTGGCCTTGGCGGCAGTTTCGGCTGCAACGTTTTCACCAAAGAACACCACATCCGGTTTCAGTCGCTGACCTTCGCAGTACGGGCAGTGGGGAACCTGGAAATCCATCTCGAACGACGCGTCCAGCAAGGTATCGCCATCGGGCGCCTGTATGGCGTTGACGCCCGAAAGGTAAGGGTTCTGCGCAACCATGATGTCCTGGATTGCGGCCCGGTCGCTGCGCTGATGGCAGTCCAGGCAGTACACGCGATGCAGACTGCCATGCAGCTCGATCACGTCATGGCTGCCCGCCTGATCATGGAGCGCGTCGACATTCTGGGTGATAAGCCCACTGATATGTCCACCCGTCTGCAAACTGGCCAATGCCCGGTGCGCGGCATTGGGTTCGGCCTGGCGGATACGCGGCCAGCCGAGCATCGCTCGCGCCCAGTAACGCTGGCGGGCGCTGGGGGCCTTGAGGAATTCCTGATACATCATCGGCTGCTTGCCACGCCGCACGCCGTCCTTGTCGCGATAGTCGGGAATGCCTGACGCCGTGCTGATGCCCGCGCCGGTAAGGACCAGGAGTGGCTTGTCGGTCAGGGTCTGAAGCAGATCGTGGATCTGGTCGTCCAGCATCGTCGCACCTCTAACGGAGGGTTCAGGTCGAGACATTACCACCGATCAGCCAAGGCACAGACAAAACTTGTGGGAGGCAGCTTGCTGGCGAAAAAGGCCTTGAGGTCGGCAGATATTCTGCGTTTGTACACTGAAGTCGCCAGCAAGCTGCCTCCCGCAAAGTGATCTGATCAGGATTACTTCCCGATCCGTTTACCCGGTCTTGCCCCGATATCGCTGGCCTGGCCATCCCGTTGCTTGCCGGTTCTGGCCTGGGTGATGAGGGCGGGGATCAGGGGGCCTTCGGGCAGGGTTTTCCAGAAGCGCGAAGGCATATGGCCTTGCATGACTTTGGGGTTCAGGCGTGCCGGGTTGAAGATGTGGCTGTAATAGGTCAGCCACAGGTTGCCATGGGGATCTTCTGCCTGACGGGCCATCTTTTGCCACTCCTCGGGGCAGCGCCGTTCGTGGATCAGTTGCGTGCCATCGTAATAAACCCCGTCCTGTGGGGTGGCGATCATCCAGCGATGCTGGCCCATGCGCCCGATGAAGTGCTGGCTGGCGCTTTGCAGAATGTCGTGGGCCGGCTCGTGCCAGGCGACGTATTCAGGTTGCAGCAGTTCAGGTGCTTCGCTTGAGGCGGGAAGCGCCACAAAACGCAGGAAGGCATGCAGGTGATGGGCTTCGCGGCCGATGGTCTTGAGGCGTCGATGCAGTTCACTGCCCAGTCTGTCGCCTGCCAGCATGGCGGTGCGGTCGCCATGGCTGACCCGCCAGAGCACTTCGTACAACAGGCTCCAGCGTTGATCGCCCCGATAGCAGGCGGCGCTTTGCAGCAGCTTCAGTAACTCCAGCGGCACCCGCGCCTGAAAAGGCCCGTGCTCCTGCGGGACATCTTCGTCGCTGGAGAACAGGTCGGCATCGTCGACAGCCTTCCAGCTCACCCGACTGGGATCGATTTCATGGCTCAACAGCCAGCGGGCCTGCTGGCGCCAGGTGTCGAACAGGTCATCGCAATCCAGGCAGATCATCCCCAGAGCCCCAGCTGCTGAGGTTGTGGTCTGTCACGCAATTGATAATGCAATTGCTCGCTGCTGCTTTCGGCCTGGGAAGGATGGTAGTCGCTGGTGATGATGAACGGCTTGGCCTTGGCCAGCACGCAACGCAGGCGGGTCAGGTCTTCGTAGCGAATGCGCCGTTGCCTGCGCAGTTCGACCAGCCGCTGGGTGGTGCGGATGCCGATGCCCGGGATGCGGGCGATCAAGGCCGGTTCGGCGTTGTTCAGGTCCAGCGGGAAAACCGACCGGTTATTCAAGGCCCAGGCCAGCTTGGGGTCGATGTCCAGGGCCAGGTCACCCGGTCCGCTCAGCAGTTCGTTGGCCGTAAAGCCATAGCCGCGCAACAGGAAGTCCGCCTGATACAGGCGGTGCTCGCGCAGCAGCGGCGGTGCGGCCAGCGGCACGCTGTTCGGGCTGTTGGGGATCGGGCTGAACGCCGAGTAATAGACCCGGCGCAACTTGAAGTTGCTGTAGAGCGACTGGGCGCTGTGCAGGATGGTGCTGTCATCGGTGGCGTCGGCACCCACGATCATCTGGGTACTTTGCCCGGCGGGCGCAAAACGCGGGGCGCGGGGTTCGTTGAGCACGGTCTGCTCGCCGGTATGAATGGTTTTCATGGCCTGCTTGATGGACTTCACGTCCTTTTCCGGCGCCAGGGTTTGCAGGCTGGCATCGGTGGGCAGCTCGATATTCACGCTCAGGCGATCGGCATAGCGACCGGCCTGTTCAATCAGCGCCGGGTCGGCATCCGGGATGGTCTTGAGATGGATGTAGCCACGAAACTCATGCTTTTCACGCAACAGGCGGGCGACCTGTATCAGTTGCTCCATGGTGTAGTCGGCGGAGCGGATGATGCCGGAACTCAGGAACAACCCGCTGACGCAGTTGCGTCGATAGAAATCCAGGGTCAGGGTAACGACTTCTTCCGGGCTGAAACGGGCGCGAGGCACATCGCTTGAGCGGCGGTTGACGCAGTACTGGCAGTCATACAGGCAGAAGTTGGTCAGCAGGATTTTCAGCAGCGAGACACAGCGACCATCCGGCGTGAAGCTGTGACAAATGCCCATGCCGGTGGTCGAGCCCAACCCGGTCTTGCCTTGCGAACTGCGCTTGGGCGCGCCACTGCTGGCGCACGACGCATCGTATTTGGCAGCGTCTGCCAGAATGCTGAGCTTGTCGATGAGCTGCATGAAAAATACCGATACTGTTTTTATATACAGTATCCGGTTAAGCTCCTTACTACAAGCTCGGATTTTGCCTACAACCCTTGGCTGGCCCGTATCAATTCATAGGCCTTGCGGGCCAGCGGATTCACGGTATTGGGCCGGATCCACAGGTGATAGGTCACGTCGGGCAGACGCGGCAGGCCATCATTTTCACCCAGCACGCGCATGTCTGGCCCAAGCATTTCCATGCTGCGCGGCGTCACGCCAAGACCTGCGCGGGTGGCGGCCTTGATGCCGATCAGATTGGAAGCCAGATACGCCTGCCGCCAAGGAATATTGGCCGCTTCCAGGGCTTGCAGGGCATAGCGTCGGTAGATGCTCGGTTCATCCACCAGAATCAGTGGCAGCGGTTCGTCCGGCACATGGATGTATTGCGCCGAGCAGATCCACCACACCGGCGAGGTGCGCAAGGCAAAGCCTTCCAGGGTCGGGTCTTCGCGGGTGGAAATCACCATGTCCACTTTGCCCCGGTGCAAGTCCTCCATCAGGAACGGGCTGCGGCCCACATCGATTTCCAGGCGCAGACGCGGAGCCGAGCGGGCGATGTGGCTCAGCAAGGGCGGCAGAATGGTGTCGGCGATGTCATGGGGCGAGCCGATGCGCAGCACGCCACTCAGGCTGCTTTCACGCAACGAGTTCAGGGCGTCGTCATTGAGAGACAGCATCTGCCGTGCGTGGCGCAGCAGTTGCCGGCCCGGCTCGGTCAGGTGCTTCTGGCGACCTTGCTTCTGAAACAGGCTGACACCCACTTGCTGCTCCAGGCGCTGCATGTGCTGAGTGACCGAGGACTGGGTGCGCGACAGCCGCAGGCCTGCTTCGGCAAAGCTGTGATGATCGACTACCGCAACAAAGGTGCGCAGCAGTTCCAGATCGAGAGTCGAGGTGGAGCTTGTGGGATCGGTCATGGTGTTCTGCGCTGAATTCATATCAGGGGATCAGGTAAATACATTACGTAATTTTATGTTTGGTGGGTTGTTTTTCTGATGGGCTTTATTTTTATTCAATAAATACTGGGGTTTTTATGAAGGGGGAGCGGAGTTCGCATGGAAAGTTATAACCATATTTGATATTTGAATTTCCGTTCACAGGCAACGATCCGTAATGTCCCGGCATCGCATCGGGGAACTCCGATCATTTGCCTGGGGAATTTACATGCCGACTCGCTCATCCGTTTCACGTTTCTTCCCGGCCATGCTGGGGCTGTTTGCCGGTCTGGCGGTCAGTGGCGCGGCCATGGCCGATGCAACCCTGGACAAGATCCAGGAGCGTCATCGCCTGGTGGTGGGCGTGTTGTTGTCCGGCGGGCCTTTCGGTTCCATCGATCCTGCGACCCAGAAACCCAAGGGCGCGAACGTGGATCTGGCTGAAGACCTGGGACGTCGCCTGGGCGTCGAGGTTGAGCTGGTATCGGTATTGACCGCCAACCGCGTGCAATTCCTGCAACAGGGCAAGGTCGATCTGCTGATCGCCAACATGGAGTGGACCCCGGAACGCGGGCAGATTCTCGGCTCTGTGCCGACACCTTTTTACAAGGTCGGTGGCACTGCCGTAGTCCTCAAGGACAGCAAGATCACCCGTTGGGAAGATCTCAAGGACCAGCCGGTCTGCACGTCTCAGGGCAGCAGTTACATCAAGCCACTGACCGAGTTCGGTGCCCAACTCAAGGCTTTCAAGAGCTCCGCCGAATCCTTGCTGGCCCTGCGTGGCAATAACTGTGTAGCGGCCGTGCATGACGCCACGCTCATCAATCCGCTGCTGGCCAGCAACGAGGAGTGGAAGGGCTATCGCGCCATTCTCCCGGAACTGAACCCGGCCCCTTCGGTGATCTGGACGCGCGCTGGCGAAACCGACACCCAGGCGCGCCTGGACAGCATCGTGCAGGACTGGCATCGCACCGGCTGGCTGATCGAAGTCGAAAAGCGCCACAACATCACGCCTGCCTCCCCGGCACTGGTTGAGCTGCATGAGCAGTTCAAGGCCAAGGGCGCCTAATGCCGATCAGTAAGGCACAAACAAAACCTGTGGGAGGCAGCTTGCTGGCGAGAGGGCCTGTGAAGTGCAGATATTCTGCGCCTGTACGCCAAAGTCGCCAGCAAGCTGCCTCCCACAAAGTGATTCATTGACCTTAACTGATCGACATTAGCCAAGGGCGCCTGATCTTTCTCCCATTTCCCTGCCGACGCCCTGGCGTCGGCCATTCAAGGACGGCTCCCATGAGCAGATTTTCCAAAGCCAGAACGCTGACCGCGCTGGGGTTGATCCTGTACGCCGGGCTGGCCAGTGCCGACGCGACCCTGGACAAAATTCAGGAGCGCCACAAGATCAGTATCGGCGTGATTCTCAGCGGTCCTCCGTTCGGCACCATCGATCCGAAGACCGGCGAACATCAGGGCTACAACGTCGAACTGTCCAAAGAGATCGCCAAGCGCCTGAACGTGGAACTGGAAACCGTATCGGTGCTGGCTCCCAATCGCGTGCAGTTTCTGCAGCAGGGCAAGGTCGATCTGTTGATCGCCAACATGCAACTGACTGAAGAGCGTGCGCAGATTCTCGACTACGTGCCAACGCCTTACGAGGAAGTCGGCGGCGCCGCATTGATCCGCAAGGGCGCGGGCATCAGCAAATGGGAAGATCTCAAGGGCAAGCCGGTCTGCGTCTCCCAGGGCAGCAACTTCATCAAGCCGTTGCAGGAAGTCTACGGCGCGCAGATCAAGGCATTTCGCAGCCAGTCCGAATCGCTGCTGTCGTTGCGTGGCAATGGTTGTGTAGCGGCGGTGCATGTCAGCCCGACCATGCACACCTTGCTGGCCGATGCGGAATGGTCCGGCTTCGAGATTCCCCTGGCCACGGATCTGATCCCTTCCAAATCGGTGATCTGGCTGCGCAAGGGCGAGAAAGACACTCAGGCCCGTCTGGACGCCATTGTTCGCGACTGGCATCGCAGTGGCTGGCTGATCGAACTGGGTAACCGCACCGGCATGGCGCCATCCCAGGCTTTGCATGATCTGCACGAGCAATACCGCAACGCCGTACCACTGGCTGTCACGCCATGAGTGACGGGCTGTTCCAGGCATTGCAGCAACTGCTGGGCGCCAGTCATGTGCAGACCGGCGAGCAGGCCCGCGAGCGTTTGACCGACAAGCAGGGCCGCTATGTCGGGCAAGTGGCGGCGGTGGTGCGTCCGGCGGATACCGGGCAGGTTGCCGCAGTGGTGCGTCTGTGCATCGCCCATGCTGCACCAGTGGTGGTGCAGGGCGGCAACACCGGTCTGATGGGCGCTGCAACGCCGGATGCCAGCGGCAAGGCGGTTCTGTTGCAGCTGGAGCGAATGAACCGTGTGCGTGAAGTCGATACCGACAACGATACCTTGACCGTCGAGGCCGGTTGCATCCTGCAAAACCTGCAGGATGAAGCGCGCAAGGTCGACCGTTTGTTCCCGCTGAGCCTGGGCGCGCAAGGCAGTTGCACCATTGGTGGCAACCTGGGCACCAATGCCGGGGGCAACGCCGTGTTGCGCTATGGCAATACCCGGGAACTGACTCTGGGGCTTGAGGTGGTCACGGCTCAGGGTGAAATCTGGGAAGGGCTGCGCGGCCTGCGCAAGGACAATACCGGTTATGACCTGCGAGACCTGTTCATCGGCAGTGAAGGCACGCTAGGCATTATCACGGCGGCGACCCTGAAGTTGTTCCCGCTGCCCAAGGCCCAGCTCACCGCCTTCCTGGCTTTCGAGTCACTGGCTCAGGCGGTGCGTTTCCTGTCCCACACCCGTGCCGGGTTCGGGGCAGGCCTGACCGCTTTCGAGCTGCTTTCGGCCGACTGCCTGACCTTGCTGCGCGAGCAGTTTCCCCAAGGGCCGCAACCCTTTGGCGGCTCCGCTTACCCCTGGTTCGCCTTGCTGGAACTCTCCGACAACCACAGTGAAAGCCATGCGCGGCAGAGTTTTGAAGACGTGCTGGGTGATGCCTTTGAAGTCGATCTGCTCAGCGATGCCCTGATTGCCGAAAGCCTGGCCCAGAGTCAGGCACTGTGGCAGTTGCGCGAGAACATGAGCGATGCCCAGCGGCGTGCCGGGCGCAATATGAAGCACGATATCTCGGTGCCGATTTCCCGTGTCGTGGCGTTCGTGAGCCAGACCGATGCCTTGTTGCAGAAGCACTTTCCCGGTGTACGCAACTTCACGTTTGGTCATCTGGGCGATGGCAACCTGCATTACAACGTCGCGCATCCGCTGGGCTCCACGGTCGAGGCGCACATGAGCCGTTACGCCGAACTGAGCGAGCTGGTGCACGACAGCGCCCACGCCCATGGCGGCTCGATCAGTGCCGAACATGGCATCGGCCAGCGCAAGCTGGACATGCTGTCCCGTTATAAAAGCCCCGTGGAACTGGATCTGATGCGCCGCATCAAGCAGGCACTGGACCCGAACAACCTGCTCAATCCGGGCAAGGTACTGGAGGCCCGAGCATGAGCATCGGCTTGTCAAAGCGCGTGCAGCGCGTCTCGCTGTCGGCCAATGCCGCCGCCAAATCCCGGGCTACCGCCTTGCGTGATGCCGGGGTGGATATTCTCGATCTGACGACCGGCGAGCCGGATTTCGATACCCCGGAACACATCAAACAGGCCGCCTTCAAGGCCATTGCCGAGGGTGCCACCAAATACACGCCGACTCCCGGTGTAAGGGCCTTGCGCGAGGCGGTGCAAGCCAAGTTGCAGCGCGAAAACGCTCTGGATTATCCCCTGGCTTCCATCGTGATTGCCAACGGGGCCAAGCAGATCATTTTCAATGCCTTCGCCGCGACCCTGGATGACGGCGACGAAGTGCTGGTGCCTGTGCCGTACTGGCCGTCATTCCCGGACAGCGTGCGTTTCAACGGTGGCGAGCCGGTATTCATCGAGTGCGGGCTGGAGCAGGGCTGCAAGCTGACCCCCGAGCAACTGGAACGCCATATCGGCGAGCGCACGCGCTGGCTGATCCTCAACGGGCCGGGCAATCCCAGTGGCGCGGTGTACAGCGAGTCGGAGTTGTTGGCGCTGGCTGACGTGCTCCGTCGCCATCCCCATGTGCTGGTGTTGCTGGACGAGCTGTACGAACACATTCGCTTCGACGGACAACCGGCCCAGAGCCTGCTCAACGTCGCACCGGACTTGCAGCCGCGCTGCCTGCTGGTGGGCGGTGTTTCCAAGACCTATGCGATGACCGGCTGGCGGGTCGGTTTCGGGGCCGGACCCCAGGAGCTGACCACGGCCATGACCGTGGTGCAATCGCAATCGACCTCCGGCGCTTCATCGGTAGGGCAGGCTGCGGCCTTGGCGGCGTTCGAGGGCGGGCTGGAGTTTCTGCCGCAACACGTGGCGGCCTACCACCTGCGCCGAGACTTGCTGGTTGAAACCCTGAGCAGCGTCGATGGCCTTGAAGTGCTGGTGCCTCAAGGCGGCTTCTTTGTCTTCGTGCGTTGCGCCGGGCTGCTGGGTCGCTATCGCCCGGATGGCCAGCGCCTGGAAAACGATGCCGATGTGGTCGCCTGGCTGCTGGAGTTCGGTGTGGCGGGTGTCGCAGGCAGCGCTTACGGGTTGTCACCGTGGTTTCGCCTGTCGATTGCCACGGCCACTGCAACCGTGATCGAAGCCGGGCAGCGGATTGCCCGTGCCTGTGGGCAGTTGAGCGCGGGAGACATTTCATGAACCACTGGCTGGAATCCTTCGTGCAGTGGACGGCCGGGTTTGGCCTGAACTACGCCTTTGTGCTGGATGCCTATCAGCGAGGCACGATGGTCGACGGAGCGCTGACCACCTTGCTGCTGTGCCTGCTGACGATCATTGGCAGCCTGCTTGTCGGTGTCGCACTGGCCGCCATGCTGACCTCGGGTAAATCCTGGCTGCGTTCGCCTGCCAGGGTCTTTATCGAAGTCACCCGCAACACGCCGACGCTGGTGCAGCTGTATTGCGCCTTTCTGGTACTCAACATGCTGTTGACCCAGGCCATCGGCACGGCCAACCCGCTGACGCCTTTTGCCTGGGTGGTGATCGTGATCTCCCTGCACAAGGGCGCTTTCCATGCCGAAGCCCTGAGGGCCGGCATTGAAGCGGTTCCTTCCGTGACCCTGGAAGCCGCCAGCTCCCTGGCCTTCAACAGTCGCCAGTTGCTGTGGAATGTGCAGTTGCCACTGGCTGTGCGTTTTGCCTTGCCATCGCTCATCAATAACCTGATCGATCTGGTGAAGATGACGGCCGTGGCTTCGGCCATCGCGGTGGGGGATATCACCTACGCGGCGATCATGATCTGGACCCAGAGCGATAACGTGCTGGAACTGATGATCCTGATCCTGAGCTTTTTCGGCTTGCTCAGTTTTATCGTCAACTGTGCAGGGCGCGCCCTGGAATCACGCCTGAGGATGCCCGGCTATGGCCATTGATTCATCGGTTGCCGCGCCCGTCGCGTGGCCGCGTCGTCATTTGCTGACGCTGATCCTGGTGGCTCTGGCGGTTGCCTGGCTGATGTTCGGTGCGCCGGACAGCCCGGTATTCCTGGCATTGGTGCAGTGGTCGCCGGCTCTGGCCATGGGCTTTGGTCAGAACATTCTGATCAGTCTGGTTGCCATCGGCCTGGGCACGGTGTTCGGGCTGCTGGTCGGTGCTCTGGGGATGTCGCCTTTCTGGCTGCTGCGCCTGCCAGCGCGGATCTGGATACAGATTTTCCGCAATGCGCCCTGGCTGGTGCTGATCTACTTCACCACTTACGTGTTTCCGTTCGAGATCAGGATCGGCAGCACCTATATCTCGTTTCCCGACTGGGTGAAGGTCACCATCGGCCTGGCTTTGCCGGCCAGTGCCAATGTCGCGGAAATCTTCCGGGGTGCCGTGGCGTCGATCCCCAGCACCCAATGGGAAGCCGCACGTTCGCTGGCCTTCACTCGCGGGCAGATCTTCACGTCGATCATCCTGCCGCAGTGCTTCAAACGCATGCTGCCGCCGTGGATGAACCTCTATGCCGTCATCACCATGGGCACGGCACTGGCTTCGCTGGTGGGTGTGCATGACGTGATCGACACCGCACAGATTGCCAGCAACACCGTCAATCAGACCGGTTTCACCGTGATCATCTATTGCAGCCTGCTGGTGCTGTTCTTTGCCTATTGCTATCCGATTTCCCGTCTGACCCAACGCCTGGAGCGACGTTATGCCTTCTATTGATTCTGGCGCCGAGCCTCTGGTCAGTCTGCGCGACCTGCACCTGTCATTTGGCAGCAACCTGGTGCTCAAGGGCATCGATCTGGATGTGCAGCGCGGCCAGGCGGTATCGATCATCGGCCCGTCCGGTTCGGGCAAGTCGACCATTCTGCGCTGCATCACCGGGTTGTTGCAGACCCAGCGCGGCACCATTCGCGTGGGTAATACCGAGGTTCATGGCCTGACCCGCGAAGCCGAGCGAATCGAACTGCGCAAGCGCGTGGGGTTTGTGTTCCAGCAGTACAACCTGTTTCCGCATCTGTCGGTGCTGGAAAACCTGGTGATCGCCCCGCACAAGGTGCTGGGGATCGAGCGTGCTGAAGCCGAGAAGCAGGCGCGTGCCTTGCTGGCCAAGGTGCGCATGGAACACAAGGCTGATGCTTATCCGGGGCAATTGTCCGGTGGTCAGCAGCAACGCGTGGCAATTGCCCGGGCCTTGACCATGCGCCCGGAACTGATTCTGTTCGATGAAGTGACCTCGGCCCTGGATCCGGAAACCGTCGGTGAAGTACTGACGGTGATCCGCGAACTGACCGAAGAGGGCATGACCTGCGTGCTGGTGACCCACGAAATGCGTTTCGCCGAAGAAATCAGCGACGTGGTGTATTTCACCGAAAACGGCCTGATCGTCGAGCACGGCAGCGCCGAGCAGATATTCCAGCACCCGAACAGCGAGCGGACCCGTGAATTCCTGCGCCACGCCCTGGGCGATTCCGGGCGTCGGCCGCCGGTTTCCGCCGACCCGTTTGCCCTGAGCAATATCAGCCGTTACAGCCTGTCCGTATAACTGAAAAACCACTGCTGTGGGAGCGCGCTTGCCCGCGATGATGTGTGTGAAATCAACACATGTCTATCGTCTGAACCACTGTCGTCGCGGGCAAGCGCGCTCCTACGTTTATCGTCCAGAGCACCACCGGGAGTTACCTGATGAGCACCACAAACCGAGCCCAAGTGATCGAAGACTTTCTTCAGCAGATTCGTGCCATCAACCAGCGCGGCGTAGACCGCGAGGCCTTGAAGGAGATCATCGCGCTGCTGGAAGACCTGGCAGGTCGTCATGACCTGTTCAACTTCAACGAGTTTCCTGCGCCGGTGCCGGGGCAGGGTGAGACAGCCTTCCGCTATCGCCTGAACGACGATGGCGAAACCCCGACCCTGTACATGAACTCACTGCTGCCGGGCAAAAGCACCTTGCCCCATAACCATGAAACCTGGGCGGTGATCGTTGCCGTGCAAGGCCAGGAAATCAACTACGTCTGGGCGCGTACCGACGATGGCAGTGACCCGACATTTGCTCGTCTGGAGCTGGAAAAGGAAGTGATCGTCCAGCCAGGAACGCCTATCGGCTTCCTGGGCGAAGACCTGCATGGCATCAAGGTCACGGGTGAAGAGCCGACCTTGCACTTCCACCTCTATGGCCGTCCGCTGGAGTCGCTCAACGGGCGTTTCGGTGTCAACGAAGAAGGCCGCGTCCTGAACTACAACGCTTCGCAGATGGCACCGTCGATTCAGGCCTATTGATCGTCGGCACAGGTTTTCCCTTTCACTTTTATGAGCCACCCCATGAGCCAGACCACCACCGCGGCCCAACTACAACAATGGCTGTTCGACGGGCAGGAAATTGCCCTGTTCGACCTGCGTGAACATGGCCAGTACGGCGAAGCCCATCTGTTCCATGGCGTTACGCTGCCCTACAGTCGCCTGGAGCTGGATATCCGTCGCCTGGCACCCAATCCCGGCGTGCGGCTGGTGATCTATGACCAGAATGGCGGCGATATCGCAATACGGGCAGCGGCGCGGCTGGAAGAGCTCGGTTATCGCCAGGTGCATATTCTTGAGGGCGGCGCCGATGGCTGGCAGGCCGCAGGTCTGCAACTGTTCGCGGGTGTGCATGTGCCGTCCAAGGCTTTTGGCGAATTGGTGGAAGAGGCTCGCCATACGCCGCATATCAGCGCAACCGAACTGGCGCAGCGTCAGGCTCAGGGGGAAGCTCTGGTGGTGCTGGACGGCAGGCCCTTCGACGAATACCGCAAGATGACCATTCCAGGTTCCGTGTGCTGCCCCAATGGCGAGCTGGGGTATCGACTGCCGGAGCTGGTCAGCGACGAACACACGCCGATCATCGTCAACTGCGCCGGACGTACCCGAAGCATCATCGGGGCGCAGACGCTGATCGACCTGGGAGTCAAGAACCCGGTTTATGCCCTGGAAAACGGAACCCAGGGTTGGTATCTGGCCGATCTGCAACTGGAGCACGGCAGCACCCGACGCTACCCGGATGCCGTTGCGCCCGAGTCGCTGGCCCGGCAGCGGGATGCCGCCCAGGCGCTGGCCGAGCGGGCAGGGGTGCAGACGGTGAGTGCCGAACAGGTTGCCGACTGGGCCGCAGACAGCGGGCGCAGCCTGTTCCTGTGCGATGTGCGAACCGCCGAGGAGTTTGCGGCAGGCACATTGGCTGGCGCGCAACATACGCCGGGTGGCCAGTTGATTCAGGCGACGGACCTGTATGTCGGTGTGCGTCAGGCGAGGCTGGTGCTGCTGGACGACGAAGGCATTCGGGCTCCGATTGTCGCCAGTTGGCTTCGGCAACTGGGGCACGATGCCTGTGTGCTTGAGGCTGGCGTGAGCAGTGGCTTGTCGCTGCCTGTGGCTGAAGCGGATGTATGGCCGGACTTGCCGGGCATCAGCGTGCAACAACTGGCCGATGCCTTGAAGGATAACGCCGTGGCGCTTGTCGATCTGCGTTCGAGCACCGCTTTTCGCAAAGGACATATCGAAGGTTCGCGCTGGTCGATTCGTCCGCTGCTGGCTGCCGCCGTCGCCGATGAGTCCCGACCGCTGGTGCTGATTGCCGATGATCCGGCTCTGGCACAACTGGCGGCAGAAGAATTGCCACAGGCGCAGCGTCGGCAGGTGCGTCTGCTGGACGGCGGGATCAAGGCCTGGCAAACCGCCGGGCTGGCGCTGCATGAAGACAGCGCCAGTCTGGCGGATGAGCAGTGCATCGACTTTCTGTTCTTTACCCACGACCGGCATTCCGGCAACAAGGACGCTGCCCGGCAGTACCTAGCCTGGGAAATCGGTCTGCTGGGGCAGATGACCGAGCAGGAAATTGCCAGCCTCAAGCCCTTATCCGCAAAAAAGCCTGAGCGCCCGTCACACGATCCTCTGGTCAAGACTCGGCTCGTTCACGCCGGGCGTACGGCCAAGGGCAGTGGCGTGCGCGGGGTGAATGTACCGGTTTCACGCATGAGTACCGTGCTGTTCGACAGCCTCGGGCAGATGCGAGATATCCGAAAGCGTCGCGATACCGAGCGCCTGCTGAGTTATGGGGCGCGGGGCAACCCGACGGGGTTTGCGCTGGAAGACCTGGTGACAGAGCTGGAAGGCGGTTATCGCACTCGCTTGTTCAGCACGGGCCTTGCAGCGGTGGCGCAGACTTTCCTGGCCTATCTGCGCCCCGGCGATCATGTCCTGATAACCGATGCCGTGTATTCGCCGGTGCGGCGTGTGGCCCGTGACTTCCTTGAGCCATTCGGCATTCAGGTCAGCTATTTCAGGGCCGACGGCCAAGGGCTGGAGGCACAACTGCAGGCCAATACCCGCATGGTCTACACCGAAGTGCCGGGCTCGTTGCTCTACGAACTCTGCGACTTGCCGGCCATTGCCGCGCTGTGCAAACCGCGAAACATTCTGCTGGCGGTGGACAACACCTGGGGTTCGGCCTACCTCTATCGACCGCTGGAACTGGGAGCGGATATTTCCATCATGGCCCTGACCAAGTACCTGTGCGGTCATAGCGATGTGGTGATGGGCAGCGTCTGCACCCGCGAAGAGGTCTGGCAGCCGCTGGGCAGCATGAGCGACACCTTCGGCTGCGCAGTCAGCCCCGACGATGCCTATCTGGTCCTGCGCGGTGCCCGCACCCTGGCCTCACGCATGGAAACCCACGAGCGTCAGGCACTTGAAGTGGCGCATTGGCTGAACGAGCAACCGCAGGTCCGCCGCGTTTTCCATCCCGCCTTGCCGGACCACCCCGGCCACGCCCTGTGGAAGCGCGACTTCACCGGCAGCAACGGCTTGCTGTCCTTTGAGTTCGAGTCTTCGGACCCGACCCGACTGGAACGTTTTATCGGCGCCCTGCAACTGTTCGGGCTCGGCGCCTCGTGGGGCGGCTACGAAAGCCTGATCACCGTGGCCAATGTCAGTGATCGCGACAATGAAGCCGACAGACAGCTCAATCCGGTGGTGCGACTGCATATAGGGTTGGAGGATGTGGGGGAGTTGATCGAAGATTTGCAGAGGGGGTTTGGGGAAGGCTGACAGCTGCAAGTTTTAAGCTGCAAGCTACAAGTTAAAAGCTGCAAGTCAAAAGCTTGTAGCTTGCAGCTCACAACTTGCAGCTCCTATAAATGTTATTTCATAACAAAACCCGCTCTCCCCATGTAATACTGTAACGAATCGTTGCAGGCGACCCATCTGTGAAAGCTCCCCGCGTTCCCTCTGTTGCAGGTTCCGTTCTGGCTCAATCGGCCTTTAAGCGGATCCTGCTGGCTCTGTGCATCTTGCTGCTGTTATGGCTGGCCATCGCCTGGTCGGTGGCCATTCCATGAGTGCGGCCATTGCTCTGGACAATCTGACTGTCGCTTATGAACGCCGTCCGGCGGTGCATCACATCAGTGGTCGTTTCGAGGCCGGCAGTCTGACCGCGATCGTCGGTCCCAATGGCGCGGGCAAGTCCACGCTGATCAAGACCATTGCCGGAACCATGAAGCCAGCGGCGGGGCATGTAGATCGTGGCCGGTTGGCGACTCGCACATTGGGTTATCTGCCCCAGGCAGCCGAGATCGATCGCAGTTTCCCGTTGAGCGTGGCCGATACCGTGGCCATGGGCGCATGGCACAGCATCGGCCCGTTTCGTGGTCTGACTCGCAACCATGCCCGACTCACTCAGGAGGCGCTGAAAACCGTGGGCCTTGAGGGTTTCGAGGGGCGCAGCATTGGCTCTCTGTCTTCCGGGCAGTTCCAGCGGGTGCTGTTCGCGCGGCTGCTATTGCAGGATGCCTCGGTGATTCTGCTGGACGAGCCTTTCACCGCCATCGATGCCCGCACCACGCGGGATCTCCTTGAGCTGGTTCGGGTCTGGCATGGTCAGGGGCGTACGGTCATCGCGGTGTTGCATGACATCGATCAGGTCCGTCAGCATTTTCCGCAAACCCTGTTGATGGCCCGCGAGGCGATTGCCTGGGGCGCGACAGCCGAGGTGCTGAGCGTTGCCAACCTGCGGCGTGCCCGCAATATGGCGGAGTTCTGGAGTGCCGATGCTCAGGTCTGCGACAGCGATGGTGAGCGCTCATGATGTTTTACACCACGCTGGTCGAGCCTTTTGTCGAATTCGGTTTCATGCGCCGGGCACTGGTGGCCTGTCTCGCCCTGGGCGTCGGCTCTGGACCTGTAGGCGTGTTGCTGATGCTGCGGCGCATGAGCCTGGTGGGGGATGCCATGAGCCATGCGGTCCTGCCGGGCGCGGCACTGGGTTTCATGGTCGCAGGGCTGTCGCTGCCCGCCATGGGCATTGGTGGCCTGATCGCCGGGCTGGCCGTGGCCTTGCTGTCGGGGCTGGTCAGCCGACTGACTGCTTTGCGCGAAGACGCCAGCTTCGCCAGTTTCTACCTGACCTCACTGGCTGCCGGAGTCTTGATCGTCTCCATGCACGGCTCCAGTGTCGATCTGCTGCACGTGCTGTTCGGCACCATCCTGGCCATCGATAACAGCGCCATCTACATGGTCGGCGGCATTGCGTCATTCACCCTGATTCTGCTGGCCGTGATCTATCGCCCGCTGGTGCTCGAATGTTTCGATCCGGGATTCCTGCGCGCCGTTGGCGGCATGGGCTCGCTGTACCACGTGCTGTTTCTGCTGCTGGTCGTGCTGAATCTGGTGGCGGGCTTTCAGGCGCTCGGCACCCTCATGGCGGTGGGCATGATGATGTTGCCTGCCACGGCTGCGCGATTCTGGGCCAGCTCATTGAGTGCCCTGATGCTGATTTCGACGGTATTGGCGACCGTTTCCGGGCTGATCGGCCTGATCGTGTCCTATCACCTTGGCGTGGCTTCCGGGCCGGCCATTGTTCTGACCGCCAGTGTCTTTTATGGTTTTTCCCTGCTGTTCGGCCGTACGGGCATCTTGCGTCGGCTGTTTCCCAAACCTCACCTGGCCAACTGAAAAGGGCATGTCATGAAACGATTGATGATGTTGAGCTCGATGGCGGCGATTGCGCTGTCGGCGTTTGCAAGTCTTGCCCAGGCCAAGCCTCTTGAGGCGGTGGCTTCGTTCACGGTGATTGCCGATATGGTCAGCAATGTCGGTGGTGATCGGGTTCACGTGACCTCGCTGATCGGCCCCAATGGCGACCCTCATGTCTACGAGCCCACCCCGCGTGATGCCCAGGCCTTGAAGAGCGCTGACCTTACCTTTGTCAGCGGCCTGCATCTGGAAGGCTGGATGGACCGTCTGATCAAGGCGTCCGGTTACAAGGGCCAGCCGGTTGTATTGTCCGAAGGCATCAAGACCCGTTACATGCAGGAAGACGGCAAGCTCATCACCGATCCCCATGCCTGGAACAGCGCCGCCAACGGCGTGATCTATGTGCGCAATATCATGACCGCGCTCAAGAAAGCCGACCCTGAAGGCGCCAGCGTCTACGAGGCCAATGGTCAGCGCTACATCGTTCAGTTGCAGGAACTGGACCTTTACGCCCGTGACCAGATCCAGTCGGTGCCCGAGTCGAAACGCAAGATCCTCACGTCTCACGATGCGTTCGGTTATTTCGGCGATGCCTATGGCGTGACTTTCCTGTCGCCCTTGGGGTTCTCTACCGAGTCGGAAGCGTCGGCGGCAGATGTCGCAAAACTGATCCGCCAGATCAAGAGCGAGCACGTGACGGCCTATTTCTTCGAAAACTCAGGTGATCCGCGACTGGTCAAGCAGATCGCCGATGCCAGCGGAGCGCAACCGGGCGGTGACCTGTACGTCGAAGCCCTGTCACCGCCGGATGGCCCGGCGGCCAGTTATGTGCAGATGTTCCGCTATAACGTCGACAAGCTGACAGCGGCGATGAAGGGGAAATGAGTGTAGGAGATCATCCGCCGCCGCACTGGCGCGCTCCTGCATTAACCTTGTAATTCATGATGTTGCGTTATATTTGGTGGGAGCGAATTCATTCGCGAACCTTTCGCGGATAAATCCGCTCCCACAAGCAAAGCACAGGTTTCAATGATTCAGAAACTTGAAGATGGTGGTCTGGGTATAAGCCTTTCCCGGGTCCAGTCGGGTACTGGGGAAGGCGGGCTGGTTGGGGGCGTCGGGGTAGTGCTGGGTTTCCAGGGTGAAGGCACCCCAATGCGGATAGACCTTGCCGGCCTTGCCATGGATGCTGCCATCCAGGAAGTTGCCGGTATACAACTGCACGCCGGGTTCGGTGGTGAACAGTTGCAGGTGACGGCCTGACTGCGGGTCGCTGACCTCTGCCGCAAGCTTGCTGACATCGCCCTTGGTGTCCAGCACCCAGTTGAAGTCAAACCCGCCTTGCTTGGGTTCGGCGTATTTGAGCTGCTGATGGTCAGCCTTGATGTTTTTGCCGATTGGCGTGGGCTTGAGGAAGTCCATGGGCGTGCCTGCCACCGGGGCCAGTTCGCCGGTAGGGATCAGCTTGTCGTTGACCGGCGTGTAATGTGAGGCGTGGAGGGTGGCCACCTGCTGGAGAATATCGCCGTTGCCCGCGCCCGCCAGATTGAAATAGCTATGGTTGGTCAGGTTCAGCACCGTGGGTTTGTCGGTGGTGGCGCGGTAGTCGATCTTCAGCTCGTTCTGGTCGTTGAGGCTGTAGGTGACCTCTGTCAGCAACGCGCCGGGAAAACCCATCTCGCCATCGGGCGACAGGTAGCTAAGCTTCACCCCGACCGAGCCATTGGCCTTGATGCTTTCGGCTTTCCAGATACGCTTGTCGAAACCCTGATTGCCGCCATGCAGCGCATTGGTCTTGTCGTTGAGCGGGACGCGGTAGGTCTTGTCGTCCAGCTTGAAAGTGCCGCCCGCCAGGCGGTTGCCGAAACGACCGATGGTTGCGCCGAAATACACGGTGCCGTTGGCCTGATAACCCTGCACGTCATCGAAGCCCAGCACGACGTCTTCGACCTTGCCGCTCCTGTCCGGAACCTTGAGCGATTGCAGGGTTGCGCCATAGGTAATGATGCTGGCCTGCAGGCCGTGACTGTTTTGCAGGGTGTACTTCTCGATGGGCGTACCATCGGGCAGTTTGCCGAAGAGGCCATGTTCGCTGGACAGTGCGGCGGCTTGTGCGGTCAGGGTGGCGATCATCAGTGACAGTCCAAGGCTGCTGAGAAGAGCGTGATTTTTCATCTGTTCTACTCACTTTTATTGTTGTTGTGAAAGGAGAAGGTGACGCGACGCATCGCTGGATTTTGCTGTCAGACAGCAAATTGGTAAGACTATTTGATCGGTTTTAATCCGATGCAAGGATTTATAGACGATAAAAAGCCGCTTGAAAAATAAATCGTAATACTATTTAGTAGAGGCAGTTCCTAAGAAAAATAAAAAAGGACACCGTCCATGCAATGGCAGCCGCTATCCGAGCACCGTTTCAAACTGGCTGAAGGCCCTTTCTGGGACCTTGAGCAGCAAGCCTTGTACTGGGTCGATATCGCCGGACGTCTGGCCTGTCGGCTGGTTCAGGGTCAATACAGCCAATGGCGTCTGCCCGAAGCGGTTTCCGCATTCATCCCCACTGACAAGGGCGATGCCCTGGTGACTCTGGCCAGCGGCGTCTACCGCCTGAGCCTCGAATCGCCCAAAACCTCCATTTCATTGCTGTGCGTGGCCGATCCTGTCGCGGGCAACCGCGCCAACGAATCCCGTTGCGACGCTCAGGGCCGCCTGTGGCTGGGCAGCATGCAGAACAATCTGGACGACGAAGGCGGCGACTTGCCGTTGGTGCGCCGCTCCGGTGGTCTGTTTCGCGTAGACCCGGATGCAAGGGTTACGCAGCTGCTGGACAGGCAGGGCATCGTCAACACGCTGTTGTGGAATGCCCAGGGCACGGTGCTTTACAGCGCCGACAGCCTTGATGGCGTTATCTATCAATACCCGATTCTGGCTGACGAGAGCCTGGGCGAGCGCCAGGTCTGGGCGCATGAGCATCCTCGTGGCGTTCCGGACGGCTCGGCCATGGATGCCGAAGGCTATGTCTGGAATGCCCGCTGGGGCGGAAGCTGCCTGATCCGTTTTGCCCCCGATGGCTGTGTCGACCGCATCGTCGACCTGCCTGTGAGCCATCCCACCAGTTGCGTATTTGGCGGCCCTGACCTGTCTACGCTCTACGTCACCAGCGCCGCCCCGGCCGATGCCCATGGCCAGTTCGATGGCGCGGTGCTCAAGGCTGACGTGGGCGTCGCCGGGCAGGTTTGCCGACGTTTTGCCGGCTGAATTTTTATTGCATCCAAGGAGAGTTGAACATGGCGATACCTTTGTCGTTACCCCCGGTTCCCGAGCCGGTTCGCGGTGAACGCCTCAAAGGCAAGGTGGTACTGGTGACCGGCGCTGCCCAGGGGATTGGTGAAGCCATCGTGGCGTGCTTTCAGGCGCAGCAGGCCAGGCTGATCATCAGCGACGTGCAGGGCGAAAAGGTCGAGCAGGTGGCAGCGAAATGGCGCGGGCAGGGGGCTGAGGTTCACGCGCTCAAGGTTGATGTCACGCAACAGGACCAGTGGCGCAGCATGGTGGACCTGGCCATCGAGCATTTTGGCCGGGTCGATGTGCTGATCAACTGCGCCGGGGTCAATGTGTTCCGCGACCCGCTGGAAATGAGCGACGAAGACTGGAAGCGCTGCTTCGCCATCGATCTGGATGGCGCCTGGTATGGCTGCCGCAGTGTCTTGCCGAAAATGCTGGAGCAGGGCGCGGGCAACATCATCAATATCGCCTCGACCCATTCGAGCAACATCATTCCCGGCTGTTTTCCCTATCCGGTCGCCAAGCATGGCCTGCTGGGCCTGACCCGCGCTCTGGGTATCGAATACGCGCCCAAGGGCATTCGGGTCAACGCCATCGCGCCGGGCTATATCGAAACCCAGCTCAACGTCGATTACTGGAACGGCTTCGATGATCCGCAGGCCGAGCGCCAGCGTGCCTTCGATCTGCATCCGCCCAAGCGTATCGGTCAGCCCATCGAAGTGGCCATGACCGCGCTGTTCCTGGCCACCGATGAGGCTCCGTTCATCAACGCCAGTTGCATCATGATCGATGGCGGGCGCTCGGTGCTTTATCACGAGTGACACTCGGTTACATTGTCGTTTTTGGCAATATGGTATGACTATTTGGCCGGTTGAGGTTTGCAGAACCTGAAACCGCCATATTGCTGGACGCTGTAGCTATTCAATAACAATAAGGAGTTAGCTATGTTGAGTCTTCGTTCCCTGTGCTGCGCCGCTGTCACCACTGCCATTCTCGGGATGAGTGGCATGCTCCACGCTGCCGAAGAAGTGAAAATCGGCTTCCTGGTCAAACAACCCGAAGAACCCTGGTTCCAGACCGAATGGGCCTTTGCCGACAAGGCGGGCAAAGAGCACGGCTTCACGGTGCTCAAGATCGCCGTCCCCGATGGCGAGAAAACCCTGGCAGCCATCGACAGCCTGGCAGCCAATGGCGCCAAGGGCTTTGTCATCTGCCCACCGGATGTCTCACTCGGCCCTGCCATTGTCGCCAAGGCCAAGGCTCTTGGGCTGAAGGTCATGGCTGTGGATGATCGTTTCGTCGATGCCAAGGGCAACTTCATGGAAGACGTGCCGTATCTGGGCATGGCTGCCTTCGAGGTTGGCCAGAAACAGGGCGAGGCCATGGCGGCCGAGGCGAAAAACCGCAATTGGGACTGGAAAGAAACCTACGCCATCATCAACACCTACAACGAACTGGATACCGGCAAGAAGCGCACCGACGGTTCGGTGGATGCGCTGAAAAAGGCCGGCCTGCCGGAAAGTCATATCCTCTTCACCGCCCAGAAGACCCTCGATGTGCCGGGCAGTATGGATGCCACCAACTCGGCTCTGCCGAAACTGCCGGGCAATGCCAAAAACCTGATCATTGGCGGCATGAACGACAACACCGTACTGGGTGGCGTACGTGCCACGGCTACCAATGGCTTCAAGCCGGCCAACGTGATCGGCATCGGCATCAATGGCACTGACGCCATCGATGAACTGAAGAAGAAAGAAAGCGGCTTCTTCGGCTCGATGCTCCCCAGCCCGGACAAGGAAGGCTATGACACCGCCTACCAGATGTTCAAATGGGTCACCACCGGCGAAGAACCTCCCAAGTACACCGCCATGGACGATGTGACGCTCATTACGCGGGCCAACTTCCAGGAAGTCCTGACCAGGATCGGTCTGTGGAAGTGAGTTCAAGGGGGCCTGATCTCAGGCCCCTTCGCGAGTGAAGAGGACGGGTTCATGCAGCAGGCAATCGAGCAACAGCAATCGGCCGGTGGCGCCTTGCGCTTCAATGGCATCGGCAAGGTCTTTCCGGGCGTCAAGGCGCTGTCGGACATCAGCTTTGAGGCGCATCCGGGCAGCGTTCACGCCTTGATGGGCGAAAACGGGGCCGGCAAGTCCACCTTGCTGAAAATACTGGGCGGCTCCTATCAGCCCAACAGCGGCAGCTTGCAGATCGGTGAAAACACCCATCAGTTCAGGTCCACCGCAGACAGCATTGCGGCGGGTGTCGCGGTGATTCACCAGGAGCTGCATCTGGTGCCGGAAATGACCGTGGCAGAGAACCTTCTGCTGGGGCATATGCCGAACCGGCTGGGGATGATCAATCGCCGGCTCATGCTGCGCCAGGCCACGGAGCTGCTCAAAGGGCTTGCCGACGAAATCGATCCGGGTATGCGTCTGGGAGACTTGTCCCTTGGGCTGCGGCAACTGGTGGAAATCGCCAAGGCCATGTCGCGCAATGCCCATGTCATTGCTTTCGATGAGCCTACCAGCAGCCTTTCAGCCCGGGAGATCGACCGCTTGATGGCGATCATCGCCAAATTGCGCGACGAGGGCAGGGTGATTCTTTACGTGTCCCATCGCATGGAGGAAATCTTCCGTATCTGCGATGCGGTCACCGTATTCAAGGACGGGCGCTTCGTGCGTACTTTCGACAATATGGCGGACCTGGACCACGACCGGCTGGTGACCTGCATGGTCGGGCGCGATATCCAGGACATCTACAACTATCGTCCCCGGGAACATCAAGGCCCGAGTCTGCGGGTCACGGGCTTGCTCGGGCCGGGATTGCAGGAGCCGGTGAGCTTCGCAGTCGAGAAGGGCGAAGTGCTGGGCTTTTTCGGGCTGGTGGGTGCCGGTCGTACCGAGCTGTTTCGACTGTTGTCCGGCATGACCCGCAGCAAGGCGGGCTCGCTGCAACTGGACGGTAAGCCGCTGACCCTCAAATCCCCACGAGACGCCATTGCCGCAGGCATATTGCTTTGCCCGGAAGACCGCAAGAAAGAAGGCATCGTGCCGCTTTCCAGTGTCGCCGAGAACATCAATATCGGCGCCCGGCCACGGCATGTAAGCCTGGGTTGCCTGCTGCAGGGGCGCTGGGAGCGTGAGAACGCCGAGAAACAGATCAGGGCGATGAACGTCAAGACGCCTTCGCCGGATCAGCAGATCGTCTTTCTCTCCGGTGGCAACCAGCAGAAGGCGATTCTCGGGCGCTGGTTGTCGATGCCCATGAAGGTCCTACTGCTGGACGAGCCCACCCGCGGCATCGATATCGGTGCCAAATCCGAGATTTACCAGATCATTCATAACCTGGCGGCACAAGGGATCGCAGTGATTGTGGTGTCCAGTGACCTGATGGAAGTCATGGGGATCTCCGACCGCATTCTGGTCATGAGCGAAGGTGCGATCACCGGCGAACTCAACCGCGACGAGGCCGATGAGTCGCGACTTCTACAACTGGCGTTACCCCGCTCACGGGGCTGAACCTTTGGTCTGCGACCATGAACAATAAAAAAGAGGTGCGTATGTCTACCGAAACCAGCCTGCGGGCTCCCCGTCAGGGCGTGAATATGCGCCGCTTTCTCGATGAATGGGTCATGTTGCTGGCCGCCCTGGGCATTTTCATGCTGTGTGCGGTGTTCATCGACAACTTCCTGTCACCCCTGAACATGCGCGGGTTGGGGCTGGCGATTTCCACCGTGGGCATTGCCGCCTGCACCATGCTCTATTGCCTGGCGTCCGGGCACTTCGACCTGTCGGTCGGTGCGGTGCTGGCCTGTGCCGGCGTGATTGCCGGGATCGTGATCCGCGACACCGACAGCGTTTTCCTGGGCGTCAGTGCTGCCCTGGCCATGGGGCTGCTGGTGGGGTTGATCAACGGCATTGTCATCGCCAAGCTGCGCATCAATGCCTTGATCACGACCCTGGCAACCATGCAGATCGTGCGCGGGCTGGCGTATATCTTCTCCAACGGCAAGGCGGTCGGGGTTTCCAATGAGGACTTTTTCATCTTCGGCAATGGCCAGTTCTATGGCGTACCGGTGCCGATCCTGATCACCATTGCCTGCTTTGTCTTCTTTGGCTGGCTGCTCAACTACACCACGTATGGTCGCAACACCATGGCCATCGGCGGTAATCAGGAAGCGGCCTTGCTGGCAGGCGTGCATGTCGACCGGACCAAGATCATCATCTTTGCCGTACACGGCCTGATTGGTGCCCTTGCCGGTGTTGTGCTGGCGTCACGCATGACCTCCGGGCAACCCATGATCGGCCAGGGTTTCGAGTTGACGGTCATATCGGCTTGTGTACTGGGCGGTGTTTCGCTCAGTGGTGGTATCGGCATGATTCGTCATGTGATCGCCGGGGTGTTGATTCTGGCGATCATCGAGAATGCGATGAACCTCAAGAACATCGACACCTTCTACCAGTACGTCATTCGCGGCACCATTCTGCTGCTGGCGGTGATTATCGACCGGTGGAAGCGCCGCTAAATAAGTAGGAGCGAATTTATTCGCGAAACGACATTCGGCAACATATCTGTGCCGGGTATGCGGATTTTCGCGAATGAATTCGCTCCTACCAGGGTAGTACACCCCAGAAACAGGTTGGCTCTCTCTCACTAATTAAATAGAATGATTCTCATTTTAAGTCGCTGTCGTGGATGGCCTTTGAATGAGTGATGCAGCAGGGTCATCGGGTGTGCAGCCTGGCCTGGACAACTTCTATCGTGATCACCGCAGCTGGCTGGAAAACTGGCTGCGGTCGCGCCTGGGCAATGCGTGGGATGCGGCTGATCTGAGTCAGGATACGTTTTTGCGGGTCATGGCCACCTGGCAGAGCGAATCCCTGGCCAATCTGCGTGAGCCGCGGGCCTATCTGGTGACCGTGGGCAAGCGGCTGCTGATCAATCACTACAAGCGTCGCAGCCTTGAGCAGGCTTATCTGCAAGCCCTGGCGACACTGCCCGAAGAGTGCGTCCCGTCTCCCGAACAGCGCTGGATTCTGCTGCAAACCCTGCAGGCTCTTGATGAATTGCTCGACGATTTGCCGGTGGTGGTGCGTCGCGCATTTCTCTGGTCGCAGCTTGAAGGCCTGGGCTATGCGCAGATCGCCCTGCGACTGGAAGTGTCCGAGCGTACCGTCAAACGCTACATGGCACAGGCCTATGCACATTGCCTGATGGCCGAGCTATGAGTGACAGGGCGCGTGACGATCAGGCCCGGCAGGTGGCTCATGCCGCAGCTTACTGGCTGGCGTTGCTGGAGTCTGGAACTGCCAGTGCCCAGGAACACGAACAACTGCAACGCTGGCGCGAGCAGTGCCCAAGCCACGAACAGGTCTGGCAGCGGGCACAAGGCTTGCGCCAGCGCTTTGCCGAACTGCCGCCCGAACTGGCCATGGCCAGCCTCGACCGGGCAGACCTCAAGCGAGGCGAGTCGTCGCGTCGGGCGATTCTCAAGCGTGCGCTGGTCATTGCAGCGTTGATCCCCAGCGGCTGGATCATCAGCAGCCAGTTACCTGTCAGGGCCTGGCGCGCCGATCTGCACACCGCCACCGGCGAGCGCAAGACCTTGCGACTGCCCGATGGCAGTCAACTGCAACTCAATACCGCCAGTGCCGTGAATCTGGATTTCCGTGACGGACGACGCCAGTTGTTGCTGATCGAAGGTGAAGTCGCCTTGAGCATGGCGGGCAATGCTCCGGCCGTGACAGTCAAGACACGTCTGGGCCAGGTCATCGCCAACGGTGCCGAACTCTGCATTCGCCAGGACGAGCATCGTTGCCGGGTTTCCGTGATAAGCGGCAGTGTCGATCTGTTGTCGACACAGGGCGCGACCTTGCGCCTCAAGGGCGGCGAGCGGGCGGCCCTGAATGCCAAGGGAGTTACGCCGGTCGAGCCCTTCGATGCCCGACAACCGGACTGGCGTCAGGGCGTGTTGACGGTAGAAAACCGGCCACTGGGCAGTTTCCTGGCCGAGCTGAGTCGCTACCGGCCCGGTATCCTGCGCTGGGAGCCCGAGCTGGAAGCCTTGAGGGTCACCGGCTCGTTCCGGCTGGACGATACCGATCGCATCCTGGATCTGCTGGCGGCAAGCCTGCCGGTGCAGGTGCATTCCCGTACCCGCTACTGGGTCACGCTTGCGCCTCGAAAAATTTCCGCCTGAGGGTGTAATGCCGATCAGTTAAGGTCAATGAATCACTTTGTGGGAGGCAGCTTGCTGGCGACTTTGGCGTACAGGCCCGGAATATCTGCCAGTTTCAAGGCCCTCTCGCCAGCAAGCTGCCTCCCACAGGTTTTGTTTGTGCCTTAACTGATCGACATTAGCCTGAGGGTGTCCCTTTTTTTGCCGTCGCTTGTCATCCCTCTCAAGTGAACACAAAAAGAGAGTGCTCCAATGCCCGTAGTTTTCTTGCGTCGCCTGCGTCTTGCCCGTTTCGGTATGGCTCCGTTGCTGCATATGAGTTGTCAGGCTGGCGTGGTGCTCGGCCTGAGTGCCGCGCCGCTATTCGTGGCGTCGGTCCAGGCCGAAGAATCGGCGCGGCGCAGTTATCAGATTCCGGCCGGCAGCCTGAGCGCGGCCTTGACCCGCTTTGCCGCGCTGTCCGGTGTCAGCCTGTCGGTTGACCCGGCGCTGGTGGCCGGTCGCAACAGCAAAGGCCTTAATGGCGAATACCCCGTCGACGAAGGCTTCGGGCTTCTGTTGCAAGGCTCCGGGCTGCAACTGCAACCGCTGGGCAATCAGTCTTATACGCTGGTGCCTGCACCCGTGGCAGAGAACGGTTCAATGGTATTGCCCAATACCTCCATCGACGGCAGTCGGCTGGACGGGCAGGGCGACATTTATGCCGGTGGCCAGGTCGCCCGCAGCGGTTCCCAGGGCATGCTGGGCGATCGTGATTTCATGGAGACGCCCTTCAACCAGACGTCCTATACCAGCACCACGATCAAGAACCAGCAGGCGCGTACTCTTGGCGATATGGTTGCCAGCGACCCGTCGGTGCGTACCACCAACCCGGCAGGCGGGCGTTTCGAGCAATTTTCGATTCGCGGTTTCAGTCTGTTCAACAGTGATGTGTCGTTTGGCGGGCTGTATGGCGTGCTGCCGACGTACTCTATCGACATGGAAATGGTCGAGCGGGTCGATATTCTCAAAGGGCCGGGTGCGTTATTGGGCGGCATCGTGCCGCGTGGCAGCGTGGGCGGCAATATCAATATCGAGCCCAAGCGTGCGGGTAGCGAACCGCTGACCGAGTTCACCGGCAGCTTTGCATCGGCCGGGCAGTTTGGCGGGCATGTGGATATCGGTCGCCGCTTCGGCGAAAACCAGCGCTTCGGCGTGCGTTACAACGGCGTGCGACAGTCCGGCGATACCGAGTGGGATCACCAGAAAGTCGAGCGTGAAGCCTCGGTCATCGGGCTGGACTGGCGTGAAGACCGGATGCGCATGTCGCTGGATCTCGGGGAGCAGGAGCGCTACGCCGATGCGCCCATCGAGCGGGTCGAGGTTGCCGCCGGTATCGCCATGCCCAAGGCCAAGGACATTCGTCGCAATATCGCCCAGCCCTGGACGTATTCTCACTCCAAGGATTCCTTCGGTGCGCTGCGCGGGGAGTTCGATCTCAGTGATTCGGTAATGGTGTATGCCGCCGCCGGTGCCCGCAAAGGCAACTACGACTTCCTGCGTCATACCGTTCCGGTCACCACCAGCAGTGGCAACTTTACCGTTACCCCGCGCACCTTCCGGCGTGACGAAGAGGTCAAGACTTTCACGGTCGGTGCCCGCAGCTGGTTCAATACCGGCCCGGTAGGGCATACGCTGAACATCAGCCTCAACCGTTTCGATTTCGAGTTCGATAACGCGGGCGAACGTTATCAGCCTCGCACCAGCAATCTCTATAACCCGGTGGTGCTGCCGTATCCGGGTACGCCGAACCGCTTCGACACCTCGACCCATACCGAGAACCTGTTCACCAGTATCGCACTGGCCGATACCCTGAGCTTTCTCGATGACCGGGTGCTGTTGACGCTGGGCGCGCGCCTGCAACGGGTCGAGGTGGACAGCTATTCCAATGGCGCTCTGGGGCAGCGTTATGACGAGCGCGCCACATCACCTGCCATGGGGCTGGTGATCAAGGCCACTGATTCGATCTCGCTGTATGCCAACTATATGGAAGGCCTGAGCCAAGGCGAAACCGCGCCCACCACAGCCACCAATAGCGATGAAGTGTTTGCGCCGTACAAGTCCAGACAGACCGAAGTCGGCGTGAAATATGACCATGGCACTTTTGGCACCAGCCTGAGCGTATTCCGCATAGAACAGCCGGCCTACATCACTGATGCCCAGGGCAACTTCAAGCCCGATGGCGAACTGCGCAATCAGGGGGTCGAGCTGAACATGTTCGGTGAGCCTTTGTCGGGTGTGCGGCTGCTGGGTGGCGTCATGTTGCTCGACAGTGAGCAGACCAAAACCGCGCTGGGTACGTTTGATGGTAATCGCGGCACCGGCTCGCCGGAGGTCAACGCCAATCTGGGAGTGGAATGGGATATCAATCGCCTGCCAGGTCTGACCCTGACCGCTCGCGCCATTCATACGGGTTCACAATATCTGGATGCCGCCAATAACCAGAAAATCGATTCATGGGAGCGTTATGACGTTGGGGGCCGTTATGCCTTCAAGCTGGGCGATAATCCGGTCACGTTACGTGCTTCTGTAGAGAACGTTCTGGATAAGACTTATTGGGCGTCGGCGGCAACTTCATCAGACAGTGCCGCGGGCCTGACGCTATCGACACCGAGGACTTATCTGGTGTCGGCGACGGTCGGGTTTTAAACCTGTACGACGGCATTCTGTTCTAACCGAATGCCGTTTTGCTTTTCAAGGAAAAGGCGAGGGGATCAATTCAACTTCGAACTGACGTAGATCAAGCGCACAGCGGCAACGGTAATAGCTTCTGCTTCTTCCTTGATGTTATCCAGTTGCGACCGGATCGCAGCATTTTCATGAGACTCAAGCAATCGGGCCATGTGGTAGATGTTCTGCGTGACCTCGTGCAGATTCTTGTGCAACCGCGAGATGACACGGCTCAGCCGCTCGGAAGTGTCATGGATCTCCATGGCTGTAAGAGGGCGCTCAAGGCTGAAGCCCGTAACCACGTAGGTTACATCGATGCCAGCGTCTGAAATGCGTGCCAGATAATCGGCTCGTGGGGAGCGTATACCGTTCTCGTAATTACTCTGGGCATTGGTTTCAACGCCTCCAATGGCGCCGAGAGCGCTTTGTGAAAGTTTGAGTCTTATTCGTTCTCGTTTGAGTCGGGGGCCAATTCCGGGCATGTCGGTGGTCCTCTGGAAAGCGCCTGCCCAAAACCCAGGCAGAACTGAAAGGGATCTGTCAAAAATCAAAGAGCTGTACAGATATATTCGACACAGCTAATAAAGTATCGAAGCCAGCCAGGTAGCAAAAATGCACACATGCAGGAGACTACTAAATATCACTCGCATGAAGTCTCGGAGTGTAATGGCGTTATGGGGGCTTTGGTACTTATTTGTACTTATGTATATGAATTTTTGTGAGGTAATTCTCCCGAATTACGGCTGTTACAAAAGCGATGCAATTGAAAAGGCCCCAGTTACGGGGCCTTGGATTTGGTTTCAGAGGCAGCGTGAAGTGGGATGTTGTGCCCAGTTCTGTGCGGTGCTGGCAATTTCCTGCGATAGCTTCTCGACGGCCTTCTGATGAGCAAGGATCAGGTTTTCCATGCCAATCCCTGCCTGCTCGCGTATCACGCTGCTGCAGGTCAGGTTGAGACGCTTGCTGCCCGAGCTGGCACCTGCATTGCGCAGGCTCAGGCTCCAGACCACATCGATCAGCGCGTAATGCCCTGGGGCCGACTCGAAGCGCCTGACATCGGTGCGCAGTGAAAGCACTGGCAGACCACTGTCCTTCGGCAGTCCGGCCATGTCGCGGCTACCGAAGCGACGCTCCAGTTGGGCTGTCAGGGCATCGTGAAACTCGTCGCCCAGTGGCGAGCCCCAGCGTTCGGTATCCAGGATTTCCAGGCTGCCATCGCCCTGGCGCACGACCAGAGGAGGTTGATCCACCTGGACAGGCATCAGCACCGGCAGCATCTCGAACTGGAACGGTGCGGGCTGTGCGCTTGGCACGCTGGCGGAGTCTATGGGGGCGATCAGCGTGTAGTAACGGGTCGGTGTCGAGGAGCAGGCACCCAGGCCCAGTGCCGCAGCCAATACCAACAGTTTAAGGCGAAAGGTCATTGTTTTGGCTCCAGATCGATTGCACGGGACGAAGACGGCGCTTTATATGAGGCGGGTGCCGCATCGCCGCTGCGACCGCGAATCAGCGCTTCAGGATGACGGCTCAGGAAGTCGGTCAATACCCGTACCGAGCGGGCAGTGCGCTGTACTTCTTCCATGGCCTGAGTCAGTTGCTGGCGGCCTGGAGAGTCTTCACCCAGCGTTTCGTTGGCGCTGCTCAGGGTTTTTTCTGCCTGCTGCAAGGTGCCGCGCATTTGCGGCAAGACGCTGCCATTGACCTGCTTGAGGGTTTTCTGCAGTTCGGTCAGGTTGCCATTGAGGTTCTTGGCCAGTTCATCGATAGGCACTTTGCTGAGCTTGTCGACGAATGCCTGCAACTGCTCCTGCAGCTTGTCGAAATTACCCGGTACGGTAGGAATCTCAAGAGGCCTGGACTTGGGGTTGAAAGTCACCTTTGGCGCCTTTGGGTCGAACTCCATCGCAATGTACAACTGGCCGGTCAACAGGTTGCCGGTGCGAGCCTGTGCCCGTAGCCCGTTATTGACGAAGGCGTTGAGAATTCTGGCCGACTGTTCTTCTTCGTCGCCGCTACCGCCCAGCTGGCGCAGTTTGGATTCGGCAGCGCCCAGGCGGTTGGGGTAGATGACGGCGCCGACAATGCTCGGGAAGGTCCCGGTTTTCGGGTCGTAATCCAGATCCACCGACACCACTTTGCCGATGTTCACACCCAGGAAGTCCACCGGGGAATTGACTGCCAGGCCGCGCAGTGACTGGTTGAAGCGCATGCGGATGTAGCGTGGCTCACCGTCAGGCGGCGCCAGGGCCGTGGCCTGGTCATCGAAGATCTTGAACTCGGCGTTCTCGTCGGCGGGCTTCGATTCCGGGCTCCAGTTCGGCTCGCGGAATGCGATGCCGCCGGACAGGATCGAGGTCAGCGACTGGGTATTGATCTTCAGGCCAGCGGTACCGACGGTCACGTCCACGCCGCTGGCATTCCAGAAGCGTGTGTCGGTGGTGATGTACTGATCGTTCGGGGAGTTGATGAAAATCTGCACGTCGACACCCTTGCCATCCGGGGACAGCTCATAGGCCACCACCTGACCTACCTGAATGCGGCGGTAATAGATCGGCGAGCCGATATCCAGCGACCCCAGATCGTCGGTGTGCAGGGTGAAACGCTTGCCTTTCTCGCCGAATGTCACCGGGGGAGGTGTTTCAAGGCCGGTGAAGTTGTTTTTGGTTTCCTCGGAGTTGCCTGCATCGGCACCAATGAATGCGCCCGACAGCAAGGTGTCGACACCCGAAACGCCATGGGCTCCGATACGTGGCCGCACGACCCAGAACTGGCTGTCGACCCGGGTGAAAGGTGTGGCCGTGTTATTGAGATCGACCGCTGCCAGCACATGCGTGCGGTCTTCGCTCAGGGTGATGTCCGTCACCATGCCGATCACCACGTTCTTGTACTTGACCTGCGTCTTGTTGGCTTCCAGGCCTTCGGCAGTCTGGAAACTGATGGTGACGCGCGGACCTATGTTCATCCAGTCATGAAAGGCCATGGACAGGCCGATCAGGCCGGCAACGATCGGCACCAGCCAGATCAGTGAAACGCGCATGCGCCGCTGCTTGACCTCTGGACGAAGTGGCGACGAAGGGGGGGCGGTATTCTCAGACATCTTCAACCTCTGCGTCCCAGATAAGCCGGGGATCGAAACTCATGGCGGCGAACATCGTCATCACCACTACCAGACCAAAAAACAGGATGCCGATCATCGGCTCGATGGTGCTCAGTTCACGGAACTGGACAAGGGAGGCCACCAGCGCAACCACCAGCACATCGAGCATCGACCAATAGCCGATCAGCTCGATAAAACGATAAAGCCGCGCACGCTCCAGCATGGCCCAGCGACTGCGCCGCTGACAGGTGACCAGAAGCATGCCCAGTACCAGGAACTTGATGCAGGGCACCACGACGCTGGCAATGAAAATCAGCAGGGCAATATCCCATGACCCGCTTTTGAAGAACTCGATCACGCCGCTCATGATGGTGTTCTGGCTGCTGTTGCCCAGCAGGGTGGTGTACATCACGGGCAGCACATTGGCCGGTACGTAGAAAATCAGTCCGGCAATCAGGAACGCCCAGGTCCGGGCAATGCTGTTGGGCTTGCGCCGATGCACGGGCGAGTCGCAACGCGGGCAGTGATGGACATCTTCCGGGCAGGCGTAGCCGCAGGTGTGGCACAGGCACAAATGCTGTTCATGAGCGAAAGGAATGCCGTTCATCCTGGCTGGACTCCCAGTTCATCCCACAGGCGGCGGATATCCTTGTTGGCGATCAGCAGGATCAGCACCATCAGCATCGCCATGGCCCACAAGCCAAGACCGGGATGCACATCGAGCATCCCCGAGAGCTTGATGATGGCGACCAGGATCCCGAGCATGCATACCTCCAGCATGCTCCAGGGACGCAAATGCTCCAGGGCTCGCATGCAAGCCTTGAAGCCAGGCGCAATGACCCCGTTGTGTGCATGCAGCAGCAGCCAGAACAGCAGGGCGATCTGCAACAGAGGTGCAAGGATGATCGACAGTCCGGCCACCAGCGCAATGATCGTGATACGCCCCTGGGCCAGAGCTTCCACCGATTCCCAGAGGGTCACTTCATTGGTCAGGCCCTTCATGCTGATGCTGATCACCGGAAAGAAGTTGGCGAATATGAACAGCAGGGCTGCAGCGATGGTCAGGGCCAGCAACTGCTCGATAGTCAGGCGATGGCCTCGGCCCAGCAGCGCCTTGCAGCGCAGGCAATGCGCCGATTCGCCAGCCTTCAGGGGCGTGGCTTCATACAGCGAGTCGCAGTGCTCGCAGATGATCAGATCCGAGAGAGGTTTCATGGAATGCACAGTGGTCATCGACGCCGTTGATGCAGGATTTGCCGGGTTGAAAAAAACGAGGACGGGAAGATACCTCGTTAATGGCATTACGGCATATTTTTCTGTGTAAACAACTGTTCTGTGTAAGCAGCAAGGTTGAAGCATTGACCACAGCCATGGGTTGTCGTTCCCATATCATTGCGCCATTAGTTTGTAATTGTTCTGTTACTTGTGGGCTGCCAGAAGAAACATTTCATTACACGATGGCAGGTTGCGCCTCGCCTCATGCCCCGCCTGCCCTGTAGCGCTGAACAGGTCGTTCATACCCGCCAAAGCGCCCTGCGTCACCTCGACACAGCGGCTCATGGCCCGATGCAGTAGTGCTAGACTCGCGCCACTTCAGACAAGGAGCAGACTTACGTGCGCAAGACGGTAATGATAATGGCAGTACTGACGCTGGTGCTGGCCGGATGCGATGCAGGAAACTCTCGGCCATCGGCCCGCGACAAGGCCGAGCCGGTGTCTCAGGCTCCGCAAGCAGTCACGCCACAGTGGTTCATCCAGATGAACTCCAAAGAGGCGGTCAGCGATATCAGTGCCTGGTTGCTTGAGCGCAGTTATGCGCCGGTCGTGGTCACGATCGACGGCAAGCAGCAATTGTTGATTGGTCCGTTCCAGAGCGCGGAACAGGCAGAGGAGCAGCGCGTTGGCCTGCTGGCCAAGGTTGCCAAGTCCCATCGCCTGGCTGCGCCTGTGGTCATTCAGCGTAATCAGTAATGCGTCGTGCCAGTGCTGCCAGTGTTGACTGGCAGCACTGGCATGCATCAACGACGTCCCAGCAACAAGCCCACTACCAGGCCGAATCCGGCAGAAATGGCCACGGTCTGCCATGGATGCCCGCCGATGTAGGTTTCAGTGGCCTCGACCACAGGCTTGGTACGGTCACGTACGCTGGATACCGAATCCAGTGCCTGCCTGAGCTTCAGGCTCAATTGCGCGCGCAGGGTTTCCGCTTCTTCGCCAACCAGTGCGGCGCTGTCTTTGAGCAGTTTGTCTGATTCTTCGATCAGAGCCTGCAATTCGCTGAATGCCTGGTCTTTGATCTGATCGGCAGTATTTTGCGCAGCGGTTTTACGAGCCATGATGTTTTCCTTTCAGTTGATGGCAGTGTTCCTCAATGGAGTCTTGAGTGTTGCGGAAAGTTGCAATTACACAAGTATCTGGCCATCAACCTGATTCAGTGGCCCCCGGGTCAATAAATCACTTTGTGGGAGGCAGCTTGCTGGCGACTTCAGCGTACGACGCAGAATATCTGCCGGTTTGCAGGCCCTTTTCGCCAGCAAGCTGCCTCCCACAAGTTTTGTTTGTGCCT
Source organism: Pseudomonas lijiangensis (assembly GCF_018968705.1). Taxonomy (NCBI): domain Bacteria; kingdom Pseudomonadati; phylum Pseudomonadota; class Gammaproteobacteria; order Pseudomonadales; family Pseudomonadaceae; genus Pseudomonas; species Pseudomonas lijiangensis. Next base: position 2,704,287 of record NZ_CP076668.1, read on the forward strand.
TAACTGATCGGTATTTTCCGGTAGGAGATCACACGCCGCCTCCTACAAAGCCAGCGGCAGTTTTTGGCCGACGGGTGTAAGATGCGGTCGTTTTTAGTCGTAGGTAGTAGGTGAACGCTATGAGTTTCAATCTGGCCAACCGGTCTCTTCCCGAACGTGCTGCCATCGAGGATGAAAAGTCCCGTTTGTTTGAACTCTGGCAGAGCAATCTGGGCAAGGCCAAGGGTGATGCGGCTCGTCTGATGGGTGAAAAGGCCAAGCGCAAGGGCAAGTGGTCGGAGTGGGTTCGCTCCGAACTGGACGCTATGAGCCCGCCGGAGTACGCCAACATGGTTCGCAGCGAAGTGAATCGCCTCATGGCTGCTGCCAGGTAAATTCAGAACAGCCCGATAATGGCTTCACGAACGGCATCCACTGCCGGATCGGGCTGTGAGCCGGTGCGCCAGCCCAGTTCTATCGGATAACGCGGCATGGCCAGCGGGCAGGGCAACAAGGCAAGATCGGTGAGTTGCGCAATCGCCTGCGCCGCGTGAGTGGGGATCGTGGCCAGCGCCTGTGTGCCCTTGAGCAGATAGGGCAATGCCGCAAAATGGGTGGTCGATGCACATACGCGGCGGCTCAGGCCCAGGCTGGCCAGCCCTTCATCAACCATACCGATCAGCCCTCCCGATGAAATCAGGATATGTTCACGCTCAATGAACGCCTGAATGTTCAGTTGCGTCTGGCCGGGCTCAAGGCTGGCCGGGTCCACCAGGCATGAATAGTCGCCTTCTCCCAATACCCTGCGGGTCAGCAAACGATTGGCGAAGCCTCCCGAGGCAATCGCCAGATCGATGGTGCGGTCCAGCAAGGCTGTCGCAACGATCTGGCTGTGGGTCTGGCGGAACATCAACCGCAACCTGGGTGCTGTCACGCTGACCGCGCTCATCAGGCGTTTGCCCAGTGCCATTTCAAAGTCATCCGACAGGCCGATGACCACCGACCGTCCTTCGTAATTTTCCGATGCCGTTGCAACCATCGCCAAGCTCTGTCGGCATTTGTTGAGCGCTTCGGTGACCACAGGCTTTAGCTGGTCGGCCCGCAAGGTCGGTGCCAGACCTCGTCCTGTACGTACGAACAACTGATCACCATACAGCGCTCGCAGACGCCGCAATGCCGCACTGATGGCCGACTGAGTCACGCCCAGGCGCAACGCTGCCCGGCTGGCGCTGCACTCATCGTGTAACGCTTCAAAGACTTTGAGCAGATTGAGATCGATGGTACTGATATTCATGGTGTTCATATCATTAAGCATTGAGATGGGCTTTATCAATGTTGGGCGGCCAGTCGAGAATTGGCAACACTCATCGCCAACGGAGCCCCGTCATGTCCAGATCCATCGTCGCAGCACTGCAAATCGGCGCCTTGCCGGGCGGCAAGGCAGACACCCTTGAGCTGATCCTCTCCTACGAACAGGCCATCATCGAGTCCGGCGCCCGTGTGGTGGTCATGCCCGAGGCGCTGTTGGGGGGATATCCCAAGGGTGAAACCTTTGGTACCCAACTGGGTTACCGCCTGCCTCAGGGGCGTGAGGCCTTTGCCCGTTATTTCGAGAACGCCATCGATGTGCCGGGCGATGAAACCCGGGTGCTGGAGCAACTGTCGGCCCGCACGGGTGCGAGTCTGGTGTTAGGCGTGATCGAGCGCTCCGGCAGCAGCCTGTATTGCACGGTGCTGCTGTTCGAGCCAGAAGGCGGGCTGGTCGCGACGCATCGCAAATTGATGCCGACCGGTACTGAGCGGTTGATCTGGGGCAAGGGCGATGGCTCGACCCTGTCAGTGGTCCCGAGCCGGGCCGGTCGCCTGGGGGCGGCAGTCTGCTGGGAAAATCACATGCCGCTGCTGCGCACAGCGATGTATGCCAAGGGTGTAGAGATCTGGTGTGCACCGACAGTGGACGAACGCGAAATATGGCAATGTTCGATGCGCCATATTGCCCATGAGGGCCGTATGTTCGTGATCAGTGCCTGTCAGGTACAGCCATCGCCGCAAGCACTGGGCGTCGATGTCGCCAACTGGCCCGCCGAGCGTCCGCTGATCAACGGTGGCAGCGTGATTGTCGGGCCGATGGGCGATGTGCTGGCCGGTCCGCTGATTGGTGAAACCGGGCTGCTGGTGGCTGAAATCGATGTCGATGAGCTGGTCAAGGCTCGTTACGACTTCGATGTAGTGGGGCATTACTCACGGCCGGATATCTTCGAGCTGGTGGTGGATGAGCGTTCAAAGCCCGGCGTGCGCTTCATCACGGACTGAGTGCTACCAGTCGCCAGTGATGGGTTGCGGCAGGCTCAGGGTGCCGCTGTCCCTGAAGCGCACGGTGCCGAATACGCCACCTGCCAGCTTGCCGCGCAGGGTGTAGGGCAGGTTGTCCAGGCGTTGGGTCTGAGTCAGCCCTACAGCCTGACGCAGCGCCGAAAAGGCCGAAATGCTCACCGGCACCACCAGCACGGTTTCGGAGAAGCGCCCGATGCTGCCCTGCTGGTCACTGACGCCTGAGGCCAGCAGTTTGCCATTGACCTCCAGGTCCAGCGCCACGCCGTTGTAGTCAATGGCCGTTTCATTGGGGTTTTGCAGGCGCAGCTTGACCGCCATGCGCATTTCCAGCCCCTGACCGGGCAAGGGCTCGATCCCCACCACATTGATATTGACCGGGTCGCGACTGGCAAACAGGGCGCAGCCACTCAAGGTCAGAATCAACAGGCTGACAAGCAGGCTGCGCAGCGTACGTGATGGCATCCGTGGGCCTCCCCAAAAAAGGCAGTGCTGGCGATATTGGCTCAGACCGCAGGCTCCGCCAGAGATTCGTCTGCTGCGACCTTTGCCTCGTACTCTACAAAGATCGATGATTTCTGCTATTCCAATAACAACAGCATTCTGGAAATCTGCCATGTCCATCGAGAACAAGACACCGCCTCACGACCCTGTGGTCATCGTCAGTGCCGCCCGAACGCCCATGGGCGGCTTTCAAGGGGATCTGAAAAGCCTCACCGCGCCGCAACTGGGTTCGGCAGCCATTCGTGCTGCTGTCGAGCGGGCGGGTATCGATCCGCAGGACGTCGAAGAAGTCCTGTTCGGTTGCGTGTTGCCAGCCGGACTCGGCCAGGCGCCAGCGCGTCAGGCGGCGTTGGGGGCGGGGTTGAGCGCCTCGGCCCTGTGCACCACCGTCAACAAGATGTGCGGTTCCGGGATGCAGACCGCGATTCTGGCCCATGACCTGCTGCTGGCCGGCAGTGTCAGCGTGGTGGTCGCGGGCGGCATGGAAAGCATGTCCAATGCGCCTTACCTGCTGGATCGCGCCCGCAGTGGCTACCGGATGGGCCATGGGCGGGTGCTGGACCACATGTTTTTCGACGGCCTCGAAGACGCCTACGAGCCAGGCCGGTTGATGGGCACGTATGCCGAGGACTGCGCCCAGATGAACGGCTTCAGTCGCGAGGCGCAGGATGCCTTTGCCATGGTTTCCCTGACGCGCGCCCAGGAAGCCATCGCCGAGGGTCATTTCGATGCCGAGATCGTTCCGTTGCAGGTCACGGTGGGCAAGGAACAGCGATTGATCAGTCACGACGAACAGCCGCCCAAGGCGCGACTGGAGAAGATTCCGCTTCTGAAACCAGCTTTCCGTGAGGAAGGCACTGTCACTGCCGCCAACTCCAGCTCCATCTCCGACGGGGCGGCGGCCCTGCTGCTGATGCGTCAATCCGAAGCGCAACGCCGTGGCCTGACTCCGCTGGCGAAGATTCATGCTCATGCCGCTTTTGCCGACGTTCCCGGCCTGTTCCCTACGGCGCCGATAGGGGCGATTACCCGCTTGCTGGGCAAGACCGGTTGGTCGGTGGATGATGTTGACCTGTTTGAAATCAATGAAGCCTTTGCCGTGGTGCCACTGGCGGCCATGAGCCGTCTCGAACTGCACCACGAGAAGGTCAATATCAGTGGCGGCGCCTGCGCGCTGGGGCATCCGGTGGGTGCGTCGGGGGCGCGGATCATCGTTACCTTGCTGGCGGCATTGCGCCGTAAACAGCTCAAGCGCGGTATCGCTGCAATCTGCATTGGTGGCGGTGAAGCGACTGCCATGGCTGTTGAGTTGATGTAGGGGCGAATCGGGCGGCGTTCCGCTTATTCGCGAATGAATTCGCTCCTACGGGGCTATTGTTAATATTGGATTTATATCAATGGGTTACGAGACAGTATTAAGAGAGATTATAGGTAAGGTTGGCCTGATTACCTTGAACCGTCCCCAGGCGCTCAACGCCCTGAATGCCCAACTGATCGATGAACTGAATCAGGTTCTGGACGAGTTCGAGCGCAATCAGGACATCGGTTGTATCGTGCTCACCGGCTCCAGCAAGGCATTTGCTGCCGGGGCCGATATCAAGGAAATGGCCGAGCTGACCTATCCGCAGATCTACCTTGATGATCTTTTCGCCCAAAGCGACCGGATTGCGGCGCGGCGCAAGCCCATCATCGCCGCCGTGGCGGGTTTTGCCCTGGGCGGCGGGTGCGAACTGGCCTTGATGTGCGATTTCATTCTGGCAGCAGAAAACGCCCGATTCGGTCAGCCCGAGATCAATCTGGGCGTGTTGCCCGGCATGGGCGGCACCCAGCGTCTGACGCGAGCGGTGGGCAAGGCCAAGGCCATGGAAATGTGCCTGACCGGCCGCTTGATGGATGCCCGGGAGGCAGAGAGTGCCGGCCTCGTCGCACGCATTCTGCCTACCGAGCAATTGCTCGACGAGGCATTGGCGGTGGCTGCCGTGATTGCCGAAAAATCCCTGCCGGTTGCGATGATGGTCAAGGAAAGCGTCAACCGTGCGTTTGAAGTCAACCTGGCTGAAGGCGTGCGCTTCGAGCGGCGAGTGTTCCATGCCGTCTTTGCCAGCGAGGACCAGAAAGAAGGCATGCAGGCTTTCATCGAGAAACGAGCGGCCAGTTTCAAAGGCCGCTGAGCATGAACACCTGTCGCTGTTGCTCGCTCCAGTTCTGCTGAATGTAGTCCTGCAGCCTGATGCACTGGCCGGGGTGGACCAGACACAGGCTGCCGGGCGACGTGTTGTAGTGCGCCGCCAGTTGCTGCAATTGCTCCTGGCTCAGGCCCAGATAGCCCGATTCATCGGTTTTGCCCTCGAACAGGAAGTCTTCCGGCTCGATATGCGCCAGATGTTCCAGCCCCGGTTTGGGCATGCGCACGATGTACCAGGTGCGTTGGGCCAGTGGCTTGCCTTGCAGCCCCGGCTTTTGTGTCAGACGCAGATCGGTGAGGGTCACTTCGGTGGCGTCCTGTTGTTCGGGAGGCGAAGCTTTCATGGTTCGTGGCCCGATGATGGAGATGCCTTGGGCTGCGATCTGCAAGGCGCCCTGTGCACCATGCAGGATCAGGTCTTCGCGGGTATCGATGTGCAAGCATTGTCCGCTGCCCAGACGAATGCTCTCGGCCTCCGGGTCCAGTGGCGTGCCGTCGAGTTGGATGCGTGGCTGGGGATTGACCTCGTTGCCCGGTAGCAGGCCACAGATCACCGGTCGGTCCGGATCGTTGTTCAGATGACGGATCAATACCCTGGCCCCGACCTGCACCTCATCAAGACCCGATTCGCCTGTTCGGGCAATCCGCGCCATGGGCCAGCGGCGGATATCGGAGGCGGGCTGGGCCAGGGTCTGCCAGTCAAAACGGACGGGCAGGCGACCTTGCTCATCGATTTCGCCATCGTCCATCAAGGTTGCCGTCTGATACCCGCTGACCACAGGCCTGTGGCGCTTCAATGACGGGCGAAAGGGCATGGCCCAGGGAATGACGCGAAACGTATTGCGATAGCCGTCATCCAGCTTGTCTGTGCCTGACGACGCCGAGAGGTTGACGATGGCGGTAATGTCGTGAGGGTCGAAGCCTTCCATGAGATGGCGCTGTATGCCGGTGTGCTGCACCTGGGTCAGCAGCCAGTGATCATTGAGCGTCGGTTCGGGATGGTCGAGTACCTGCATGACCTGTCCGCTGTGCAGGGCCGGTTGATGACTGCTGCCGCTGATGTGTCGTCGCTCGCAACGCAGGCGTTCCAGTCTTCGGGCACTGCGCTGTCGCTGAAAGGCTTCGTCCTGGTTCCTCGGGCGTGAGGCGATGGATTCTTCGAAAGGCTGGTTGATTCCGGGATTATCTCCCGTGTCCATGGAGGACAGCGCAGCCAGCGGAGCAGCACCATGCCGGTGGACGGTGTGGCTGCTGTAGCCGGGGGATATCGACAGGCATTCGACCAGATGGGTAATGGCGGGTTGTTCGCAGGCCTGATCATCATCTGCCCTGAAACGCATGGGCTGCGGCAGTTCCGGGAAACGGGCCGGGTCATCGGAAAATACCAACTGGTGGCCGGTACTGCTGTGCTCGAAGCGAAAATGAATGCCTTCTTCTTCGCACAGACGTTGCAGCAGGTGCAGGTCGCTTTCATCGTATTGCACGCATAAAGTGCGGGCCGGATACAGGCCTATGGTTTCGAAACGGTAGCCATTTTCTTCGATGCCATGCTCTTCAAGCAGCCGGGCAATCAACTGGAGAGCGCTGAGGTCATGATAGGCTCGTCGCTGCTGGCGTTGAGCAAGCACTTGCAGGCGCGGCATCAGGCTGACCCGGTAATGGCTCAGGCAAGTGCCAGCATATTGCTGGCTGGCGTGAAGGATCTGACCATGTACGCCGACATGTTCCGGCCCGAAATTCAGAAAGGCGTCACGCTTCAGGAGGCTGGCGAAATCCAGGTGGGGGTCGCTGCAGATCAGGTCAATGTCGAAACGATACACTTCGTTCAAGGCGTCCAGGCCAGTAAAGCTGATGACATGCAGATCCATCTGGCAGTCGGCAATCGCCAGAAATATTGGCATTTGCGGGTCTTCGCACATTCGCGGGCTCTCTCACCATGAAGTTCAGGCTCGAAGGGTACGAAATGCAAAGCCTCAAGGGCATCGTTGCAGGTTTTTTCAGAAAAGGACTACAAGGCAAGGCGTGATCCTGGTAATTGCGAGGAAGCAATTCAGGGGCAGGCACAACGGTTGTTCGATCTCAGGGGTTTCATCTGGCGCCATCGCGTATAAAATGCGCCCGGCGTCTCAGGCGCGTCATTATCGGTAACCATTTTTTCAGCGTTTTGCCATTCCTGCGGCCTGCTTGCCTGGCAAGCCAGGCGGCAAGACGCAATCGGATCAAGAGAGCACACATGGGCGCACAGTGGAAGGTCAAGCATAAAGAAGCGGCAGCCAACGCCAAGGGGCGTGTTTTTGGCAAGCTGTCCAAGGAAATCATGATCGCTGCCCGTGCAGGTGCCGATCCGGATATGAACTCGCGTCTGCGACTGGTGGTCGAGCAGGCGAAAAAAGCCTCCATGCCCCGTGAAACCCTGGAGCGTGCCATCAAGAAGGGCGCGGGTCTGCTGGGCGAAAGCGTCACCTTCGAGCGCCTGACTTACGAAGGTTTTGCTCCCCATCGGGTGCCGGTCATCGTCGAGTGCCTGACCGACAACATCAACCGTACCGTTTCGGAAATCCGCGTGTTGTTCCGCAAGGGACAATTGGGTGCCGCCGGTTCGGTTTCCTGGGATTTCCTCTATCAGGGCATGATCGAAGCCGTTCCGACTTCGCCGGATGCAGACCCTGATGAGGCTGCCATCGAAGCGGGTGCCCAGGATTGCGAAGCGGGTGAAGAGGGCGCGACCCTGTTCCTGACCGAGCCTACCGACATGGACGCCGTGTGCAAGAAGTTGCCCGAGTTCGGTTTTACCGTGCAGTCGGCACAACTGGGTTACCGCCCGAAAAGCACCGTCGACGGCCTGAGCGACGAGCAGATGGCTGAAGTCGAAGCCTTTCTGGAAGCCATCGACAACCACGACGACGTGCAGAACGTTTATGTAGGTCTGGCAGGCTGATCCGTATGCGTGGGCTGTTTCAGGCAGCCCACGTTTGCAACGCCTGATACACCTCTTGCAGTGCCGGTCGTTTCCCGACTTCGGCCTGTATGCATCGTGCTTGCAGCACCTGCAATTCCTCCATGAGTGGCGTATCTTGCGGCCTTGGCTCGCAGCGCTCCAGCAATTCCCCCAGCAAGATTCCGAAAGCCCGTGTCTCGATACGCTCCAGCGCTACACCCTGGCTCGCTGAAGGATGGAATGAAGCTGCGCCGAAATCCCCCAGTAAACTGTCGCCATTGCCGCGCAGCAGAATGTTGTGGCCATAAAGATCGCCATGGGTAATCCCGCAGGCATGCAGATGCGCCGTGACCGAGGCGATTGAGCGAGCCAGATGCAGCAGCGTCTCGGGAGAGAAGCGGGTCTGGGCCGGATAGATATCCCGGGTGCAGGAATCCAGGCTTGGCGGTCCGGCGAGATTCACGAAGTCCGGTGCAATCAGCTCCATCACCAGCCCCAGTTGCCCTTGGGGATGCCCGGTAATCTGCCCTGATACCTTGATCAGGTTCGGATGATTACCCGCTGCGATACAGGCCGCCATTTCATTGAGCGGCGAACCGTCGCTGGTGACATCGCCCTTGTAGAGCTTGATGGCAGCCGTCTCACGGTCATCTCCGTTCTGCCACATGCCTTGCTGGATAATCCCGGAAGCCCCTTCACCCAGGCGCTGCTGAATGCTCAGTTGCTCCCAGGGAATCTGCCGGACGGATTGCTCTTCACGTGCCGGGCACAGCGGATTGCCTGCATACGCCAGCCAGGCCAGGGCCGGCAGGCGCAACAGCCAGTCAGGCAACTCGTTCAACTGGTTGGCGGCAATGCGGATCAGCTCAAGCTTGTGGCAATTGGCAAGGCTGGCCGGCAGGTTCTGCAGTCGATTACCCGCCAGCATCAGTTTTTGCAATTCAGGGCGTTGTCCCAGTTCTTCGGGCAGCGACGGGATCTGGTTGTCAGTCAGGATCAGCCAGCGCAGGCGAGGCGGCAGTGACTGTGCCGGGACATGCCTGATCTGGTTGGCCTTGAAACCGACGATGCGCAATTGCTCACACTGGCCAATGCACGCCGGCAGCTCGGTAAACAGGTTGTCGGATACGAACAGCACTTGCAGGTGCTTGAGCCGGTACAAATCGTCGGGCAGGCGATCGAGGGCATTGCCACTGAGATTGAGCACCTGCAGCGAGTCGGCCAGATCGAAGATTTCCTCTGGAAACTCCGTGAGGCCGCAAGACAGGTCCAGCCGGGTGATGCCAGACAGCTTGCCGGCACGCAGGTCTGCGAGGGTATGCATGGGTAGTTTCAGCCAATGAGGATGAGGTAGATACCATTTGAGTCGTCGCGAGCAAGCTCCCTCCCACGAGGTCTGTAGGAGGGAGCTTGCTCGCGACGGCGTCATGAAATACCTGGTTGAATGTTCAGCGCAGGATCGAGACCATTTCCGATGTCACGGTCAACACATCCCTGGCCAGTTGGCCGGAACGCTTGCCTGACCAGCCGGTGGTTGCATCCGGGGCGTTGTCGTTGTCCTTGAAAGGCATTTCCAGCGTCAGTGACAGGCACTTGAAGCGTTCGCCGACGCTGTTGCAGGCCAGCTTCATGTTGGCCTGGCCGGGAGCGCTGCGGGGGTAGCCATAGCGGGTCTGGAAGTCGACGGTGATTTCACTCAGGCGACGACGGAAATGCTCTTCCAGTTGCTGTTGCTGCCGGGTATAACCCGGATTGCCTTCGCAGGCGGCGGTGAACACGTAAGGTATCTCTTCATCGCCATGGACATCGATAAACATGTCCACGCCATGTTTTTCCATCTGCTGAAGAACGAAAAACACTTCCGGGCTTTGCTCTGCCGTGCTGTCCTGCCAGGCGCGGTTCAGGTCGTTGCCCTGGGCATTGGTGCGCAAATGCCCATGAAACGCGCCGTCCGGATTCACGTTGGGTACCAGATACAGATCCGCCGTCTCCAGCAGTTGGCTGATGACCGGGTCGTCCTGTTCCTGCAAACGCTCGATCAGGCCTTCCATGAACCACTCGGCCATATGCTCGCCGGGATGTTGCTGGGCGATCATCCAGATCTTGCGTTTGCCTTCGGCACCATCGCCCTTGCGCAGGAGCTGAATATCCCGGCCCTCGACGCTCTTGCCGGTTGCCAGCAGCTCGGCGCCGGTCTTTTCCAGAGCCTGCCTGATCAGCCAGTCATGGCGCTCACGGCTGTAGGGCTCGAAATAGGCGAACCAGATCTGCGGCTCGCTGGGCGAAATACTGAAGTTCAAGGCTTTGCCATCGAAGTTCGAAGGCACCCGAAACCAGGTCTGGTGATCGTAGGAGGCCACGGCGTTATAGCCGCTCCAGGCACGATTGAAGGTGGACTCGCTGGCATTGCTCAGGCTGAAAGCGTGTGGCTGGCCGACGTTCAGGCCCTCGACCTTGAAGTGGAACCACTGAAAGTGGGGGCTTTGGGTGTCGGGCGCGATTGCCAGTTCGACGCGTGCCGGATTGCTGGCATCGATGACTTGGATATTGCCGCTGTCGAAGTCGGCACGAATGGTGAGGGCCACGGTGTATTCCTGTGTGCGTAAGGCCCGTACTTTACACCGATCGACCGTCTTTATGACGACTTGAATGCCATGGACTGTTCAGGAGAATGTTTCAGCCGTCATCACCAGGCCGCAGACGAATGCGGTGAACAGGCACCAGGCCATATAAGTGCGGCGCTTGCGGCGATGCCAGCCTGAGCTGCCGAGGAGGGCGGCGGGCGTTTGCAGGCGACGCCACAGGCGTTCGCTGGTCTGGAAGGCCGCAAGGTGTGCCGGATCGGCGTCCAGCCAGTGACGAAACTCGATGCGCTGGCTGGCAGTGGTGGCTGGGCTTTGCAGGTGAACATACCAGCGGTTGGCCTGTTCCTGAGCCTGGTCACCGGGGAAGTCGGCTGGACTTTCCTCATGCCTGTAAGCCTGTTGCAGCACCCGGAACATGGCGCGTTCGACCTTTTCCAGATCGACTTCCATAAAGGCAGCGATCTCGGCGTAGGCGACACCATCGAGACGGCTGAGCAGGAATATCTGCTGGCGACGGCGCGAAAGTTTGCCCAGGCTGCGGCTCAACTCGGCGGCATGCCGGGTTATAGGGGCATCGGGCTGCCGGGTTGGCAGATGCAACAGAGGAGAGAGCTGGCTACTCATGATCTATCGCTCGCTGATCTTCCATGGAATCTTCCTTGTAAAGTGTGTGTTGCCATCCGTGATCAGCTTCAGGCTAGTGAATTCGAGAATCATTCTCAAGTGAAAAGTGACAACAATTACTATTTTTAATGAAAGGTGGAGCTAAAATTTATGACCTTGATCGATGTTGTTTTGCTATGATCCGCGCCATTGAGACACACAAAGACTTCATTAGCCTGAAGCAGCGAAAAAACCAAAAAAAAGACCCGGCAAAAAGCCGGGTCAAAAACCGTGATTAGCCTGATGAGGAGATAATCCGGGAGTCGACCTAAGACTCCTGGGTTATCCGCCAGTCTCGCGACCAGCTGATGCAATAATAATCATTATCATTTGCAAGTCAAATGTTTTTCCTGCATCCATTGAAATAAATAATCCTCCCTCTGCTGTGATGCCGTCCTGTGCGAGCCGGAAGGGTGCTACACGTCTTGCATTTCTACCAGCAACGTGCCTTCGCTGACCATTTCTCCCTCTTGGCAATGTAATGCCGCAATCACGCCTGCCTGTGCGGCACGAATGCTGTGTTCCATTTTCATGGCCTCAAGCACCACCAGTTGTGTACCTGCCTCAACCTGCTGGCCCGCTTGCACCAGCACGCGCACGATGCTGCCATTCATGGGGGCGGTAAAACCGCCTTGCCGGGTGTCGCTGGCACTGGCGGCCGCGATGGGGTCCATGCGTCTGATCGCGTGCACTTCACCTTGCCACTTGAGGTACAGCGTTTCGTTCTGGCGGATGGCCAGATGTTGATGACGAACGCCATTGCTCTCCACGACCAGTCGCTCGCCGCTCCACCGCAACAGGGCTTCGCTGCTGCGACGCAGGCGGACGACTTTCGTCTGGTCCTTGCACTGCAAGTGCAGATCGATCTGATCGGGTAGCCCTAAGCGCAGGCCTGTGTTTGAACACCATGGCGAGTGCAGGTCCTCCGTGCAGATACGTGAAGGTTCGCTCTGAATAAAGGCTTCGGCGGCGGCCTGCCAGAACGCTTCGGTCAACTCGCCCGTGTCAGGCAGCAAGTGCTCCTGATGGCGGGGGATGAATCCGGTATCCAGTTCGGCGGCAGCAAAGGCCGGATGACCAATGATGCGCTGCAAAAACGCCAGGTTGGTTTTCACGCCGCCCACTGCGAACTCATCCAGCATGGCCAGCAGTCGCAGGCGTGCTTCTTCGCGGTTTTCGCCCCAGGCGATCAGCTTGCCTAACATGGGGTCGTAGAACGGCGAGATGCTGTCGCCCTGACTGACGCCGCTGTCGATCCGCCAGCCTGTACGGGGAAGGGGCTCGCGATAGAGGTCGAGGGTGCCTGTGGCGGGTAGAAAGTCGTTTTCCGGGTCTTCGGCGTACAGGCGCACTTCAATGGCGTGCCCGTTCAGGGGAACTTGCTCTTGAGTGATCGGCAGTGCCTCGCCAAGGGCGACACTGATCTGCCACTGCACCAGATCAAGCCCGGTGATGTATTCGGTCACCGGGTGTTCGACCTGCAGGCGGGTGTTCATCTCCATGAAGAAGAATTCGCCCCGCGAATCCAGCAGAAACTCCACGGTGCCTGCACCCACATAACCGATGGCCTGGGCTGCCCGGACGGCGGCTTCGCCCATGGTCTGGCGCAATTGCGGGCTCAGGCCCGGAGCAGGCGCTTCTTCGACGACTTTCTGGTGGCGACGCTGTATCGAGCAGTCCCGCTCATTGAGGTAGAGGCAATGGCCATGCTGGTCGGCAAACACCTGGATCTCGATATGGCGCGGCCTGAGCAGGTACTTTTCCACCAGCATTCGCGAGTCGCCAAACGAGGACTTGGCCTCGCGCTGCCCCGAAGCCAGTGCCTCGGCCAGTTCGCTGGGGTTTTCTACGACCTTCATGCCCTTGCCGCCGCCTCCAGCGGTGGCCTTGAGCAGAACGGGATAGCCGATGCGCTCGGCTGCGGCCCGAAAGGTGTCCAGATCCTGGGCTGCGCCATGGTAGCCGGGCACCAGCGGGACTCCGGCAGCTTCCATCAGGGATTTGGCGGCTGACTTGCTGCCCATGGCCTCTATGGCCGAAGCGGGCGGGCCGATAAAGATCAGTCCGGCGTTTTCAACGGCTCGGGCAAACTCGGCACTCTCGGACAGAAAACCGTAGCCGGGATGTATCGCCTGAGCGCCGCTGGAGCGGGCGCCGGCTATCAGTTTGTCGATCTGCAGATAACTGTCGGCTGCCTTGCTGCCCCCAAGGTCCACCCGAATGTCGGCTTCACGGCTGTGACGGGCCTCCCGGTCGATGGCGCTGTGGACTGCCACGGTGGTCAGCCCGAGCTGTCTGGCGGTACGCATGATGCGGCAGGTGATTTCGCCCCGGTTGGCAACCAGCAGCGTGGTCAGTACAGGCTTGGCCGGGACGCTCATGATTGCGAGTCCTTCTGTTTGTCTGCAGATGCCTGCCAGTACGGCTGGCGCTTTTCCAGGAAGGCCCGCAAACCTTCCTGGCCTTCGGCGCTGGTGCGAATCCGCGCAATGGTGCTTTCGCAGTAACGGCGCAGAGACGGCGTCAGCTCGCCGCTGCCCACTTCCCGCAGCAGGTCTTTGCTGGTACGCATGGCGTGGGGGCTGTTGAGCAGCAGGTTATCGATCCACACTTGCGTCTGGTTTTCCAGATCCGCCAGCGGGTAACACTCGGCAAGCAGGCCGATCTCCCGGGCACGCACACCATCGAAGCGCTCGGCGGTCAGGGTGTAGCGCCGTGCCGCACGTTCACCGATGGCCTGAACCACAAACGGGCTGATCACTGCGGGTGCCAGGCCAATCCGTACCTCCGACAGGCAGAACTGCGCTTCTTGCGCACCGATTGCCATGTCGCAGCAACTGATCAGGCCCAGTGCGCCGCCAAATGCCGCGCCTTGAACCACGGCCAGGGTCGGGATTTTCAGTCTGGCCAGGTTGTACATCAGTTCGGCCAGTTCCCGGGCGTCGTCCAGGTTGGTGTTGTAATCCATATCCGCTGCCTGCTGCATCCAGCTCAGGTCGGCACCTGCGCTGAAATGCTTGCCATGCCCGCGAATCAGCAGGAAGCGAAGACTGGCATTGGCGTGTACGGCGTCCAGGGCCAGGATCAGCTCGCGAATCATCTGCGCATTGAAGGCGTTGTGCTTTTCCGGACGATGGAGCCAGAGGGTGGCGAAGCCGCGTGGGTCTTCGATCAGGGTGATGGTTGCGAAGGGCGTCATGGTTTATCCCCTTACATGCGAAACAGGCCGAACGTGGTGGGTTCGATGGGGGCGTTGAGCGAGGCTGAAAGTGCCAGGGCCAGAATGTCGCGGGTTTGCGCAGGGTCGATAACGCCGTCGTCCCACAGGCGGGCGCTGGAATAGTAGGGGTGGCCCTGATGTTCGTACTGGTCGAGGATCGGCTGTTTCAGTGCGGCCTGCTGCTCTTCGCTGAAGGTCTGGCCGCTGCGCTCGGCCTGTTCACGCTTGACCTGCACCAGCACGCCTGCTGCCTGTTCGCCGCCCATCACGCCGATCCGGGCATTGGGCCACATCCACAGGAAGCGCGGGTCATAGGCGCGGCCACACATCCCATAGTTTCCGGCCCCGAAGCTGCCACCGATGATCACCGTGAACTTGGGTACTTTGGCGCATGCCACGGCGGTCACCAGCTTGGCGCCGTGCTTGGCAATGCCGCCGCTTTCGTATTTCTGGCCGACCATGAAGCCGGTGATGTTCTGCAGGAACAGCAACGGGATGCCGCGCTGGCAGGCCAGCTCGATGAAATGCGCGCCTTTCTGTGCGGCTTCGGCGAACAGAATGCCGTTATTGGCGAGGATCGCGACGGGATAGCCATGCAGCCGGGCAAAGCCGCAGACCAGCGTGGTGCCGAACAGCGCCTTGAATTCATCGAGCACCGAACCGTCCACCAGCCGTGCAATGACCTCGCGCACATCGAAAGGCTGCTTGGCTTCGGCGGGAATCACGCCATACAGCTCGTCGCTGGCATACAAGGGCTCAACAGGTGCAATGACGTTCAGTCGACCCTGCTTGTGCCAGTTGAGGTTGGCGATACTGCGGCGGGCCAGCTCCAGGGCGTGTTCGTCGTTCTCGGCGTAGTGGTCGGCCACTCCGGAGGTCCGGCAATGCACATCGGCACCGCCCAGATCCTCGGCGCTCACCACTTCGCCGGTGGCGGCCTTCACCAGTGGCGGCCCGGCCAGGAAAATCGTGGCCTGCTGGCGCACCATGATCGCTTCGTCGGCCATGGCGGGCACATAGGCACCGCCCGCCGTGCAGGAGCCCATTACCACGGCGATCTGCGGGATGCCCATGGCGCTCATGTTGGCCTGATTGAAAAAGATCCGCCCGAAGTGTTCGCGATCCGGAAACACTTCATCCTGACGCGGCAGGTTGGCACCGCCCGAATCCACCAGATAGATGCAGGGCAGGCGGTTCTGCTGCGCGATGGCCTGGGCCCGCAGGTGTTTCTTGACGGTCAACGGGTAGTAGGAGCCGCCTTTGACCGTGGCGTCGTTGGCGACAATCATGCATTCCACACCTTCGACCCGGCCAATGCCGGCAATCACGCCCGCGGCCGGAACCTCTTCGTCATAGACGGCATGGGCCGCGAGCTGGCCGATTTCCAGAAACGGCGAACCGGGGTCCAGCAAGCGATTGATGCGCTCGCGGGGCAGCAGCTTGCCTCGGGACGTGTGGCGTTCCTGTGCCTTGCTGCCGCCACCTTCATGAACTCTGGCCAGCAGACGGCGCAGGTCATTGACCTGTTCCAGCAAGGCGGCGTGGTTGCTGGCGTATTCGGGAGAGCGCGTATTGATTTGGCTGTGCAGAATGGTCATGAAGCACTCCCGGGCTCAGCGTGTCTCGTTGAACAGTTCGCGGCCGATCAGCATGCGCCGGATTTCACTGGTGCCTGCGCCGATCTCATACAGCTTGGCGTCGCGTAGCAGGCGACCGGCCGGAAACTCGTTGATATAGCCATTGCCGCCCAGAATCTGGATGGTATCCAGCGCCATTTGCGTAGCCCGTTCGGCGCTGTAAAGGATGATGCCGGCGGCATCCTTGCGGGTGGTTTCGCCGCGGTCGCAGGCCTGGGCGACGGCATACAGATACGCGCGGCTGGCATTCATCTGGGTGTACATGTCCGCGACCTTGCCCTGAATGAGCTGAAACTCGCCAATACTCTGGCCAAACTGCTTGCGGTCGTGGATATAAGGCAACACCACATCCATGCAGGCCTGCATGATCCCGGTCGGGCCGCCGGAGAGCACGACGCGCTCGTAATCCAGGCCGCTCATCAACACCTTCACGCCGCCATTGAGCGGCCCCAGCAGGTTTTCTTCCGGGACTTCCACGTCATCGAAAAACAGCTCGCAGGTGTTGGAGCCGCGCATGCCGAGCTTGTCGAACTTGTTACTGCGGGTGAAACCTTTCCAGTCACGCTCGACGATAAAGGCACTGATGCCATGGGCGGCCTTTTCCAGGTCGGTCTTGGCGTAGATCACGTAGGTATTGGCGTCCGGGCCGTTGGTGATCCAGGTCTTGCTGCCATTGAGCACGAAGCGGTCGCCGCGGCGCTCGGCCCGCAGCTTCATGGACACCACGTCCGACCCGGCATTGGGTTCGCTCATGGCCAGGGCGCCGACATGTTCTCCACTGATCAGCCTGGGCAGGTAGCGGGCTTTCTGCGCCGGGTTGCCATTGCGGTTGATCTGGTTGACACACAGATTCGAGTGGGCGCCGTAGGAGAGGGCGACCGAGGCCGACCCGCGGCTGATTTCTTCCATGGCAACCACGTGGGCCAGGTAGCCGAGGCACGCGCCGCCATATTCTTCGCTGACGGTGATGCCCAGAAGCCCCATGTCCCCGAACTTGCGCCACATGTCGGCGGGGAACAGGTTGTCCCTGTCGATCTGTGCGGCACGGGGGGAAAGCTCCGACGCGACAAAGGACTGGATCTGGTCGCGCAGCATGTCGATGGTTTCGCCCAGGGCGAAGTTCAGACTGGGGTAGATCATGAATAGCGCTCCAGTTTTATTATTGGCGGATTGGCTATGACCTTTACGTTAACGTAAGCCTGTAATTGCCAAGGTGTCAATGTCGGAGGGCGAACAGGGGAAAGAGAGGGGGGATGATGGGAATGCCGGAAAGCACGAAGGGGAGCCTGGGCTCCCCTTCAAGGTTTCTTTGCATGCTCTTTTTTGTTTTTCGGGAGGTCTTTTATTGTTGTTGGCGACCTGGCCCTTCACATCTTTTTTGAGCGACCCCCATTCGGGATCAAGAGCAAACGTATTTTTTTGAGCGCTGATATCGCTTTTATCGTGTCGATCCAACCAGTTCCGGAGCTACCTGAAGGTAGTTTTATTGTTCTCTGCCTGGTTGCGAGTACCCCTTCGCAAGGGCCTCTAAAAGCTATCCACTCCAAAAAAATCTGTTAGCTGCGCCTCTGTCCGTGTTGTTCTTGTTATGTCAGAGCCGATACGTATTGTTTTTATTGGATTGCTGCGTTTTCTTGTTCTTGTTGTACAAGAGATATAGCAGAACCCGTGCCAGTTTTTGCGAAACCCTTTAAAAGCAGGGCTTTGGCGGGATTCTTGACGCTGAGGTGCTTGCCCGTCAGCCATTGAATGTTTCCGTGTTACCCGTTTTCACTCAACTGATCCCGACGAGGGTAACACTCTGTGACAAGTTGCCGCACCGGCTCGCCGACCAATGACCTTTCTCAGGCGGGCAGATGAGCCATGGCCACCTTTGAGCCGTTGCGACGTTCCAGCACGGTACAGATTCGCTGGCCAGCCGCGATCAGCAGATCCAGGTCGATGCCCGTGTCGATGCCCAGGCCGCCGAGCATATACAGCACGTCCTCTGTCGCCACATTGCCGCTGGCACCCTTGGCGTAAGGGCAACCGCCAAGTCCGGCAACCGAGCTGTCGAAGACCGCGATGCCTTCCAGCAGGCTGGCGTAGATATTGGCCAGGGCCTGGCCGTAGGTGTCGTGAAAATGCCCGGCGAGTTTGCCCCGGGGAATCTGCCCGGCGACCACGTTGAAAAGCTCTCGGGTGTTGGCGGGTGTGCCGATGCCGATGGTGTCGCCCAGAGACACTTCGTAGCAGCCCATCGCGATCAACTCGTTGGCCACGGACGACACTTGCTGGGGCGAAACCTTGCCTTCGTAAGGGCAGCCCAGTACGCACGACACATAGCCTCGCACGCGAATCCCGTGCAGATGTGCCGCCGCCATTACCGGCAGAAACCGCTCCAGACTTTCGTTGATGGAGCAGTTGATATTGCGCCGGGAAAAGGCTTCGGAGGCCGAAGCAAATACCGCCACCTCACGAACACCGGCCGCCAGCGCATCTTCGAAACCTTTCAGGTTGGGGGTCAGTGCTGAATAGATGACATCGGTTTGAGGTTGAAGGCTGGCAAAGACTTCGGCGGAGCCGGCCATCTGCGGCACCCATTTGGGGGATACGAAACTGCCGGCCTCGATGTGCTTCAGTCCTGCGGCTGTCAGGTCCTGGATCAGTTGAACCTTGTCCGAAATGCTCACCGGACGCGCTTCATTTTGCAGGCCGTCTCTGGGGCCAACTTCCACCAGGCGAACGCGTTGAGGTAAATGCATGGCGGTTGTACCTCATTTATTGTCGAGGTTTGTTATTTATATTATTGATATCAAAGGGTTTTATTCAGTGCAGCCCGACAGCGTTCCTCTGCGGTATCCAGCTCCAGTTGCATCTGCTGAATATCCAGAAGCTGCTGCTCCAGCTGGTTGCGGCGCTCTTCGATCTTGCCCAGCATGCTGTGTAACTGCTTCTGATTGTCGCCGTGAGGGTCGTACAGCTCGATCAGCTCCCGGCATTCTGCCAGGGAGAAACCGATGCGTTTACCGCGCAGGATCAGCTTGAGGGTGACTTTGTCGCGGGGGGAGTAGATGCGCTCCAGGCCCCGTCTTTCGGGGCTGAGCATGCCTTGTTCCTCGTAAAAGCGAATGGCGCGGGTGGTGATGTCCAGTTCGCGGGCGAGGTCGGAGATGCTGTAGGTCGGGCTGTTCATGGGGCGCTCGGCGGGGGAAACCTTTGGGTTAACCTAAGGCTGGCTTGACGTATACGTCAAGCCGATACCGCTCTGCAGGGTCAAAGTTAAAGCTAGAACTAGCTTTAATTTTTTAATTTAAATCTATATTTATCATTGGCTTGGGCTATATAGCTGATGCTGTTTCTGTCTTGTTTTCCTGTGCCGTAACCCGCTGGCACAGCTCGATAAGCTGCTCGCGCATCCAGCGATTGGCCGGATCCTGATCGGTGCTTTCGTGCCAGTACAGATGGGTTTCCACGGCCGGAACATCGCTGACCGGCAACTGCGCATAGTGCAGGTCGTGACGCCGGGAAAAACGCTCGGGGACGGTCATGACCATGTCGGTCTGTTGCAGCACCTGAGTCGCCATCAGGTAGTGCTGGGAGCGCAAGGCGATCTTGCGCTGGATTCCCATCTTGCCCAGCGCCAGGTCCACATGCCCAAGGCCGCTGCGACGGCTGGAAATATGAATGTGCGCCTGTGCCAGATAGTCATCTAGATTGAAGGCGGCCTTGCCTGCCAGAGGATGGCCTTTGCGCATGGCGCAGACGTATTTGTCTTCCATCAACTTGACGTGCCGCACCTGCGGGTCGGTATTGAGAGGCGCATCGACGGCGAAGTCCAGGCGACCGGCAGCCAGCTCCTTGGTGGTTTCGCGACGTTTGGACAGGAAGCTTTCGATGGTCACTGCCGGGGCCTGACGCCGCAGACGCTGAAACAGCAGGGGCAGGATCACCGCTTCGGTCAGGTCGGTCATGCTGATGCGGTAGTTCTTGCTGGCCTGCAGCGGATTGAAGATCCGGCTTTCCTGCACCGATACCCTCAGCAGTGACAAGGCATTGCGCACCGGGCCGATGATGTTCTGGGCCATAGGCGTGGGCACCATGCCCTGTGCCGTGCGCACGAACAGCGGATCGTTGAAGGTTTCCCGCAGTCGCGCCAGGGCGTTGGATACCGCTGGCTGGGTAATGCCCACGATCTGGCCGGCTCGTGTCAGATTGGCTTCGGTGTAAATGGCGTCGAAGACAATGAAAAGATTGAGATCAACCTTGCTCAGGTTCATTGGAGGCGCCTCTCGTTGTTCTTGTAGGGTCACTGCTTATGCCGCAGCGTAGCTCGATCATATATTGGTTATGAATGTTTATATACGCCGAGAATAGATTAGATAAATGCCGGTGGGTTCTTTAGCATCCTTTTCATGACCTCCATTCCCTTGAGAAGGTAGCTGCCCATGGATTTTGCCTATTCCCCGAAAGTGCAGGAGCTGCGCGAGCGCGTCACTGCCTTCATGGACGCTTACGTCTATCCCGCCGAACCCGTGTTCGAGCGCCAGGTGGCGGAAGGTGATCGCTGGCAGCCCACGGCAATCATGGAAGAGCTCAAAGCCAGGGCCAGGGAGCAAGGTCTGTGGAACCTGTTTCTGCCCGACTC
Organism: Pseudomonas lijiangensis; assembly: GCF_018968705.1. Lineage (NCBI taxonomy): Bacteria > Pseudomonadati > Pseudomonadota > Gammaproteobacteria > Pseudomonadales > Pseudomonadaceae > Pseudomonas > Pseudomonas lijiangensis. Next base: position 2,724,956 of record NZ_CP076668.1, read on the forward strand.
GGAACTGGGCGCCGGCCTGACCAACCTTGAATACGCGCCTCTGGCTGAAATCATGGGCCGCTCGCTGCTCGGGCCTGAGCCCTTCAACTGCTCGGCTCCGGACACCGGCAATATGGAAGTGCTGGTGCGTTACGCAACCCCGGAGCAGAAGCAGCAATGGCTGGAGCCGCTGCTGCGAGGCGAGATTCGTTCGGCCTTTGCCATGACCGAGCCTGACGTGGCGTCCTCGGATGCAACCAATATGGCGGCCCGCGCCGAGCGGGATGGCGATGAGTGGGTCATCAATGGGCGCAAATGGTGGACCTCCGGTGCCTGTGATCCTCGCTGCAAGATCCTGATTTTCATGGGCCTGACCAATCCCGACGGGCCTCGCCATCAGCAGCACTCCATGATTCTGGTCCCCGCGGATACGCCAGGCGTGAAGATCGTGCGGCCGCTGCCGGTCTTTGGCTATGACGATGCGCCTCATGGGCACGCTGAAGTGCTGTTCGAGAATGTCCGGGTGCCTTATGGCAATGTGCTGTTGGGCGAAGGGCGTGGTTTTGAAATTGCCCAGGGGCGTCTGGGGCCTGGGCGTATCCACCACTGCATGCGCTCGATCGGCATGGCGGAGCGTGCTCTGGAGCTGATGTGTCAGCGTGCTGCCAGTCGCGTGGCATTCGGCAAGCCGCTGGGGTTGCTGGGCGGCAATATCGACAAGATCGCGGATTCGCGCATGGAAATCGACATGGCGCGGCTGCTGACCCTCAAGGCCGCCTACATGATGGATACCGTGGGTAACAAGGTGGCCAGGAGCGAGATTGCCCAGATCAAGGTGGTGGCGCCCAACGTGGCGTTGAAAGTCATTGACCGGGCCATCCAGATCCATGGCGGCGCAGGGGTTTCCAATGATTTCCCGCTGGCCTACATGTATGCCATGCAGCGCACCTTGCGTCTGGCCGACGGCCCGGATGAGGTGCATCGTGCGGCCATTGGCAAATTCGAACTGGGAAAATACCTGCCGCAGAGGTAAGTGGGTTGGGGCGCGGGTTCAATTCACCCAGACTTCAACCCGCCGGTTCTTGATCCGGCCATCGTCGGCATCGTTGCCAGCGACCGGCATTTCGTCGCCGAAGCCCAGTATTTCGTGGAAGGTCACCCCACTTTTCTGCAGTTCCCGGCGAACCGCCATGGCGCGCAGCCGGGAAAGCAGGGCGGCCCGTGCCGAATCGCTCTTGGCATCGCCAAAGCCCACCAGCGTGACTTGCTGATCGAGCTTCTGATGGGTCTTGAGGTAATCCGCCACCCGCCTGAGATCCAGCTGTGCCTTGTTGTCGAGTCGGGCGCTGCCCTGGGCAAAGCGGAAGTTGACCGACAGGCGCTCGGCTTTGCGAGTCAATGCCTGATAGTCCTCGGGCATCTGCGCCGTTGCCTGCACCTTCATGGCCTGAACGGTCTGAGCCACAAAACCGTTGCTGGCCACGATGGCCTGGCCTTCGGCGCTTTGTGCAAAGTGAACCAGTGCCTGGGCCCAGTCATGGTTGGCCTTGGGCGGAACATACAGATAGAGGCGTCTCGAAAGCGGGTAGTCCTCGGTGGCAATCAGGCTGACAGTGGGTAGCATTGCTTTTGATTCTCCGTCGGCAACCGCTACGGCTTTGGCGTGGCGAACATAAGGCAGGCCGATGAAGCCAATACCGTTGCGATCATTGCTGACCGCATCGGAAAGCTGCTCGCTGGACTCGAAGCGTCTTGCCTGACGCGACAGGTTCTTGCCGTTACGGGTCAGCACCAGTTCCTTGAAGGTTTCATAGGTGCCGGAATTTTCGTCGCGTGCGTACAGATGAATCTCGCCGGCATTGCCGCCGACCTCTTGCCAGTCCCGGATTTCTCCCGAAAAGATGCGCGCCAGTTCCAGAGTGCTGAGCTGTCGCAGCGGATTGCCCGGATGCAGGATGACCGCCACGCCGTCGATGGCGATCACTTGCTCGCTGTCGGGGCTTTTCAGGTCGCCAAGGGCTTTGAGTTCCTGGGCTTCCTGATCCTTGATCGGTCGTGAAGAGGCCGCAATATCGGCGCTGCCTGCCTTGAGCGCAGTGAAGCCGGTGCCCGAGCCGTGGGCAGCAATTTCCGCGACCACCGCCTGTCCGGTTGCCGTTGAGCCCGTCACGCGGGTTTCGTTGGGCTGTGTGCCGGGGAGTCTTTGCAGGGCTTGCAGCCCTTGCTGGCGCATCAGGCCTTCGACCAGTGCCGGGCCCAGTTGCGCATTGATGGTGTTGGAACCCTGGATGCGCAACGCGGGCGTCGCAGCCTGGGTCATGCAGGGCAGGAAGGCGCAGGGCAGCACCAGTGCGCAAAGCAGAGCGCGCAGCATCTGCGTCACCTTGTATAGCTGAAAGTCTCGGCAGAATAAGACAGAAAGATTGCTGAAATATGACGCTTGATGAGGCGTCTGCTGTTTATTCGCGCCGACTCGCCTGCGGGTTCACAGGCAAGCCGGTATCGCGACATTTATCAGCTCAATTCAAGCCAGATAGGCGCGTGATCCGAAGGTTTTTCCATGCCGCGCAATTCGTAGTCCACACCCGCTGCCTTGATGCGTGGTTGCAGACCAGTGGACGTCATGATCAGGTCGATGCGCAGCCCGCGCTTGGGGCTGTCTTCAAAGCCGCGACTGCGGTAGTCGAACCAGCTGAACTGATCGACCACTTCCGGGTGCAGGTGGCGGAAGCTGTCCACCAGGCCCCAGTTCTTCAGGCGCTCCATCCATTCGCGTTCTTCCGGCAGAAAGCTGCATTTGCCGGTTTTCAGCCAGCGCTTGGCATTGTCCGGGCCGATGCCGATATCGCAGTCCTGCGGGGAAATATTCACATCGCCCATGACGATCAGCGGCTGCTCATTGCTGAAACGGCTTTCCAGCAGTGTTTGAAGGTCGTTGTAGAAGCGTTGCTTGGCGGGGAACTTGGTAGGGTGGTCGCGGCTTTCGCCCTGAGGGAAGTAACCGTTCATGATGGTAACCGGCTGGCCATTGCTGTCCGCGTAGGTGCCCCAGATGAAACGCTTCTGTGCCTCTTCATCGTCCCCCTCGAAACCCTTGTGCAGGGCCAGTGGCATATTGCGCGAGAGCAGGGCAACGCCGTAATGGCCTTTCTGGCCATGGAAGTGAACGTGGTAGCCCAGTGCTTCGATCTCGGCCTGGGGAAACTGCTCGTCGCTGACCTTGGTTTCCTGCAGGCCAATCACGTCAGGCTGATGCTTTTCGATCAGCGCCGCCAGCTGATGCGGTCGGGCACGCAGACCGTTGATATTGAAAGATACAATTTTCATGAAGCGGCAATCCTGAATTCATACAAAGAAGCGATGCTAGCCGACCGGCCGATTTACGGCCAGCGTGCTGTCGGCTGCTACGCTGGATTGATGAATGGAGAATATGTAATGCCGGTCAGTCAAGGCATACCTGTCACTTGTGGGAGGGGCCTTGGCCGCGACGACCCGCGTGAAGACAATTTCATTTTCAGCGCCTTCACGGGCTTTTCGCCAGCAAGCTGCCTCCCACAAGTTTTGTCAGGCCTTAACTGATCAGCATTACGTCCGCAGAAGGCTTTTTCTGACCAGGTCTTCAGGTTTTTCTGCAGGTTGTGACGTAAGGGATTGAAAGTTCGAATTATTGACAGGTTCCAGCAGAATCTGTCGATCGTGTTAGCATCCGTGACCATATGAAGTTTTTAACCCTGCTCAGCAGCGCGCTGCTGATGTCCATGAGTGCAACGGCTCTTGCCCAAGCCCGTCTGGATGTCAGGATCAAGCCCGCGAATCCGGAACTCAAAGCCAACGTCGAAGGATATGTAGGCAGCCTTGGCGAGCGTGATGCCGAGGCCCTGAAACATTTCAGCCTGGGCGCCGAAGAGCAGGCGCAGAAGGCGGCTCAGGCGCTGGGCTACTATCAGGCGCAAATTGAGAGTCAGGTGACAGGCGAGCAGGACCCTACGCTGGTCATGACCATCCAGCCCGGTGAGCCGATCCGCCTGCGCAATGTGACGGTACGTATCGATGGGCCTGCCGCTTCCCTGAAGGCTTTTCAGGTCCCCAAAAGCCGGGCGCTGGCTCCCGGTGCCGTGCTCAACCATGGTTATTATGAAGACGCCAAGCGCCTGATCCAGAATCAGGCCTCTCGCTACGGCTTTTTCAGCGGCCGCTTTACCAGTCAGCGTCTGGCAGTGGACCCTCGGGCCGGGGTGGCAGATATCGATCTGGTCTATGAAAGCGGCCCACGCTACTCCCTGGGCAAAGTGGCGTTCAGCGGCGATACCCCCCTCGATGACGACCTGCTCAAGCGCATGGTGCCGTTCAAGGAAAACACGCCTTATGACTCGCAACTGATCGCCGAACTCAATCAGGCCATGCAGTCCAGTGGCTATTTCGAGGGCGTGCGGGTGGATGCAGCTCCGGCCGCTGCCGTCGGGCAGGTCATTCCGGTGACTGTGCAACTGGAAACCCGCAAGCCGCGCACCATGGGCCTGGGTCTGGGGTTCTCCACTGACGTCGGGCCGCGTGGCAAGGCCAACTGGACGCGCCACTGGGCCAATCCCCAAGGGCACAGTTATGGCTTTGAAAGCGAGCTGTCGGCACCCCGGCAGAATGTGGGTCTGTGGTACGACATACCACTCGACCCGCCACTGACCGACAAGCTGCGTTTTGCCGGCGGTTATCAGTATGAAGAAATCGCAGGCACCGACAGCCTCAGTAAACTGCTCACCGTCGGCCCGGAATGGCACAGCAAGTTACCCAGTGGTTGGGAGCGGGTGGTTTCCCTCAAGTGGCAGCGCGAAGAGTATCGCCTGGGCGATGACAGCGGCCTGAGCACCTTGCTGATGCCCGGTATCAGCTACTCCTTCCTGCGCAGTGATAATCGCATCGATCCGAGCCAGGGTTACCGTTTTCAGTTCGATGCGCAGGTGGCCAAGGAGGGCGTGATGTCCGATGCCAACTTGTTTCATGGCAACGTACTGCTCAAGGGGCTGACCACCGTTGCGCAGAATCACCGCTTTCTCGGGCGCGTGCAGTTCGGTGGCAACCTGACCAATGGCTATAAATCCATCCCGCCGTCCCTGCGCTTTTTTGCCGGTGGCGATCAGAGCGTTCGCGGTTACGACTACCAGACCCTGTCGCCGACTAACTCCGATGGCGACCGTATCGGCGGTCGCTACATGGTGGCGGGCAGCGTCGAGTACCAATATTCCATCGCGGAAAAATGGCGTCTGGCGACTTTTGTCGATCAGGGCAACTCCTTCAATAACCTTGAGCTGCCGAGCCTGAAGACCGGCGTAGGTTTCGGGGGGCGCTGGGTTTCACCGGTGGGGCCGTTGCGCCTGGATCTGGCCCGTGCGCTGGACGATGACGGCGGGATTCGTCTGCACTTCTCCATGGGACCGGAACTGTGAAGCGTCTGAACATCAAGCGTGGGGCGAAGATCGCGGGTCTGGGGCTGGTCACGATCCTGCTGCTGTTGCTGGTGGGCACCTGGATGGCAGTGGGCACGCAGAGCGGCAGCCAGTGGGCACTGGCGCGAGTACCGGGTTTGCAGGTAGATAATTTCAGCGGTCGGCTGGGCGGACAATGGCGTGCTGACTCGGTGCTCTGGCAGCAGGGCGAGGACCGCGTTGAAGTCAGTGCCGTCCAGTTCGACTGGTCGCCTGGCTGCCTCTTGAAGATGACGCTGTGCATCGAGCAACTGCATGCCAATCAGGTGCGTATGCATTTCGCAGCCAGCGAAGAGCCTGCCAGCGAAGGCCCGCTGTCCTTGCCGCAACTGAAACTGCCCCTGGCGATTCGCTTGAATGACGTGCAGCTTGGCAGCCTGCAACTGGACGGCGTCGAGCAACTGAGTGATCTGAAACTGGCGGCGCACTGGACGGCTGATGGTCTGCAGATCGACTCGGCCCATTTGCAGCGCGACAGTCTGGTCCTCGACCTTGCCGGCCTGCTTAAGCCCGAAGGCGATTGGCCGCTGACTGCCAAGGGCACCTTGCAACTGCCGCCACAGGACGGACAGTCATGGACACTGGCGCTGGATATCACCGGCGAACTGCTCAAGACCCTGCAACTCAAGGCCGACAGCAGTGGTTACTTGCAGGGGCAGTTGAAAGGCGAGTTGCAAGCCCTGGCCGAACATCTGCCAGCCAAAGTGAACATCACCTCCGAGCGCTTCAAGCCCAGTGCCGGATTGCCGGATACCTTGCAGCTTGAGCAGGTGTTGCTCAATGCCGAAGGCAACCTCGACAGCGGCTACCAGATTACCGGCACCGCCAGCCTGCCCGCCGAACAAGGCCCGGTCGCTCTGGCGCTGCAAGGCCGTGTGGATGCCAAAGGCGCTGATATCACGGCGCTGCAACTGACCGCCAGTGAACAGCAGCATCTCACCCTCAACGGCCAGTTGAACTGGGAAAAAGCGTTCAAGGCCGATGCGAAAATCGACTGGCTGGACTTCCCGTGGCAGCGGCTTTATCCGCTGGCGAGCGAGCCTCAGGTCAGTCTGCGCACATTCAAGGGCGAGATTTCCTACACCGACGGCCAGTATCTGGGCAATTTCAGTTCAGACCTGGATGGCCCGGCAGGTGCTTTCAGCCTGGGCAGCCCGTTCAGTGGCGATTTGCAGCGAGTGTACCTGCCGCAACTGGAGCTGGTTGCAGGGCAGGGCAAGGCCAGCGGTCATCTGAATCTGCAGTTCGCCGATGGCATCGGTTGGGACACCGCTCTGGATCTGGGTTCCCTCGATCCGTCCTATTGGGTCGCGGAACTGCCGGGCACTCTGGCCGGGGTGCTGCGCAGCAAAGGGCAATTGAAAGACGAAAAGCTCGAACTCAATGCCGACCTGGATCTCAAGGGACGCTTGCGTGGTCAGCCCGCGGTGTTGCTGGTCAAAGCCGATGGCGCGGGTGAGCAATGGAACCTCGGTGCGCTGGATATACGCCTGGGCGACAACCGGATCCAGGGTCGCGGCAGCTTGCAGCAGCGTCTTGCAGGTCAGGTGGACCTCAATCTGCCTCGTCTTGGGCAGCTATGGCCACGATTGCAGGGGCGGATCAACGCAAAGCTGGATCTGGCCGGAACGTTCCAGGCCCCTCAGGGCAGGTTTGACCTGCAAGGCTCGCAACTGGCTTTGCAGGACAATCGCCTGCAAAACCTGACAGTGGCGGCTAGGCTCGATCAGGCCCAGCGGGCAACGGTCGATCTCAAGGGCAGCGGTATTCACGCCGGTGACACTGCATTGGGAACCTTGACCGTCAATGGGCAGGGCACGCTCAAGAACCAGCAGATGAAACTCGACCTGCAAGGCCCGTTGCTGAAACTGGCGCTGGCACTCGACGGTGCTCTGGATCAGGGCAACTGGCGAGGACGACTGGCCAGCGGCGCCATTCAGAGCGGCGGGCAGGACTGGAAACTGCAACAGCCTGCAAGGCTTGAACGTCTGGCCGACGGCAAGATCAACTTCGGTGCCCATTGCTGGGCTTCCGGGCAGGCAAGCCTGTGCGGTGAGGATCAGCGTCTGATGCCTGAGCCCCGGTTGCGTTATCACCTGAAGAACTTCCCCCTCGAAAGCCTGGCTCAGTGGCTGCCCAAGGACTTCGCCTGGAAAGGCGCGCTCAATGCCGATATCCGACTCGATCTGCCAGCCGCCGGGCCTGACGGGCAAATCACGGTCGATGCCAGCAACGGCACGCTGCGGGTACGGGAAAAGGAGCAGTGGCTGGACTTTCCTTATCGCAGCCTGAAACTCAGCAGCACCCTGAAACCACGCAGTATCGATTCGCGACTGGATTTCGATGGCGAGAAACTGGGCAAACTGCTGCTCACGGCACGAATCGACCCGCTGTCTCGCAACAAGAGCCTGAGTGGCGACTTCAACCTGTCCGGCCTGGACGTTTCCGTGGCGCGGCCCTTCGTGCCCATGGTGCAGAAACTCAATGGCCGCCTGAGTGGCAATGGTCGGCTGTCCGGTGGTCTGCTGGCACCTCAGGTCAATGGCAGTCTCAGCCTGGAGGGTGGTGAGGTTTCCGGTCCTGAATTGCCTATGGAGTTGCAGGATCTGAAAGTCCAGGCCCTGATTGCGGGGGAAAACGTACAGCTCAATGGCGGCTGGAAGAGCGGCGCGACCGGGCAGGGTACCGTGAGCGGGCAGGTGGCCTGGGGTCAGGCCCTGATGGTGGATATCAATCTCAAGGGCTCGCGCCTGCCGATTACCGTCGATCCTTATGTCGCCGTGGAAGCGGCGCCCGACCTGAAAATCGCCATGCACAACGACCGGTTGGGCATTTCCGGCAAGGTGCTGGTGCCCAAGGGCACGATCACGGTGCGCGAGTTGCCGCCTTCTACTGTGAAACTGTCGGGGGATACGGTCATCGTGGGCCAGCAGACCGAAGAGGGTGCGCCGCCGCTGGCCATGGCGATGGATATCGATGTCGAGGTCGGGCAGGAAAAACTGGCGTTCAGCGGCTTCGGGCTGACGGCCAACCTTGTCGGGCGTGTGCACATTGGCGACAACCTGGATACCCGTGGCGAACTGAACCTCAATGACGGGCGTTACCGCGCCTATGGCCAGCGTCTGAACATTCGCAAGGCTCGCCTGTTGTTTGCAGGCCCCATCGATCAGCCTTATCTGGATATCGAAGCGATTCGCCAGACCGACGAGATCATTGCCGGTATCCGCCTGACCGGCAGTGCCGATCAGCCCACTACCGAAGTGTTTTCCGAACCTGCCATGAGTCAGGAGCAGGCGCTGTCCTATCTGGTGATGGGCAGGCCGCTGGGCAATGACGGCGAAGACAGCAACATGGTTGCCCAGGCCGCCCTGGCGCTGGGCGTAGCGGGAAGTGCGTCGACGACCGGCAAACTGGCCGACAACCTCGGGATCAAGGACTTTGAACTCGATACCACCGGCACGGGCAACAAGACCAATGTCGTGGCCAGCGGCAAGATCACCGAAAAACTCAGTCTGCGCTATGGCGTGGGCGTGTTCGAGCCCGCCAATACCATCGCGCTGCGCTATATGCTGAGCAAAAGGGTGTATCTGGAAGCGGCCAGTGGCCTTGCCAGTTCGCTGGATATTTTTTATAAGCGGGATTTCTAGGGCGATGGCTCTATCCCGAGGCAATGCCGATCAATAAGGTTCATGAGTCACCTTGTGGGAGGCAGCTTGCTGGCGACTTCGCGTACAGACGCAGAATATCTGTCGGTTTTCAGGCCTTTTCGCCAGCAAGCTGCCTCCTGCACGTCTGTGCGCTGACTGATCAGCACGCCTGTTTCATGGCAGTTTTCGGAAATATCCGATCTAGGTAGTCTGACACTTTCGTGGTTAACTTCCGGCTCTTCAAAAACTCTGTAAAAGGACTTGGTTTCATGGCTCAAGTAACGCTCAAAGGCAACCCTGTACAAATCGCTGGCGACCTGCCGAAAACCGGCAGCGCTGCTCCCGCTTTCACTCTGGTCGGTGCCGGCCTTGCCGATGTGACCCTGGCTGACTTTGCGGGCAAGCGTAAAGTCCTGAACATCTTCCCAAGTGTCGATACTCCGACCTGCGCTACTTCCGTGCGCAAGTTCAACGCCCAGGCCAATGACGTCGCAAACGCCGTCGTGCTGTGCATTTCCGCTGACCTGCCATTCGCCCAGGCTCGCTTCTGTGGCTCGGAAGGTCTGGAGAACGTCCAGAACCTGTCTTCTTTCCGCAGTGCCGATTTCGGCAAGAACTACGGCGTTGAAATCGCCGATGGCGCTCTGGCTCACCTGACTGCCCGTGCTGTTGTCGTCCTGGACGAGAACAACAATGTATTGCACAGCGAGCTGGTGTCGGAAATCGCTGAAGAGCCAGACTATGCAGCGGCTCTGGCTGTACTGAAGTAATAAACGGCAACACTTCGGCGGCCTGAATCCGTTCAGGCCGTTTTTTTATTTGCGCTTCAACCGTTTAACAAAAGTAAGCGCTTGGTAAAGGCGCTTTGCTTGTAACTCGTCTGTGCTTATTGTTCAGCCTCCTGAAGAACCCCACCTGTAATGGTTGATTTATTCATGCAATCGTCTGGCCCCCGTAATTCCCGTCGCTGGTTGATCAGTCTGCTGGTCCTGTTGGTTATCGTCGGTTTGTGCTGGTGGTTCTGGCCTGCGTCCTCTCCGTCCCACAAGGGCGCCGAGTCGGGCAAGGCACCGGCAGCGGCAAGCGCAGGCAAAGCGGCGCGGCCAGGCTTCGGTGGTTCGGCGGCAGCGGTTCCGGTGCGGGTTGCCCCGGTGACCCAGGGCGACTTCCCGATCTATTACAAGGCGCTGGGCACGGTGACTGCGACCAACACCATTAATGTGCGCAGCCGTGTGGCGGGCGAACTGGTCCGTATCCACTTCCAGGAAGGGCAGATGGTCAAGGCGGGCGACCTTCTGGCCGAAATCGATCCACGGCCCTATCAGGTTGCGCTGCAACAGGCTGAAGGCACCCTGGCGACCAATCAGGCGCTGTTGAAGAACGCCCAGCTCGACGTGCAGCGTTACCGCGGTCTGTTCGCCGAGGACAGCATCGCCAAGCAGACCCTGGACACTGCCGAATCTCTGGTGAACCAGTACCAGGGGACCATCAAGTCCAATCAGGCGGCTGTGGCGGAGGCGAAGCTCAATCTGGACTTCACCCGCATCAAGGCCCCGATTGCCGGACGTGTCGGCCTCAAGCAACTGGACATCGGCAATCTGGTCGCTGCCAACGACACCACGGCACTGGTGGTGATTACCCAGACCCAGCCTATTTCGGTCAACTTCACCTTGCCGGAGAAAGACCTTTCAGCTGTCATTGCCCGTTACCGCAGCAGCGACAAATTGCCTGTCGAGGCCTGGGACCGGGGCGACCTCAAGTTGCAGGCCACCGGTGTGCTCGCCAGCCTGGACAACCAGATCGATGTCACCACCGGCACCCTGAAGTTCAAGGCCCGTTTTGAAAACCGCGATGAAGTGCTGTTCCCCAATCAGTTCGTGAATGTGCGCTTGCGTGCGGACACCCTCAAGCAAGCGGTGCTGGTACCTACAGCGGCCGTGCAGTTCGGCACAAATGGCACCTTTGTCTATGCGCTGGACGGCGACAAGAAGGTCAAGATCAACCTGCTCAAGACCGGCCCGAGCGATGAAACCTCGACCGTCGTGCTCGAAGGCCTGGCTGCCGGTGCCCAGGTCGTGCTCGAAGGCACCGACCGTCTGCGCGACGGTGCCGCAGTGGAGGTGGTCACTGACAGCAAGGACGTGCCGTCCACTCCAGGCCAGCAGTTGCAGGGCAAGCCTGACAAGGCCACCGATAAATCGGCCTCGGCCGACAAGGTGGAAAAAAACCAAGCATGAACATGTCGCGCCTGTTCATCCTGCGTCCGGTCGCCACCACGCTGAGCATGCTGGCGATTGTGCTGGCCGGTTTGATCGCCTACACCCTGTTGCCGGTTTCGGCCCTGCCACAGGTGGATTACCCGACCATCCGGGTCATGACCCTGTATCCGGGCGCCAGCCCGCAGGTCATGACCAGTGCCGTGACGGCGCCGCTGGAGCGACAGTTCGGGCAGATGCCGGGGCTGGACCAGATGGCGTCCACCAGTTCGGGTGGCGCGTCGGTCATCACCTTGCGTTTCAATCTTGAAATCAATATGGACGTGGCCGAGCAGGAGGTGCAGGCGGCCATCAATGCCGCGACCAACCTGTTGCCCAATGATCTGCCTGCGCCACCGGTCTACAACAAGGTCAACCCGGCGGATACGCCGGTCCTGACCTTGGCAATCACCTCCAGGACCATGCTGCTGCCCAAACTCAACGATCTGGTGGATACGCGCATGGCGCAGAAAATCTCCCAGATCAGCGGCGTCGGTATGGTCAGCATCGCGGGCGGGCAGCGTCAGGCGGTGCGGATCAAGGTCAACCCCGAAGCCCTGGCTGCCAACGGTCTGAATCTGGCGGATGTGCGCACGCTGATCAGTGCCTCCAACGTCAACCAGCCAAAGGGTAACTTCGATGGTCCGACCCGGGTGTCGATGCTCGATGCCAACGACCAGCTCAAGTCTCCCGAGGAATACGCCAACCTGATCCTGGCCTACAGCAATGGTGCGCCGCTGCGCCTGAAAGATGTGGCGCAGATCGTCGATGGTGCGGAAAACGAGCGACTGGCCGCCTGGGCCAACCGCAATCAGGCGGTGCTGCTTAATATCCAGCGTCAGCCCGGTGCCAACGTCATCGAGGTGGTCGACCGGATCAAGGCCTTGCTGCCCAGCATCACGGACAACCTTCCGGCCGGGCTGGATGTGGTTGTACTGACCGACCGCACCCAGACCATTCGTGCCTCCGTCACCGACGTTCAGCATGAGTTGCTGATCGCCATCGTGCTCGTGGTACTGGTGACCTTCCTGTTTCTGCGCCGTGTCAGCGCAACCATCATTCCGTCGATTGCCGTGCCGTTGTCCCTGATCGGCACGTTTGGCGTGATGTATCTGGCCGGTTTCTCCATCAACAACCTCACACTGATGGCCCTGACCATCGCTACCGGCTTTGTGGTGGACGATGCCATCGTGATGCTGGAGAACATTTCCCGGCATATCGAAGAAGGTGAAACACCTTTTCAGGCAGCCTTGAAGGGCGCGAAGCAGATCGGCTTCACGCTGATTTCCCTGACCCTGTCGCTGATTGCCGTATTGATCCCGCTGCTGTTCATGGCCGATGTGGTGGGGCGTTTGTTCCGGGAGTTCGCCATTACCCTGGCCGTGGCGATCCTGATTTCCCTTGTTGTATCCCTGACACTGACCCCGATGATGTGCGCCCGCTTGCTCAAGCGCGAGCCAAAGGAAGAAGAGCAGGGGCGTTTCTACCGCGCCAGCGGTGCCTGGATCGACTGGCTGATCCGCATCTATTCCGACAAGCTGCGCTGGGTACTCAAGCATCAGCCTCTGACTCTGCTGGTGGCCATCGGTACGATGGGTTTGACCGTCTTGCTTTACATGGCCGTTCCCAAGGGGTTCTTTCCGGTGCAGGACACTGGCGTGATCCAGGGGATTTCCGAAGCGCCACAGTCGGTGTCGTTCAAGTCCATGAGCGAGCGTCAGCAATCGCTGGCGGACATCATTCTCAAGGATCCTGCCGTTGCCAGCCTGTCTTCCTATATAGGTGTCGATGGTGACAACGCGACGCTCAACAGCGGCCGCCTCCTGATCAACCTCAAACCCCATGGCGAGCGCGACCTGACGGCCATGCAGGTCATCCAGCGTCTGCAACCTCAACTGGACGGCTTGTCGGGCATTCGTCTGTTCATGCAGCCGGTGCAGGACCTGACCATCGAAGACCGGGTCAGCCGGACCCAGTACCAGTTCAGCATGTCGTCACCCGACGCCGAACTGCTCAGTCTGTGGAGCGGCAAGCTGGTGGACGCCCTGAGCAAGCGCCCGGAACTGACCGATGTCGCCAGTGACCTGCAGGACAAGGGCTTGCAGGTTTACCTGATGATCGACCGCGATGCTGCAAGCCGCGTGGGCGTTACCGTGGCCAATATCACCGATGCGCTGTACGACGCTTTCGGTCAGCGGCAGATTTCCACCATCTACACCCAGGCCAGCCAGTATCGAGTGGTACTGCAGGCGGCTTCCGGCAACGAACTGGGTCCCAAGGCGCTGGAGCAGATTCACGTCAAGACCACCGATGGCGGTCAGGTCAAGCTATCGAGTCTGGCCAGGGTCGAGCAGCGTCAGGCACAACTGGCGATTGCCCATATGGGGCAGTTCCCGGCGGTCATGATGTCGTTCAACCTCGCACCTGATGTGGCGCTGGGCGAAGCGGTCAAGGTGATCGAGCAGGTACAGAAAGACATTGGTATGCCGATTGGCGTGCAGACCCAGTTCCAGGGCGCTGCCGCAGCGTTCCAGGCCTCGCTGTCCAGCACGCTGCTGCTGATCCTGGCGGCGGTGGTGACCATGTACATCGTGCTGGGCGTGCTCTACGAGAGTTATATCCACCCGATCACCATTCTCTCGACCCTGCCATCGGCAGCGGTGGGCGCCTTGCTGGCCCTGATGATCAGCGGCAACGATCTGGGGATGATCGCCATTATCGGCATCATTCTGCTGATCGGTATCGTCAAGAAGAACGCCATCATGATGATCGACTTCGCCCTGGACGCCGAACGTAATCGCGGCATCGACCCCGAGACGGCCATCTATGAAGCGGCGTTGCTGCGTTTCCGGCCGATTCTGATGACGACCCTGGCGGCGCTGTTCGGCGCGATACCGCTGATGCTGGCCACCGGCTCCGGCGCAGAGCTGCGCCAGCCGCTGGGACTGGTGATGGTTGGCGGCCTGTTGCTCAGCCAGATCCTCACGCTGTTCACGACCCCGGTGATCTACCTGTACTTCGATCGTCTGGGCCGTCGCTGGGCGCGCAAGTCTGACTCAAGACAGGTCGAAGCATGAACCTGTCCGCACCCTTTATCAGCAGGCCGGTCGCCACCGTCCTGCTGAGTCTGGCAATCATGCTGCTGGGCGCGGTCAGTTTCAGGCTGTTGCCCGTGGCGCCGTTGCCGAACATGGATTTCCCGGTGATTGTGGTGTCGGCCAGCCTGCCGGGCGCGAGTCCCGAGATCATGGCCTCCAGTGTGGCCACGCCACTGGAGCGCTCCTTGGGGTCCATCGCCGGCATCAATACCATGAGCAGCAGTTCGAGCCAGGGTACGACCCGGGTGATCCTGCAGTTCGACCTGGACCGGGATATCAACGGTGCGGCGCGGGAAGTGCAGGCGGCAATCAACGCCTCGCGCAATCTGTTGCCCAGCGGTATGCGCAGCATGCCGACCTACAAGAAGGTCAACCCTTCCCAGGCACCGATCATGGTGCTGACCCTGACTTCCGATGTGCTGGAAAAAGGGCAGCTCTACGATCTGGCTTCCACCATCCTGTCCCAGAGCCTGTCTCAGGTGACCGGTGTCGGCGAAGTGCAGATTGGCGGCAGTTCGCTGCCGGCCGTGCGTATCGAGCTGGAACCGAACATGCTGGACCAGTACGGTGTTTCCCTCGACGAAGTGCGTACCACCATCACCGGCTCCAACGTGCGTCGCCCCAAGGGTTTTGTCGAAGACAGCCAGCATAACTGGCAGGTCCAGGCCAACGACCAGCTGGAAAAGGCCAAGGATTACGCGCCACTGATCATTCGCTATCAGGATGGCGCGGCACTGCGTCTCAAGGATGTGGCCAAGGTCAGCGACGCCGTGGAAAACCGCTACAACAGTGGTTTCTTCAATGATCAGTCGGCGGTGCTGCTGGTCATCAACCGTCAGGCCGGTGCCAACATCATCGAGACGGTGGCGCAGATCAAGGAGCAGTTGCCTGCCTTGCAGGCGGTCTTGCCTGCCAGTGTGAAGCTGAACATCGCCATGGACCGTTCGCCGGTCATCAAGGCCACGCTGCATGAAGCCGAGATGACCCTGCTGATCGCCGTGGTTCTGGTGATTCTGGTGGTGTTCCTGTTTCTGGGCAGTCTGCGGGCCTCTCTGATCCCGACACTGGCGGTGCCGGTTTCCCTGGTGGGCACGTTCGCCATCATGTACCTGTGTGGCTTCTCCCTGAACAACCTGTCGCTGATGGCCCTGATTCTGGCTACCGGGCTGGTGGTGGACGACGCAATCGTGGTGCTGGAGAACATTTCCCGGCACATCGATGAAGGTGTCCCGCCCCTGAAGGCGGCTTACCTGGGGTCCAAGGAAGTCGGTTTCACGCTGTTGTCCATGAACGTTTCGCTGGTGGCCGTGTTCATCTCGATCCTGTTCATGGGCGGCCTGGTGGAAAGCCTGTTCCGGGAGTTCTCCATCACGCTGTCGGTGGCGATCATCGTTTCACTGCTGGTTTCCCTGACGTTGACGCCGATGCTCTGCGCGCGCTGGCTCAAGCCTCAGAAGCAGGAAAAGACTGCTTTTCAACGCTGGAGCCAGCGCGTCAACGATCGCATGGTGGTCGGCTATGACCGTTCCCTTGGCTGGGTGCTGCGCCACCCGCGTCTGACGCTGCTCAGCCTGCTGATTACCATCGTGGTGAACGTCGCGTTGTATGTGGTGGTGCCCAAGACCTTCCTGCCGCAGCAGGATACGGGGCAACTGATGGGGTTCATTCGTGGCGATGACGGTCTTTCGTTCACTGTGATGCAGCCCAAGATGGAAATCTTCCGCCGCGCCGTGCTGGCCGACCCTGCCGTGCAGAGTGTCGCGGGCTTTATCGGCGGCAGTGGCGGCACCAACAATGCTTTCATGATCGTGCGCCTCAAGCCGGTTTCCGAGCGCAAGCTGTCTGCTACCCAGGTGGTCGAGCGTCTGCGCAAGAACCTGCCCCATGTGCCGGGCGGGCGATTGTTCCTGGCGCCGGATCAGGATCTGCAACTGGGCGGTGGTCGTGAACAGGCCAGTTCCCAGTATCAATACATCCTGCAAAGCGGTGACCTGCCCAGCCTGCGCGAGTGGTATCCGAAAGTCGTGGCAGCCCTCAAGGCGTTGCCTGAGCTGACCGCCATCGACGCCCGTGAAGGGCGCGGCGCCCAGCAGGTCACGCTGGTGGTCAATCGGGATGCGGCCAAGCGCCTGGGTATTGACATGAACATGGTGACCACCGTGCTCAACAACGCCTATAGCCAGCGTCAGGTTTCCACTATCTATGACACCCTGAACCAGTATCAGGTGGTGATGGAGGTCAATCCCCGATACGCGCAGGACCCGGTCACGTTGCAGCAGGTGCAGGTGATTACTGCAGACGGGCAGCGCGTGCCATTGTCGAGCATTGCCCATTACGAGCGCAGTCTTGCCAATGACCGGGTGTCCCATGAAGGCCAGTTCGCTTCGGAAAGCATCTCCTTCGATCTGGCCGAAGGCGTCAGCCTCGACACGGCGACAGTGGCCATCGAGCGTGCGATTGCCAGGGTCGGCTTGCCTTCGGAAGTCATTTCCAAGATGGCCGGTGCCGCCGACGCCTTTGCGGCCACTCAGAAAGGCCAGCCACTCATGATTCTCGGGGCCTTGCTGGCGGTTTATCTGGTGCTGGGGATTCTTTACGAAAGCTACATTCATCCCTTGACGATCCTCTCGACCCTGCCGTCGGCCGGTGTCGGAGCCTTGCTGAGCATCTATGTGCTGGGCGGGGAATTCAGCCTGATCTCCCTGTTGGGGCTGTTTCTGCTCATCGGGGTCGTGAAGAAAAACGCCATCATGATGATCGACCTGGCCCTGCATCTGGAACGTGAATCAGGAATGACGCCCCAGGAATCGATCCGCAGTGCCTGCCTGCAACGTCTGAGGCCGATCCTCATGACCACGATTGCTGCCATTCTGGGTGCCTTGCCGCTCCTGCTGAGTAATGCCGAAGGTGCGGAAATGCGCCGTCCGCTGGGCCTGACGATTATCGGCGGGCTGGTCTTCAGCCAGATTCTGACCCTTTACACCACCCCCGTGGTTTACCTCTATCTCGACCGGCTGCGCCACCGATTCAATCGCTGGCGTGGCGTGCGCACCGATGCTGCTCTGGAAACCCCGCTATGACTGACCATCCGGCAATCAAATCCAACCCGCAGTGGCTTGTCCGGCCCTTGGCAACGGGGCTTTGCGTCCTGCTGCTGAGCGCCTGTGCCGTAGGGCCTGACTACCACAAGCCGTCAGTGACCACGCCTTTGCAGTTCAAGGCGGCCGAAGGCTGGCGTCAGGCGACACCGAGCGATGCCATGGCCCGTGGCGCATGGTGGGAGGTTTATGGCGACAGTGAACTCAATGCGCTGGTGGAGCGGCTCAACAGCTCCAACCAGACGGTTGCGCAATACGAAGCCCAGTACCGGCAGGCCAGGGCATTGGTGCGCAGTTCCCGTGGCGCGCTGTTTCCCACGCTGGACCTGACGGCTGGCAAGACCCGCTCGAGCCAGGGTTCCTCCAGCAGCAGTACCTCAAGTTCCAGTGGCATCAACGACTCCTACAATGCTCAACTGGGCGTGAGTTGGGAGGCCGATATCTGGGGCAAGTTGCGCCGTGGCCTGGAAGCCGACACCGCCAGCGCCCAGGCCAGCCTTGCGGATCTGGCTGCCATGCAGTTGAGCCTGCAATCGGAGCTGGTGCAGAACTACCTGCAATTGCGGGTGCTGGATGAGCAGAAGCGTTTGCTGGAGTCCACTGTCCAGGCTTACGAACGCTCCCTGACCATGACCCGCAATCAGTATCAGGCCGGTATTTCCGGTCGTGAAGCCGTAGCCCAGGCCCAGACCCAGCTCAAGACCACCCAGGCCGATCTGATCGACCTGACCTGGCAGCGTGCTCAGTTCGAGAATGCCATTGCCGTGCTGATGGGGATGGCGCCGGCCGAGTTCAATCTGCCTGCCACGACCACGATCCCCGAGTTGCCGCAGATTCCGGTGGGTATTCCTTCGCAACTGCTGGAGCGCCGTCCCGATATCGCGGCTGCCGAACGCTCGATCATGGCTGCCAACGCCAATATCGGTGTCGCCAAGGCTGCTTACTACCCGGATTTCACCCTGAGCCTGAGTGGCGGCTATAACAGCAATTCGTTTTCCAACTGGATCAGCCTGCCGAACCGCTTCTGGTCGGTCGGGCCGCAAATGGCCCTGACGCTGTTCGATGCTGGCAGACGCTCTGCGGAAGTCGATCGCATTGAGGCCGTCTATGACCAGACCGTTGCGCAATACCGGCAAACGGTCCTGAACGGCTTCCAGGAAGTGGAAAACTACATGGTTCAGCTCAAGGTTTACGAGGAGGAAGCGGCCGTTCGGCAGGAAGCGCTGGATGCTGCCCGTGAATCCCTGCGCCTGACCAGCAACCAGTACAAGGCCGGAGTCATCGGCTATCTGGACGTGGTCAATGTGCAGACCACCGCGCTGAGCAACGAGCGCAGCGTCTTGAATGTGCTGCAAAGTCGCCTGATTGCCAGTGTGCAGCTGATCGCCGCAATGGGTGGTGGCTGGGATTCCCGGAGTGGTCTGCAGATCAAGGAGTGATCAGCACATAGAGGAGGGCGGATGGCGTCAATGTGCTATCCGTCTGAAATAGTTAATTTGTATGTGGCTAATAGCCATATTTGTGAGCGCCTGACGCGACATTTTCCTGCTTTTGCGTAGAATTGCCAGCAACTGTTTGGCATGGATGCGTTAACCGGATCCATGTCACAGGAGCGCTCATGTTGACTGGTCATTACACGCCCTCACTGGTCTTCATCTCCATATTCGTTGCGATTCTTGCTTCGTATACCGCTCTCGATCTGGCAGGCCGGATTGCTTCGGCCAAAGGCCGCGCCGTTTACATATGGATGGGCGGCGGAGCCTTTGCCATGGGCATCGGCATCTGTTCCATGCACTTTATCGGGATGCTGGCTTTCCAGTTGCCCATCGAGGTGGGGTTCGATATCTCCCTGACCCTGTGGTCACTGCTGATTGCCATGGTGTCTTCGGGGATTGCCTTGTGGCTGGTCAATCAACCGCAATTACCCCTGTCTCACCTTGCGCTCGGCGCCTTGTTCATGGGTGGCGGCATCAGTGCCATGCATTACACCGGCATGGCTGCGATGAGTATGCAGCCCGGCATCGAATACGACCCCTTTCTGTTTATCCTGTCCTTGCTGATTGCCGTGGGGGCTTCAGCGGCGGCCATCTGGATTGCCTTCCGTTTGCGTAACCGGACTTCCAATGTGTTTCTGGTCCGTGCCGGGGCTGCGGTGGTCATGGGCATGGCCATCGTCGGCATGCACTACACCGGCATGGCGGCGGCCAGTTTTCCCGAAGGCAGCTTCTGCGGCGCGCTGGGTAACGGGCTCAAAACCGACGGCCTGGACAAGCTGGTGCTGGTCACCAGCCTGGCGGTGCTGACGATCGTGCTCCTGAGCTCGATCCTCGATGCCCGCCTGGAAGCCCGCACTGCCGTGCTGGCCAATTCGCTGATGGAAGCCAATCGCGAACTGACCCACCTGGCCTTGCATGACAGCCTGACCAGTCTGCCCAACCGTGTACTGCTGGCGGATCGTATCGAGCAGGCCATGAAGAAGGCGAACGAAAGTGGCGGCTATTTTGCACTTATGTTCATGGATCTGGATGGCTTCAAGCCGGTAAACGATGCGTTCGGTCATCATGTCGGCGATCAGTTGTTGCGTCAGGTCGCGTTGCGCCTGCGGGAAAACCTGCACCGCCATGACACACTGGCGCGTATCGGTGGCGATGAGTTCGTGCTGCTGATGGAGTTGCAGGATGTCGAAGATGCATTGGCCGTGGCTTCCCGTCAGGTGAATGTGATTGCCCAACCGTTCGAGATTGCCGGGCACACTCTGCAGGTTTCGGTCAGCATCGGGATCTGCATGTACCCGGGCAATGGCCAGACCCTGCATGAACTGCTGATGAACGCCGACGCAGCGATGTACCACGCCAAGGCTGCCGGCAAGAACGGTTACAGCTTCTTCGAGTCCTCGATGAACGCCAATGCCCGCAATCAGATGCAAGTCCTGCAAGACTTGCGCACAGCCATCAAGCTCAAGCATTTCTCTCTGCACTATCAGCCCAAGTTCGATGCGGTCACCAATACGCCTGTCGGGGCTGAAGCCTTGCTGCGCTGGAATCACCCGGAGCAGGGCATGCTCGGGCCGGACACGTTCATCGAACTGGCGGAAAAGACCGGTCTGATTATCCCGATTGGCGAATGGGTGCTCGATGAAGCCTGTCGCCAGATGAGTGAGTGGTATGCCCAGGGCTACACCCACTGGCGTATTGCGGTGAACCTGTCGGCCTTGCAGTTCTGTCATGCCGGGCTGGTTATGACGGTCGCCAATACCTTGTCCAGACACCGGCTCGCGCCCAATTGCCTGACCCTGGAAATCACCGAAACCACGGCCATGAGCAACGCCGAGGTCACCATGGAGGTCTTGCAGAAGCTCTCGGCCATGGGCGTCGATATTTCCATTGACGATTTCGGCACCGGTTATTCCAGCCTGATGTACCTCAAGCATCTGCCAGCCAATGAAATCAAGATCGACCGTGGTTTCGTTCGTGACCTGGACCATGACCTCGATGATGCCGCCATCGTTTCAGCCATCGTCGCCGTGGGCCGGGCCCTGGACTTGCGTATTGTTGCCGAAGGCGTCGAAAACAGTGTCCAGCAGAGCTTTCTTACCAACCTGGGTTGCAATGCCTTGCAGGGCTACCTGCTGGGGCATCCGCTGCCTGCGCAACAATTCATGAGTCATATCCAGTCGATCGAGGAGGAGTCATCGCCGAGGCTGAATGGAACGATGGTTGAAATACAGGATGGCGTTCATATCAAAACGCTGGCAGGATCGATTCTGCATGCGAGCGCCGTGGGTCCGCTAGGCTCTGTGTGAGCAACGGATCCCTGGCGATCCCTGGCCCCTGAAAAACCCACGAGAGACATTCATGGATAAAGTCCTCCTCATTACCGGCGGCTCCCGCGGGATCGGTGCTGCCACGGCGCTTCTGGCTGCTTCGCACGGTTATCGAATCTGCATCAATTACCTGTCCGACCATGCTTCTGCCGAGAAAATATGTACCCGGGTACGGGAACTGGGCGCGCAGGCCATTACGGTACAGGCCGATGTCAGTAACGAGGACGAAATCATTCGCCTCTACGCGCGTATCGATTCAGAGCTGGGGCCTGTCACTCACCTGGTCAACAACGCCGGGACCATTGCCCATACCTCGCGACTGGACGACATGTCCGAGTTCCGCATGCTCAAGATCATGATGACCAACGTGGTCGGCCCGATGCTGTGCAGCAAGCACGCCTTGTTGCGCATGTCGCCGCGCCATGGCGGTAACGGTGGCTGCATCGTCAACGTGACCTCGGCTGCCGCCCGACTGGGCGCGCCGGGGGAATATATCGATTACGCCGCTTCCAAGGGCGCACTGGATACCTTCACCACCGGCTTGTCCAAGGAGGTCGCGGGCGAGGGGATTCGGGTCAATGCGGTAAGACCGGGGTTCATCTTCACCGATTTCCATGCCTTGAGCGGCGACCCGTTTCGGGTCAGCAAGCTTGAAGGAGATATCCCCATGTGCCGCGGTGGCAAACCCGAAGAGGTGGCCGAGACGATTATCTGGCTGCTGTCGGACCAGGCCTCATACGTGACCGGCACATTCATCGATGCGGCGGGCGGGCGCTGAAACTCAGTTGTCCAGCAGCGAACGAATGATACGCCCCAGGGTTTCCATGGCCTTTTCGCAGGCCGTGGTCCAGGGGCTGCCGTAGTTCAGGCGAATGCAGTTGCCAAAACGTCGGGTCGGCGAAAAGATCGGCCCCGGCGCAATACTGATCCCTTGTGCCAGCGCCACCTGGAAGACTTTCAGCGAGTCGAGGGGTTCCGGCAACTCGACCCACAGAAAATAACCGCCTACCGGCTGGCTGACCCGGGTCTGTGTCGGGAAGTACCGACCGATGGCGCCCAGCATGGCCCGCTGCTGATCTTCCAGTGCGTAGCGCAGCTTGCGCAGGTGCCGGTCATAGCCGCCGTGCTGCAGATAGTCCGCAATGGCTGCCTGAGCGGGCATTGAGGCGCACAGTGACGTCATCAATTTCAGGCGTTCGATCTTCTGTGCATAACGGCCTGCCGCCACCCAGCCGATCCGGTAACCCGGTGCCAGACTTTTGGAAAACGAGCCGCAGTGCATGACCAGTCCGTCGGTATCGAAAGCCTTGGCCGGCTTCGGTGCCTGAGGGCCGTAATAGAGTTCGGCGTAGGCATCATCCTCGATCAATGGCACCTGATGCTCGCGCAACAACTCCACCAGCTCACGCTTGCGCGCTTCGGGCACCAGCGCGCCGGTAGGGTTCTGAAAGGTGGTCATGCACCAGCAGGCCTTGATCGGGTGGTGCTCCAGCGTCTGCTTCAACACGCCCAGATCGATACCGTCACGGGGATGCGTCGGAATCTCCACCGCCTTGAGTTTCAGGCGCTCCAGCACTTGCAGGCAGGCATAGAACGCCGGAGCTTCGATGGCCACCAGATCACCCGGCTCGGTGACGGCCTGCAGGCACAGGTTCAGGGCTTCCAGTGCGCCGTTGGTAATCAGCAATTCCTCCATGGGCAACACCAGGCCGTTGACCATGTAGCGCAAGGCAATCTGGCGACGCAACTGTGGATTGCCCGGCGACATGTCGGTGACCACCATGCGCGGGTCCATTTCACGGCTGGCGCTGGCCAGTGAGCGGGAAAGGCGCGGCAGCGGAAACAGCATCGGACTGGGGAAAGCCGAGCCGAAGGGCACGGTATTGGGGTCCTTGATGGAGTCCAGCACCGAAAACACCAGCTCACTGACATCCACCTCGGTGGATTCATTGACCTGAGTGCTGGCCTGCGGCTCGCTGAACGGTTTGGGAGCATTGCCGACAATGCTGTTGACGAAATACCCCGAGCGCGCCCGCGCCCGAATCAGCCCGCGACGCTCCAGCAGGTAATAGGCCTGGAACACGGTGGAAGGGCTGATGCCATGGGTCTGGCTTGCATAACGCACAGAAGGCACCCGCTGATCCGGCCCCAACACGCCACTGCGAATCAACTCGGCTACATCGTCGGCATACTTCTCGTAACGCTTCATGGCATCACCATTGATCAAGTGGCCTGACTATAGAGGCGAGACTGTTTGCAGAACAGATGCAGGTTGGGTTGGAAAATACGGATCAGATGTGTTCGGCTCTTCGCGACTGAAGTCGCTCCTACAGGGGGGGGTGGGAGCGAATTCATTCGCGAAAAGCCCGGTCATTTCGGCAAGTCATCCATCACAATCACAGGTGGCTCCTGCGGCGGTGGATCGCCCGCCGGTGGCTGAATCACCGGCGGCATGGTCGGTGGCGGCTCTTCGGCGGGAGGCGGCACGGGCAGGGCGGGATTATCGATATTCGGATCCGGTGTTTCGGCAGGAATGGGGATATTCATGGTGTTCACCTCGATACCAGATAAGTGGCGGTCGTGATGTTTGACAGTCGGGTGCGGTTTTGAATTCAGACTGTTTTGTCCTGAGATGACTGCGCACATTTACCTCAAAGCCATCTCTCATCAAACAAGATGGAACATGCGGCATTGTAGATACCGTCTTGATCAGCCCCTTGCAATACCGGATGTAAGGGGCGTCTTTTACACAGCCATCGCATATTTAGGATCGTATGGCTTGCCTGACTTGATCACGCCATACACCAGGTGCAAGAGCTTACGCATGGCTGCGCAGATGATCTGTTGGGGCGCTTTGCCTCGCGCCTTGAGCCTATCGCTTTGAGCCTTAATCACGGCGTTATGGCGGGAGGCCACAATGCCGGGCATATACAGGCTTTTACGCAGTCTGGCGGACCCGGTTTTGGAGATGGGCGTCGGCCCTGTGTATTCACCTGATTGGTCAGGTACCGGGTTAAGGCCGGCAAATGCCACAATGGCACGAGCCCCTTTGTACTTAAGTGGATCCCCAAGCTCTGCCAGCAGAGAGGCCGCACTTGTGTCACCCAGACCGTCGATTGATACGATCAAATCACGCTTGCCGCGCAGATCGGGATCGTCATCAATGTGCTGACGAATCTTTTTTCTGGTGTGTTCGATCTGCTCGTCAAGGGAGTCGATGAGCGACCGTATGGAGTGCTGAACGCTGACGTCGCAAACTTCCAGGCGATTGGCTTCCATCTGCCGCATTTCCTGCAAGTCCTCCAGTCGGCGTACCAGCGCCCGTAAACGCCGCTGTGACGGAGGTTCCGGTGTCCACTCTCGCAGTTTGTGAGTTCGCTCAGAACCGTACCGGGCAATGAGCTTGGCGTCTGCCTTGTCCGTCTTGACTCGCCGCAGATCCTCTTTGCCATAGGCATGAATGATGGCTGGATTGAGCACTGCGACCTTGAATCCTCTGGCGTAGAGAAATTCAGCCAAGGCTTCGTAGTAGATGCCCGTTGCTTCCATGACGACCCAGCAGGCTTTCTCTGCATGCGTTTCCAGCCACTGCTCGAACTGATTGAAACCAGCCTCCGTATTGGCCAGCTTGGCTTTGGTACGAAATTTTTGGTTGCCCTGGAGCAGAGCGATATCAAAGGTTTTCTTAGCGCAATCGACGCCGACAGCTACAGGCATATGGGCTCCTTGATCAGTTGGGTGATGATCGAGCTGCACTCTGTCCAGCCTTGCAATTCAATACGTGCTCACGTCACTGACGGGCACCAGATACCGTTCGGACTTGCTGAGTGAGGGTGGAGGGCCAGAGCTCAATCTACGTATTGCAGGCTCTGGGCCTTAGGAGCGCGACAGCTTCTTGGCCCTCCCTCGATGATCAGTCGAGAACTATCGACACCAGAAATGTCGATAGTTGCCATACAAGGAGCGCGCTTGCCCGCGACCGGCTGCGTAGCAGTCGTAGATTTTGCGAGCGCTTCGCACTCGGTCGTCGGAGTGCCGCCTAGGGCAAGCGCGCTCCTTGTTTGCTGCGCGACAGCGCGGCTCCGACTCCCACCGCTTCAACGCTGCCCGCTTGACATACCTCCCCAAAAAAGCCGACAAACGGTCGTCCAGGTTTTGCTTTCCTTAGCCGCTCAGGCGTTATGCGCTGTGGAATGGCCCAGCTCTGAGCTGACAGATTCGTCTACGCTGAGGCTCGTTCTCAAACTTTTTGAACTTTGCCTGTGCAGGCGGCTCGGAAAACCATGCGACAGATTGAGACGAATCAGGACTGTCTTTCCCTGTCCGCACCGCATCGATACAAAACCTTTTTCTGCATGGATTGCACAGGAGCGTCCCAGGGGCGTGAGGAGTGATGCTCGATGAATGTGACTGCTGATCAGCCATACGGCCCGGATTCTCTGGCCACTGATGTTCCACACCCAACCCGTCCCTTGACCCTGACCCAAGCCCTGCAATTGCCGCGCATCGTGATCGAAGACACCATGCCGGTGATCGATGGCGGGTTGTTTGCCGTGAAGGGCATCGTCGGGCAGAAGGTCACGGTGACCAGCAAGGTGTTTGCCGACGGGCATGACAAGCTGGCGGTGCGTGTCTGTTGGCGGGCCGATGGTGAAGAGAACTGGCAGGATGCTTCGCTGCGTGACCTGGGCAATGACAGCTGGATCGGTGAGTTCACCCCGACATCGGTTGACCGTTACGTGTTTCGCCTGGAGGCCTGGATCGATCAGTACGCCAGCTATCGCTACGAACTGGAGAAAAAGTTCGCAGCCGGTGTGTCAATCGAGCTGGAGCTGGAAGAAGGGCGCCTGCATCTGCTGCATGCGGCCGAACGCAGTCAGGGAGCCTTGCGTCAGCAGATCGAAAGCGTTCTCGAACGTCTCGGCCAGATAGACGCCGATGGCCGTGTCGCATTGCTCTTGCACAGTGAAACCTCGGCCTTGATGGTTCAGGCAGACAACCGTGCGTTTCTGAGCCGCAGCATCGAGTTTCCGCTGGATGTGGAACGGCAACTGGCGCAGTTCGCCAGCTGGTATGAGTTGTTTCCCCGCTCGATCACTGATGACCCGGCGCGGCATGGCACCTTCAATGATGTGCACTCGCGCCTGCCGATGATCCGGGACATGGGCTTCGATGTGCTGTATTTCCCGCCCATCCATCCCATTGGCCGCGCCCATCGCAAAGGCCCCAATAACTCGCTGACCGCAGGCCCGGATGATCCTGGTAGCCCTTATGCCATTGGCAGTGAAGACGGCGGCCATGAGGCCATTCACCCGCAACTGGGTACCCTTGAGGACTTCCGTAGTCTGGTAGCGGCCGCCGCAGAGCATGGTCTGGAAATCGCTCTGGATTTTGCCATTCAGTGTTCTCAGGATCACCCGTGGCTCAAGCAGCATCCGGGCTGGTTCTCCTGGCGTCCGGACGGCACCATCCGTTATGCGGAAAACCCGCCGAAGAAATATCAGGACATCGTCAACGTCGACTTCTATACCGCCGATGCGATTCCCAGCCTCTGGCTGGAGTTGCGGGATATCGTGCTGGGCTGGGTCGAGGAGGGTGTGAAGATCTTTCGGGTCGATAACCCGCACACCAAGCCGTTGCCGTTCTGGCAGTGGATGATCGATGACATTCGTCGTCAGCACCCCGATGTGATGTTTCTGGCCGAGGCTTTTACCAAGCCCGCGATGATGGCACGGCTGGGCAAGGTCGGTTACTCCCAGAGCTATACCTATTTCACCTGGCGCAACACCAAGGCCGAGCTGTCCGAATACCTGACCCAGCTCAATCAGGCGCCATTGCGTGATTGCTATCGCCCCAACTTCTTCGTCAATACGCCGGACATCAATCCGTATTTTCTCCATGAGTCGGGGCGCGCGGGTTTTCTGATCCGTGCTGCGCTGGCCACCATGGGCTCGGGCCTGTGGGGCATGTATTCGGGCTTCGAGTTGTGCGAGTCGGCTCCGATCCCCGGCAAGGAGGAATACCTGGACTCCGAGAAGTATGAGATCCGGGTCCGGGACTTCACGGCACCGGGCAATATCATTGCCGAGATCGCCCAGCTCAACCGCATTCGCAGGCAGAACCCGGCCCTGCAGACGCATCTGGGCCTGAAGCTGTATGCGGCCTGGAACGACAATATTCTGTATTTCGGCAAGCGCTCGGATGATGGCAGCAACTTCATTCTGGTCGCGGTCAGCCTCGATCCGTTCAATGCCCAGGAAGCGCACTTCGAGTTGCCGCTGTGGGACATGGGGTTGCCCGACGATGCTGCAACGTCGGGTGAAGACCTGATGACCGGGCATCGCTGGACCTGGTACGGCAAGATTCAGTGGATGCGAATCGACCCTTCGTATCAGCCATTTGGCATCTGGCGTATCCAGGCCGCGAATTGAAGAGGCAGGAGCCCGCAATGGCGAAGAAGAAAGCACCTAACGCCACATTCATCAACGACCCGCTCTGGTACAAGGACGCGGTCATCTATCAGGTTCACGTCAAGTCGTTCTTCGATTCCAACAACGATGGTGTCGGTGACTTTGCCGGCCTGATCGACAAGCTCGATTACATTGCCGAGCTGGGCGTCAACACCATCTGGCTGCTGCCGTTCTATCCCTCGCCACGGCGTGACGATGGCTACGACATTTCCGAATATCGCGATGTGCACAGCGATTACGGGACCATGGCCGATGCCAAAAAATTTATCGCTCAGGCTCACAAGCGCGGCTTGCGGGTCATCAGCGAGCTGGTCATCAATCACACCTCGGACCAGCACCCGTGGTTCCAGAAGGCGCGGCACTCCAAGCCCGGCTCCAAGGCTCGCGACTTTTATGTGTGGTCCGATACCGATCAGAAGTACGAAGGCACGCGGATCATCTTCCTGGACACGGAAAAGTCCAACTGGACCTGGGACCCGGTGGCCGGTCAGTACTTCTGGCACCGTTTCTACTCCCACCAGCCGGACCTGAACTTCGACAATCCCCATGTGATGGATGCGGTGCTGGATGTCATGCGCTTCTGGCTGGATCTGGGCGTCGATGGCCTGCGTCTGGATGCCATTCCTTATCTGATCGAGCGCGATGGCACCAACAACGAGAACCTGCCCGAGACTCATCAGGTCCTCAAGCGTATCCGCGCCGAGATCGATGCCCATTATCCTGATCGCATGCTGCTGGCCGAGGCCAATCAATGGCCGGAGGACACGCAACAGTATTTCGGTGACACCCACGGCCCGGATGGCGATGAATGTCATATGGCGTTTCACTTTCCGCTGATGCCGCGCATGTACATGGCGCTGGCTCAGGAGGACCGCTTCCCGATCACTGACATTCTGCGCCAGACACCGGAAATTCCGGCCAACTGCCAGTGGGCGATCTTTCTGCGCAATCACGATGAGTTGACCCTGGAGATGGTCACCGATCGTGAGCGGGACTATCTGTGGAATTACTACGCGGCCGACAAGCGTGCCCGCATCAACCTGGGCATTCGTCGACGTCTGGCTCCGCTGGTGGAGCGTGACCGTCGCCGGGTCGAACTGCTCAACAGCATGCTGTTGTCCATGCCGGGTACGCCGACGCTGTATTACGGCGATGAAATCGGCATGGGTGACAACATCTACCTGGGCGATCGCGACGGGGTTCGCACGCCGATGCAGTGGTCCATCGACCGCAATGGCGGTTTCTCGCGAGCCGACCCGGCCAGTCTGGTATTGCCGCCGCTCATGGACCCGCTGTACGGCTATCAGTCGGTCAACGTCGAAAGCCAGGAGAAAGACCCGCATTCCTTGCTGAACTGGAATCGCCGCATGCTGGCCGTACGTAAACAGCAGAAGGCCTTCGGGCGCGGCACCCTGAAAATGCTGTCGCCGTCCAATCGTCGCATCCTGGCCTACATTCGCGAATACACGGGGTCGGATGGACATAACGAGATCATTTTGTGCGTAGCCAACGTGTCCAGTGCCGCCCAGGCCGCCGAGCTTGAGCTGTCGGCCCATGCGGGCACTGTTCCGGTGGAAATGCTCGGCGGCAGTGCCTTCCCGCCGATCGGGCAACTGAGTTATCTGCTGACGCTGCCACCTTATGGTTTTTACTGGTTTCTTCTTGCCCCGGAGAATCAAATGCCCAGTTGGCACGTGGAACCTGCGCAAAGCATGCCGGACTTCCCCACGCTGGTACTCAAGAAGCGTCTTGAGGAACTGCTCGACGAGCCGTTGCGCAGCACGATGGAAAACACATCCCTGGCGGTCTATCTGCCCAAGCGCCGCTGGTTTGCGGGCAAGGACAAGGCCATCGACGATGTCCATATCGCTTATGCCGTGCGCTTTGGCGACCCGGCGCATCCGGTTCTGCTCAGTGAAATCGAGGTCACGGCCGGTGGTCAGCCAGAGCGCTATCAACTGCCTTTCGGGCTGCTGGCCGAAGACGACATCAGCAGTGCCTTGCCCCAGCAACTGGCGCTGGCCCGTGTACGACGCGGTCGACAAGTCGGTCTGATTACCGATGCTTTCACCTTGGAAACCTTTATCCGCGCAGTGATTCAGGGCATGCAGGATCAGACTGTACTGGCCAGCAGCGAAGGCGAGTTACGCTTCGAGCACACCTCGCAGCTGGCTCCGTTGGGACTCGGCGATGAGTCCGAGGTGCGCTATCTCTCCGCCGAGCAGTCCAACAGCTCGGTGGTGGTGGGCAGCAGTCTGGTGCTCAAGCTGATCCGCAAGGTCAGCGCCGGGACTCACCCTGAGCTGGAAATGGGTGCTTACCTGACCAATGCCGGTTATCGGAACATTTCGCCTTTGCTGGGTGCCGTGACCCGAGTCGGCAATGACGGGCAACCGCACCTGTTGATGATTGCCCAGGGCTACCTGAGCAATCAGGGCGATGCCTGGGAGTGGACCCAGAACAACCTTGAGCGTGCAGTGCGTGATGCCCTGGCTCATGGTGTGTCCGAGCAGGAGCAGCATTACAACGCCTTGCTGGAACTGGCGGACTTCTCCCGCTATCTGGGGCAACGGCTGGGAGAAATGCACCAGGTTCTGGCCGCTCCCACCGATAACCCGGATTTTGCGGTGCAGGTTACCAGTGTCAAGGACAGCCAGGCGTCGGCGATGAGCGTCGGCGCACAGCTTGATCGTGCCCTGGAGTTGCTCGATCAGCGCAAGGATTCGCTGGATGCCAATGATCAGCAACTGGTCAGCGACCTCATCGCCCGGCGCAAGTCCATCCAGAATCATGTGCAGGATCTGGCCAGACGCTCGGTGGGCGGTTTGCGCATGCGTGTTCACGGCGACCTGCACCTGGGCCAGGTATTGGTGGTCAAGGGCGATGCCTACCTGATCGATTTCGAGGGCGAACCTGCCCGCAGCCTGCCCGAGCGGCGCGCCAAACACAGCCCGTTCAAGGACGTCAGCGGCGTTTTGCGCTCTTTCGACTACGCTGCCGCCATGGCCGTGCGCAGCGCACAGAGCGTTGATACCTCCGAAGAGGCTGGCGTGGCCCGGAAGTCTGTGGCAGAAACCTATCTGTCTCAGGCCCGCGAGTCTTTTCTGAGCGGTTATCGCAAGGCAACCGCCGGTCTGGCCCATGAATGGAAAGACAAGACAGGGGAGAGCGCCGCGCTGGAATTGTTCACCCTGGAAAAAGCTGCTTATGAAGTGATCTACGAAGCCGAGAATCGTCCGAGTTGGTTGGCCGTGCCTTTGCAAGGCTTGCGTGGGTTGCTGGAATTATCCGATGGAGAAACCAAATGAATTTGCCTGACAAAATCGGCACGGGCCGCCAACCAATGCCCGCAGCCGTCGATATGGATGCGTTGATCCGTGCGGAGCACAGAGATCCCTTTTCCATTCTCGGGCCACATGACGATGGCGCTCACGGGCAGTTCATCCGCGCCTATCTGCCGGGTGCCTTGAGTGTCCGGGTGCTTGCCCAGGATGACGGGCGGGATCTGGGCGAATTGCAGATGAGCGAAGTGCCGGGTTTTTTCGTCGGGCATTTCGAGCAGGCACAGCCCTACCTGTTGAAGATCAACTGGGCAGGCGGTGAGCAGGTCACTGAGGATCCCTACAGTTTCGGTCCATTGTTGGGTGAAATGGACCTGTACCTGTTTGCCGAAGGCAATCATCGCGACCTGAGCAGTTGCCTGGGCGCACAGATCACCAACGTTGCTGGCATCGATGGCGTGCGCTTTGCGGTCTGGGCACCCAATGCCCGCCGGGTTTCGGTGGTAGGCAACTTCAATAACTGGGACGGACGCCGCCATCCGATGCGCCTGCGTCATCCCACCGGTGTCTGGGAAGTGTTCGTGCCTCGCTTGCAGGCAGGTGAGATCTACAAGTACGAGATTCTGGGCAGTCAGGGCATCCTGCCTCTGAAATGTGACCCGGTGGCCCTGGCAACCACCTTGCCGCCCGATACCGCATCAAAGGTCGCCAAACCTCTGCAATTCGACTGGCAGGACCACGACTGGCTGCATTCTCGTGGCGACCGCCACACCCATGCTGCGCCACTGTCGATCTACGAGCTGCATGCCGGTTCCTGGCAGATGGAGCAGAACGAGGACGGCAGCCAGTGGCGGCAATACAACTGGCGTGAACTGGCCGACAGGCTGATCCCTTACGTCAAGGAACTGGGTTTCACCCATATCGAACTGATGCCGATCATGGAGCATCCTTTCGGTGGCTCCTGGGGTTATCAATTGCTGGCGCAGTTCGCTCCCACGGCGCGTTATGGTTCGCCCGAGGACTTTGCATTCTTTGTCAACGCCTGCCATCAGGCTGAAATCGGCGTGATCCTGGACTGGGTGCCTGCGCATTTCCCTACCGATGCCCATGGCCTGGCCCAGTTCGACGGCACGGCACTGTATGAATACGGCAACCCTCAGGAAGGTTTTCACCAGGATTGGGACACCCTGATCTATAACCTGGGCCGCACTGAAGTGCATGGCTTCATGCTGGCCTCGGCGCTGCACTGGCTCAAGCACTTCCATATCGATGGCTTGCGGGTGGATGCCGTGGCGTCGATGCTGTATCGCGATTACTCGCGCAAGGCCGGAGAGTGGGTGCCGAACCGGTTTGGCGGTCGTGAAAACCTCGAAGCCATCGATTTCCTGCGTCACCTCAACGACGTGGTCGCCATCGAGGCACCGGGCACGATGGTGATTGCCGAGGAGTCCACGGCATGGCCGGGGGTGACCCAGAATACCCAGCAGGGTGGGTTGGGGTTCTCCTACAAGTGGAACATGGGCTGGATGCATGACTCGCTGCATTACATGCAGCAAGACCCGGTTCACCGTGCCCATCACCATAACGAACTGAGTTTCGGCCTGGTGTACGCCTGGTCGGAGCGTTTCATCCTGCCGATTTCCCATGATGAAGTGGTACACGGCAAGCACTCGCTGATCGACAAGATGCCGGGTGATCGCTGGCAGAAATTCGCCAACCTGCGTGCCTACCTGACCTTCATGTGGACGCATCCGGGCAAGAAGCTGTTGTTCATGGGTTGCGAGTTCGGTCAGTGGCGCGAGTGGAATCACGACGAGCAACTGGACTGGTACCTGCTGCAATATGCCGAGCATATCGGCGTGAAAAAGCTGGTATCGGACCTCAATCGTCTGTATCGCCAGGAAAAGGCCCTGCACGAGCGTGATGCCGAGCCGATGGGCTTCCAGTGGCTGATCGGTGACGACGCGGCGAACAGCGTGTTTGCGTGGCTGCGCTGGAGCAAGGAGGGCGAGCCGCTGCTGGTGGTCGCCAACATGACACCGGTGCCTCGTGAGGGTTACCGTGTGGGCGTGCCTTTTGCCGGGACCTGGGTCGAGTTGCTCAACAGTGATGCTGAAACCTATGCCGGGTCGAACCTGGGCAATGGTGGTGGCGTGCATAGCGAAGACAGCCCGAGCCATGGCATGCCGACTTCCGTTTCATTGAGCCTGCCGCCGCTGGCGGTGTTGATCCTCAAGCCTAAAGCGCAGGAGTAGCTTGAGTAGGAGCGAATTCATTCGCGAAGGTCCGTACATCCGAAGAGAATGTATCGCCTTCGATGACGTCTCGCGGATGAATCCGCTCCTACAGATTTACGCAGCGCCTTTCCTACCAACTCACTCTGACCCCCAGATTCCCCCGCAAACCATCCAGGTCATTGTCATCCAGATTGCTGCTGTAATCGGCGCTGAGGTAAAGGCTGATCTCACGGGACAATCTGGCTGTCAGACCCACTCCCATATCCGCCGTGGTGGACTTGTGTTCAGTCTTGATCCGGTCGCTGTAATCGAAGGTCAGGGTGTCCGAGCCGTCAAAGTTGTGCCACAGGTTGCCTTGCAAAAAGGGTTCGACCGGAATGCCACGCACCTGATAGCGTCCTTCAAGTCGCCCGCCAAGGCGTGCGCTGGTGTAGGGCTGTGAGTCGAAGGCGACATGGGAAATGCCATCGTTCTGGCTATCAAGATCGATACGCTGGTGGATTACTTGCGCCTGGGGTTCGATGATCCAGTCCGGGTTCAGCTCAATGGGATAACCTGCCTCGACTGAAAGACTCAGGGCATCGCCTTCAGTGTCCATACGAATTCCCCGTTGCGAGCGCGTAGAGCCATCTACCCGCGTGCCCATCGCCACGGCATCCACATACCAGCCTTTCGGGTCGATCAGGGTCCAGTACAGGCCCAGGCTGTCGCCCTGGATTTTCAGTTTGCCGGTGCGGCGATCCTTGAAGCCTTCGGCAAAGCCTTTGACGTGGCCGTCCATGCGTGTGTGAGCCACGAACAGGCCGATCCGCTGGGTGCGCCCGTTGCCGGTTTGCAGCGCCAGCAAGTCGTGGCCGATCTGATAACCCTTGAGCGATGCATCCAGGCTCGGGGCCACGGTGCCCGACCAGTCCTGCCTGAAGTCATTACCGAACAGGCGTGCCCAGCCGGCAGGTAACACGCCGGTTTCGGTCAGCAGGTTCTGGTCGCCCTGACGCTCATGGAAGGTGCCCAGTGAAGACAGGGCCAGTGTTGCGACCGCTGGCGTCACCACGGCGTAATTGGGAACTTCCAGGCGATACAGGGGAACCGGCGCAGCGCCACGTACCGGTTCGGGAAGCGGCGGGGTGCCCGGAGCCGGAACGGGCTGGGCGATTGCCGGTTGCACGGTTGGCGGTGTGGGATTTGTCGGTGTGGGGACTGGCGTTGGCGCAGGGGCTACAGGAGGTGTTGGAGGGGGGATGGGTGTGGGTGGCGCAGGAGGAGCGGGTGTCGAGGGTGGTGTCGGAGTGGGTGGCTCTGCGGCAGGCTCTTCGGGCACGGACATGGCCGCCAGAGGTGCGGAAATCACCGAAGAGCGCAGAAACCAGCTGTTCTCCGAGCCGGCAGTCGCGCCGCCTTTGAACAGGTAGTACTGATAGGCACCGACCGACAATGAGTTTTTCAGGGAGAAGGCCGAGTTATCGCTGGTTGCGCCGTTGGCGGCCTGTACCACCTCGATCCCGTTCTGCAGGGTCAAGGCCCCGGTGCCTCCCAGATTGCTGACGGCGATCTGAGTCGTACCGCTGATCGCTCCCCGGGAAACCACCAGCTTGTCACTGGGCGAGTTGTCACCGCCCAGCACCGATTGCAGCAACAGTTGTCCGTTGCTGCCCACGTAATTGCCATTGACCGTCAGTGTGTCACTGGCACTGCCGGTGCTCATGTCCAGAGTACCGGCGTTATTGAGTGTGACCAGGCCGCTGCTGGTAAAGGGCGAAATGCTGCCCGATACGGATGTCAGGGTACTGCTGGCATCGACATTCATGACCCCGGTTCCGCTGACGCTGTCTCCCAGTGTGAAAATGCCTGCCAGATCCAGTTGTGAGCCGTTATCGAGATTGACCGTTTCCCAATTGGCATAGCGTTCGGGCTTGGCGGAGGTGGTTGCATCGAAGGTCAGCAGATCCGTGCCTGCGCCGCCATTGAGCAGAGGGTTCGGCCCCAGATGGTTTTCATCCAGATTGCGCAGTGTTGCGCTGTCATTGTCGCTTTCCATCAACACGCTGCCGCGTATGGAGCCGCCATTGAGCCAGGTGAACGTGTCATTGCCAAAGCTGGTGCGTATCCCGCCACGAATCTCGCCGCCACTGACGGTCACCCGGTCGTTGCCACCGCTGATGCTGATCAGCCCGCCAATACTGCCGCCCGACACAATAATGGTGTCGCGGCCAAAGCCGGCCACCAGATTATTGACGATGGTTCCGCCCGACATGTCGAAGGTATTGTCATCCAGCTTCATATCCACGCGTCCGATACTGCCGCCGGTCATTTTTGCCAGGTCGCCATCCTCGAAAGCATTGCTGATCGTACCTCCCGTCATCAGGAAAGTGTCCAGGCCATCGCCCTGGGTCAAGGAGCGCATGGTGCCGCCACTCATTGCAAAGTCGTCGGGATCGAAGCTCTGGTTGACGTCTCCGGTAATGGTCCCGGCCGTGATATTGAACTGATCGACACCGGCTCCCTGATTGAAGTTGCCGACGATACTGCCCGAGTTCATGTCGATCCTGTCCCTTCCCGCACCATAGGTGACGCTGCCGATAATCGACCCCGTACCTCCGGCCGGGAAGACCAGCGTGTTGTTGCCGCCGGGATTGGTCAAAGGGCCGCTGCTGCCGCTGTCGCAGATCTGTACATCGCTGCCGATGGTGGAAACGAGGTCGCAGGCGCCATGGGCGTGTGGAGAAGCAAGGGTCAGGACTGCCAGGGGAAGGATTTGCAGGGGGTAGCGCAGAGGAAACCGATGATTGATTCTCATGACTGCTCTCTCTGGACACGTGGTCAGGGAGGCTGTTCATGGTTTCGCTACTGGCCTGTCCACCACGCAAGGGACGTCCATGTAGGGTTTTTATCAGCCTGATCAATGGCTAACAGAGCTAAGTCAAGATCTGATTGTCAGGGTCGTCAATTAGTTGACCGACAGGTGGTGTCAGCTTTGTCTGCCTGCAGGCTCAGAGGGCTTTTTGAGGGCGGCGTGATAACCAGAACGTCAGCGCCAGGGCGATGATCGACAGCAAAGAGGCATAAAAGAAAATCCAGCCATAGCCCTGACCCAGAGCAATGAAGCCCATCACGGGTCCGGCAATTGCCAGTGCCAGGTCGAAGAACACCGCATAGGCGCTCAGGCCTGCGCCACGACTGGTGGTGGGGACTTGCTTGATAGCCTCCACACCCAATGCCGGATACACCAGCGACAGCCCCAGGCCGGTCAGGCCCGCACCGGCCAGGGCAAAACCGGTGCTGGGCGAAAGCCACAGCATCACCAGGCCGACGGTTTCCACCGCCATGCACAGCATCGCCGCCGTGAAGCCGCCCAGGCGATTGATGGCGCCGATAAAGAGCAGTCGCGCAAGGATGAAGCACACCCCGAACATGCTCAGGCACCAGGCAGCGCCTTCCCAGCCACGGCTGATATAGAACAGGGTGATAAAGGTCGTCAGGGTGCCGTA
The DNA here is from genome assembly GCF_018968705.1 of Pseudomonas lijiangensis. NCBI lineage: Bacteria > Pseudomonadati > Pseudomonadota > Gammaproteobacteria > Pseudomonadales > Pseudomonadaceae > Pseudomonas > Pseudomonas lijiangensis. The sequence continues at coordinate 2,761,812 of NZ_CP076668.1, forward strand.
GCCGATGGAAGAGAGTGTCAGCCCAAGGCCATAAGGCGCAATACGCCCGAACACCGACCAGTAGGGCAGGCGCTCGCCGGCAATCACCGGCACCGATGGCTTCTTGCGGATCATCACCAGTGCCAGGGCCGCCATGGCGATCAAGGCAATGCCCAGGCTGTTGAATCCTGTGTGATCGATCACTACGACCCCGACTGGCGCGCCAATGGCAATGGCGCCATAGGACGCGATGCCATTCCAGGAGATCGAGCGCGCCGTATGTTCCGCGCCGACCTTGCCAATGCACCAACTGATGGTGCCGACCCCGATCATGCCTTGGGAGACGCCGAGAAACAGACGCGCCACGATCAGAATCCACAGGCTGGCCAGCGGGATACTTTCCAGCAGCGTGGCGATCAGCGTCAGGACACCACTGATCGCTATCCCGCCCAGGCCAAGAACGATAGCGCGCTTGCTGCCCATATTGTCCGTCACCCGGCCGGCAAAAGGGCGGCTGAGGAGGGTGGCCAGGTATTGCGAGCCGATGGTCAGCCCGGCGACCACAGCGCTGAAGCCGAGCTGGTCATGCACATAGCCAGGCAGCACGGCAATCGGTAGGCCGATGCACAGGAAGGCGATGAAGGTATAGAAAACGATGGAAACGATCTGCAGCGTGATCGTCATGGAACTGGGCTGCGCTGAAGGTTTTTGACTTGAGGCGGCAGGCATCGGACTCGTTCGCTGGCAGGCGGTTGGAATGCAGTCATCATGGCCCGGTAACGGCTTAAATGAAAGCTTGCTAACAATCTGGTGGGGCGTATTGCTGTTATTCGTGACTAGTCATAGGATGACTGACCACAAACACAATAACAAAAGGTGCGGCATGAAAAGAAATCTCCTGTTGGCGGCTGCGGTTTCCTGCTCGTTCGGTCTGTCTGCTCACGCAGCGACTTTCGCCTACATCTCCAGTCCTGCGGACGGGCTCATTTCCCAGTACCGGCTGGATGCGAAAAGCGGAGCACTGAACCTGGTCGAGCAGACCAAGGCGGGCGATCAGGTCAATCCCATGGCACTCTCTCCAGATGGCAAGACACTGTTTGCCGCCTTGCGCGCCAAGCCTTATCAGGTGGTCGGCTTTGGCGTCGAGCCCGGAACGGGGCATCTCAAGCAGATATCTCAGGGGCCGCTGGCCGAGAGCCTGGCTTACCTGTCCACTGACCGTAGCGGTCGGTTCCTGATGGGGGCGTCCTATGGCGGCGACTTGCTGAGTGTCCAGCCCATCGATGCCCAGCAGCGCCCAAGCGACAACATTCAGACCTACAAGACCGGCCTGCATGCGCATTCGGTACGCACAGACCCAAGCAACCGCTTCGTGTATGCCGGTAACCTGGGCGTCGATCACGTCCTGCAATACCGACTGGAAAAGGACGGCACACTTGCGCCGATAGGGACGGGCTACGTCACCGTCGCAGACAAGACCGGCCCACGCCATCTGGCTTTCTCGCCGGACGGCAAATTCCTGTATGTGGTGGGAGAGATGAGCGGCACCGTGACCGGCTTTTCGATTGATGACAAGACTGGCGCGCTGACTCAGGTAGCTCAGGCTGCCGGTATCCCGGAACGCCTGAAACTCGCCCATGGCGAAGTGCGCGACGCCCGCAATAACGACCTCAAGGATGATCCGACTCCGCGCATCTGGGCGGCCGATATCCGCATGGCGCCAGATGGCAAACTGCTGTTTATCAGCGAGCGTACGTCCAGCAGCGTATCGGCTTTCAAGGTCGAGCCTTCGACCGGCAAGCTGACCTACCTTGAAAACTACGCGGTTCAGGAGAAGCAGCCACGCAATATCGCAGTCTCACCCGATGGGCACTGGTTGCTGGTGACGGGAGAGAAGAGCGAGGTCGTGGGCAGTTATTCGATTGGCGCAGAGGGCGCCTTGAAGCGAGTCAGCGAAGCACCGTCGGGTAAAGGTGCGCTGTGGATCGAGATGCTGGAGCAGCCTGGCACGTAAGACTGATGCCGTTCAGTTAATGCACAAACAACACTTGTGGGAGGCAGCTTGCTGGCGAAAAAGCTGTGAAAACGACAGATATTCTGCGTTTGTACTCTGAAGTCGCCAGCAAGCTGCCTCCCACAAAGTGATTTATTGACCTTGGATCGGCATTAACACGTAACGAATGAATCCGCCTCAAGGAGCGGACTCATTCGCGGCAGGCGTTTTAGATCACTACACCCTGGCTGCGCAGGTAGTCATCGTAGGTGCCGCTGAAGTCGATCACGCCGCTCGGGCTGAGTTCGATGATGCGGGTGGCCAGCGACGATACGAACTCACGGTCATGGCTGACGAAAATCAGCGTGCCCGGATAGTTTTCCAGCGCCAGGTTCAGGGCCTCGATGGATTCCATGTCCAGGTGGTTGGTCGGTTCGTCCATCACCAGCACGTTCGGCTTTTGCAGGATCAGCTTGCCGAACAGCATACGGCCTTGCTCACCACCGGAAATGACCTTGACCGACTTGAGGATCTCGTCGTTGGAGAACAGCATGCGGCCCAAGGTGCCACGAACCAGTTGTTCGCCGCCCTGAGTCCACTGGCCCATCCAGTCGAACAGGGTGCAGTCGTCTTCGAAGTCGTGAGCGTGGTCCTGGGCGTAGTAGCCGATTTCCGCTGACTCGGTCCACTTGATCGAACCGGCATCCGGCGTCAGATCGTTGACCAGAGTACGCAGCAAGGTGGTCTTACCGATACCGTTCGGGCCGATGATCGCAACGCGCTCGCCGGCTTCGACCGTGAAGCTGAAGTCCTTGAACAGCGTGTTGCCATCGAATCCTTTGGCCATGTGCTCGACCACAACGGCCTGACGGTGCAGCTTCTTGGTCTGTTCGAAGCGGATGAACGGGCTGACACGGCTGGAAGGTTTGACCTCGGCCAGCTGGATCTTGTCGATCTGCTTGGCGCGGGACGTGGCCTGCTTGGCTTTCGAGGCGTTGGCCGAGAAGCGGCTGACGAACGACTGCAGCTCGGAAATCTGTGCTTTCTTCTTGGCGTTGTCGGCCAGCAACTGCTCGCGGGACTGGGTCGCCACGGTCATGTACTCGTCGTAGTTGCCCGGGAACAGACGCAGCTCGCCGTAATCCAGGTCAGCCATGTGGGTGCACACGCTGTTCAGGAAGTGACGGTCGTGAGAGATGATGATCATCAGGCTGTTACGCTGGGTCAGAACGTTTTCCAGCCAGCGAATGGTGTTGATGTCCAGGTGGTTGGTCGGTTCGTCGAGCAACAGCACTTCAGGATCGGAAAACAGCGCCTGAGCCAGCAGGACGCGCAGTTTCCAGCCCGGCGAAACTTCGCTCATCGGGCCATTGTGCTGCTCGATGCCGATACCCAGGCCCAGCAACAGCTCGCCGGCACGGGACTCGGCGGTGTAGCCGTCCATTTCAGCGAATTCGGTTTCCAGCTCGGCAACGGCCATGCCGTCGTCTTCGGTCATTTCCGGCAGCGAGTAGATACGGTCGCGCTCGGCCTTGACCTTCCACAGCTCTTCGTGACCCATGATCACGGTGTCCAGAACGGTGAATTCTTCGTAGGCGAACTGATCCTGGCGCAACTTACCCAGGCGCACATTCGGCTCCAGCATCACCTGCCCACCCGAAGGCTCCAGGTCACCGCCCAGAATCTTCATGAACGTGGATTTGCCGCAGCCGTTGGCACCGATCAGGCCGTAACGGTTGCCGGCACCAAACTTGACCGAGACATTCTCGAACAAGGGTTTTGGGCCGAATTGCATGGTGATGTTAGCGGTGGAGATCAATTGCCTTACCTATCAATAACTTGGGAAATGCCGATGTGAGCCGTACCCCATAGGGCGGCTCGCTCCAGTCGGAGCTTGAGTGGTTCCAGCGAGGCATACGTCGATAGCAACCAGCCTGCCATGGGCGGGTTGCCGGAATATGAATGCGGGGTTCATGCCAGACTTTGGCGCGCATTGTCGCATAGGTGGGGCGGTAGTTGTACGGTGGTGGGTAATGAATGCGCGGCTTTCTTGTTGTCCACAGATGCATGAGTGCAGGTTAAAGGCTGTTCGGTGATGGCACTTTGATTTTTCTTGCATCGCTTCTGACTGGTTTTCGCTTAGAATTTTCCCGACCGGTATTCGGTCAGGCCAATGACGGCGAAAAGGGGCGGGTATAGTGATGGGTTTTCGGATAGCGGCAATGGTAGTTGCACTGAGTTTGCTGACGGGCTGTGCAATGGGGCGCTCGGAAGTCGATGTGAAGTTTACTCCCCTCGAGGCAGCTCAGAAAACGGCGCCGGCCAATGGCAAGAAGGTTCTGATCAGTGCTGTCGATGAACGTGTTTTCAAAATCAATCCGCGCAGTGCTGATATCCCGTCATTGAAAGATGATGAAATCACCGACAAATCCATCACTGAGCGTGCTGTTGGCCGCAAGCGTAATGGTTATGGAATGGCGATGGGCGATGTAGTGCTTCCCTCTGGTCGCACGGTGTCCCAATTGGTGAGCGAGGCCGTCTCTGATGCCTACAAGAATGCAGGTTATGAGGTCGTGACTGACAAGAGTGCCAAGGATGCCACTGCTGTAAACGTTCATATCGTGGAGTTCTGGTCATGGTTCTCCCCAGGGTTTCTATCGATTGCGGTCAACAACAAGTCTCACCTGAGAATCGAAACCGCAGGGGCTCCGGATCTGGATGTGGTTACTCGCAAGAGCGAAAACATGCAGGCTGCGACCGAGTCCGACTGGAAAGAAATCACTGAATCCGGTCTCCAGGCAATTACACTCGAGACGAAAAAGCAGCTCTAGACATCTTTGATATTGGGGGGAGGCAGCAAGAGTGCTGTGGGGCGATATCGGTTCTAGGCGAAGATACGCTGCCTTCCTAAGCCAATGAGGTAGGCTACGATTGATTGTGCCACCTTGAGCTTGCTATGAACCGATTGCTGGACAATTGCAAACTCCTTTGAAAATTATCTTGTGAGTATCTTCGGCTGGATCAGCCATCAGAATTGAGCGGGAAACCTGGGTGTCGGTAAATCTCACTCTCGCATCCAGGCCTACGCCAGTGGACGTCAAGACCGGTTGGCGCTGACTTTTTCTTCCGACATAGCTGTCTCCGCCGGAGTGTATTGAAGGCCTAGCTGCTGAAACGTCGGCGAATTCAGGCGTTTTGCGTCGAAACTATAACAGTTATCGCCCAAGCTGGGCTGGCTAATAGTGGCAAACTGGTCTATTTCTTGATGGAACGATACGCAGTTAGAAGGGAGGGGGGGGATGATTGGAGTCACTGAGCTGAAGGCTCATCACAAGCTGACCAACAAGGCGCTTGATATACATCGTCAATGGATTGATCTGAATGCCAATGAACTGCTGCCTCTGGCTGTTGCTCTGAAGGGGCTAGCGTTATCTGTCATTGATTTGTCTGGATCTGACTGGGATAGGAGGTCAAAGCTTCAAAATCACTTGTGCTGGCTTATCACTCGCTTGCAGCAAAATGACAAAGAAAGTTGCAAGTCGGATATAGATGATCTCATCTACATCGACCTTCCGGCTCTTGGGGCTCAATTAATGAGGCTTTTCGAGAGCGCTAGACAGATCTCTAGATAAATCATGCTGCTACCTGAGTGGCTTTTGTGCTTTCTAATTTTATGCCAATAATTTGTATGGCTAGTCTCTGATTGTTTCGCATTTCCAACATTACTTGCTTTTTACGCGAGGCAGGGAGGGATTATAATTTATATCCATGAGCTTGCTATTGTGATATGAAAAAAACGCATGAATGTTGCGTGAGCGCCTCAGGTCTATCGTTGCGCCTGTAGGTTGAGTATGACAGCTATTTCTGAAATTTTGGCAATCAACTTGCTTCTGAGCTTGGAAAGCCTTTTGATAGCGTCTACGGAGTTGATCGCTGATGTGTTCAGCATTGGTAGGGCTTGAAGATTTTATTAGCCCGGCGCTAAATTGATTATGGATTTACGATCTTCATGAATGAACTACGCTGGTATTTGCCTTTAAGTGGAAACCTCAGCGCTGCCCTTTCCAACGCAGCGTTGCCAGATATAGTCCGTCTTTCTCGTTATGAGATAGCGGCGATTCTCTACGTTCTTCAGCTGCCCAAGCTGCCTATTCGCTCTCCGCTGGAGATGGAGAGGATATTTGCGAATTTATTGACCCATCACTCAGATAAGCTTAGGTCAGCTCTTGCTGAGGCCTACAGCCAAGTTGACTTTGAGGCTGGACTTATCCAAGCCTCTGCGTTGGCGATCGGTTTAATGGATCGAGAATCGGTCGTTCGCGGTCAGTACATACATTATGATGGTACATGGAACTTCGATTATGCTAAACAGCACAAGGCTTCATTGGGTGCTATAAAGCATGAGCATGTTCGCTCCAGCGGATTAATCGTAAAGCTAAGTGATCATCAGCTCAGATTGGTTCATAACATTAGGGCAAATCTAGACGATTCCATCGAGGCTCAAGCATATGCGGGTACTGGGAAGTCTTTCATTTTGGAGGAAATCTTAGCTCTCATGCCCGAGCGTAAAATCCTGTTTCTCGCCGATGTGGATGCAAAGCTCGATTTTGTCCGTCGTAGATTTAGTAGTAAGCGCGTTTGGGCCGACACTTTCAAAGGTATAGCAACTCAACTTCTATCTGGGGGAGACAAAAAGCTGAAGAACAGATTGATTGCTATATCTAACCTGCCATTCTCCTACTCTTTGCTTGCCGAAAAAGTGGGTCTTAGCCCTGTGGGTAGCCGTGATGCAGCTCAGGTAGCGGCGTTATGCTGGGTAGTGATTTTTAAATTCTGCTCAACTAACGACACTCGGATAACTACAAAGCACATACCTCGCGATCAGCTTCGCTGGCTCCCTGCCTCTGAGCAAGAGGTTATTGCAGCAGCTGCTGGCAAGGTCTGGTTCAAAATGACAAGTTTTGAAAATAATGAAGATCCGCTTCCGGTCAAAAACTACCATCTTGTGAAAAAAATGGCTTTGTCTGGGCTTTATATACCTGAGTTCATTGATACTGTTATCGTCGATGAGGGCCATGATTTAACCGCGCCAATGGTCGATATCCTCGATCGGTCGCCTCAAACGGTAATTACCTTGGGGGATCAGTTCCAAAATCTTCAAGGGCGGTACATGCCTCACAACGCTATGATTCGCCATCGTGAAATGGCAGTATCGTTGCGGGCAGGTCCTGCATTAGTCGACTACATAAACCCGCTTTTAGCTGAGTTTCCCGATGCAAACGCTTTGCCGTTCGTGGCTGACAAGGCAAAAGACACAGTTGTGATGGAGTATAGAGCTGACTCATTTCCTTCCGAGCCCTCAGTGATTTTAGTTGCCGATGAGTGGGGGATTTTTGATTGGTTGATCCGTAATCGTGCCTTGAGCCAAGGTGCTGCAGTCGTCGATTGGGGAAGGAAGTTTGAACCTTTTATGGAGGGGTGCCTTGGGCTATTTATGCATGGTCTACGACCTCGTCATGAAGCTATTGCCCGATTTAAGAGCTGGGAGCAATTACGTGCAGTCATGGGATGGAATGAAGCCTTCCTAAGGGTCGAGCAGTGGCTTGATACCGTAGGTGCTAAATTTGGTGTTTCCGGATTGTACCAGCATGCATCACGGGTTGAGCTAGCTTATGGAAAACCATCACGTCCGTTGCTTGCGACAGTGTTCACCGTTAAAAACTTTGAATTCCCGAGAATGGCTATATCTGAGGATCTGTACTATTTTGCTGACCTGCGAAGCAAAACCGAACTGTCGAAAAAACTAGCATTGCTGTATACAGCAATTACGAGATCCTCTGGAAAAATCTACTTCCCAGACACCCATCAAGAACGTATTGCTTCAATCCTTAGTTCCCAAAGCTTGAGAGCACGACCGCTGAGTTTCTTTACCTAGATGTGTAGGCTCATTCAGATTGCGGAAATTTACGAAGAGGCCCTGCTGAGTGCACGAGCTGATCATCGGCAATCTTCATATCAGCAGCCTGCGTCATTTGCCAATAACGTATTACAGCCTAGGCTTTGTACCTGATAGACCGGATAACGGTCCTTGCATTTAGGAGTAGTCCGATGTCGAGTAAACCACCACTCTTTAATGACGACATTCAAGCATGGGATCTGTACGCCTCTGCCGCGCTCAGTGCATTTATTGCTAGCGGGGAGTCCGCAGACCCTGCGGTCGAGGCTGCAGCCGATCTTGCGGATAACCTTCTCAAGGAGCGCGCAAAACGCATCAAGGCGGCGAGAGAGCATCTTTTTCAGCATTGAACGTATCATGCCAGGTCATCGCGCCTGGTACTGTTCTCCAATGCGGAACGGTCTTGCTATCTATGTAGCCGGTTTTTTGAAATATCACTGCTCTTTTTTCTTCAGAATCGGAGTGGTGAAACGCAAGAATTCTTTCAGTGCGGTTTCAGATCTGCCAGTTGTCTATTTGCTGCAGCGGCTCTTTCATCGACCTCTCCTGTTGAGCACACGCTCGAGCGCTAAACGTTAAATCGCATGTCTGAATCCGGATCTGCCAACAGTTTGTTGTACACGCTCATGAATTCACGGTCTTGCAGTTCGCGTTCATAAAGGCGGTCAATTTCCTTGACCAGATCCCTCCCCAGGGCAATCACATTCCTGGCCCAGTTCTGTTTCACGAGCCTGTGTATGTGTTTGTCCAGGTCTTTAAGAATAGGGCCCAAGTCTATATGTTCGAGCTGGTAATGAGCAGGAATGGAGAAACTGCCGTTGGTTTGTGATAGACGCAAATCGAGCAGTTCCGCATTGAGGCTTCCATCGTTGTCAATGGCACCTCTCAGGTAGCTGGCTGAGGAGTCGGGAGACTGCATTATTGTCTGAATGATTGAGGAGCGCTGGCGCGCCAGAAATTCTTCAAGGTCATTCAGTCCATAGTTGTGAGCAAGCTCCTGAATAATTTCAACAAGCTCCGTTTCCGTTTCGTCAGCATGCTTCGGTGATGCTTCCAATACCTTCAAAAATGCATCGCAAGCAGGAATATTTGCACTGATTGCCGAGGATATCTCCAGAAGGTCGTAGGTGTTGTTACATTTGATGTTTTCCAGATCCGTGTCGCCGTAAACTTCCTCAAGAAGTGCTGACACTCTTTGGTCAATCAAGTGCCCACGGGCGATGTCGTGGAGAGCACGGCAAACTTCTGCCGGGTACTGACTGCTGCCCTCTACATCTACCAATACCAGCGAACTATCGAGAAGCTCGCGCAGCCTTTGGCCTGCGATCATGTTCTCGATTGCGCTATTTACGCTGCTCGCGCGTTTGAGCGTTCTCACAACCCCTGACGGTAGAGAGTTCTTTTTCACTTGAGTACACAACGCCTGGTCAGCCAATACTCGAGCGCACAGATCATCGACCCATTTGGAATCTGCCGGGTCTACTTTGATCAAGGCTTCATGGTTACGGTTGAAGTGAGTTTTCCAATCGTACCGGATACCGGAAAACCAGGGTTCTGCGCCACGAGTGATGTTTTGCGATCCAAGCCATGCAATGCCATTGTGGGCAAGCAATTTTATGTGGCATGCCGCGTGTAGGTATAACAGGGCATCCTGGCGAAGATTCTCCGTTATTTTTTTCAGGGCTTCCCGAAGAGTGTTATCGGCAGTCTTATCAATGTTGGCCAAGCCAATGATGAGCCGCGGTGGGACACCTTTGGCATGAGCTATATAGGTTTTGTTCAAATATCGGAAAAGCGCATCCAGGTTCGATGCGTCTGCATAGGTAATGATCGTCAAGTCCCTGACTGACGTGGGGGCCGAAGGTTTGAATGCACGCTCCCCGTAGTGGCGATGAAAAAGTGTTGCTGTAATCGTTGCGATTGGATTCATGGTTTAGCCTTCCTGGCAAAAGAATCTTGAAGTTTACAAGCAGTCTGAGGTATGGGACGAGTCATCCAGCAGTCAAAATCAGGCAAGGTTCTGTTTTCTTTGAGGTTCATAGGTTTGTGCTGATTGTTTGTCCATTAGTCCGAACAGAACTGATATCGTCATACTATCCTTTGTTATGCAAGAAGTTCGAAATGCTGCGAATACTCGGTAAGGCATCGTCAATCAACGTCAGAAAAGTCCTCTGGGCATGTGCCGAAACAGACCGGCCTTTTGAGCGGGAAGACTGGGGAAGCGGTTTTCGGGCGACGGATACGCCCGAGTTCATGGCCTTGAACCCCAATGCCATGGTGCCCGTGATTCTCGAAGACGACTTTGTCTTGTGGGAATCCAACACCATCATCCGCTATCTGGCTGCTGCACACCCGGATGAGGGTTTCTATCCGGCCCAGCCCAGAGCCAGGGCCCGTATAGATCAGTGGATAGACTGGCAGGCAACGGACCTCAACAAGTCCTGGACCTATGCGTTCATGTCCCTGGTCAGGCGTTCGGCCGAATTTCAGGATACAGACGCGTTGAAGGCCTCATGCAGCAGTTGGTCCAGGCATATGCAGATACTGGACAGGCAGCTTGAGCGGACGGGCGCTTATGTGGCCGGCCAGTCGTTTACCCTGGCCGATATCCCGATTGGCCTCTCGGTCAATCGATGGTTTGAAACGCCGCTGGACCATCCCGACTTCCCCGCAGTTGCTGCTTACTACGAGCGCCTGAGCGAGCGTCCCGGTTATTTGCTGTATGGCCGAAATGGAACCCCGTGACCTGTTATTCACAGAATCCCTTCGTAAACAGGAGTTGCTGTCGTGACCACCATAAAAATAACCGCTGGCGGGTATGAGTTTCTGGCCGATGCCAATCCCGATGCGCCGCAGACCGTTGAGGCTTTTTTGAAGTTACTGCCTTACCGGCAGAAGTTCATTCATGTGCGCTGGAGCGGAGAGGGTTGTTGGGTGCCGCTGGACGATTACCAGCTCATGCTCGATGACAAGCCGATCGGCTTCGAGAATGCGACCAGCCATCCTTCGGTGGGCGACATCCTGTTCTATCCGGGTGGCTACAGTGAAACCGAAATTATCCTGGCCTACGGTTCCTGCTGTTTTGCCAGCAAGATGGGGCAACTGGCGGGCAATCACTTCCTGACCATTGTCGAAGGTAAGGAAAACCTGCGCAAACTGGGCGTCAAGACCTTGTGGGAAGGCGCTCAGGATGTGGTTTTCGAGTTGGCCTGAGGCTGACCACTGCGCTGCGGTGCTAGAATCGGCTTTTTTTCGACGAAGGCATGTCATGAAATTTCCGGTTTCTATCATCGCGGCCACTCTGTTGCTGGCCGGATGCGCGGCCCCCTCTGATTCGGCCCGTTCGGCCGGGCCGAGCAAAGTTCTGTCCAGCAGCAAACAGGATGCGGCCGTGGCCCAGTGCATCCAGGTGTCCTGGCAGAACGAAGCCATGTTCGGCACGTCCTCGGATGTGTTCCTGCACAAACTTTCCGGTGGCGGCTTTACGGTCTTCACCACCGAGGCCAAGTATTTCGCCGACGTGCGCAGCAAGGGCCCGACCACCGACATCGAGTTCTATGCGCCTGCTGGCGACAGCCACTCCGCGCTGAGGGCAGCGGCAATCGCTACGTGTTTGTGAGAGGGGAAAGCTGAAAGGGGCAAGCTACAAGCTTCAAGCTTGAGGCTTACGGCTTGAAGCTTGCAGCTGTGAACGGCTTGAAACTTGCTTGAAGCTTGCAGCTTGTAACTTCCCGGAGTCCCCCATGCCTATCCCTGTCCCCGATAAAGGCTCTGCCGAGCCGGGTCAACGCTTGTTGTGTGATGTAAGTCTGCCGGCTCTGGTGATCCATAATCAGGCGCTGGAGCACAATATTCGCTGGATGCAGGGCTTTGTCACTGACAGCGGTGCGGAGCTGGCGCCTCATGGCAAGACCAGCATGGTGCCAGCCTTGTTTCGTCGCCAACTGGAGGAGGGTGCCTGGGGCATGACCCTGGCCACTGCGGTGCAGACCCGCGCCGCTTTTGCCCACGGTGTGCGTCGCGTGTTGATGGCCAATCAGTTGGTGGGTGCGCCCAATATGGCGATCATCGCCGAGATGCTGGCCGATCCGTTGTTCGACTTTCACTGCATGGTCGATCACCCGGATAACGCTGTGGCGCTGGGTGAGTTCTTTGCCGCACGCGGGCTGCGGCTGAATGTCATGATCGAGCACGGCGTGCCCGGCGGGCGCTGCGGTTGTCGTACCGAGCAGGAAGTGCTGGCGCTGGCAGAGGTCATCAACGCCCAGCCAGCCCTGGCCCTGACCGGTATCGAAGGCTACGAAGGCGTGATTCATGGTGATCGGGCCATTGACGATATCAGGGCTTTTGCCGCGTCACTGGTGCGGCTGGCCGTCGAGTTGCAGGACAGGCAAGCCTTTGCTCTGGATCGCCCCATCGTGACCGCTTCGGGTTCGGCCTGGTATGACCTGATTGCCGAAGCCTTTGACGCCCAGGCCGTGCGCCAGCGTTTTCTCAGCGTCCTGCGTCCAGGCTGCTATTTGGTGCATGACCACGGCATCTACAAGGCGGCGCAGTGCAGCGTGCTGGATCGCCGCGCCGACCTGAGCGAAGGGCTGCGCCCGGCCATGGAAGTCTGGGCTCATGTGCAATCCTTGCCTGAGCCGGGTTTTGCAGTGGTCGCCCTGGGTAAGCGCGATATTGCCTACGACGCTGGTTTGCCTACTCCGCTGCTGCGTTACAAGGCAAATGGCATGTCCGGCAAGGGCGATGATGTCAGCGCCTGCAAGGTCACGGCAATGATGGATCAACATGCGTTCATGACCATCGCGCCGGGCTGTGAACTGAAAATCGGCGATATCATTTCCTTCGGTTCTTCCCATCCGTGTCTGACCTTCGACAAGTGGCGCTCCGGGTGCCTGGTTGATGATGATCTGAAAGTCATCGAAAGCTTCAATACGTATTTTTAATGGCGCGATCAACTGTTCAACATGCAGTTGATCGCCTAACACCCTGAAACGAAAGCATTTCGCTGGAGCTTGCGGGCGAATCCGGCGACCATAGGCGTCCGACGATTCTCACTCTGGAGCCTGCGTGCCTGACGATCTGCCTTCTGCTCTTCCTCCCGACCTGGATATCGAACTCAATCCGCCCGAGCGCCTGCCGCTGTTCAAGCGCCTGTTGTCACGCCTGATGGGGCGTGGTCTGACGGGACTTGGCGCGCAGCACAGGCCTTCGTGGTTTCAGGGGCATGCCGACGGGTTTCTGAGTGGGCATATCGAGGGCGTGAACGAGGGCTACGCCGAAGGTCGACTGGATGGGCTGGAGCAGGGGCGCAATGTTCTTTTGATTCGCGATACCCGTCCCGGCGAGCATCGCGGGCCGAAGGTCGATGATCATCTGTTCGATGACTGGCGTCTGGGTCTGACCCCTGAGCTGAAAAAACGCATCAAGGCCGATGTGGCGCAAAAGCTGCCGCCCCATGCCCAGCCCAGCCCGGCGCAATGGAAAATGATCTTCAGCGATACGCCTTCCACCTACGTGATTGCGGGTGCAGGAGCGGGCAAGTCCACATCGCTGGTGCTGCGGGTACTGTTGCTTCACCACTATCTGGGGTTCGAGCTGGAAGCCATGACCGTGGTGACGTTCACCCGCGAGTCGCGCAAGGACTTCATCGGCAAACTGATCGAGATAATGGCTTTGTGGGGGCATACCCTGAGCCACAAGCAGGCCCGGGATCTGGTTCGCACCTTCCACTCGCGGATCCTGCCTCTGGTTCGCAGCCTGCCGGGCTTCGAGCAATTGCGCGCTTTCGAGAATCTGGGTAATACGTCGGCCTCTGGGGATGAGGCCGACAGTAACCCGTTCGATTTGCGCATCAACGACGCCCAGCGTCAGCAATTGAACCTGTGCTATCGCGACCTGTATGCCAGCAACGAACGCTTTCGCGAAGTGATTGCGCCGCTGTACCGCCATGCGCTGCAACTCAAGGAGCTGGATCGCGATCACCCGGATGTGCAAAAGCGCATCACCGTGACCGAGCTGTCGGCCAAGCGCGATGAAGAACTGTGCGACATCATCGAAGACCTGTGGATACGGGCAAAGGCCTGGCCTATAAAGGGCATTGAGCCCATGCGCCAGACCATTGAAATCAATGGCTTTGCCTTTCACGTTCATGGCTATATCGCCGAGCTGGATGCCTGGGTTGTGCTGGGGCTCGACTCCAGTGAAGACCAGCAGATGAAACGCCCCGGTGCCAAGCTTCCGGTCTGGGCCGAATGGGTCATCAAGCGCACGCTGTTTCAAGCTTTCTGCCGCAAACCGTTGATCTGGTTCGAGAACTACGAAGCGGCAGGCAAGGTGCTGCAATCCCTGGCCGGATCGGCCGTAGCGGGGCCGGGGTTCGATTACCGGGTCAAGGGTGAACTGGGCGCGGCACCGCTGCTGGATTGCTTTGTCATGGCCGCCAGCTTTATCGAGAACCTTGGCCTCGATGTGCCCGCTGCCGTGGCTGAAATGAGTTTTGCCAGCAATGACCCTGACCGGTTTTTCTTCGAGGGCCTGAGCCTGTTCTGGAAGGCCTTTGAAAACCATCTGCTGGATCAGAAGCCACCGATCATGACCTACAACCGGATGTTCGCCCTGTTTGGCGAAACATCACCGGAAAACCTGCGCCAGGTCAGCGATGAAATGCTCAGGCCTCTTGCGCACCTGATGATCGATGAGTTCCAGGATGTCTCACCGCAGATCGTGTCCTGGATACGGGCCAGCCTGCAGGAAATCCGACGCCGTGGTCCGGCCATGCACACCGGCCGCGTGGCCAGGCATTCATCGCTGTTGTGTGTGGGTGATGACTGGCAGTCCATCTATGGCTGGCGAGGCAGCTCGCCACACTACTTCATGGAGTTTCCCAAGGAGTTTTCATCGCCCGCGACCACCAAGGTCATGCTCAGCGATAACTTTCGCAGCCATCAGCACATTATCGATGCCGCCGAGCATATCGTGCGCGCTGCGCCTGCCATTGCGGGCAAGAAGGCCAAGGCCAGCGGCGCAGTCCAGGAACGGGTGCCGGTCACGGTGCTGAACCGCGATGACAATGAGCTGGCCGAGCGTGTGGCCGAGCACTACAACGCCGGTGACTCGATCCTGCTGCTGTATCGAAAGAACAGTGAGAAGGCCATGATTTCCGAGTCGTTGAAATCCCTGATCCAGACCGATGCGGCCATGGGGCCGCAGGCAAGGCGAATCAGGATGCTGACCTATCACAGTTCAAAAGGACTGCAGGCCGATGCGGTATTCCTGCTAGGGGATTGCCAGCACTCGACGCTGTCGCCCTACAAGAATCAGGTGTATCGCCTGGCCGGTCTTGGTGATGCCGGAGATTCGCAGTCGTTTGACAATGCCCAGCAGGACGAAGTCCTGCGTCTGGCCTATGTGGCCATCACTCGTGCGATACGCCATTGCTACTGGTACATCGACGAAAGCTCTGCGGGGAGCGACCCCATCAAGGTGCCCAAGGCATCGGACAGGGTTGCCCAGGACAAGCCTTTTTTCGAGGACCTGCGCAAGAATCGATGAATGAGTGGGCGGGAGCTCAAGGCTCTCGTCTGTTTACAGGAAGCCAGCCAGTTGATTGCTGCCGAACAGTTCCATCTCGGCTTCGATGGCCTCGATGATCCGTTCGACGTCGCTGGCGTTCATGACAGTTGCGCAGGGCAGGCCGGCAATTGCTACTACCGTTTCACCGCTGGCCCGGTCGAACAGCCGGGCAATCATGCTGCTGGGTGCATCCATGGTGGCTTCAAAGCCAACCGGATGAAAGTGCCAGCGCATCAGTTGGCATGCATTGGGGAACGTGACTTTGGTCATGGAAGCGGCCCACCTGATTCAATCGAGCAATTCCTTCAGCCCCAATGGGTAGGGAGACCAGTCTAGATGCGACCGATAAAAGCCGAAGTGACCAAACAGTGCACAATCCTGAATGATCGTACTGCTTTCCTGCGGGATGATCTGAACGGTCTGACGAGACCTAAAAATAGCACCTGCCTGCACACAGCTGGAAAATATTTTCAGGCGCCAGTCGAATTTTTCGAATAATTTGATGCACGTCAAAAACGTTTGATCCTTCGAGCTGTTTGCTTCAAGTATTGAGGTGTGCCCGCTGGATAGGGCAAGCTGGTTTCATTGACCCATGGAGTTGAAGAATGCTGAGTAAATCCGTTGCTGCACTGATGTTGCTGGCCTCCACCAGTCATGCAGCAGACAGGGTCAATATCTACAACTGGACCGACTACATCGCGTCCGACACCTTGAAGAACTTTCAGGCGGCGACCGGTATCGAGCCTGATTACCAGACCTACGAAACCAATGAAGCCCTCAATACCAGGCTCATGGCCCGTCACTCGGGTTATGACGTCGTGGTGCCGTCCGTGCATTTCATGGCACGACAGATCGACAAGGGCGCCTTGAAGGTGCTCGACAGGCATCAGCTACCCAACTGGAAGAATCTGAACCCGGTCCTGCTCAAGGCGCTGGAGGTCAACGATCCCGGCAATCAGCATGGGTTTCCGTATCTATGGGGCAGCACCGGCGTCGGTTACAACGTGGACAAGGTCAAGGCTGTACTGGGCGACAATACGCCGCTGGATTCCTGGGACCTCATCCTGAAGCCGGAGAATATGCAAAAGCTTGCCCAGTGCGGTGTCGCGATCCTTGATAACGCTACGCAAGTGTTTCCGATCGTCCTGAATTATCTGGAACTGCCTCCCCATAGCGAGCAACCCGAAGACTATGCAAAGGCCGAAGCTGCACTGGCCGCCATTCGTCCTTATGTTCTCTACTTCGACTCGGTCAAGTACATCGAGGATCTGGGCAGTGGCAAGATCTGCATGGCATTGGGTTTTTCCGGTGATATGGCTCAGGCCCAGGATCGTGCAGATAAAGCCGGTAACGGCATAAAAATTGGTTACACCGTCCCGAAGGAGGGCGCGCCGATGTGGTTCGACATGGTTGCCATGCCCATCGATGCCCCCAATGAAAAGGCTGGCTATGCCTTCATGAATTACCTGTTGCGTCCGGAAGTGATGGCCCATATCACCAACGAGGTCAAATACGCCAATGGCAATGAAAAGGCCGATGCATTGATCGACCCCGCTCTTTGGGCCGATACGAGCATTTACCCTAATGCCGAAATGCTCAGCAGGATGTTCGTGCTTGAGCCGGTCGAGATGAAAACCGAAACGTTGCGCACACGTATCTGGGCCAGCACCAAATCAGGAAATTGAATAGGACGGGGTAACTTTCCAATCGGGAAGTATCAGTGAAGTACAACTGAAGGTCGGCACTTTGACGCCAGAAAAGATTTTCTGTTTTTGACTCCATTTATTCTCAAGTGCGACCGATAACCGGTTTATGGGGTATGGCTTTTATGCTGTAGTCCCTCTAATTGGCGAGGGTTCTGACTCTCTCGTTTCGTTATGCACGGATCGCATCGGGTTGTATCTCCCAAGAGAATGATTCCATGTCACTACGAAGCATCAATATTGCGCCTCGTGCTTTTCTGGGCTTTGCCTTTATTGCCGTTCTGGTAATAGGGCTGGGCATTTTCGCACTCAACCGCATGTCGATCATTCGCCAGGCCACCACGGATCTGGAAACCAACATGCTGCCCAGCATCGGCTATCTGGGGGAAGTAGACGAGAACCTGTTGCTGTTACGCATCATGTCGTTCAGGTACCTGATCAACCGGGAGCCCGAGCAGATACAGGAAACCGAAACTCGTGCCCAACTGTTGACTCAAAAACTCAAGAAAGCCGAGGCCAACTATGCAGCCTTGCCGTCGGAGGATGATGAAAAAGAGGTCTATAGAAAATTCCAGGCGGCGCTGGCCGAATACCTGGATATACAACAAGCCGCAATAACGCTGTCGCGCAGTAATGATCTTGAAGCGTTGAAGATACTGGTAAACACGAAAGTGAAAGCCAGTACGGATTTGATTTCTTCGCTACTTGATCAATTGATTACGATCAATAAAAAGTCTGCCGCGGAAGCTTCCGAGCTTTCAAGCATGCACTTTGATAATGCCAATACCGCAATCATTCTGGTTTCGGTGCTGGCGGCGGCCTTGACGGTTCTTCTGGCGTGGTTATTGACGCGCAGTATTGTCATGCCATTGTCCAGAGCAGTACGTGCTGCACAGGAAATCTCCGACGGGAACCTGACCCGGCATATCGAAGTAGACGGCAATGACGAACCTGCACGCCTGCTGGAAGCATTGGTAGTGATGCAGCAGAACCTGCGCAAGACCATCGAGCAGATTTCCGGTTCTGCGACCCAGTTGGCGTCGGCTGCCGAAGAGCTGAGTGCCGTGACTGAAGAGTCTTCCCGCGGGCTGCAACGGCAGAATGACGAGCTTGAGCAGGCCGCCACTGCCGTCAACCAGATGACCGCTGCTGTGGAAGAAGTAGCCCGCAACGCGGTATCCACCTCGCAGGCCTCGCAGCAATCCAACGAAACGGCGCGTCAGGGGCGGGACAAGGTGGTGGAAACGGTCAGGGCAATCCAGGTCATGACCCAGGATGTGCAGAGCGCTTCCAGTCTGGTCGAAGGGTTGGCCACTCAGGGGCGCGAAATCGGCAAAGTGCTGGATGTGATCCGTGGCATCGCCGAGCAGACCAACCTGCTGGCACTCAACGCTGCCATCGAGGCTGCACGTGCAGGCGAGGCGGGCAGAGGGTTCGCGGTCGTGGCAGACGAAGTGCGGGCGCTGGCGCATCGTACCGCCCAGTCGACCCGGGAAATCGAGCAGATGGTGGCAGGCATCCAGAGCGGAACGGGGCAGGCTGTTGAGTCCATGACCCTCAATACCGGCCGTACCCGAGTCACGCTGGATCTGGCTCAGGCCGCGGGCGATGCGCTGGAGCGGATCACCGATGCCATCTCGCAGATCAACGAGCGCAACCTGGTGATTGCCAGTGCTTCCGAGGAACAGGCTCAGGTTTCCCGGGAAGTTGACCGCAACCTGGTGAATATCCGTGACCTGGCTAATCAGTCGGCTGCAGGTGCCAATCAGACCAGCGCTGCCAGCCACGAGCTGTCACGACTGGCTGTGGGACTGAATACGATGGTGGGTCGATTCGTGATCTGAAAGTGAATGGGAGGCGGCAAGCGGCAAGTTGCAAGCTGTAAGCTGTAAGTCGCCTCCCACTCATGCCAATTTTTGAAACAAAATCTCATTCGCAATGTTTTTGCCAATATTCGCTGGTTTCTCGCAACAACCCCTCCTGATCCCCCGCTTAATGAGCTTATAAAGCTCGTCGATGAGCCTTTATTGGCGATCTTTTCTCTCGCGTTTTGTCTGTTTTTGCCTGCCGAATGCAACAAGAAGGCTTTTTTGGACTCCTACCATCCGAATTCTTCATATCGAAACATAACGGTATTAGTCTTTAAGCGTGATCAAGGGTACGTATTCGACTGATCCACAAAGGATTTCCCGGGGGCTGCGAACCCGCTCATGGCTGGCATATTCGCATCAGCGACACGCTGAATTTACATAAACACGTGCCGGACTCCATACGATGAATATGTCAAAACTCTCCTCAATAAGCCGGGTCTATCGCCGTTACGCCTGGTTTCTTTTCCCTGCCTTGCTGGTTTTCTGCGCTGCCTTCTGGCTCTCCATCGGTCGCGGAGTGCATGCCGAGCCGAAAAACGGTACTCAAACCCTGGTATTCCTGCGCCATGCAGAGAAGCCTTCCATGGGCCTCGGACAGTTGAATTGCCAGGGCCTGAATCGGGCCATCGATTTATCCGAGCTGTTGCCAAGGACTTATGGCAAGGCCGACTTCATCTTTGCCGCCAACCCGAGTCGTCATGTGGAAGAGGGTGAGGGTGATCAGTCCTACAGCTACCTGCGACCCTTGATGACAGTCGGACCCAGCGCCATCAAGCTGGGCCTGCCGGTCAATATCGACTTTGGTGCCAATGACACCGGCGCCCTGGCCGATGAGTTGATGCACGACAAGTATCACAACGCGACCATCTACACGGCGTGGTCTCATGGTTATCTGCCTGAGCTGATCAACAAGGTGGCCCAGGAAGCCTCGGGCCAGAAAGTGAAGCTGGTGGATGACTGGACAGGCGACGACTTCGACTCGGTGCTGGTGATTACCCTGAAATGGGTCAACGGCAAGGCCACGCTGGATTACGAGAACCACAAGCAGGGCCTCGATAACGGCACGATTTCCTGTCCGACCTGATCGAAACCGTCCATACATGTCTGCCCACGTCATGCCTGCTTGACGATCTGCCGGGGAAGTCTGTTATCTGTGGCCATTGCCCATGGTCGAGGAACAGCGCATGTACAAGGATTACCCCGCCGCTTATCAGGTCAGCAAAGGTGCTGCGCTGCAGGTAGACAAGGCGTTTTACGAGCGTATACGCGCCAGTACCGGACAGCGCACGCTGATCGAGACATTCGAGGTGCCGATTCGTACCGGGCGGGCCTGGAAGGTCAAGGCGGGGCAGGTATTTCGTGTCACCACTCCGGTCGGCCCGCAGGTCGGCGATTTCAATGTCTGGAATGCCGACGATCCTCGCGAGCGTCTGTGGGCTGCCAGAACCCGCCAGTTGCAGGGCGCTCATGTGAGCACTCATGACAGACTCTGGTCGAACCTGCCGTTTCTGCGCCCCATGGTAACCATTACCGACGACAGCCTGGCCAGTTACGGCATCGACGAGCACGGCGGTCGGCTGCATGATCTGCTTGGCACCCGCTGCGACCCTTACGTCAACAAGATGCTGACCGGCGAAGACTTTCACCACCACTGCCACTCCAACCTGACCCGCGCAGTGTTGCCCCACGGCCTGACCGAATTCGATGTCCATGACGTGCTGAATATCTTCCAGTGCACGGGGCTCAATCATGACGACATGTATTTCATGAAAGCCTGCCCGGCCCGTCAGGGCGATTACCTGGAATTCTTCGCGGAAATCGACTTGCTGTGCGCCTTGTCCACGTGCCCCGGCGGTGACCTGTCATTGCCCATGTGGGGGCCGGACGCTCAGGATCCGCTGTCTGTCTGCCGTCCCTTGGGCGTGGAAATCTACAGTCTTGATGACTCGCTGCTGGAAGGCTGGATGTCGCCTCGGCGGGCCAGCTATGACGGTTTGCACGGGCTGAAGATTTCACCGGCAGAATGGGAAAAGTAGCAACCGGCCATCAACTTTATCCTTTGCCCATGGCTTTACTGTCCGAGCCCGGATAATGTGTGAGCCCCTGTGTTTACCTCAGCGCAGTACAGGGGCGCGCAGGGCGCGAATGCCCGCGCATGAGCCGATCACGGAGGAATGGCCGGACCCGAAAAGGGCATTACTGCTGGCTATCCGGATTAGAACCTACTCATGTGCCCTGTTTTTCGTACCCTGGCGGTGCTGGTTGTCGCGCTCGGCCTTTCGGGCTGCATCGCCAATCCCATTCCCCTGACGCCACAGACGGTCGAGCGCCTGCATCAGCAGCCACCGGTTCGGTTTCTGCTGACATTCGACGACGGGCCCAGCGCATCAAGCTTCTACAATCCGACGCTCACGGTGCTGGACAGCCTGGCCACTAACCCCGTGCAGCCGGATATCAAGGCCGTGTTCTTCGTCCAGACCGGTGCAAGTGGTGCAGGCGGCAGTGAGCAGGGTCGAGCGATCATGCAGCGACAGCATGCAGAAGGGCATGTGCTGGGTTTTCATACCAGCACACCCCATCACACCAATCACCGCTCGCTGAACCCTGAAGATCTTGAGCAATCCCTGACGCAAGGCAGTGCGATCATCGCCGGCATCACGGGCACGCCGACGGTTCTGCTGCGTCCGCCATTCTGGAACTATGACAAGCGCACCTTCGCGGCCTACCAGCAGCATGGCCTGCATGTACTGCTGACCGACCTGAGTGCCAATGACGGCAAGATATGGGGTTACAACTTCAGCCTGCGCCGCCGCTCCAATATGGTCCGGCAGCTATCGGAAGTGCGCGAGCGCATCGCCGCAGGCGAGCTGCCGTCGGTCGAGGGCGTCATACCGGTGGTGGTCACGTTTCATGATCTGAATCGCTACACCGCCCGCCATGCTCGGGAATACCTGCAGATCCTGATCGACAGCGCCCGTGAAACCGGCGTGACCCTGGATCAAAAGCCTTTCTACGACGACAGCGCCCAGCTCAAGCGTGCAGCGCTGGCTCGTACGGTCAAGAGCAGTGATGAGCCCGTGCGGCTGCCGGGCATCTGGAACTGGCTCTGGGACCAAAACTCGCACTAGGCTTTGTAGGCCTGTCACTGCTCCAGCGTATTTTTCCGGATATGACCATTCTGGAAAATCATCGCCAGGTGTTCGCCCTGGCCTACAAGGCAGTCAATGTCCGTGAGCGGATCGCCGTCCACCACCAGCAGGTCGGCCTGTGCGCCTTCGGCGATGCAGCCCAGCTCACCCTCACGCTGAAGGATCTGCGCTGCCACGCTGGTGGCGCTGCGCAGGGCTGCAAGATTGCCCAGCAGTTCGGCACGGATCTTCAGTTCGTGGCTCTGATACTCATGCATTTCACCGAGCAGGTCCGAGCCGTAGCCCATGGGCACGCCCGCTTCGGCGAACAGCAGCAGGGCATTGCGTCCGGCCTGACGCACGTCTTCGATCTTGGCCACCGAGTCGGCTGGGAGTCCGAAACGTTCGCCGTACTGGGCGAGCATTTCATAGGTGACTTGAGTCGGTACTGCAAACGCGCCTTTTTCAGCCATCAGGCGAGCGGTGTCGGCATCCACCAGATTACCGTGCTCGATGGTGCGCACGCCGCATTCGATGGCGCGGCGAATGGCCCGAGCTGTGTAGGCGTGAGCCATTACGTAGGTGTTGGCGGCTGCGGCTTCGTCGACGATGGCGCGGATTTCGGCTTCGCTGTATTGGGTATTGGCAATCGGGTCGGTGGGTGAAGAAACACCACCTGAAGCCATGATTTTTATCTGGTTCGCGCCTTGTTGCAGCTCTTCACGAACCGCCAGACGCACATTGTCGACACCGTCCACTACCCGGGCGATGGCCCCGGCGCGGAAGCAGCAGGAGCAGGGCTCACTCGTCAAAAGGTCGCCGCGGGCGCGCATGTCGCCGTGGCCGCCTGTCTGCGACAAGGCCTTGCCCGAAGCAAAGATCTTCGGCCCGGGAATCAGCCCCATCTGGATGGACCGAGCCAGTGCCCAGTCGGCGCCGCCAGCATCGCGCACTGTGGTGAAACCGCGCTGCAGCATGGCTGCCAGAATCGGCAGGGCGCGGTACATGATGATGGCGTTGGGTTGCAGGGCATTGAAACCCAGGTTGGCACTGGAGGCCAGAACGTGAACATGGCAGTCGATCAGGCCGGGCATCAGGGTCTTGCCGCCCAGGTCGATAATTCTGGCCCCGGCTTCGGCGGGTTCGCCAGCAGGGCGTACGGCGACAATGCGCTCACCCTCGATCACGACTTCCTGGCCGTCGATCAATTGACCCTGTTGCAGGTCGAGCAAGCGCCCGTTGCGCAGGATCAGCGTGGAAGAGTCAGGGGTATTCATTGATAGGCTCCAGTCAGAGGAAGGCGTGACACGGGTTCTCTGTCGCGATAGAGCATCGCGCCCACGCCGCTGATGATTGCTGCAAACATGATGTAGAAGGCCGGGGCCACGTTGCTGCCCGTAGAGGCGATCAACCAGGTAATGGTGAAGGTGGCGAAGCCGCCGAAGATCGTGACCGCGAAGTTGTAGGCCACCGACAATCCGGTCGAGAGCACGTGGGTCGGCAGCAGTTCACCGAAGGCGGCGAGGATCGAGCCGATGTAGCCCGAAATCAGCAGGCCGAGCACCAGTTCAAAGACCAGCAGCGAAAACAGCCCCGGCATCTGGTTGATGAAGAGAAACATCGGGTAGGCGCTGAAGAAAATGGCCAGGGCCGAGCCCAGGAGCCAGGGCCGACGACCATAGCGGTCAGCCAGGGCACCGACGATAGGCGTGGCCACGATCAGCACGGCGCCACCCATCATGCCGGCACTGAATCCCATCCATGAAGGCAGACCGAGGACCCGCTGAGCATAAGAAGGAATGTAAAACAGGACGGCGTAGGTACAGACGGTCCAGAGTACGACCAGCGAGAAGCTGATCAGGGTCTGGCGCGGATAGGTACGCAACACTTCACGCAAGGGCGATTCGACGGTCTTGCTGGCCTTGTAGACCGGCGTTTCATCGACGCGGCTGCGAATATAGAAGCCTACCGGGCCGATCAGGGTGCCGATCAGAAATGGCACGCGCCAGCCCCAGCTTTCCAGTTGTTCCTGAGTCAGGTAGCTCGACAGGACAGCACCCAGTGCGGAGCCGAGCAATACGGCCACGCCAATGCTGGCTTGAATCCAGCTGGAGTAGAAGGCTTTCTTGCCTTCGGGGGCGTGTTCGGTCAGGAATGCCGTGGCGCTGCCCATCTCGCCGCCCGCCGAGAAACCTTGCAGCAGGCGCGCCAGCACGATCAGCACTGGAGCCATCAGGCCTATCTGCGCATAGCTGGGGGTGATGGCGATGATCAGCGTACCAAGGGCCATGAGCAGGATGGTCAGCGAGAGTGCTGCCTTGCGTCCGTGTTTATCCCCATAGATACCCAGCACGATGCCGCCCACCGGGCGCATGAAAAAGCCGACGCCAAAGGTGGCCAGGGCCAGGAGGTAGGAACTCAGTTCATTGCCGGTCGGGAAGAATACTTTGGCGATGATGACGGAAAAGAAGCTGTAGACCGTGAAGTCGAACCATTCCAGGCCATTGCCGATGACCGTGGCGGTCACGGCGCGACGTGCCTGCTGGTTGTGGGTGCGTGATGGAGATGTTTGTTCTGTGCTCACTTTTTTGACTCCTGCATGCAAGACATGCAGGAAACAACCCTGCATTTATAGGGGGGCAGAGTTGAAAAGTTGAAACATTATTCGGATCTGATGCCCGGTTGCGTTCGAGATTAGGCTGCGGCCTGAATTTGAGAAAGCGATCATTACGCAGGTTTGCATGCGTGTGGTGCATGCAAGTCAGCTGGCAATCTCATTGCTCAGCCATTTCTCGAAGGCTCGGGCGGCACGTCTTGGCATCTTGCCGCTGGGGGTGAGCAGGTAGTAGCCGCCGATAGCACCAATATCTGCGTTGCATGCAGGGACCAGAGCGCCGGATTGCACATGGCGATCGATCATCGGGCGCCAGCCCAGCACAATGCCGTGCCCGGCGATGGCCAGATCCACGAGCACCGGGTAGAGGTTCACGGTCATGCGCTGGTGAATCAGCGAAGCGTCCACGCCCTGGCGACCGAACCAGTCGTTCCATGACAGCCACTGGCGCTGGCCGTCTTCGAGCATCAGCAGGCAATGGTCGAGCAGTTGCACCGGTTCCAGTGTCTGTCCGCCCAGATAATCCGGTGAGCAGTAGGCATTCACCGATTCGGCAAACAGCAGGCGGCTATCCAGCCCGGGCGGTGACTGCTCGCGCAGGAAGTACAGCGCCAGGTCGAACTCGGCCCGGATCAGAGAGTCCAGCCCGTCGACCACCCGCAGGCGTATGTCCACTGCCGGGAATTCATCCTTGTAGCGACCCAGTAACGGACCCAGCCACAGCGCTGCCACGCCGCTGGAGCAGGCCAGCGTCAATTGCTGTTCGCCGCTGTGGGTGATCACCTGAGCCGTGGCTTCGGCGCACTGAGTCAGTATCCGGTGAATTTCTTCGGCATAGATCTGGCCCGCGATCGTCAGGTGAATGCGCTTGTGTTCGCGGCGAAACAGCGCCCGGCCCAGAAACTCCTCCAGTTGCGCGACCTGCCGGCTGATTGCGCTCTGGGTCAGGTGCAGTTCGGCGGCAGCCCGGGTGAAACTGCCATGTCGAACCGTGGCTTCAAAGGCGATCAGGTTCTGTAGTGGCGGAAGAGGTTCTATACGCACGGGCGCTCCGTATTACAAACCATCGGGAAAGGGTGTCGACAGCAGCCAGTCCCTGAACACGCAGAGCGACGGCAGGTTCTGGAAGCGTGTGGCATACACCAGATAGTAATTGCGGCCGCTGTCCATGGGCTCGAACAGTGTCACCAGCTCACCGCTGCTGATTTCGTCCTGCACCAGAATGCGCGGCACCAGCGCCACACCAATACCCGCTGCCACGGCCTGGATCAGGTGCGCGGTCAGCTCGAAACTCGGGCCGGGGCGCATGATGTGGTGGTCGAGCCGATTCTTGTCGAACCAGTCGGACCATGTATTGGGGCGCGAAACAACGCTCAGCAGTGATTGCTGGGCTATCTGGCCCGGCGTCAGCGACTTGTGGTCTGGCAGTGCCGAAGGGCTGGCGATGAGCACCAGCTTTTCCTCGATCAACGGGTGGGCGATATAACCCGGCCAGTTGCCTGTGCCTGCACAGATGATCGCGTTCATGTCGCTGGCAGCAGGCATCAGGTCGGCATGCACGATCCGCGAGTGAACATGCACCACATGGCCCGGATGCCGGGCATAAAAGTCATGCATGCGCGGCAACAGCCACTTTGAGCCGAAGGTTGGCAGCACGGCGAGGTGCAGGGTTCCGCCTTCGGATTTGTGGGCGATAGTCTGCAACGTTGCACTGCGAATCCGGCCAAGGGCGGCAGCCAGCTCATGCTGATACAGCGCACCGGCCGTGGTCAGTTCGATACGTCGACCATCACGCTTGAACAGTTCCACCTCCAGTTGTGCTTCAAGCGCCTGCACCTGACGGCTGACAGCGCTCTGGGTCAGGGCCAGTTCATCGGCAGCCTTGGTGAAGCTGACATGGCGCGCCGCTGCTTCAAAAGCGATGAGCAACGACATCGACGGCGTGAGTCTTCTCGGGTTCATTCATAAAACTCATGGAAAAACGGCAGGTTTTACATTTGCGCTCATGGCCCTGAAGCCTGAAAATCAGCGTCAACCGTTGCTGAAGCACTGTTTCAGAGCGCTCTGAAGCATACGTGCTTTGCCCATAAAAGTTTGCATATAAAAAGCCTAGCCTGTCAGGAAGCCACCATGATTGCCCTCTTGAATCCGACCCTCGAACAGGTCGATCACTACGATCGATTCCTCAATGCACTGGCGCAAGAGGGGTTTGGAGGCGAAATCGCCAGGGATCATGGCTCGCGAACCGTTCTGGCCACCGATAACTCGATCTACCAGCGCATGCCTCAGGCGGCGGTGTTTCCTCGTGACAGCGCCGATGTCGAAATCCTTGCGCGACTGGCCGGGTGTGCCGAGCACAAGCAGGTGGTACTGACGCCACGGGGCGGCGGTACCGGAACCAATGGCCAATCCCTGACGGATGGCGTGGTGGTCGACCTGTCGCGGCACATGAACCGCATTCTGGAAATCAACGTCGAAGAGCGCTGGGTGCGGGTGCAGACCGGCGTGGTCAAGGACCAGCTCAACGCGGCACTCAAGCCCCACGGCCTGTTCTTCGCCCCTGAGCTATCCACCTCCAACCGTGCAACGGTCGGCGGCATGATCAATACCGATGCCAGCGGCCAGGGTAGCTGCACCTACGGCAAGACCCGTGACCACGTACTGGAGTTGTCGACGGTACTGCTCGGCGGCTCGCGTATAGACAGCCTGGCCATGGGCACCGAACAACTGGACGCGGAACAGGCCCGAACCGACCGTGCTGGGGATGCTTATCGTTGTGCCCGTGAGATTGCCGATACTCAGGCGCAACTGATCAAGGATATCTTTCCGCCGCTCAATCGCTGCCTGACCGGTTACGACCTTGCCCATCTGCGCGAGACCGATGGCCGCTTCAATCTCAATAGCGTGCTGTGTGGTTCGGAAGGCTCGTTGGGCTTTATCGTCGAAGCCAAGCTCAATGTGCTGCCCATTCCCAAGCACTCGATTCTGGTCAACGTCCGTTATGCCGGTTTCATGGATGCCTTGCGCGACGCCAAGGCACTCATGGCGCTCAAGCCGCTGTCCATCGAAACCGTGGACTCCAAGGTCCTGATGCTCGCCATGCAGGACATCGTCTGGCATGGCGTGGCCGAATATTTTCCTCAGGATCCCGATACCCCGACTCTGGGGATCAACCTGATCGAGTTCTGCGGTGACGACGCGGGCGAAGTGGAGCAGCGGGTTCATGCCTTCGTGGAGCACTTGCAGAGCGACACCTCGGTGGTCCGACTGGGCCACACGCTGGCGGTGGGCAGCGCGGCGGTCAACCGCGTCTATGCCATGCGCAAGCGTTCGGTAGGCTTGCTGGGTAACGTCAAGGGCGAGGCCAGGCCTCAGCCTTTTGTCGAGGACACCGCCGTACCGCCTGAAAACCTTGCCGATTACATTCAGGAATTCCGGGCGCTGCTGGACAGCTACAACCTGCAATACGGGATGTTTGGCCATGTGGATGCTGGCGTGCTGCACGTACGGCCGATCCTGGACATGAAAGATCCGGCCCAGGCCGCGCTGGTGCGTCCGATTTCCGATGCGGTTGCGGCCTTGACCAAGCGCTACGGTGGCCTGCTCTGGGGCGAGCATGGCAAGGGCTTGCGTTCGCAATATGTGCCGGAGTACTTCGGCGAGCTTTACCCTTCATTGCAGGCGCTCAAGGCTGCTTTCGACCCGTTCAACCAGCTCAACCCCGGCAAGATCGCGACTCCCGCAACCGTACCTGCTGCCAGACTGACGCTGGTGGACGAAGTGCAGTTGAGAGGCGATCTGGACCGTCGTATCGACGAGCGCGTCTGGCAGAGCTACGAAAGCGCGGTGCACTGTAACGGCAACGGCGCCTGCTACAACTATGATGCCGACGACGCCATGTGCCCGTCCTGGAAGGCCACCCGCAACCGCATTCACTCGCCCAAGGGCAGGGCTTCTCTGGTTCGCGAGTGGCTGCGCCTGCAGGGCGAGCAGAATGTGGATGTACTGACCGCCAGCGCCCGTGCCCGCTCGGCCAATGTCATCAGGAGTCTGGTGAGTAAAACGGCCAATACCCTGGGCCGTCTCAGGGGCCAGAAAGACTTTTCCCACGAAGTCTATGACGCCATGGCCGGTTGCCTGGCCTGTAAATCCTGTGCTGGGCAGTGCCCGGTAAAGGTCAATGTGCCGGAATTCCGTTCGCGTTTCCTGGAGCTGTACCACAGCCGTTACCTGCGCCCGCTGAAGGACTACCTGATCGGCTCGCTGGAGTTCAGCATCCCGTATCTGGCTCGCTTCCCGAAACTCTACAACGCCATGATGGGTGCCAGGCCCGTTCGCTATCTGCTTGAGCATGTGGCGGGCATGGTGGACAGTCCCTTGCTGAGCCTGATGGATTTCCGCGCCGCCTGCGCCCGCTGGAATGTCGGCATCGCCACGCCAGAGCGTCTGGCTGCTCTGTCTGAACAGGAACGCAAGCGTACGGTGATCCTCGTTCAGGATGCCTTCACCCGCTACTTCGAAACGCATCTGGCTGCTGACTGGCTGGAGCTGATTTCGCGTCTGGGCTATCAGGTTTACCTGGCGCCTTTCGCGCCCAACGGCAAGCCGCTGCAAGTGCAAGGCTTCCTGGCTGCCTTTGAAAAGGCGGCCAGCTTCAACAGCCAGTCGCTGCGCAAGCTTGAGGCTTACGGCATCCCGTTGGTGGGCCTTGACCCGGCCATGACCCTGGTTTACCGGCAGGAATACAGCAAGACCCTGGGCAGCGAGAATGTGCCTGTGGTGCTGCTGCCTCAGGAGTGGCTGGCTGCGCAGATGGCAGAGCCCGAGCAAGTCCAGCCGCGGGAAACTTATTACTTCCTGCCGCATTGCACCGAGAAAACCAACGAACCGGGCAGCGTCGGCCTGTGGCAGAAGGTGTTTGCCCGCGCAGGCCTCAAGCTTGAAGTGCTGGCCAGCGGTTGCTGCGGCATGTCAGGCACCTACGGCCACGAAACCCGCAATGCCAAGCACTCCGACACTATCTACAGCCAGTCCTGGCAACCGTTGGTGGCTCGTCATAACGGGGAAGGGCGACTGGTTGCCGATGGCTATTCCTGCCGCAGTCAGGTCAAGCGCCAGGATGGGCAGGTGGTGCGGCATCCGTTACAGGTATTGCTGGCTCATATCTAAAACTGTGCAGACTGTGTGGGAGCGGACTTGTCCGCGAAGACGGCACGGTGGCAGTGGCGCAATCCGTGGGAGGGGCCTTGGCCGCGACAGCCAGCTTTTCAGGCGCTGAAAATGTATTGCCTATAAGTAAGTCGTCGCGGCCAAGGCCCCTCCCACAAGTGACAGGTATGTCTCCTGATTCGCGAATGGGGTCAAACCAGATACCGCCTGAACCAGTCCACGGTCCTGTCCCATGCCAGATTCGCCGCCGCCTCGTCGTATCGTGGCGTGGAGTCGTTATGGAAACCGTGGTTGGCACCGGGGTAGATATAGGTTTCGTAATGCGTGCCGGCCGCTTTCAACGCCGCTTCATAAGCGGGCCAGCCTTCGTTGATGCGCGTATCCAGCTCGCCGTAATGAATCATGATCGGCGCCTTGATCCGCACCACGTCTTCGGACTTGGGCTGACGTCCATAGAATGAAACCGCGGCACCCAGCTCCGGATAAGCCACGGCCGCAGCATTGGCGACGCCACCGCCGTAACAGAAGCCGGTGATGCCGACCTTTCCGGTGGTTGCGTCATGCTTCATCAGCCATTCGATAGCCGCGAAGAAGTCGTTCATGAGCTTTTCAGGATCGACTTTCTGTTGAAGTTCGCGGCCCTTGTCATCGTTGCCCGGATAACCGCCCACGGAGGACAGGCCGTCAGGCGCCAGTGCGATGAAGCCTGCCTTTGCAGCGCGTCGGGCGACGTCCTCGATATAGGGATTGAGCCCACGGTTTTCATGGGCAACCACAATCGCCGGCAGCTTGCCGCTGGCTTTCGCCGGACGAACCAGATAACCACGCACCTGGCCATGCCCCTTGGGTGAAGGGTAGTTGACGTATTCGGCAATGATATCCGGGTCGGTGAACGCCACTTGTTCGGCCAGCGCGTAGTTCGGGCTCAGGGAGGCCAGCAGGGCCGTGGCGGTCAGGCCTCCCAAGGTGAACAGGGCAGCACGGTCGAGAAATTCGCGCCTGTTGATCTTGCCATGGGCGTAGTAGTCGTACAGCTCAAGCAGTTCAGGGGCAAAGTCTTTGGCGGTGAGACGATCCATCTGCATGCTTCCTGTCAGATCATTGGGGTTTCTATTAAAGCAGCTTTGATGTCGAGGTGCCGTTGATAGCACCTCGACATTTATTGCGGATCAGAACTCCAGCGTGACCCCGGTATAGAGTGCGCGTCCATCACCCGGCGAATGCAGGGAGTCGACGGCGCCGTCCGGGTCGTACCAGACATACTCGTAGTAGCGGTTGGTGAGGTTCTTGAGCTGCATATCGAGACTGACCGAATCGCTGATCTTCCAGGTCGCGCCCAGGTTCATCAGCACATAACCGCCATAGGTGCCCTGGGTGTTTTCCCGCTCCAGATAATAGTTGGTCTGGCCGTTCATCCAGGCTGTCAGTTGCAGGGCGGGAGTGGCCTGATAGGTCATGCCGGCGTTGTAGACGTGATGGGGAATATGGTCGATTTCCCGGCCCTTGCTATTGGGCAGTGTCGCGCTGGGTTGAAGGATTTTCGAGTATTGCCATGAGTACGCCATCCATATTTCCGTGCGCTCGTTCGGGTGCAGGTTCACCTGCAGGTCATAACCCCAGCGCTGGGTTTCCCCGACGTTATCCGATTCGCCACTCGGGTCGTTGAGCCGGCGGCTGACCTCGCCACTGGCTTCCTGCTGCCAGTAGGCAACCCGGCCATCCACCCAGTCGGTTGGGGTGAACTTGATCCCGGTTTCCCAGCCTTCGTTGATCGACGGTGCCAGATCGGTATCCCGTGGCGGAATCTTGTAGGCCGCAGCCCCCGTGCCGACCTGAAAGGTACGCCCCCAGTTGGCATAGAAGCTGGCCACGTCCCAGGGCGAATACACCACGCTGAGTTTGGGCTGCTTGATCAGGCCATAGTCGTTGATGTCGTAATCCAGGCCTGTCATTTCGTTGGTGAAGTCGCCCTGGATCTTGTCGACCCGGTAAGCCGGGATGATCTTCAGCGATTCGAAAGGCTTGATCTCGGCCTGGACGTAAGCGCCGTAGGTGTCGAAATCGAATTGCTGATCCCGGGTCTGGGCCTGACGAACCCGGTTGAGAGTGCGATAACGCTCGCTCTTGTTTTCCTGCTGCTGCATGTCTGCTCCACCTTCCACGGCAAAGTCATACAACCAGCTGACTTCCGGGCGCCAGG
Organism: Pseudomonas lijiangensis; assembly: GCF_018968705.1. Taxonomy (NCBI): domain Bacteria; kingdom Pseudomonadati; phylum Pseudomonadota; class Gammaproteobacteria; order Pseudomonadales; family Pseudomonadaceae; genus Pseudomonas; species Pseudomonas lijiangensis. The sequence goes on from NZ_CP076668.1 coordinate 2,794,003, forward strand.
TCAGAGAGGTGAGGGCGCCGTACTGGGTTTCGTAGGCATCGCGCTCCTGCTGGGACGTCGTTCTCCAGTACTGGGTCCAGCGTCGGTCATCGAAGGTGTTGATATAGGTTTTGGCCGACCATGCAAGGGTGTCTGCCAGATCGGTATCGAAATGCAGGCTGACCTGATTCATGCGCCGGGTGCCCTTGTCCGTGGCGTTGTAGCTGTTGGTCATGGTTGGATGATGACGGGCATTGTCTTCGCTCAGGTAGCCGGGCTCCTGGGCTTCGGTTTCGTAATGCCGGGCAATCAGGCCGATGCGATAACTCTCGTCGTCCGGGGTGTAGAACCACTTGCCGGACATGGAGAATTTGTCGGCTTCGGAGTGATCGCGATAACCATCGGATTTTTGATAGGCAAAGAAGTAGTTCTGGCTCCAGTTGCTGTTCTCAAAACCTTTGGAAAGCTGGGTTTCCCGGGTATTGAAGCTACCGTAGCGAATCCGCGCCTTGGTGTAATTGCCGCCGGTGCGGGTCAGCATGTTGACGTTGCCCGCGATGTTGTTCAGGCCGTAACGGGCATCGCTGGTGCCGCGCACCACCTCGATGCTGTCCAGCTCCATGGGGAAAATCATGTCCATGAACGGCATGTTGCCGTCGTTGCTGTTGCTCGGAATGCCGTCGATCAACAGTTTCACCGCATTGATTTCGCCTTCACCGTTAAAACCGCGGAAGGAAATCTTGCCGGACGTGGTGCCCTGATTGAATTGGGTAAGGATCACGCCCGGAGCACGACTGAACAGCTCCCAACTGTAATTGACCGGCATCTTTTCAAGGATGTCGCCACCCAGAATATCCACCGAACTCAGCACGCTGCTGGTGCTGAGCGGGCCGCTGCTGTTGCCCTGAACGGTGACGGAACCGAGGGTCAGGGTCGAGTTTTCAATCTGGGTTTCGGCCAGTGCCGCGGACAGCGGCGTCAGGGCAAATACCCCACAGGTCAGCGCCTGACAGAGAGAACGGGACACAGGGGCATGCATTGCACGTGGCAATGTAGAAAAAACAGGCATAGCACTTACTTCCTGGAGACCAAGATATTTCGAGGACGTGGAATGGCCGTTCAAGGCGTTCCAGCGCCAGACAGGAAAAGCCGCGCCAGAGTCGGCGGGCAAGGCGTGGTCAGGCCAGGGGAGAAGCGCGCGGGGTCAGACTGGGCCAGCGGACCCTGGGATGCAGCGTTGGCTGCTCGGGGTTGGCCAGTGCCGTGTCAGGGGTGTAGCGAGGCAGGAAGTGACGGTAGTAATCGGATGGCAGGGCTGCCAGTCCGGCATGGCCACAGCAACAGTCGCCATGCTGCATGGCGGCTTTCGAGGAAGCGGGTTGCAGGGTATCGATCAGTTTCTTGAAGCCGGGCGGCAAGGCGGTCGAACCGCTCCCCGAGCAAAACCCGCCCCACAACAATAAATGAGTATCCGGCGTCTGCATGGCGCGGCTCATCGGCATGGCCAACATATTGAGCAATATGGCCAGGCAGGCGATCCAGGGACTGATGCGTTTCATTGAAGCCATGGGTGGGCCCGGAGCAGGAAGGCCGCCATTTAGCCGTATTTGATCAGGGAATGTAAATGCTTCTGTGGGCAGGATTTTCAGTGCATGGAGCGTGATACAAGGGGTGGGGTGTGGCTATTTGGCATCTTGATATTTTGCCAGCACGCGCGTGGCCTGAGGGACGGCTCTCTGGATATTTCGCTTCAACAGGAGAGCTGCATTCCCAAGGCTCATCAGCCGCTACCGGCAATCTCTTGTAACGAGAGGAACCATTGACCGTTCAATCCAGTCATTTGTGACTGATCCGGTCCTGCCATCGAGTTGTAGTCATGCTGATTGCGCTGCTGATTTTCGTTGTCACCATCATTCTGGTCATCTGGCAACCCAAGGGGCTGGGCGTCGGCTGGAGCGCAACCTTCGGTGCGGTTCTGGCGCTGTTGACCGGTGCAGTCAGCCTGAATGACATTCCTGCCGTCTGGCATATCGTGTGGAATGCCACCGGTACGTTCATCGCCCTGATCATCATCAGCCTGTTGCTGGATGAAGCCGGTTTCTTCGAGTGGTCTGCGCTGCACGTGTCGCGTTGGGGCGGGGGGAGCAGCAAAAAGCTGTTTGCCTTCATCATCCTGCTGGGCGCTGCGGTTTCTGCCTTGTTTGCCAATGACGGGGCCGCGCTGATTCTGACGCCCATCGTGATTCCCATGTTGCTGGCGTTGCGGTTCTCACCGGCGGCAACCCTGGCGTTCGTCATGGCTGCCGGATTCATTGCCGATACAGCCAGCCTGCCACTGGTGGTTTCGAATCTGGTCAATATCGTTTCAGCCGACTACTTCGACATTGGTTTCAAGCGCTATGCCTCGGTCATGGTGCCGGTCAATTTCGTCAGTATCGCGGCCACGCTGGGGATGCTGATGTGGTATTTCCGCAAGGAACTGCCTGCCACTTACGACGTGCAGCATCTCCAGCGACCTGCCGAGGCGATTCGCGATCGTGCGACCTTTATCGCAGGCTGGTGGGTTCTGGGATTGTTGCTGGTGGGCTGCTTCGTGATCGAGCCTCTCGGCATACCGGTCAGTGCTATCGCTGCTTTCTGTGCCCTGGTGCTCTATGTCATCGCGGCGATGGGGCACAGGATCGGAACCCGCAAGGTGCTCAAAGGCGCGCCTTGGCAGGTGGTGGTGTTTTCCCTGGGAATGTACCTGGTGGTCTACGGCCTGAAGAACGCCGGCCTGACCGATTACATCGCCGGGATTCTTACCGTGTTCGCCGGGTATGGCGTCTGGGGCGCCTCTCTGGGCACCGGGCTTTTGAGCGCCTTGCTGTCGTCGATCATGAACAACATGCCGACCGTCCTGATCGGGGCGCTATCCATTCATGCCACCGGAGTCGATGGCGTCATCCGCGATGCCATGGTCTACGCCAACATCATCGGCTGCGACCTGGGACCCAAGATCACCCCCATAGGCAGCCTCGCCACACTGCTCTGGCTGCACGTACTCGCCCGCAAGAACATCACGATCGGTTGGGGCTACTACATGAAGGTCGGCATCGTGCTGACGCTTCCCATCCTGCTCATTACGCTGAGTGCGTTGGCGGTAAGGTTGGGGGGAGTAAGCTAGAAGCTGCAAGCCGTAAGCTTCAAGCTGCAAGCTTTTAACTTGCAGCTTGAGGCTTGTGGCTTGTGGCTTGTGCGCCAAACCCCTTCTAAACATATTCAAATTAGTTATTTATCGACTTCAATCAAGTCCATTACGCTATATGTAATCGCGTCTTTTCCGAGGCGTCGTTTATTGCAGTGTGATTCGTCGCGGTCTGCTTTTCTCTGGTTTCCTGTGTCGAGTTCTCCATGAAAGATCCCTTGGTCAGTACCCGTGGGCTGGGCAAGTCGTTTGGTTCGAGCCGGGTCTTGCAGGGGATCGATCTTGATCTTTATCCCGGTGAGGTCGTGGCCTTGCTGGGAGCCAATGGTGCTGGCAAGTCCACTCTGGTAAAGATCCTCTCCGGCAGCCATGGCCATGATGCGGGCGAGTTGCAGGTCGGGGGCAGGGTATGTGCTTTTGCTTCACCTCATGAGGCGCGTCGCGCTGGCATCGTTGCCGTTCACCAGCAGGTTGACGAGGCGGTGGTGCTGGGTTTCAGCGTGGCCGAGAATCTGGTGCTGGATGAACTGTGTCAGCCACAAGGTTCCATCTGGAGCAGGCGGCGAAGTCTGCATGAGCGGGCGGCACAGATTGCCGCTGGTCTGGATTTGCATCTGCCGCTGGATTCCACCATCGAAAGCCTCGGCACGGCTGAACGGCAACTGGTGGTGCTGGCTCGTGCGCTTGCCCTCAAACCCCGATTGCTGGTGCTGGATGAGCCCACGGCTTCGTTGTCAGCGACCGAGGCCGAGCGTCTGTTCGCGTTGATCGACGTCCTGCGCGAGCGTGGCGTCTGCATTCTCTATATTTCTCATCGTCTCTCAGACCTTCAGCGCATTGCCGACCGGGCAATCGTGTTGCGCGACGGGCGCCTGGCAGGCGAGTTCGCAGCTCCGCTGGATCTTGCCGCTGCCGTGCAGGCCATGCTTGGCAGTGAGCTGGCGCCGGTAGTTCATCAGCAGACAGAACAAGGCCGTGAAGTCCTGCGGGTGCGTGGTTGCCGACTCACTGAATCCAGCGCGACGTTCGATTTCAACCTGCACGAAGGCGAAGTGGTCGCCATGACCGGCTTGCTGGGCGCGGGTAAAAGCGAGATCGCTGAACTCTTCTACGGCCTGCGCAAGGCTGTTGCAGGTGTCATGGAACTGGATGCTCGGCCCTGGGCACCGAAGTCGCCACGGGAGGCCATTGCGGGTGGGGTGTTCATGGCCAGTGAGGATCGCGTACGTGGTTCGCTGGTGCCGGGCTTTTCACTGAGCCGGACCCTGACCCTGCCTTTTTTGCAGCGGTTCAGCCGTGGCGGCTTCATTGATGCTGGCGCAGAGCGTGCGGCAGTGCAGGCGCAGGTTCAGGCCCTTGGCATCAAGTGCTCAGGCCCTGATGTGCCGATGGAGACGCTTTCCGGCGGCAATCAACAGAAAGTGGTGCTGGCCCGCTGGTTGCTGGGCAATGGTCGACTGCTGATTCTCGACGAGCCGTTTCAAGGCGTTGATATCCGCGCTCGCCGGGAGATTGGTGCGCGGATTCGGGACAGTGCCGGTCATCGCGCCACGCTGGTGATCTGCTCCGATCCCGACGAAGCACTGGAAATTGCCGACCGGATTCTGGTGATCCGTAACGCCAGTGTCGTCGCCGACTGTCCCCGTGCCGGTCTGCAGCGGGAGCGACTGGTGGCGCACATGGCGGGCGTAGCGCCGCAACCCTCTATCAACCCTTTGCATCGCCAAGGAGCCACGCTTGCCTGAGTCGATTTCTTCAAACGCCCTGAAGCCAAGGCCATGGGAGTCATTGCTGCGCTTCACCATCCATTACGGGCTCTTGCTGCTCCTGGCGCTGGTGGTCGTGTTGTTTGCGGTACTGGAACCCGCGTTTCTGCGGGTCGGTAATCTGTTCATCATTTTGCAATCGGTTTCCATCGTGGCGCTGCTGGCCTTGGGAGTGACCCTGAGCATGTCGGTGGGCGGGCTCGACCTGTCAATCGGCGCGGTGGCCGCCATGAGCCTGATGTGCGCCAGCTATGTGATGGTGGTTCTGGACTGGGGACCGTTGCCTGCGATTTTCATCAGTCTGGGCTGCGGGGCGCTTGTGGGTTTGCTCAACGGATTTCTGATCGTGCGCATGGGCATCCCGGATATTCTCGCGACCCTGGGCAGCATGTTTCTGATTATTGGCCTGCAACTGATCCCCACGGGTGGCCGTTCCATTGCGGTAGGCATGACTCTGCCCAACGGCGACGAAGCGTCCGGCAGTTTCAGTGCGGCTTTTCTGGCGATTGGTCGTGCCCGCTTGTGGGACACGGTACCGGTACCGGTACTGGTCATGCTGGTGGTCGCGCTACTGGTCTGGGGCTTTCTTGAACTGACCCGCTTTGGCCGGGTGTTCTACGCCATCGGTGGCAACGAGCGGGCGGCGCGTCTGGCCGGTGCTCCGGTGGAAAAATACAAACTGCTGGCTTATGTGCTGTCGGCATTGCTGGCGTCACTGGGTGGCCTGTTGCTGGCTGCCCGGCTGGGGCGCGGCGATGTCAGTTCCGGCAATGGTCTGGTGCTTGATGCACTGGGGGCAGCACTGATCGGTTTTGCCGTGCTCGGTGCACGCAAACCCAATGCGTTTGGCACGCTGGTGGGCGCACTGCTGGTTGCAACCCTGCTCAACGGCCTGACCATGCTCAATGCACCTTATTACACCCAGGATTTCGTCAAGGGCGCGGTACTGGTCCTGGCGCTGATGTTTACCTTCGGCCTCGCGCAACGGGCGCGCTGAGCCTCACTGTCAGAGAAGGAATACTCGATGCATCGACTCATCACTCGCGGGCTGCGACGCCTGCTTGCGGCCACGCTGGTCGCTTCCCTGGCCACAGGTGCCAGTGCTGCCGGGATTGCCGGTGCGCCTGCGCCGTTCGACAAGGGCGGCGTGAACATCGCGCTGGTGGGTTATCTGTTCTCGGGCGACTTCCCCGAGGCTTACCTGCGCGGTGTGGAAAAACAGTCCGAGGCATTGGGGATCAACCTGCGTCTGTTCGATGCGCGGCAACAGGCGGCGTCGCAGCGGGAGATGCTGGAACAGGCCATCGACCTGGGCGTGGACGGCATCATCGTGCAACTTGGCCTGGCTGAAACCCTCAAGGACACCGTGGCCAAAGCCGTCGCCAAAGGCATCAAGGTGGTCGCCTTCGATATCGATCTGGGCAATCCGCAGGTCACCCAGATCGAACAGGATCACCACCAACTGGCACGTCTGGCTCTGGATCAGGCGCTCAAGGACAACGGCAACGCATTCCAGGCGGGTTATGTGTTCATCGGTGGCTTCACGCCAATGGAGCGCCGCGATGAAATCTGGCGTCAGGTCAAGGCGGACAACCCCGGCATCGTCGAGAAAGCGCGTTTCGGCACGCTCAATCCGCCCATTGCCAACTCGGTGGCGGATCAGGCCAGTGCCGTACTGCGGGCCAACCCTGGTTTGCAGGTGATTTTCGCGCCCTTCGACGAGTTCGCCAAAGGCGCAAAGATTGCGGTCGATGAGGCAGGCCTTGGCAAGCAGATCAAGATCTACAGTGCCGACATTTCCACCGCCGATATCCAGATCATGAAAGAGCCCGGCAGTGCCTGGGCTGCGACGGCTGCGGTAAACCCGGAAGTGGCAGGCGCCATCAGCGTGCGCAGTCTGGCCATGCGTATTGCCGGTGAAGATCCGGGAGCCCGCGTGCTGGTGCCGCCAACCCTGATCACCCGCCAGCAGTTGCTGGACCTGGATGTGAAGAATGTCCGTGATCTGGCGAAGAAAGTGCCAGCGTTCGGTGAAGCGGCAGGTGTTGCGCGTTCGGCCTGGATTCCGTTGGCCAAATAGAATGGATGTTTTTCGCGAATGAATTCGCTCCCACAAGTGTGGGAGCTGGATTTATCCGCGAAAGCCCCATGTAACTGTTGCCTGTCCAACAACTAATGTTGCAAGGGAAACAGTGTTTAAAGCCGATATAACCTAAGTGTTATTGGTTCTTTGGCATTGAATGCCGCCTCGTCTAATGTCCTGTCTTCAAAGGGTTTTATTGGCTCTTTGTGTCTTGTTTGCATTGATCTTGCTACTTGCCCGAATTTAAGAATTACAGCAGAAAGCCGCTGCAACGCTTGCTTGTCGGCAGGTATTTCTGCGCCCCAAAGGAGCCGTTCCATGTATTACCGCTCACGGTCACTGCTGGCTGCCGCTGTGGTGGCGGCAATGACACAACTTCCTGCGCAAGCCGAAGAAACTTCCCCGAGTGCTGATGACGAAACGCGTCTTGGTGCGGTACTGGTGACCGGTACGCGAGGCAAGGCCCGTACCGTACTGGATTCACCCGTGCCGGTGGACGTACTGACCGCCGATGATCTCAAGTCCGCAGGGGCGGGCGGCGGTGAATTGGGGCAGGCATTGCAGACGCTATTGCCGTCATTCAGTTTTCCCCGCCAGTCCAACTCCGGCGGTGCGGACCATGTCAGGGCCGCGCAGTTGCGGGGCATGAGTCCCGATCAGGTGCTGGTTCTGGTGAACGGCAAACGTCGCCATACCTCGGCGCTGGTCAACGACTCCTCCAAGATCGGCCGCGGCACCGCGCCGGTGGACTTCAACTCGATCCCCATCAGTGCCATCAAACGCATCGAAGTGCTGCGTGACGGAGCCGGTGCGCAATATGGCTCTGACGCCATTGCCGGGGTGATCAACATCATCCTCGACGATGCACCCGAGGGGGGCGAGGTTTCGACCACTTATGGCGCCTATCACACGCACCAGGACGCCATCGGCAAGACCACCACGGATGGCCGCAACTCGCTGACGACGGCCAAGATCGGTACACGGCTGGGGGAAGAGGGTGGCTTCATCCGTGGCGGTACCGAATACAAGGATCGTGACCCGACCAACCGGGCCGGTTTCGACGGTTTTGCCGATACACCGGGTCAGCGCAACTATGTGATGGGCGACGGCGTGGCACGGGATATCAATGCCTGGTTCAACAGCGAACTGCCGCTGGGCAACGGCAAGGCCTATTCATTTGGTACTTACAACGAACGGCACACCACGGGGGCGGAGTTTTATCGCTATCCGAGCGAGCAGCCGCAGTTCTATCCCGACGGCTATCTGCCGCAGTCATTGGGTGACAACAAGGATCTTTCGGCCACTGTCGGTTTCAAAGGCCTGATCGGCGAGCAGTGGGACTTCGACAGCAGCCTGACTCACGGCCGCAACCATTTTGAATCCGCGACCCAACGCACCCTCAACGTGGCCCTTGGAGCCGACTCGCCGACCCGCTTCGATACCGGAACCTACGAACTGCGCCAGACCACCGCCAACCTGGATTTCACTCGAGAGCTGCGCCTGGCAGGTCGTCCTTTCGTGCTCGCACTGGGCAGCGAATATCGCTACGAAAATTACCTGACCTATGCAGGTGACGAAGCTTCGTATTTCGGCACCGGAGCCGATGGCGCCAACGGCCTGCGCCCGAGCGAAGAAGTGGACCTGGACCGCAATGTATTCGGCACCTACGCCGAATTGTCCGGCGACCTGACCGACCGGCTGTTTGTCGATGCCGCCACTCGCTGGGAGCGTTATGACGATGCGGGCAGCAAGCTCACTGGCAAACTGAGCGGCCGCTACCGCCTGACCGAACAACTGGCCTTGCGCGGCGCTGTCTCCAACAACTTCCGGGCGCCTTCACTGGCGCAGGTGGGCTTCCAGAACACCACCAGCAATTTCGGCACCGGCGGTACGCTGACCGATATCCGGGTGCTGTCAGTCAACGATCCGATTGCCCGCGCCCTGGGTGCCGAAGATCTGAAACCGGAAACCTCGAAGAACTTCAGCCTCGGCCTGACGGCGCAGTTGAGTGAGCGTTTCGATGCGTCCTTCGATGTGTTCCGCATTGACGTCAAAGACCGTATTACCTTGTCTCAGCGCATCGGCAGTGATGCGCTGGAGCAGTACATCAACGATAACCTCGGTGTCGCCGGGGTTCATGATGTGAACTTCTTTACCAATGCCGCCGACACCCGCACCGACGGCGCCGAACTGGTACTCAACTACCGCCAGCCATGGCTGGACGGGCAACTGGCCCTGACCACGGCTTACACCTGGAACGACACCAAAGTCACCAAGACCAAAGGCACGCCTTCGCAGCTCAGCAACCTGGGCATTGGAAGCGATGCGCTGGTGGGCGTCGAAGAACGCAATACCCTGACCGATGCGGCTCCCAAGGATCGCTTCGTACTTTCCGCCAACTGGGCCAGTCAACACTGGGGCCTGCTCGGTCGCCTGACGCGCCAGGGCAAGACCACCCGGGTATTCGATTTCGGAGATTCCCAACCTGAGCAGACCTATGACGCGGTCTGGCAACTGGATGCCGAGGTGCAATACAAGTTCACGCCAACATTCGATATTGCCCTGGGTGGCAACAACCTGACTGACCAATATCCGGAGCGCTCCAGCTCCGAGATCAACTATGGCGGCAACCTGCCGTATGACGTGTTGTCACCGGTTGGAACCAATGGCGCGTATTACTACGCCAGGGTGACTTACGGATTCTGAAGAGTTGTGACTGGAAACGCCGCCTTCTACGGGCGGCGTTTTTGTTTAAAAGGAAATCTCTGCCGGTTGCGACAAGCGTAAAACCGAAAGATCGCCGGTCACGCGCTTCCAGGCCAGGCGAATGGCCTCGATGTTCTCGCGATTTTTTGCAGTATTTTCGTGGAGAATCACGATCACCCGGGTATTCAGCCGCTCCGGTTGTGTAGCGCCTTTATCCCGCCATTGGCCGTAGGCATCCAGAGTCGTAAAGCCATCGGGGAAACGTGGCGTGACTTCCTTGTCGAGAAACGCCCGCCAGCGCGCCACATTGTCCTGATCCTTCTCGCTGCCCAGCAAACCCAGCGAAAAATACAATTCCGTGCGCAACCATATCGCCTGCGGCGGACGACCGCTATCGCCCTGCAAGGTGGAAGTGCCTGGATCAGTCGTATGAACGGGAAGAGCGGGAGACGCGGAACAACCGACCAGCAGCATAAACAGGCCGGGTAGTAACAGGCGTGGCAACATCAGGTATTCCTGCAGTGGCATCGATAAAGAGGCTCACTATAAGAAGCCGGGCTAATGGTTAGAAATAATAAAAAACCTGTTTCCTGAAGCAAAAAGAATAAGCAGATCCACCCCCCGGTAGGAGCGAATTCATTCGCGAGACGTCATTGAAGGCGATACTTCTTCAACAACAGTTCGCGAATGAATTCGCTCCTACTCTCAATGGGCCTTGATGGCCGACGCAACCGAATCTTCAAAACGCTCCAGAACCATGCCCACTTCCTCTTCGCTGATGGTCAGTGCCGGCAGGAAGCGCAACACGGAGCTGTGGCGTCCTCCGGTTTCGATCATCAGGCCATTCTCGAAGCAATTGAGCTTGATGGCCCTTGCCAGTTGCGAGTGGCCTGGCCCGGTGCGTCCCTTTTCCTTGGGGTGAGTGACTTCGACACCGAGCATCAGACCGCGACCACGCACCTCGGCCAGTGCCGGGTAGCGTTGGGCAATGTCCTTGAGGCCGCTGGCAAGTCTTTCGCCTCGCGCTGCCGCCTGGGCTGCCAGGTTTTGTGATTGCACATGGCGGATAGTTGCAGCACCCGCCACCATTGCAATCTGATTGCCACGGAAAGTACCCGCATGCATGCCGGCGCCCCAGGTATCCAGGTGCTCGGCAAAGACGATCACTGACATCGGATAACCGCCACCAATGGCCTTGGACAGCACCAAAATGTCCGGGACGATTCCGGAGTGTTCAATGGCAAAGGTGCTGCCGGTACGGCCCAGACCAGTCTGTACTTCATCGATGATCAGCAGGATTTCCTGCTCGCGGGTGATCTCGCGCAACTCGCGCAGCCAGTTTGCCGACGCCGCAATGCAGCCGCCTTCGCCCTGAATTACTTCGACGATCACCGCCGCCGGTTTCTGCACGCCACCTTCGGGATCGCTGAGCACCGTGCGGATGTATTCGATAGACAGTTGGTCGGTCTGAGAGCCATCGGTACCGAAGGGGCAGCGCAGTGCATAAGGGAAGGGCAGGAAGTGAGTGCCGGGGTTGACCGCACCCGCGTTGATCTTGGGCTTGAGATTACCCATGGCCGACAGGGCACCTGCGGTCATGCCGTGATAGCCGCCATGAAACGCCATCAGCGGAGTGCGCTGGGTGTAATGACGGGCCAGCTTGATGGCGGCTTCCACAGCGTCCGAGCCGCTGGGGCCGCAGAACAGGATCTTGCTGTTATTGCGCATGGCCGCGGGCAATGTAGAGAACAGCGCCTGCACGAATTCATGCTTGGCCGGTGTGGCCAGGTCCAGGCCCTGTTGCAGTTGATCGGTATCCAGGAATTTCAATACGGCTTCGCGGACAACGGCAGGATTGTGACCCAGTGCAAGAGTGCCGGCATTGGCCAGGCAGTCAAGGTACTCACGTCCCTGGTCATCCTTGAGGCGTGAACCTTTACCGCTGACGAACAGGCGTTGGAATGTGGCCGCGTAAGTCCTTGCGTTGGATTCGACTTTTTTCAGATAGCTCAACTCTTGCATAGTCGGTCACTCGTTTGCCTTGAGAAATGGGATCTCCTGCGAGTCGTCTGGACGCCCGCGTGATGTAGTTGGATTCTGCTGCACAGGTCATGGACCGACAATTTCCCACGGGGCAATGTCCCCGCTTTCCGCGCCAGACAGTCATTGCGTCAAACGCTTCAATAGCGCCGTCAATGCAGCCGAGCGCCTGACCCAACGTCCAGGCATCAAGAGGACGTCATGGATATCTTCAAAACGGCAGCGAAACATTCACTGCCGATACTCATTGCCCTGATCACCAGCGGCTGTGTGATGGGCCCCGATTACCAGCCTCCGGCGGTCAGCATGCCCGCTCAATGGCATGCACCTTTGCCCCATGGTGCCAGCGTCAAGGCGCTGTCCGGCTGGTGGCAGCAATTCAACGACCCGCAACTCGAACGCCTGCTGCAATGGGCCGAGGCCGACAGCCCCACGCTGGATCAGGCCCGGGCGAGCATTCTGCAGGCCCGGGCGACCCTGGCAGTGAGCGATGCCGATGCGTCACCTACGTTGCAAGGCAGCCTGTCGCGCAACCGTACCGGCGAGCGTGAAGGCAGTACGCGACAGTCTTATTCCAGTTCATCGGCGGGTCTTGATGCCGCCTGGGAACTCGACCTCTTCGGCAAATTCCGGCGCAATCGCGAAGCAGCGGCCAATCGTATCCAGGCTCGTGTCGATGACTGGCATGACGCACGGGTATCCCTGGCTGCCGAAGTGGCCGATGACTACGTTCAATATCGAGGTTGTCAGCGCCTGGTCCTGGCCTATCAGGAGCAGCTCGACTCGCAACGCCAGACCGCCGAGCTCACCGGGCTGTCCCTCAGGGCCGGCTTCACTGCACCGGCCGATCTGGTTCTGACCCAGGCGTCGGCAGCCAGCAGCCAGTCGACCCTGATCAATCAGCGCAGCGAATGCGAATTGCTGCTCAAGCAACTGACTCAACTGACCGGCAGTGATGAAAACCGGGTGCGGGAATTGCTGGGCCAGGCCCCGGCAATGTTGCCGTCGCCAGCCCGCCTGGATGTCCATTCCATTCCTGCCGACCTGATCCGCCAACGACCCGACCTGGCTTCGCGAGAGCGCGAACTGGCCGCTGCCAGCGCAGATATCGGCGTTGCCGAAGCACAGCGCTGGCCAAGTCTGAGCCTTTCCGGTTCGTTCGCCGTCGGTACCAGCAATGGTCAATTGCTGCGCAACTGGACGGTCGGACCTTTATTGTCGCTACCGCTGCTCGATGGTGGCCTTGGTCGCGCCACGGTCAAGAGTGCCGAGGCGGCCTATGACTCGGCGCTGGCGGCTTATCGGCAAACCTTGCGCACTTCCGTGGGTGAAGTGGAGCAGGCACTTGTAAGGCTCGATGCCGCACGACGTCGCGAGGCCGATGTGGAGCGGGCGACTCAGGGCTATAGCGAATACTTTCAGGCCGTGGACAAATCCTGGCAGGCCGGTGGCGTGAGCATTCTGGACCGGGAAGTGGCCCGGCGTTCTGCGTTGGATGCCCAGATCGAATTGATCACCTTGCAGCAGGAGCAGGTGCGCTACTGGATTGCACTCTATAAAGCACTGGGTGGCGGATGGCAGGACAGCCCTGAAAACCGGTCAGTTGCGCAGGCTTCGGCAGGAGAGCGATCTTGAGTTCCGGTCGTCGCAAGCTTGTCTGGATAGTGCTGGTACTGGGCATTGTTCTGGCGCTGGTGTGGGTGATGCGCAGTCGCCCGCAAGCCCCGGTCGTCGAGCCGGTGAACAACCTCAGCAGCCTCAGCGTCGAAGTCACCCGTGCGCAGTGGCGTCCCTGGCCTGATGAACTGACGGCAAGCGGCCGTCTCTTGCCGTGGCAGGAGGCGTTGATCAGTGCCGAAACCGGCAGCCTTCGAATCGCGAGTATCAATGCCGATATCGGCGACCGGGTACGCAAGGGGCAGGTGCTGGCCACTCTGGCTCAGGACAGCCTGCTGGCCGAGCAGAGCAGGCAGCAGGCAACCGTCGAGCAGGCCAAGGCCAATCTGCAAAAGGCACAATCCGATGTGCGCCGCGCCGAGGTGGTAGGTGTGACCGGTGTGTTGTCCGCCCAGCAAAGTGAGCAATACCGGATTGCTCTGGCCACTGCCAAGGCCGAGCTTGGCGTTGCGACAGCCGATATGCAGAGCATTCGTATCCGTCTTGGCCAGACCCGGATCGTGGCGGTCGATGATGGCATCATCTCATCGCGTACCGCGTTGCTGGGTAACGTGGTGAATGCCGGGACCGAACTGTTCCGGCTGGTGCGTGAAGGTCGCATCGAGTGGCAGGCCGAGCTGGATGCCCGGCAACTGCTTCAGGTCAAACCTGGGCAGCATGCACAATTGACGCTGCCCGACGGCCAGTCGGTGGCGGGTCAGGTTCGTCTGCTGTCGCCCATTCTCGATAACAACACCGGTCGGGCGTTGGTGTACGTGGCGCTTGAGTCAGGCAGTGCGGCGCGCTCCGGCATGTATGCCAGTGGCCGCATCGAGTTGCCTGCCCGACCTGCGCTGACAGTGCCGGATACTGCCGTGTTTCTGCGCGATGGCCGTTCATGGGTATTCACTGTCGGTGCGGATGAGCGCGTTGCGCAGCGTCAGGTACAGGTCGGGCGTCGCCGGGACAATGCCGTGGAAATCGTCTCCGGGCTGGACGAGCGACAGACTATCGTGCGTTCTGGCGGCGCCTTCCTCAGTGATGGCGTCCATGTAACGCCGGTGACCGCGGGGTCTGTGCAGCCATGACGCTGTCGTCCTTGTCCATCCGCTTTCCGGTCCCGGCACTCATGCTGTTCATTCTGCTGGGTGTGCTGGGGTTCATCGGTCTGCAGAGGCTGGGTATCCAGGATTTTCCTGACCTGGATCTGCCCACGGTCACCATCAGCGCGTCCCTCGAAGGGGCGGCCCCCGAGCAACTGGAAACCGAGGTGGCCCGCAAGCTTGAGGACCGGCTTTCATCGCTGCGCCTGCTCAAGCATGTCACCACGACCATCACTTCCGGCAATGTGCAGATCAATGTCAGCTTCGCCATCGAGAAGGATGGCAACGAAGCCCTCAACGAAGTCCGCAATGTGGTGGACAGCGCCATGGCGGAATTGCCCGCCAGCCTGGAAACTCCCAGCGTCTCGCGGATGACGATTCATGACACGCCGGTTCTGACGTATGTCATCGATGCGCCTGGCATGGACGAAGAGGCGCTGTCCTGGTTTGTCGACAATGAACTGAGCAAGCACCTGCAAGAGGTCAAGGGCGTTGCTCAGGTGTTGCGGGTCGGTGGTGTCGAGCGCGAGGTTCAGGTGGACCTCGATCCGACCATGATGGCCGGGCTGGGGCTGGGTGTCGCCGATGTGGAGACGCAGCTCAAGGCCATGGAGATCGATAACTCCGGCGGGATGGCGGAGCTGGGCGGCGCACGCATGGCGGTGCGCACTCTGGGCGGTATCGAGGACCCGCAGGCACTGGGCGCCGTTGATGTGCCGACGGGCAATGGTCGCTCTTTTGCGCTGCGCCAGTTGGCGACGATTCGCGACCACCATGCCGAGCGCCACTCCCTTGCATTCCTCGACGGCAAGCCGGTGATCGGTGTTCAGGTCATCCGCTCTCTGGGGTTTTCCGATGTCAGCATGGCCAGCGGGATTCGCGAGGCAGTGGCGGACTTCGTGGCCCGACAGCCGGGTATCAGCCTGACTGAAATCAGCGACAGCTCGGCCTCGGTACTGGAGAACTATCACGACTCCATGAATCTGCTGTACGAGGGGATTCTGCTGGCGGTGCTGGTGGTGTGGTGGTTCCTGCGCGATCCACGGGCCATGCTGATCGTTGCAACGGCATTGCCGCTGTCGATCATCCCCACGTTTGGCCTGATGTACTTCGCCGGTTTTACCCTCAATACCGTTTCCTTGCTGGCCCTGGCGTTGATCATCGGGATTCTGGTGGACGATGCGATTGTCGAGGTAGAAAACATCGCCCGGCATCTGCGCATGGGCAAAAGCCCCCGTGAAGCGGCCATGGAGGCGGCGGATGAAATCGGCCTGGCGGTGATCGCCACCACCGTGACTCTGGTGGCGGTGTTTCTGCCGACTGCCTTCATGGGCGGTGTTGCGGGCAAGCTGTTCGTGCAGTTCGGTGTCACGGCTTCGGCGGCGCTGCTGTTTTCGCTGATGGTGGCGCGCCTGCTGACGCCGATGATGGCTGCGGCCTTTCTCAAGCCTGTGGAGCATGTCGAAGAGGATGGCTGGCTGATGCGCCGCTATCTGGTGTGGATTCACCGCAGCCTGGAGTGGCGCAAGACCACCATGGCGCTGGCCGGGTTGTTCTTTGCCGGTTCACTGGCGCTGATCGGCTTCCTGCCCACCAGCTTTCTACCGGCTCAGGACATTGCCCGGTCCACCATTACCCTGGAGCTGCCACCGGGTGCCACTCTTGAACAGACCGCCAGCCTGGCCCGGGATGCCAGCGCCCGACTGAAACCGATCCAGGGTATCCGGCATATCTTTGCCATGGCGGGGACGGCGGGCAGCGATGCGGGAGATGGCGCCACCGTCAACCGGGCGACGCTGACGGTTGAACTGGCTCGACGTCAGGATCGCGAACTCAGCCAGACCGAACTGGAAGCCCGCATGCGCGAGGCCTTGCGTCCGCTGCCGGGGGCTCGTATCAGTGTGGGCGGCGATGGCAATGGCGAAAAACTCGATATCGTCCTGGCCAGTGAAGACGGGGATCTGCTGGAACGGACTGCGCTGGCTCTTGAACCCCAACTGCGTCAACTGAGCGGTGTGGGCAATATTGCTTCCAGTGCCTCGCTGCAGGCTCCGGAAGTCCAGTTCCGGCCCGATTACACAAGGGCTGCGCAACTGGGGGTCACCAGTCAGCAGATTGCCGACACCTTGCGCCTGGCCACCTATGGCAGCTATTCCTCGGCACTGGGCAAGATCAACCTTTCCCAGCGTCAGGTGAATCTCAGGGTGCGTATGAGCCCTGATTTGCGGGGTGATCTCGCACGCATCGGCCAGTTGCGCGTCAATGGCCGGGATGGTCAGGTGGCGCTGGCTTCCCTGGGGGAGCTGAGCACTGGCAGCGGACCGGCACAGATCGATCGGCTGGACCGCCAGCGCTACGTCACGCTGTCGGTCGAACTCAATGGCCGCAGCCTGGGCGAAGTGATGAACCAGGCCCGTCAGTTGCCGGGTCTTGCGCATCTGCCTGCTGGCGTCCGGCTGGTGGAGCAGGGCGAAGTGCAGTTGATGAGCGAGCTGTTTGGCAGCTTCGGCCTGACCATGGCCATCGGTGTGTTCTGCATCTATGCGGTGTTGGTACTGCTGTTTCACGACTTCTTGCAGCCAGCCACCATTCTTTCTGCGCTGCCTCTTTCACTCGGTGGTGCATTGCTGGGGTTGCTGGCGTGCGACCTGAGCTTTTCCCTGTCTTCGGTCATCGGCCTGCTGATGCTCATGGGCATCGTCACCAAGAATTCGATCCTGCTGGTGGACTACGCCATTCTCGCGCGCCGGGATTTCGGCATGAGCCGTTATGACGCGCTGCTCGATGCCTGCCACAAGCGTGCGCGGCCGATTCTGATGACCACCATCGCCATGGGCGCCGGCATGTTGCCGACCGCCATCGGCGTGGGTGCCGATCCGGGATTCAGGCAGCCCATGGCGGTCGTGGTGATCGGCGGACTGCTGACCTCCACCGTGCTCAGCCTGTTGGTGATTCCGGTGATCTTTACCTACGTGGACGACCTGCTGCAGCTCTTCAAGCGGGCAACGAAGGCTTTTCATCATGGCCACTGACCTATCCAGATCCGCTGTTCCAATCAACGCTAAAACCGAATGAGGACCTCAACATGAGTGGTTCAATCTTTCTGACGCTGCTTGCCGTGCTCGCGGTTCCCGGCCCGACCAATTCGCTGTTGTTCCAGACCGGCATGAACCGGGGTTTCAATGCGAAGTCATTGTTGTGGGTGGGGGCGGAGTGGCTGGCCTATATGATCCAGATCACGGCCTGGGGCCTGACCCTGGACCGGGTCGCCCGCGACTATCCCTGGGTGGCGACACTCAGCAAGGCCTTTGCAGTGTGCTTCCTGTTCTATATCGCGATGAAACTCTGGTCCATGGCACGTTCCGGCCAGCACGCCGATGATGCTCCGGGCCTTTCACCGACAGGCCTGTTCGTTGCCACACTGACCAATCCCAAGGGCCTGTTCTTCGCCTCGTTCGTGGCACCTGCCGGTACGTTCCTGAGCAGTGCGGACTACCTGGCATTCATGAGCACCTTTACCGCTGTCGTCCTGCCGGTCGGTTCGTCCTGGGTCATCTTCGGTGCCTGCTTCGGCAGCCGGTTGAGTTCACCGCGTTCGTCGCAACTGTTGAACAAGGGCGTTTCCATGGTGATCGGCCTGTTTGCGACCGGTCTGCTTTACAACCTGGCTTCGCATTCATTTACTGTCTGATTAGTTTTCGCGAACGAATTCGCTCCACGGAATTTCTGTGGGAGCGAATTCATTCGCGAAAAGTGGCCGATATAGTATTCAGGCGTGCAAATAAAAACGATCCTGCAGAAAGAGGATCGGGAAGGTAATAGGAAGTAGGAGTTATTAACTGATTAACGCCAGTAGTGCATTTGTTATTGAATGATATCGCTAGAAGACTGCGGTGTGCGAATCAGTGAGTGGGCGGCGTAGAAACCCAATACTCTTCGGCTTTTGGCGCGGTACTCACAAGCCACCAGGGACGAGGCGGGCAGGGAGTCCGCCGCTCCGGCATTGATTACCTGCATCTTCCTGCCTCCCGAGCGCAGACGTACGTATTCACCGGGTTCGAAGCTGTTCATGTCATCGTCCTTTTTTGCGTGAAACTGCTCAAACATTACTATCACGCTTGTATTCGAGCACCGCCGGGCAAGGTTGTCTGTGGTGAGAAACAGGGACAAGTCCTGCATACTTCTTATTTGTACCTTACGTCCTGTTTCTTGTCCGGGTATCCGGTGACATACATGTACCTGAGCGGCTGATTAAAGTTCCCTCATATCTACCGAAGTCACTGACTATTCGAGACAGAACATATGACGATTTTTGCTGGAAACAAGGCGGTCAAGTGGGTGTTGGATCGGGTGTCCAGTTATTGCGTTATTCAAGGAGTAGCTGCATGAACCAGTCCCTGTCCGTACCCAATACTTACCCACTGACTGCCGCCCAGCGTGATATCTGGCTCGATCAGGCTGTAAACAGTGATATTCCTCTCTACAACCTGGTCGGATATGCCCCGATCAAGGGCAATATCGATGGCGAGCGTCTCCAGCGGGCTGCCACGAAACTGATTCGTCGTCACGATGCGTTGCGAATGGTGCTGTTGCATGGGACAGGTGACGATGGTCTGCCTGTGCAGGCCTTTGTCGATCATCCGTCCTTGCAGATGACGCTGCATGATTTCTCCGGTCATGAAGACCCGGACACTGCGATACGCGAATTCGTGAAAGCACGCGCCCAGGTACCGTTCAAGATGGACGGCTCGCCACTGATACGCATGCAACTGCTGCGGGTCAGCGAGAACTTGAGCTGTTTCTGCCTTGAAGCCCACCACCTGATCATCGATGGCTGGGGTATTTCGCTCCTGCTCACGGATCTGGCCGAACTCTATGAGGCAGACGACGCTTCTGACGACTCGCAGGCGCCGTCCTACGTGCAATTCATTCAGGACGATATCGCCTACCGGGACTCGAAGCGTTATGCCCGTGATCAGGATTACTGGCTGAACAAGTACCAGGATGTACCCGAGCCGCTGCTGGAGCCGCGCCATCGGTCAGGCACCGGCCTGGCACCTTCAGGGCAGGTGTCGCGCAGTTACCCGCCTGCGTTGCTGGAGCGCATCGACCAGGTCGCACAGCCTCTGCAGTGCTCGCGTTTTCAGGTTTTGATGGCTGCGCTTTATGTGTACTTCATCCGTACATCCCGACGCGAAGAAGTGGTCCTCGGCCTGCCGATCCTCAACCGTTCCAATGCGAATTTCCGCAAGACCATGGGGCTGTTTACCCAGGTCAGTGCCGTGCGTCTGCGGTTCGATGCCGAACTGAGTTTTGCTGAGCTGGCGGCTGAAATCGCCGGTGTTCTCAAACAGGATTACCGAAACCAGCGTTTCCCGCTGAGTGAAATGAACCGGTCCCTGGGCCTGTTGCGCGATGGCCGGGGCCAGGTCTTCGATGTGTCGGTTTCCTATGAGTTGACCGATCAGCGCCTGACTTTCGATGGGGCACCTTCATACATCGTCAAATGCAACAGCGGTTATGAGCAGACGCCGCTGGCCATTTATATCCGCTCCAATGCCCATACCGATGAGTTCTTCATGGACTTCATCTACAACGAAGCGTTTTTCCAGGCTGATGAGGTCGAGAGCCTCGCCGAGCGCTTCATGCACATACTGGAGCAGGGGCTGCAAGACCCGAATCTTCAGGTGCGTGCCTTCAACCTGCCAACGCCTGCCGAGGCCCGGTTGCTTGAAGCCTGGAACCAGAACCATGAGCAGCTTGCTGCGCAGGATTATCAGACTATTCATGGCCAGTTCGAGGCGCAGGCACAGGCCCGTCCCGATGCGATGGCGCTGCTGCATGAAGGCCAGCGTGTCACCTACGGCCAGCTCAACGCCCAGGCCAACCAGGTCGCCCATCGCCTGCGCCAGCTGGGTGCAGGCCCCGACAATCGCGTGGGGATCTGTGTCGACCGTGGCCCGCTGATGATCATCGGCCTGCTGGGTATCCTCAAGGCTGGTGCCGGTTATGTACCGCTGGATCCGGCCTATCCTCAGGAGCGTCTGGCATTCATGCTCGACGACAGCATGCCGCTGGCGTTGTTGACCGAGTCCGCACACCTTGAGCATTTGCCAGCCCAGGACATTCCACTGCTGCTTCTGGATCAGCCCGAGGCCGCCGGTATTGCCGGGCAGCCTCAGGAAAATCCGCAGGTCGCCGGGCTTGAAACAGACCATCTGGCCTATGTGATCTATACCTCCGGTTCTACCGGACTGCCCAAGGGCGTCATGGTCGAGCACCGCAACGTCCTGCGCCTGTTCTCGGCAACCCGTGAATGGTTCGACTTTGGGACCGATGATGTCTGGGCGCTGTTTCATTCGTTCGC
Organism: Pseudomonas lijiangensis; assembly: GCF_018968705.1. Taxonomy (NCBI): domain Bacteria; kingdom Pseudomonadati; phylum Pseudomonadota; class Gammaproteobacteria; order Pseudomonadales; family Pseudomonadaceae; genus Pseudomonas; species Pseudomonas lijiangensis. The sequence goes on from NZ_CP076668.1 coordinate 2,814,890, forward strand.
CTTCGACTTCTCCGTCTGGGAAATCTGGGGTGCGCTGTTGCATGGCGGCAGCCTGCTGCTGGTACCGCAACTTACGACGCGCTCACCCGAAGCCTGTTATGACCTTTTGTGCGAAGCCGGTGTCACGGTCCTCAACCAGACGCCGAGCGCCTTCCGGCAGATCATTGCTGCCCAGGGCGAAAACCCTCGTCCGCATGCATTGCGACAGGTGATTTTCGGTGGCGAGGCGCTGGATACCAGCATTCTCAAGCCCTGGTATGCGCGTCATGCGAATGCTGCTACACAACTGTTCAACATGTACGGCATTACTGAAACCACCGTACACGTCACCTGTTATCCATTGAGCAAGGACGATGTCGAAGGCGGTGTCAGCCCCATCGGCAAGCGTATTCCGGACTTGCGCCTGTACCTGCTCGATGACAACGGCCAGCCGGTTCCACCGGGCGTCGTGGCCGAGCTGTATGTAGGCGGTGCCGGGGTTGCCAGGGGCTACCTGAACCGTCCCGAACTGAACACCGAGCGTTTTCTGGCTGATCCCTTCGATGCCACTCCTCATGCACGGATGTACCGCTCGGGTGACCTGGCACGCTGGACAAGAGACGGCAATCTCGACTACCTCGGTCGTAACGATGATCAGGTGAAAGTCCGCGGATTCCGTATCGAGCTGGGTGAAATCGAAAGCCGCCTGGCAGCTTGCGCCGGTGTTCGCGAAGCGGTGGTGATTGCACGTCAGGACGAGCCGGGCGACAAGCGTCTGGTGGGCTATGTGATACCTGAAGCCGGTCAGTCACCGACAGCGGCCGATCTTCGCTCCGAACTGCTGGAAAACCTGGCTGATTACATGGTGCCCACGGCCTTTGTACTCTTGTCCGAATTCCCCCTGACCACCAACGGCAAGCTGGACCGCAAGGCTTTGCCTGTACCGGACGCCGCAGCCTTCGCACGGCGTGAATACGAAGCGCCGCAAGGCCCGGTCGAAACGCTGCTGGCCGGCCTGTGGAGCGAACTGCTGGGTGTCGAGCGCATCAGCCGTCATGACCAGTTCTTCGAGTTGGGAGGCGACTCGCTGCGGGCGGTCAAGTTGATCGAGCGCATGCGTGAAGTCGGGTTGCACGTCGATGTGCGTGTCCTGTTCGGTCAGCCCACGCTGCGAGTGCTGGCTGCAACGGCAGGTTCGGGGCGTGAAGTGGCGGTACCAGCCAATCTTGTCGAGCCGGGCGTACAGCGTATTACCCCGCAGATGTTGCCGCTGGCTTGCCTGAGCCAGGAACAGATCGATGCGGTCGTGGCCGGAGTGCCAGGCGGTGTCGCCAATGTCCAGGATATCTACGCGCTGGTGCCATTGCAGGAAGGCATTCTCTATCACTACCTGTCGACTCCCGAAGGCGATCCCTATCTGCTCCAGGGCACGCTGCGCATGGACAGCCGTGCTCATGTCGATTCATTCGTTCAGGCGTTGCAAGCCGTGGTTGCGCGACACGATATCCTGCGCACCTCGATTGCCTGGGAAGGGCTGGACGAGCCGGTCCAGGTGGTCTGGCGCGAAGCGCCGCTGCGGGTTCACGAGCATGCACTGCACGTGACCGACGGCGATATTGCCGCTCAGTTGCAGGATCGCCTCGATCCGCGTCACATGCGTTTCGACCTGCGTCAGGCGCCGCTGCTGGAGCTTCACCTGGCCGAAGATGCCGCACGCGGCGGCTGGGTTGCAGTGATTCTCCTGCATCACCTCATCGACGATGCCACCTCGCTGCGCATTCTGGGCATGGAAATCCAGGCTCATATCGATGGACGAAGCGCCGAGCTGGCGGCTTCCGTTCCATATCGCAACTATGTGGCTCAATCCCGTCTCGGCATCAGCCGTGAGGAGCACGAGGCGTTCTTCAGCTCGGCTCTGGGCGATGTGAACGAGCCGACGCTGCCGTTCGGTTTGCAGGACGTGCAGGGTGACGGCATTGCCATCGAGCAGGCCGTCGTAGCGCTGGACGATCAACTCGCTCAGCGCCTGCGTGCCCATGCCCGTGAGCTGGGCGTCAGCAATGCCAGCATTCATCACTTGGCCTGGGGTCAGGTGGTCGGTCGCTTGTCGGGCCGTGATGACGTGGTTTTCGGTACTGTCCTCATGGGCCGCATGCAAGGCGGCCAGGACGCCGATCGCGCCTTGGGTATGTTCATCAATACGCTGCCGCTGCGCGTACCGGCCCAGGGGCCGAGCGTCAGGGCGGCGATTCGCACCACCCATGAGCGTCTGGCGGCCTTGCTCGGCCATGAGCATGCGCCACTGGCCCTGGCGCAACGTTGCAGTGGTGTGGCAGCGCCGACGCCGCTGTTCAGTGCCTTGCTCAACTATCGTCATGCAGCTGTGGGTGCTTCTGCCGGTGAGGCCACAACCGTTCTGAAATGGGCCGGTTTCGAGCTGTCGGGCGGTGAAGAACGTACCAACTTCCCGTTGTCGCTTTCGGTCGACGACCTGGGCGAGGCTTTCAGCCTGACGGTGCAGGTCGTGCCGGGGATCGGTGCCCGCCGCATCGCCGATTACATGCATGCGGTGCTGGGCGACCTGGCCGATGCACTGGATCGCGACAGCGAGGTTGAGCTGCAGAGTCTGGCCTATATGCCAGATGCCGAGCGTCAGCAACTGTTGCATGGCTTCAATGCCTGTGATGAGGCATACGCCCGGGATCTGCTGGTGCATCAATTGTTCGAGGCCCGTGCCGAGCAGCAGCCGGACGCACTGGCGGTGACGTTCGAGTCGCAGCGTGTGAGTTACGGCGAGTTGAATCGCCAGGCCAACCGTATCGCCCATCGTCTGATGGAACTGGGCGTCGGCTTCGATGACCGGGTCGCAATCTGCTGCCGTCGCAGTCCGGAAATGATTGCCGGCCTGCTGGGCATTCTCAAGGCCGGGGCAGGGTATGTGCCGCTGGACCCGGATTACCCGGCAGAACGCCTGGAATACATGCTCAGCGATTCGGCTCCCAAGGCCGTGCTGAGCCAGGCCAGCGTTGCCGAACTGTTCAAGGACTCCGCCGTGCCCGGCGTGCTGCTCGACGGCCTGGCCGAAGGTGCGGAAGAATTCAGCCGCCAGCCTGACCACAACCCGGAACTGGCTGCCCGTGGGCTTGCTCCGCAGCACCTTGCCTACGTCATTTACACCTCAGGTTCCACCGGCCAGCCCAAGGGCGTGGCCATGCCCCATGTGCCACTGGTCAACCTGATGCAGTGGCAGCTCGCTGAAGGCATCAGAAGCGGCAACCCGGCCCCGGCCACCGTGCAATTCGCGGCCCTGGGCTTTGACGTGGCATTCCAGGAAATCTTCAGCACCCTGTGTGCCGGTGCGCCGCTGTCACTGATTCATGCCGACACCCGACTGGACCTGCGCAAGCTGTACCTGCACCTGTGCGAGGCGCGCATCGAGCGTCTGTATCTGCCATGCATCGCCTTGCAGGCTCTGGCCGAAGCGTTGACCGACTATCCGGCCCTGCGCGAGCAAACCTGCGCGTTGCGCGAGGTCGTCACTGCCGGTGAACAGTTGCGTATTACGGCGCCCATCCGCGCTTTGTTCGAGCATTTGTCAGAATGCCGTCTGCATAACCATTACGGCCCGACCGAGTCCCATGTCACCACTTCGCACACCCTGCCGGTGAATGTTGCGGACTGGCCAACCTTGCCAGCCATCGGCGTACCGGTGGCCAATACCCGCATCTATCTGCTCGATGCACAGTTCCAGCCTGTACCGGTGGGCGTTGCGGGTGAGATCTATATTGGCGGCACCTGTGTCGCACGCGGTTACCTGAACCGTGACGACCTGACGGCCGAGCGTTTCCTGGCCGATCCTTTTGTTGAAGCCGGTTCTGGCCGCCTTTACAAGACCGGCGACCTGGGTTGCCGGAACGCCGATGGCGTCATCGAATACCTGGGTCGTAACGATGACCAGATCAAGATTCGTGGTTTCCGGGTCGAGCTGGGGGAAATCGAATCCCGCCTGACCGATCACCTCTCTGTGCGCGATGCTGCGGTTGTCGCCCGTGAAGACACTCCCGGCGACAAGCGCCTGGTTGCCTATTTCACCCAGCAACCTGGCCAGGAGCCGGCGTCGGTCGATGTGCTGCGGGCTCACTTGCAGGCGTGCCTGCCGGACTACATGATCCCGGCCGCCTATGTCGAACTGGAAAAAATGCCGGTATCGGCCAACGGCAAGCTGGATCGCCGTTCCTTGCCCGCGCCGGATGCCTCGGCCTTTGTCAGTCAGGCTTATGAAGCGCCGCGAGGCACTATCGAAACGACTCTGGCCGGCCTCTGGTCGCAGATACTGGGCGTCGCTCAGGTGGGTCGTCACGACCACTTCTTCGAACTGGGCGGCCATTCGCTGCTGGCGGTCAAGCTGATCGAACGCATGCGTCAGCTGGATATGGATGCCGATGTTCGTGTGCTGTTCAGCCAGCCGACCCTGTCGGCACTGGCGGCAGCGGTGGGCGGTGTGGAAGAGGCCCTGCAGATTCCCGATAACGGTATTCCCGAAGGCTGCGAGCACATCACCGCGTCGATGCTGACCTTGCTGGATCTGGAGCAGAACGAGGTTGATCGTATCGTCGCCGCCATGCCGGGCGGTGCGGCCAATATTCAGGACATCTACCCGCTGGCGCCGTTGCAGGAAGGGATTCTCTACCACCACATTTCTGCGGAACAGGGTGATCCCTACCTGCTGCAGGCTGCCTTTGCCATGGACAGCCGGGAGCAGCTCGACAGCTTTATCGCTGCGTTGCAGACCGTTATCGACCGTCACGACATTCTGCGCACCGCGTTGATCTGGGATGGCCTTGAGCAACCGCTGCAAGTGGTGCTGCGCCAGGCTCGCCTGATCGTTGAAACCCTGGAGCTGGATGCATCGGCAGGCGATATCGCCAGCCAGGTGCAGGCGTTGTTCGACCCGCGTGACCTGCGACTCAACCTGGGGCAGGCGCCGCTGATGCGTATGGCCTGCGCCCATGACGAAACAAACCAGCGCTGGGTCGCGATTCTGCTGTTCCACCACATTGCTCTGGACCATACCGCGCTGGAAGTGATGCAGCATGAAATGCAGCTCATCCTGAGTGGCGAAGCGACCGGCCTCGATACGCCAATGCCTTACCGTCGCTATGTGGCACAGGCCCGGATGGCTGTCAGCCAGGCGGCCCACGAAGACTTCTTCCGCGAAATGCTGGGCGACGTCGAAGAGCCGACATTGCCGCTGGGGCTGCAAGAGGTACAAGGTGACGGTAGCGGTGTCGAGGAAAGCCGTTTCAGGCTGGATGCGGCCTTGAGTACGCGCCTGCGTGGCCTGTCCCGCAAACTGGGTGTGAGCCCTGCAAGCCTGCACCATCTGGCCTGGGCTCAGGTGGTCGGTAATCTGTCGGGACGCAGCGATGTGGTCTTCGGCACGGTATTGCTGGGCCGTATGCAAGCGGGCAGCGGTGCCGAGCGCGCCCTGGGTATGTTTATCAATACGCTGCCGGTGCGGGTTGCTCTGGGCGCTGTCAGCGTCAGCCAGGGTGTGCGCCAGACCCATACGCGCCTGACCGCGCTGCTGGGTCACGAACATGCATCCCTGGCCTTGGCCCAGCGTTGCAGCGGCGTGCCGGCATCCATGCCGTTGTTCAGTGCTTTGCTCAACTATCGCCATAGCCCGATCCTGTCTGACGAAGAGGTCGAGCGCTGGGGTGGCGCTGAAGTGCTGGAAGTGATGGAACGGACCAACTATCCGTTCATGCTGTCGGTGGATGATCTGGGCGAAGGTTTCCTGCTCACCGTGCAGACTGTGGCAGCCATTGCTTCACAGCGTGTTGCGGGCTATATGAGCACCGCACTGGAAAGCCTGGCCGATGCCCTGGAATCCGCGCCTGATCTGCCGTTGCATGCGCTGAAAATCCTGCCTGCGCAAGAACGCGATGAAGTGATTTCCGGCTTCAATGCCACTCAGGCCTCGTATCCACTCGATCAGACCGTTCATGGTTTGTTCGAGGCTCAGGTCGAACGCACGCCGGATGCCGTGGCGCTGGTGTTTGGCGGTGAGCAACTGAGCTATTCCGAACTGAATCAGCGGGCCAACCGACTGGCGCATCACTTGCGTAGCCAAGGTGTGGTGTCTGATTCGCGTGTGGCAATTTGTGTCGAGCGCGGTGTCGAGATGGTGGTCGGTTTGCTGGCCATCTTGAAGGCGGGTGGTGGTTATGTGCCGCTTGATCCGGCGTATCCGGCTGAACGTATTGCCTACATGCTGGAAGACAGTGCGCCTGCGGCGGTGCTGGCGCAATCGGTCACGCTTGAGCTGGTATCGGCGGCAGGTGTGCCGGTTATCAATCTCGATCAGCCCGACTGGCAGGACAAATCCGTCTCCAATCCGGTGATCGAGGGGCTGACGCCGGCTCATCTGGCCTATGTCATCTACACTTCGGGTTCGACCGGTCTGCCCAAGGGCGTGATGATCGAACACCGCAACACGGTCAACTTCCTGACCTGGGCACAGCAGGCGTTTGCGCCTGAGGTTCTGGCCAAGACACTGTTCTCGACCTCGTTGAACTTCGACCTGGCGGTTTATGAGTGCTTTGCGCCGTTGATCTCGGGCGGTCGTATCGACGTGGTCAAGAACGTGCTGGCCCTGCAAGAAGGTCAGCATGATGTGACGCTGATCAACACCGTCCCATCGGCGCTGAAAGCGCTGCTGGAATCGGGCGGCCTTCAAGAGGGCGTGCATACCGTCAACGTGGCGGGTGAGGCTCTTAAAGGTTCGCTGGTGGAAAGTCTGTTTGAACAGACCAGCGTCCAGCGTCTGTGCAACCTGTATGGCCCATCGGAAACCACCACGTACTCAAGCTGGGTGGCGATGGATCGTGAAGACGGTTTTGCCGCGCATATCGGCAAGCCAGTCGCCAATACCCAGTTCTACCTGCTGGACGAACACCGTCAGCCAGTGCCGTTTGGCGTGCCGGGTGAAATCTATATCGGTGGTGCGGGTGTGGCGCGGGGTTATCTGAATCGCGATGACCTGACCGCAGAACGCTTCCTGGAAGACCCGTTCAATGCCGGAGCGCGGATGTATCGCACCGGTGACCTGGGTCGCTGGTTGTCAGACGGCAATATCGAATACCTGGGTCGTAACGACGATCAGGTCAAGATCCGTGGTTTCCGTATCGAGCTGGGTGAGATCGAGGCCAAGCTGGCGCGTCATGAAAGCGTTAAAGAAGCCGTGGTCATGGCTCGTGAGGACGTGCCGGGTGATAAACGCTTGGTGGCGTACTTCACCTCAAATGTTACCGAAGTCGATCTGGAAACCCTGAAAGCCCATCTACAAGGCCAGTTGCCTGAATATATGGTCCCTGCGGCCTATGTGCATCTTGAAAAACTGCCGCTGACACCAAACGGCAAGCTGGACCGTAAGGCCTTGCCGGTCCCGGACCTGCAAGCCCTGATCAGCCGTGGCTACGAAGCGCCACAAGGCAACGTAGAAAAAGCTCTCGCACAAATCTGGGCCGAAGTGCTGCAAGTCGAGCGCGTAGGCCGTCACGATCACTTCTTTGAACTGGGCGGCCACTCGCTGCTGGCAGTCAAGCTGATCGAGAAGATGCGTCAGCAAGGCCTGAGTGCCGATGTACGTGTGCTGTTCAGCCAGCCAACTCTGATGGCTCTGGCGGCTGCGGTGGGCAATGGCACGGAAATCCGTGTCCCTGCCAACCTGATCGAGCCGGGCTGCACCCGCATTACGCCGGACATGCTGCCGCTGGTAACCCTCAGCGAAGAGCAGCTGGAACAGGTCATCGCTTCCATCCCCGGCGGCACTGCCAATATCCAGGATATCTACCCGCTGGCGCCGTTGCAGGAAGGGATTCTCTATCATCACCTGGCGGCGAAACAGGGTGATCCTTACGTGTTGCAGGCTGCTTTCGAGTTTGCCGACAAAGACCGGCTGGATGCGTTCGTCAGTGCGCTGCAATCGGTGATCGACCGCCACGATATCCTGCGCACTTCGCTGTACTGGGAAGGGCTGGATGAGCCGGTTCAAGTGGTCTGGCGTCAGGCCACCCTGGGCATGGAGCACCTTGAGCTGGATCTCGAACAAGGCGATATCGCCAGCCAGCTGCAGGCACGTTTCGATACGCGTCAGCACCGCATGGACATTCGTCAGGCACCGCTGATGCAGATCGCCTATGCCCAGGATTCTGCAACCCAACGTTGGGTGGCTTTGCTGCTTTTCCATCACATGGCGCTGGACCATACCGCGCTGGAAGTGGTCCAGCACGAGATGGAAGCCTGGCTGCTGGGCGATACCGGGCATCTGAGCGAGCCGGTGCCGTATCGCAATTATGTGGCACAGGTACGCCTGAGCAATGACAGCGAAGCGCAGGAAGCCTTCTTCCGCGACATGCTGGGTGATATCGACGAGCCCACGCTGCCATTCGGCCTGCATGAAGTGCAGGGTGAGGGGCGTGGTATCGAGGAGCATCGCCTGACGCTGGATCTGCCACTGAGCAAGCGCCTGCGAGCCCTGGCCCGTCAGCTTGGAGTCAGTGTGGCGTCCCTGCATCACCTGGCCTGGGGTCAGGTATTGAGCGCGGCCAGTGGTCGTGACGATGTGGTCTTCGGCACGGTATTGGTGGGCCGCCTCAATGGTGGTGAAGGTGCGGATCGTGCACTGGGCATGTTCATCAATACCTTGCCGCTGCGCCTGCAATTGGGTGCAGGTGAAGTAAAAGCCGGTGTGCGTGAAACTCATGCTCGTCTGAGTGCCTTGCTGGCCCACGAACATGCGCCGTTGGCGCTGGCTCAGCGTTGCAGCGGCGTACCGGCTTCAACGCCTTTGTTCAGCGCCTTGCTCAACTATCGCTACAGCGCGGCACCGGGCGAGTACAGCCTGTCGCCGGCCTGGCAAGGTATCGAACCGCTGAAAAGCGAAGAGCGCACCAACTACCCATTGACCCTGTCTGTGGATGACCAGGGCGAAGGTTTCGAACTGACGGTTCTAGTGCAGGAAGGTATCGGCGCTGCGCGTGTGGCGGCCTATATGAATACGGCACTGACTGAACTGGCGGATGCGCTGGAGAACACGCCGACTGCACCGCTTTATTCGGTTTCGGTATTGCCTGCCGAAGAGCTCACGCAATTGCTCCATGGCTATAACGATACCGTCGCCGAGTATCCGCTTGATCAGACCGTTCATGGTTTGTTCGAGGCCCAGGTGGAGCGCACGCCGGATGCCGTGGCGCTTGTGTCTGGCGATGAGCAACTGAGCTATGCCGAACTGAATAAGCGAGCCAACCGTCTGGCGCATCACTTGCGCAGTCAGGGCGTGGTGCCGGATGCTCGCGTGGCGATCTGTGTCGAGCGCGGTATCGATATGGTGGTTGGCCTGCTGGCCATTCTGAAGGCGGGCGGTGGTTATGTGCCGCTGGATCCGGCGTATCCGGCTGAACGTATTGCCTACATGCTGGAAGACAGCGCGCCGGCAGCGGTACTGGCGCAATCGGCGACGCTGGATCTGGTATCGGCAGCGGGTGTGCCGGTGATCAATCTGGATCAGCCTGACTGGCAGGACAAATCTGTCTCCAATCCGGTGATCGAAGGCCTGACGCCAGCTCATCTGGCTTATGTGATCTACACCTCGGGTTCAACCGGTCTGCCGAAAGGCGTGATGATCGAGCACCGCAATACAGTCAACTTCCTGACCTGGGCGCAGCAGGCGTTTGAGCCTGAAGTTCTGGCCAAAACGCTGTTCTCCACCTCGCTGAACTTCGACCTGGCAGTCTACGAGTGCTTTGCGCCGCTGATCTCGGGCGGCAGCATTGAGGTGGTCAAGAACGTGCTGGCGCTGCAAGAAGGCGAGCATGATGTGACCCTGATCAACACCGTACCTTCGGCGCTGAAAGCGCTGCTGGAATCGGGCGGCCTTCAAGAGGGTGTGCATACCGTCAACGTGGCGGGTGAAGCACTCAAGGGCTCGCTGGTAGAAAGCCTGTTTGAGCAAACCAGCGTCCAGCGTCTGTGCAACCTGTATGGCCCATCGGAAACCACCACCTACTCAAGCTGGGTTTCGATGGATCGTAAGGACGGTTTTGCCGCGCATATCGGCAAGCCGGTGGCCAATACCCAGTTCTACCTGCTGGATGAGCACCGTCAACCTGTACCGTTTGGCGTTCCAGGCGAAATCTATATCGGTGGTGCCGGTGTAGCTCGTGGCTACCTGAACCGCGATGACCTGACGGCTGAACGTTTCCTGGAAGACCCGTTCAACGCCGGAGCACGCATGTACCGCACCGGCGACCTGGGCCGTTGGTTGGCGGACGGCAATATCGAATACCTGGGTCGTAACGACGATCAGGTGAAAATCCGTGGTTTCCGTATCGAACTGGGCGAAATCGAAGCCAAGCTGGCGCGTCATGAGAGCGTGAAAGAAGCGGTGATCATGGCTCGTGAGGACGTGCCGGGCGACAAGCGTCTTGTGGCGTATTTCACCTCGGCCGGTGTTGAAGTTGATCCGGAAACCCTCAAAGCCCATCTGCAAGGTCAATTGCCGGAATACATGGTCCCGGCGGCCTACGTGCATCTGGACAAACTGCCCCTGACCCCGAACGGCAAGCTGGATCGCAAGGCGCTACCAGCCCCGGATCTGCAAGCCCTGATCAGCCGTGGCTATGAAGCGCCGGTTGGCGAAACCGAAATCACGTTGGCGCAGATCTGGGCCGACGTGCTGCAAGTCGAGCGCGTCGGTCGTCATGACCATTTCTTCGAACTGGGTGGCCACTCGCTGTTGGCAGTCAAGCTGATCGAGAAAATGCGTCAGCAAGGCTTGAGTGCCGATGTGCGTGTACTGTTCAGCCAGCCAACCCTGATGGCTCTGGCCGCTGCGGTGGGCAATGGCACGGAAATCCGTGTCCCGGCCAACCTGATCGAGCCGGGCTGTACGCATATCACCCCTGACATGCTGCCATTGCTGGAGATCAGTGCAGGGCAACTGGAGCAGGTCATTGCCTCCATTCCGGGCGGCTCAGCCAATATCCAGGATATCTACCCGCTGGCACCGTTGCAGGAGGGGATTCTCTATCACCACCTGGCAGCCGAGCAGGGCGACCCCTATGTGTTGCAGGCGGTCTTCGGTTTTGCCAATGAAGAACGGCTGAATGCCTTCACCGGCGCGCTGCAATCGGTGATCGACCGCCACGATATCCTGCGCACCTCGCTGTGCTGGGAAGGGCTGGACGAGCCGGTGCAGGTGGTCTGGCGTCAGGCGCAACTGAAAGTGGAACAGGTCGAGGTGGATGCTTCTCTGGATGTCGTCAGCCAGTTGCAGCACCGTTTCGATGCCCGTCAGCACCGGATGGACATTCGTCAGGCACCGCTGATGTGGATTGCCTATGCCCATGATCCGGCCAGTCAGCGCTGGGTCGCCTTCCTGCTGTTCCATCACCTGGCGCTGGACCATACCGCGCTGGAAGTGGTCCAGCACGAGATGGAAGCCTGGCTGCTGGACAATTCGCAGCCTTTGAGCGAGCCGGTGCCGTATCGCAACTATGTGGCTCAGGCGCGCCTTGGGACCGATCGCGAAGCTCAGGAAGTCTTCTTCCGCGACATGCTGGGGGATCTCGACGAGCCGACGCTGCCGTTCGGCCTGCATGAAGTGCAGGGTGAAGGCCGTGATATCGAGGAACACCGTCTGCCTCTGGACCTGGACCTTAGCAAGCGCCTGCGAGCCCAGGCCCGCCAGCTTGGAGTCAGTGTGGCATCTCTGCATCATCTGGCCTGGGCGCAGGTGGTCAGTGCAGCCAGTGGTCGTGATGATGTGGTGTTCGGCACTGTCCTGATGGGTCGTCTCAGTGGTGGCGAAGGGGCCGATCGTGCGCTGGGCATGTTTATCAACACCTTGCCGCTGCGTCTGCAACTCAATGCTCTTGAAGCACGTACCGGCGTGCGTGAAACCCACGCTCGCCTGAGCGCCTTGCTGGCTCACGAACATGCACCGCTGGCTCTGGCACAGCGGTGCAGTGGCGTGCCGGCTTCGACGCCACTGTTCAGCGCCTTGCTCAACTATCGCTACAGCGCGGCTCCGGGCGATTACAGCCTGTCGCCGGCCTGGGCCGGTATCGAAGCGCTCAAAGGTGATGAGCGCACCAACTACCCACTGACCCTGTCCGTGGACGATCATGGCGAAGGTTTCGAGCTGATCGCGCAGGTACAGAGCAGTATCGGTGCCGCGCGCGTATCGGCTTATATGCATACGGCGCTGATCGGTCTGGTGGAGGCACTGGAGCAGCATCCACAGGCTGCGCTCAGCAATGTGTCGGTACTGCCGAAGGATGAACGCGAGCAACTGCTCAAAGGGTTTAACGCTACCGAGGCTGAATACCCGCTTGATCAGACCGTGCATGGTTTGTTCGAGGCTCAGGTCGAACGAACGCCGGGTGCCGTGGCGCTGGTGTCTGGCTCTGAGCATTTGATCTATGCCGAACTGAATCAGCGGGCCAACCGACTGGCGCATCACCTGCGCAGTCAGGGCGTGGTGCCCGATTCCCGTGTGGCAATTTGTGTCGAGCGCGGTGTCGAGATGGTGGTCGGCCTGCTTGCAATTCTGAAGGCAGGCGGTGGTTATGTGCCGCTGGATCCGGCGTATCCAGCCGAGCGTATTGCCTACATGCTGGAAGACAGCGCTCCGGCGGCGGTGTTAGCACAATCGACCACGCTGGACCTGGTATCGGCGGCAGGTGTCACCGTTATCAATCTTGATCAGCCCGACTGGCAGGACAAATCCGTCTCCAATCCGGTGATCGAGGGGCTGACGTCGGCTCATCTGGCTTACGTCATCTACACCTCGGGCTCCACTGGCTTGCCCAAAGGCGTGATGATCGAGCATCGCAATACGGTCAACTTCCTGACCTGGGCGCAGCAGGCGTTTGCGCCTGAGGTGCTGGCCAAGACGCTGTTCTCAACCTCGTTGAACTTCGACCTGGCAGTCTACGAGTGCTTTGCGCCGTTGATCTCGGGAGGTCGTATCGATGTGGTCAAGAACGTACTGGCCCTGCAAGAAGGTCAGCATGATGTGACGCTGATCAACACTGTGCCTTCGGCGCTCAAGGCGCTTCTGGAATCGGGTGGTCTGCAAGAAGGTGTGCATACCGTCAACGTGGCCGGTGAAGCTCTTAAAGGTTCGCTGGTGGAAAGCCTGTTCGCTGAAACCAGCGTCCAGCGCCTGTGCAACCTGTATGGCCCATCGGAAACCACCACGTACTCCAGCTGGGTTTCGATGGATCGTGCAAACGGTTTTGCCGCGCATATCGGCAAGCCGGTAGCCAATACCCAGTTCTACCTGCTGGACGAGCACTGCCAACCAGTCCCACTGGGCGTTCCGGGCGAAATCTATATCGGTGGTGCCGGTGTAGCCCGTGGCTACCTGAACCGCGATGACCTGACTGCCGAACGCTTCCTTGAAGACCCGTTCAACGCCGGAGCCCGCATGTACCGCACCGGCGACCTGGGTCGCTGGTTGGCGGATGGAAATATCGAGTACCTGGGTCGTAACGACGATCAGGTGAAAATCCGTGGTTTCCGGATCGAACTGGGTGAAATCGAAGCCAAGCTGGCCCGTCATGAAAGCGTGAAAGAAGCAGTGGTCATGGCTCGTGAGGACGTGCCGGGCGACAAACGCTTGGTGGCTTACTTCACTTCAAGCGTTGCCGAAATCAACCTGGAAACCCTGAAAGCGCACCTGCAAGGCCAGTTACCTGAATACATGGTGCCTGCAGCTTATGTGTATCTTGAAAAACTGCCCCTGACCCCGAATGGCAAGCTGGACCGCAAGGCCTTGCCGGCCCCGGATCTGCAAGCCCTGATTAGCCGCGGCTACGAAGCGCCAAAAGGCGAAATCGAAACCACTCTGGCGCAGATCTGGGCCGAGGTGCTGCAGGTCGAGCGGGTGGGTCGTCACGATCACTTCTTCGAACTGGGCGGTCACTCGCTGTTGGCAGTCAAGCTGATCGAGAAGATGCGTCAGCAAGGCCTGAGTGCCGATGTGCGCGTGCTGTTCAGTCAGCCAACCCTGATGGCTCTGGCGGCTGCGGTGGGCAATGGCACGGAAATCCATGTTCCGGCCAATCTGATCGAGCCGGGCTGCACACATATCACCCCTGACATGCTGCCGCTGGCAACCACCAGCGCTGAGCAACTTGAACAGGTCATCGCCTCTATCCCCGGCGGCGCAGCCAATATCCAGGATATCTACCCGCTGGCGCCGTTGCAGGAAGGGATTCTTTATCACTATCTGGTTACCGAGGACGATGATCCCTATGCCGTGCAGACGCTTTTCGGCTTTGCCAGCGAAGAGCGACTGAAGGCGTTCTCCGGAGCGCTGCAATCGGTGATCGAGCGTCATGACATCCTGCGCACGTCGTTCTTCTGGGAGGGACTGGATGAGCCGGTGCAGGTGGTCTGGCGTCAGGCCCGTCTGGAAGTCGAAGCCCTTGAACTGGACCCGGCGCAAGGCGATATCGGCGCGCAACTGGAAGCACGCTTCGATGCCCGCCAGTACCGCATGGATATCCGTCAGGCACCGCTGCTGCGGATTGTCTATGCCCATGACCCGGTCAATCAGCGTTGGGTAGGGTTGCTGCTTTCCCATCACCTGATCCTGGACAACACTGCATTGGCCGTTGTGACCCAGGAGATGGAAGCCTGTCTGCTGAATACGACACAGCACCTCAATGAATCGGTGCCGTACCGCAACTATGTGGCTCAGTCGCGCCTCGGCGTCGATCAGGCAGCCCATGAAGCGTTCTTCCGTAGCGTGCTGGGGGATCTCGACGAGCCGACCCTGCCGTTCGGTCTGCATGAAGTACAGGGCGACGGTTACAGTGTCGAAGAGCATCACCTGGCGCTGGACCGTGACCTGAGCCTGCGCCTGCGAGCGCAGGCCCGTCAGCTCGGAGTCAGCGTGGCGTCTCTGCATCACCTGGCCTGGGCGCAGGTACTCAGCGCAGCCAGCGGTCGCGATGACGTGGTATTCGGCACCGTCCTGATGGGGCGCCTCAGTGGTGGCGAAGGGGCCGATCGTGCCCTGGGCATGTTTATCAACACCTTGCCGCTGCGTCTGCAACTCAATGCTCTTGAAGCACGTTCCGGTGTGCGTGAAACCCATGCTCGCCTGAGTGCCTTGCTGGCCCATGAACATGCGCCGCTGGCACTGGCTCAACGCTGCAGCGCAGTGCCAGCCTCGACGTCACTGTTCAGTGCCTTGCTCAACTATCGCTACAGCGCTGCAACGGATGAGCACAACCCTTCGCTTGCGTGGGAAGGTATTGAACCGCTGAAAGGCAGCGAGCGTACTAACTACCCGCTCACGCTGTCGGTGAATGATCAGGGCGAAGGCTTTGAACTGACTGTGCTGGTGCAGGAAGGTATCGGCGCTGCGCGTGTGGCGGCTTATATGAGTGCCGCTCTGGCAGGGCTGGTGACTGCGCTGGAGCACACACCTTCCGCGCCGCTTCATGAAATCAGCGTGTTGCCTGCCGAAGAACTCGCGCAATTGCTCCATGGCTACAACGATACCGTCGCGGAGTATCCGCTCGATCAGACCGTTCATGGCTTGTTCGAGGCTCAGGTCGAACGCACGCCGGATGCGATTGCGCTGGTATTTGGTGATGAGCGTCTGAGCTATGGCGAGCTGAATCAGCGTGCCAACCGACTGGCGCATCACTTGCGCAGTCAGGGCGTAGTGCCCGATTCCCGTGTGGCGATCTGTGTCGAGCGCGGGATCGAGATGGTGGTCGGGTTGCTGGCCATTCTGAAGGCCGGCGGCGGTTATGTGCCGCTGGATCCGGCGTATCCGGCTGAACGTATTGCCTACATGCTGGAAGACAGCGCTCCTGCGGCGGTGCTTGCACAATCGGCCACGCTGGACCTGGTATCGGCGGCAGGTGTCACCGTTATCAATCTTGATCA
This sequence comes from Pseudomonas lijiangensis, assembly GCF_018968705.1. Classification (NCBI taxonomy): domain Bacteria; kingdom Pseudomonadati; phylum Pseudomonadota; class Gammaproteobacteria; order Pseudomonadales; family Pseudomonadaceae; genus Pseudomonas; species Pseudomonas lijiangensis. The sequence continues at coordinate 2,830,847 of NZ_CP076668.1, forward strand.
GCCCGACTGGCAGGACAAATCCGTCTCCAATCCGGTGATCGAGGGGCTGACGTCGGCTCATCTGGCTTACGTCATCTACACCTCGGGCTCCACTGGCTTGCCCAAAGGCGTGATGATCGAGCATCGCAATACGGTCAACTTCCTGACCTGGGCGCAGCAGGCGTTTGCGCCGGAAGTTCTTTCTAAAACCCTGTTCTCGACCTCGCTGAACTTCGACCTGGCAGTTTATGAGTGCTTTGCACCGCTGATCTCGGGTGGCCGTATCGATGTGGTCAAGAACGTGCTGGCCCTGCAAGAAGGTCCGCATGATGTGACGTTGATCAACACCGTTCCTTCGGCGCTCAAGGCGCTTCTGGAATCGGGTGGTCTGCAAGAGGGCGTCCACACCGTCAACGTGGCGGGTGAAGCTCTTAAAGGTTCGCTGGTCGAAAGCCTGTTTGAACAAACCAGCGTCCAGCGCCTGTGCAACCTGTATGGCCCATCTGAAACCACCACGTACTCCAGCTGGGTTTCGATGGATCGTGAGGATGGTTTTGCTGCGCATATCGGTAAACCCGTCGCCAATACCCAGTTCTACCTGCTGGACGAGCACCGTCAGCCAGTACCGCTGGGTGTGCCGGGCGAAATCTATATCGGTGGTGCGGGCGTTGCCCGTGGCTACCTGAACCGTGATGACCTGACTGCCGAACGCTTCCTGGACGATCCATTCAACGCAGGTGCCCGCATGTATCGCACCGGCGACCTGGGTCGCTGGTTGGCGGATGGCAATATCGAATACCTGGGTCGTAACGACGATCAGGTGAAGATCCGCGGTTTCCGTATCGAGCTGGGCGAAATCGAAGCCAAGCTGGCCCGTCATGAAAGCGTGAAAGAAGCGGTGGTCATGGCTCGTGAGGACGTGCCGGGTGACAAGCGTCTGGTGGCGTATTTAACTTCGGTTGGTCAACCCGCTGATCTGGAAACCCTGAAAGCCCATCTGCAAGGCCAGTTGCCGGAATATATGGTCCCGGCGGCCTATGTCCATCTGGACAAGCTGCCACTGACCCCGAACGGCAAGCTGGATCGCAAGGCACTCCCGGCCCCGGATCTGCAAGCCCTGATCAGCCGTGGCTACGAAGCGCCAAAAGGCGAAACCGAAACAACTCTGGCGCAGATCTGGGCCGAAGTGCTGCAAGTCGAGCGCGTAGGCCGTCACGATCACTTCTTCGAACTGGGCGGTCACTCGCTGCTGGCCGTCAAGATGATCGAGAAAATGCGTCAACAAGGCCTGAGTGCCGATGTTCGCGTGCTCTTCAGTCAGCCAACCCTGATGGCACTGGCCGCTGCGGTGGGCAATGGCACGGAAATCCGTGTTCCGGCCAACCTGATCGAACCGGGCTGCACCCGCATTACGCCGGACATGCTGCCACTGGTAACCATCAGCGAAGAGCAGCTTGAGCAGGTTATTGCCTCCATTCCCGGCGGCGCAGCCAATATTCAGGATATCTACCCGCTGGCACCGCTGCAGGAAGGGATTCTCTATCACCACCTGTCAGCCGAACAGGGCGACCCCTATGTGCTGCAAGCGGTTTTCGGTTTTGCCAATCAAGAGCGGTTGAATGCCTTCACCGGTGCATTGCAGAACGTCATCGACCGCCACGATATCCTGCGCACGTCGCTGTACTGGGAAGGTCTGGACGAGCCGGTGCAGGTGGTCTGGCGCGAGGTACAACTGGGCGTTGAAGAGATCGAGGTGGATGCTTCTCTGGATGTCGTCACCCAGTTGCAGCACCGCTTCGATACTCGTTATCACCGGATGGACATTGGCCAGGCACCGCTGATGCAGATTGCCTATGCCCGTGATCCGGCCAATCAGCGCTGGGTCGCCTTCCTGCTGTTCCATCACCTGGTCATGGACCACACCGCGCTGGAAGTGGTCAGCCATGAGATGGAGTCCTGGCTGCTGGGCGATACGCAGCCTCTGAGCGAGCCAGTGCCGTATCGCAATTACGTGGCTCAGGCGCGTCTGGGTGCCGATCGCGACGCTCAGGAAGTCTTCTTCCGTGACATGCTCGGTGATCTGGACGAACCGACCTTGCCGTTTGGTTTGCATGAAGTGCAGGGCGACGGTTATGCCGTCGAGGAACATCGTGAAGCGCTGGGCCGCGATCTGAGTCTGAGACTGCGGGCACAGGCCCGGCAGCTCGGCGTCAGCGTGGCCTCTCTGCATCACCTGGCCTGGGCGCAGGTGCTCAGTGCAGCCAGCGGTCGCGATGACGTGGTGTTCGGCACGGTACTGATGGGCCGTCTGAACGGTGGTGAAGGTGCGGATCGTGCCCTGGGCATGTTTATCAATACCTTGCCGCTGCGCCTGCAACCGGGTGCCCATAAGCCTCAAACAGTCATTCGTGAAACCCACGCTCGCCTGAGCGCCTTGCTGGCCCATGAACATGCACCACTGGCCCTGGCTCAGCGTTGCAGCGGCGTGCCGGCTTCGACGCCTCTGTTCAGCGCCTTGCTCAACTATCGCTACAGCGCAGCGCCGGGTGAGCACAGCCTGTCGCCAGCCTGGGAGGGCATCGAAGCCCTGCAAGGCGAAGAACGCACCAACTACCCACTGACCCTGTCTGTGGATGATCAGGGCGAAGGCTTTGAACTGACCGTGCTGGTGCAGGAAGGTGTCGGGGCTGCGCGGGTAGTGGCTTACATGAGCAATGCACTGGCTCGTCTGGTGGAAGCGCTTGAGCAGTCTTCACAAGCTGCGCTCAACAGTGTGTCGGTACTGCCGGAAGATGAGCGGGAGCAATTGCTGCACCGCTTCAACGACAGTGCCACGGACTATCCACGCGACAGCTCCGTCCATGACCTGTTTGAACAGCAAGTCGCCCAGCGACCTGACGCTCTGGCTGCCGTTCATGGCGAATATTCGCTGACCTATGCCGAACTCAACAGCCGAGCCAACCGTCTGGCCCATTACCTGGCAGGCCAAGGTGTCAATCCAGGCGATGCCGTGGCGATTCTGCTGCCGCGTTCGCTGGACCTGCTGGTGGCGCAACTGGCCGTCAGCAAGTGCGCCGGCATTTATGTGCCGCTGGATATCAATGCACCACAGGAACGTCAGGCGTTTATGGTGCAGGACAGCGGGGCGCGTCAGGTACTGACCCGGAGCGATCTGGAGGTGCCACAAGGCGCTGCCCGGATCGATCTGGATCGTCTGGATCTGGCTCAGCAATCTGCTGCCAACCCTGATCGGGCCTGCACCGGAGAAAGCGCGACCTACATCATGTACACCTCCGGTTCTACCGGGACGCCAAAAGGCGTGCTGGTGCCGCATCGCGCCATTGCCCGTCTGGTGATCAATAACGGCTATGCCGAATTCACTGCGCAAGACCGCGTGGCCTTTGCCTCCAACCCGGCGTTTGACGCCAGTACCCTGGATGTCTGGGCGCCGTTGCTCAATGGCGGTTGCGTGGTGGTTGTGGATCAGGATGTCCTGCTGTCGCTGCCGGAGTTCAAGGCTCTGCTGCTGGAGCAGTCCATCAGCGTGCTATGGATGACCGCTGGCCTGTTCCATCAATACGCTTCTGGCCTGTACGACGCCTTTGCGCAACTGCGTTACCTGATCGTCGGCGGCGATGTACTGGATCCTTCGGTTATCGCCCAAGTCCTGAAAAACGGTGCGCCTGAGCATCTGCTCAATGGCTATGGCCCGACCGAGGCCACCACCTTCTCGGCCACCCATGAAATCAAGGCTGTGGGCGAGGGCAGCATTCCAATCGGCAAGCCACTGGCCAATACCCGCCTGTACGTGCTGGATGCCCGTCAGCAACCGGTGCCATTGGGTGTGACCGGTGAGCTGTATATCGGTGGCGATGGCGTGGCGCTGGGTTATCTGAATCGCGCCGACCTGACCGAGCAGGTGTTTGTAGCGGATCCGTTCAGCACCGACCCGTCGGCCCGTCTGTATCGCACTGGTGACCTGGCCTGCTGGCTGGCCGATGGCACGGTGGAATACCGCGGTCGTAATGACCAGCAGGTGAAGATCCGTGGCTTCCGTATCGAACCGGGCGAGATCGAAACCCGTCTGGCCGGTCATGAAAGCGTGAAAGAGGCCGTGGTGCTGGTACGTGAAGACGTGCCGGGTGACAAGCGTCTTGTGGCGTACTTCACCTCGACGGACGCCGATATCGATCTGGAGGTACTGCGCACCCATCTTCAAGGCCAGCTACCGGACTACATGGTCCCGGCAGCCTACGTGCAGCTGGACAGCCTGCCACTGACCAACAACGGCAAGCTGGACCGCAAGGCCTTGCCCGCGCCGGATCAGCAAGCTTTTATCAATCGCGGCTACGAAGCGCCGCAAGGCCACATCGAAACCACCCTGGCGCAGATCTGGGCCGAGGTGTTGCAGGTCGAGCGTGTCGGTCGTCACGATCACTTCTTCGAACTGGGCGGTCACTCGCTGCTGGCGGTGAAGCTGATCGAGAAGATGCGTCAGGAAGGGCTGAGCGCCGATGTGCGCGTGCTGTTCAGCCAGCCGACCCTGGCAGCTCTGGCGGCTGCGGTGGGCAGTGGCACGGAAATCCGTGTACCGGCCAACCTGATCAAGCCGGGTTGCACCCGGATCACGCCGGACATGCTGCCGCTCCTGAGCATCGGCGAAGAGCAGCTTGAGCAGGTTGTCGCCTCCATTCCCGGCGGCGCGGCCAATATCCAGGACATCTACCCGCTGGCTCCGCTGCAGGAAGGGATTCTCTATCACTACCTGACGGCCGAAGCCGGTGACCCTTATGTGTTGCAGGCGCAGTACGCCTTCGATAGCCGCGAGCATCTGGATGCTTTCGTCCAGGCGCTGCAATCGGTCATCGAACGTCACGATATCCTGCGCACGGCCGTGCTCTGGACGGGTCTGGATGAGCCGGTGCAGGTGGTGTGCCGAAATGTCACGCTGCAACCGCAATGGGTCGAACTGGACCCGGCCGATGGTCCGGTCGCCACGCAATTGTCGGATCGTTTCGATGCCCGCCACTATCGCCTGGACCTCACTCGTGCGCCGTTGCTGCACCTGGCCTGCGCCGAGGATCGGCAAGAGAACCGCTGGGTAGCCACGCTGCTGTTCCATCACCTCATCCTGGACCATACCGCGCTGGAGGTGATTCAACTGGAAATGCAGGCCTTCCTGTTGGGGACTGCCGACCGGTTGGGCGAGCCTGTGCATTATCGCAACTATGTGGCGCAGGCCCGCCTGGGTGTCGAGCCTGCGGTTCATGAAGCGTTCTTCCGCGACATGCTGGGGGATATCGACGAGCCGACGCTGCCGTTTGGCATGCACGATGTCCAGGGTGATGGACGCGGTATCGAAGAGGTCCATCATCTCGTGGATCTGCAACTGTCAAACCGCCTCCGTCAGCAGGCACGGCAACTGGGTATCAGTGCTGCCAGCCTGGTGCATCTGGCCTGGGCGCTGGTACTGGGCAAGGTGTCGGCCACCGACGATGTGGTGTTCGGGACGGTGCTGCTGGGTCGCATGAGTGGCGGTGACGGTGCCGACCGTGCCCTGGGCATGTTTATCAATACCTTGCCGTTGCGGGTATCTCTGGATCTGCATTCCGTTCGCCGCAGCGTCATTGATGTCCATGAGCGGCTCACGGCCTTGCTGGCCCACGAACATGCCTCGCTGGCGCTTGCCCAGCGTTGCAGCGGCGTAGCGGCTCCCGCGCCACTGTTCAGTGCCTTGCTCAACTACCGGCACAGTGCTATTGCAGAGAGCAACGAAAGTCTGCAGGCCTGGGACGGTATGCATGTATTGGGCGGCAGTGAGCGCACCAACTACCCGCTGACCCTGAACGTCGATGACCTGGGCGAAGGCTTCAAGTTGAACGCCCTGGCGGTGGCCTCCATCGGTGCCCAGCGTATCTGCAACTACATGCAGGTTGCGCTGGAGCAACTGACTGAAGCTCTGGAGCAGGCCCCGCAAACCTCGCTGAGCACGTTGTCGATCCTGCCGGACACCGAGCGTGAGCAACTGCTGCATCAGTGGAATGCAAGCGATTCGACCTTTGCCGACGACCATCTGATTCATCGGGCCTTCGAGGCCTGGGCAGCGTCGAATCCTTCGGCTCCGGCGATCCGTTTCGAAGCCCGTCGCCTGACCTATGGCGAACTCAATGCACAGGCCAACCGGGTCGCCCATCGTCTGATCGAACTGGGTATCGGTCCGGACGATCGTGTGGCGATCTGCGTCGAACGTGGTCCTGAAATGATCATCGGCCTGCTGGGTATCCTCAAGGCGGGCGCGGGTTACGTGCCGATGGACCCGGCTTACCCGGCCGAGCGTCTGGCGTACCTGCTTCAGGACAGCGCACCCGTGGCCGTACTGGTCCAGCGTGCGACGGCCAAGGTGTTGGCGCAGGTCAGCGTCCCGGTTATCTGTCTGGATGACGGCAGTTTGCAAGGCATGGGTTTGAACAATCCGCAGGTGGATTCGGCTTCTTCAAACCTGGCCTATGTGATCTACACCTCGGGCTCTACCGGGCTGCCGAAGGGTGTGCAGGTCGAGCACCGCAATGTGGCGCGCCTGTTCTCGGCCACTCAATCGTGGTTCGAGTTCGGCCCGACCGATACCTGGGCGTTGTTCCACTCCTTTGCCTTCGACTTCTCGGTCTGGGAAATCTGGGGCGCGCTGATACACGGTGGCGAGTTGCTGATCGTGCCGCAACTGGTCAGCCGTTCGCCGCAGGAATGCTATGCCTTGCTGTGTGATGCAGGCGTCACCATTCTCAACCAGACCCCAAGCGCCTTCCGGCAGTTGATTGCGGCCCAGGGCGAAAGTCAGCAGTCGCACTCGTTGCGTCAGGTGATCTTTGGTGGTGAAGCCCTGGAAACCGGGATTCTCAAGCCGTGGTATGCACGTGCGGTGAACGCCGGAACCCAGTTGGTCAACATGTACGGCATCACCGAAACCACGGTTCACGTGACGTATCGTGCCCTGGAAGCGGCAGATGCCTTGAAAGCCGGTGTCAGCCCGATTGGTGTGCGAATTCCTGATTTGCAGACCTATGTGCTGGATGCCAATCGTGAGCCGGTCCCTGTTGGCGTGGTCGGTGAGCTGTATGTCGGCGGTGCCGGCGTGGCGCGTGGTTACCTGAACCGTCCTGAATTGAATGAAGAACGCTTTATTGCCGATCCATTCAGCAAAGTTAAAAATGCCCGTCTTTACCGCACTGGCGACCTGGCCCGCTGGACCGCCGAAGGCAGCCTTGATTATCTGGGCCGTAACGACGATCAGGTGAAGATCCGCGGTTTCCGTATCGAACTGGGTGAAGTCGAAGCGCAACTGGCGGCCTGCAATGGCGTGCGCGAAGCGGTGGTGATCGCTCGCGAAGATGTTCCCGGCGACAAGCGTCTGGTGGCTTATGTCATTGCAGAAGAAGGTGTGACCCCATCTGCGGCTGACTTGCGTGACCAACTGTTGCAAAGCCTGGCCGAGCATATGCTGCCAAGTGCCTTTGTGATGCTGGAATCGCTGCCGCTGACTACCAACGGCAAGCTGGACCGCAAGGCACTGCCTGCGCCGGATCAGTCGGCCTTGGCCAGCCGTGCCTATGAAGCGCCGCAAGGCAAGGTCGAAACCGCAATTGCCGAACTCTGGCAGGAATTGCTGGGCGTCGAGCAAGTGGGTCGCCATGACCACTTCTTCGAGCTGGGCGGTCACTCGCTGCTGGCCGTGAAACTGATCGAGCGCATGCGTCAGCAGAATCTCAGTGCCGACGTGCGTGTGCTGTTTGGTCAGCCAACCCTCGAAGCCCTGGCGGCGGCAGTGGGTGGCGGGACTCGCGGTGTGATTGTTCCCGACAACCTGATTCCTGCCGGCTGTGAGCGTATTACGCCGCAGATGTTGCCACTGGCACGTCTGAGTCAGGAGCAGATCGATACGGTCGTGGACTGCGTGCCGGGCGGTGTGGCCAATGTGCAGGATATCTATGCGCTGGCTCCGCTTCAGGAGGGGATCATGTATCACCACCTGGCGGCTTCCGTGGGCGACCCGTACCTGCAATATGTGATGTTCGGTTTCGACAGTGAGAGCCGGATCGAAGCTTTCGCCCAAGCCTTGCAGGCCGTTATCGCCCGTCACGACATCCTGCGCACGGCTGTGCTGTGGGAAGGTCTGGACGAGCCGCTGCAAGTGGTCTGGCGCGAAGCGAAACTGGCTGTCGAAGCCGTGAGCCTGGATCCCGCCGATGGCGATATTGAAACCCGTCTGCATGAGCGTTTCGATCCGCGCCATTACCGGCTGGACATTCGTCAGGCTCCCCTGATGCGCATTGCCTATGCCCAGGATCCGCTCAACGATCGTTGGGTGGCCATTCTGCTGTTCCATCACCTGATAGACGATGCAACCTCGCTGGCCGTGCTGTCCCATGAGATCGAGGCGTTCATGCAAGGCAGCGAGCATACGCTGTCGGCCTCGGTGCCTTACCGCAACTACGTGGCCCAGGCCCGTCTGGGGGCCAGTCGCGAAGAGCACGAAGCGTTCTTCCAGAATATGCTCGGGGATATCGACGAGCCGACACTGCCGTTCGACCTGCAGGATGTGCAGGGCGATGGCAGCGGTATCGAAGAGGTTCGCCAGGCCGTGGATGCCGACCTGACAAAGCGTCTGCGCCATCAGGCGCGCGGGCTTGGCGTCAGCATGGCCAGTCTGTATCACCTTGCCTGGGCGCAGGTCCTGGCCAGGGTCACTGGTAAGGAAGAAGTGGTCTTCGGCACGGTGTTGATGGGACGCATGCAGGGCGGCGAGGGTGCTGACCGTGCGCTGGGGATGTTCATCAACACCTTGCCGTTGCGCGTGAGTGTCGGTGATATCAATGTTCAGGATGCGGTCAGAAGCACTCACCGCCGTCTGAGCGGACTGCTTGTCCACGAATACGCCTCACTGACGCTCGCGCAGCGCTGCAGTGCTGTAAAAGCACCATTGCCTCTGTTCAGTGCCTTGCTCAATTACCGCCATACCGGCGCATCCCGCTCTCGTGACGGCATGGATGGCTGGGCGGGCATAGAACTGCTCAAAGGTGAAGAACGCACCAACTATCCATTGACGCTGTCGGTGGACGACGAAGGTCAGGGCTTTGCCTTCTCGATCATGACGTCTGCCGATGTGGGAGCCGGACGTGTCTGCGGCTTTGTGCAGCAGGCGCTGATGAACCTGGCCGATGCGCTGGAGCGGACAACGCTCTCGAGAATGCGGGATGTCTCCATTCTGCCGGCTCAAGAGCGTGACCGTGTGATCACGGAGTTCAATGCGACCCGCGTGGCGTATCCGCTCGATCAGACCGTCCATGGCCTGTTCGAAGTCCAGGCGGCGCGCACGCCAGAGGCCATTGCGCTGGTGCATGAGGATCGGCAACTGAGCTACGCCGAACTGAGCGAGTGTACCAATCGCCTGGCTCGTCATTTGCGCGAGCAGGGTGTGGTTGCCAATGCCCGGGTGGCGATCTGTGCCGAGCGTGGTATCGAGATGGTGGTCGGCCTGCTGGCAATCATGAAGGCGGGTGGCGCTTATGTGCCGCTTGATCCGGACTATCCGGCCGATCGCTTGAACTACATGCTGGACAGCAGCGCCCCTGTGGCCTTGTTGACCCTAGGCCAGATACCGGAAGGCCTGTCCTGCGGTCGTGTGGCGACCATCGATCTCGGGCCTGAGGCGTCCTGGCGCTCAGGGTCGGCTGTTCCGGTCACTGGCCAGGCCGATTCCCGGCAGTTGGCTTATGTGATCTACACCTCCGGTTCCACCGGCAAGCCCAAGGGAGTGATGGTCGAGCAGCGCGGCGTGGTCAACCTGCTGTGTGCCATGCGCGACATGGTTCAGGCAACGCCGCAAGATCGCATGCTTGCCCTGACTACCATCAGCTTCGACATTGCCGGGCTTGAGCTTTACATGCCGCTGATCTGCGGTGCCCGTACCGTACTGCTGGATCGCCGTCAGAGCCATGACCCGCAATTGCTGGCCGAGGCCATCAGCGATAGCGGTGCAACATTGATGCAGGCAACACCCGCCACCTGGCGCTTGCTGCTGGACTCCGGCTGGTCCGGTGCTGCCGGGCTCAGGGCCTTGTGCGGTGGCGAGGCTCTGCCTCTGGATCTGGCGCAACGTGTCGCGGCCCGGGTGGAAACACTCTGGAACGTGTACGGACCGACAGAAACCACCATCTGGTCGTCGGCGCTGCAATTCGATGCCAATGACAAGGTGTCGACCAGTGTCGGTATCGGGCGTCCGATTGCCAATAACCGTTTCTACCTGCTGGACGAGCAGGGCGAGCCGGTGCCCATGGGCGTTGCTGCCGAGTTGTATATCGGGGGTGACGGCGTGGCCCGTGGCTATCTGAATCGCGATGACCTGACGGCTGAACGCTTTATGGACGACCCGTTCAGCAGCGATACCGGAGCGCGGATATACCGCACCGGCGACCTGGGACGCTGGATGGCAGACGGCAGTATCGAATACCTGGGCCGTAACGATGACCAGGTGAAGATCCGCGGTTTCCGGATCGAGCTGGGCGAGATCGAAGCCAGGCTGGCACGTCATGAAAGCGTGAAGGAAGCGGTGGTCATTGCCCGCGAGGACGTACCGGGTGACAAGCGTCTGGTGGCTTATTTCACTTCGACGGTTGCCGAGGTCGACCTGGAAATACTGAGGACGCATCTGCAAGACCAGTTGCCGGGTTACATGGTGCCTGCGGCCTATGTGCACCTTGAGCATCTGCCGCTGACCCCTAACGGCAAGCTGAATCGCAAGGCGCTGCCGGCGCCGGACCAGCAGGCCGTGATCAGCCGTGGCTACGAAGCACCGCAAGGCGAAACCGAAATCCTCCTGGCACAGATCTGGGCTGAAGTGCTCAAGGTCGATCGGGTAGGACGCCATGACCACTTCTTCGAACTGGGCGGCCATTCGTTGCTGGTAGTCAGCCTGATGGAAAAAGTGCGTCAGGCGGGTATGGAAGCCGACGTCAAAACCCTGTTTGAACAACCCACCCTCGCTAAGTACGCCGCTGCGACGGAAAAAACGGAGATTTTCCTGTGAATTTGATTGAACTGTTGGCAGTACTGGAAGAAAAAGGCGTAGAGCTCTCCGTCGCGGGTGACCAACTGGCTGTACGCGGTCGTAAACAGTCTCTGGCCGAGCCGGCTGTCCTGGCCTTGCTGCGTGAAAACAAGGCGTTGCTGATCGAGTCGATCAAGGACGGTTCTTATGCCACCGCTCTGAAGAGCCTGCAGACAGTGCCCGAAAACGGCATTGTCCAGGGCTGTGAGCGCATCACGCCGGATATGCTGCCGTTGCTTGCCCTGGACCAGGTCGCCATCGACCGGATCGTGGCCCGCATTCCGGGCGGTGCGGCCAATGTGCAGGATATCTACCCGCTGGCACCGTTGCAGGAGGGGATTCTCTACCATCACCTGACGGCCGAGCGGGGCGACCCCTATGTCTTGCAGAACGAATTCACCCTGACCAGTCGCGAGCGTCTGAGTGACTTCATCGGCGCCTTGCAGAGCGTGATCGACCGGCATGACATTCTGCGCACGTCCCTTGTCTGGGAAGGCCTGGAAGAGCCGGTGCAGGTGGTCTGGCGCGAAGCGAAGCTGGGTGTTCAGGATATTTCTGCGGAACTGGAAGAAGGAGAAGTGCTGCCGCAACTCAAGGCGCGCTTCGACCCTCGTGATTACCGTCTGGATATCGGTCAGGCACCGTTGTTGCTGCTGGTGATCAGCGAAGACAAGGCCAATCAGCGCTGGCTGGCCATGCTGCTGTTCCATCACCTGGCCATCGACCATGCAGCCCTGGAAATCGTGCAGCATGAAATGCAGGCCTTTCTGACCGGTCAGTCTAAAACCCTCGAAGCCCCTGTGCCTTACCGCAACTATGTGGCGCAGACGCGCCAGCCAGGCAAGCGTCAGAGCCATGAAACGTTCTTCCGCGACATGCTGGGCGACATGGACGAGCCGACACTGCCGTTCGGTCAGCAGGATGTATTGGGCGACGGTAACGGCATCGAAGACGCGCATCTGGCGCTGCCTGCAGAGCTGGGGCAGCGTCTGCGTGCCCAGACCCGGAAACTCGGCGTCAGTGCGACCAGTCTCTGCCATCTGGCCTGGGCTCGCGTGCTGGGCGTAGTGTCGGGACGCGACGATGTGGTGTTCGGCACCGTCATGCTGGGCCGCATGCAGGCCGGGCAGGGTGCAGGACAGTCTCTGGGTATGTTTATCAATACCTTGCCGCTGCGTGTGCGTCTGGCCGGGCAAAGTGCCCAGGCCGGGGTTGCGAGTACGCATGCTGCCCTGACTCAACTGCTGGGGCACGAGCATGCCTCGCTTGCCCTGGCTCAGCGTTGCAGCTCGGTGGTCGCCCCGACGCCGCTGTTCAGTGCCCTGTTGAACTATCGACACAGTGCCGATGCCGCGCAAACCCTGGATGAGCAGACTCTGAAAGCCTGGCAGGGCATTGAAACCCTGAGCGCCGAAGAGCGGACCAACTATCCGCTGATTCTGTCGGTGGATGACTTCGGTGAGCACTTTGCACTCCACGTCCAGGCTTCCTTGCAGATCGGCGCGCAGCGTGTCGCCACCTATATGGCGTCTGCCCTGACGAATCTGGTCAGCGCTCTGGAAGCGGGTGGGGAAACCGGTCTGACGGATATCGCCGTGGTACCGGAAAGCGAATGCGAGCAATTGCTGCATCATTTCAACGACAGCGCGACGGACTATCCTCGCGACAGCTCCGTCCATGGCCTGTTTGAACAGCAAGTCGCCCAGCGACCTGAAGCCCTGGCTGCCGTTCATGGCGAATATTCGCTGACCTACGCCGAACTCAATAGCCGCGCCAACCGTCTGGCCCATTACCTGACAGGCCAAGGTGTCAATCCAGGCGATGCAGTGGCGATTCTGCTGCCGCGCTCGCTGGACCTTCTGGTGGCGCAACTGGCCGTCAGCAAGTGCGCTGGCATTTACGTGCCACTGGACGTCAATGCACCTCAGGAACGTCAGGCATTTATGGTGCAGGACAGCGGGGCGCGTCAGGTGCTGACTCATCACGCTCTGGATGTGCCACAAGGTGCTGCACGTATTGACCTGGATCGTCTGGATCTGGCTCAGCAATCCGATGCCAACCCTGATCGGATCTGCACCAGCGAAAGCGCGGTGTACATCATGTACACCTCGGGCTCCACCGGGACACCAAAAGGCGTGCTGGTGCCGCATCGCGCCATTGCCCGTCTGGTGATCAATAACGGCTATGCCGAATTCACTTCACAAGACCGCGTGGCCTTTGCCTCCAACCCGGCGTTTGACGCCAGTACCCTGGATGTCTGGGCACCGTTGCTCAATGGCGGTTGCGTGGTGGTTGTGGATCAGGATGTGCTGCTATCGCTGCCGGAGTTCAAGGCTCTGCTGCTGGAGCAGTCGGTCAGCGTGTTGTGGATGACGGCTGGTTTGTTCCATCAATACGCTTCAGGTTTGTACGAAGCCTTTGCGCAACTGCGTTACCTGATTGTGGGCGGCGATGTGCTGGATCCTTCGGTCATCGCTCAGGTCCTGAAAAACGGTGCACCTGAGCATCTGCTCAACGGCTACGGCCCGACCGAGGCCACGACCTTCTCGGCGACCCATGAAATCAAAACCGTGGGCGAGGGCAGTATTCCCATCGGCAAGCCGTTGGCCAATACCCGGCTGTACGTGCTGGATGCCCGTCAGCAACCGGTGCCATTGGGCGTCACCGGCGAGCTGTATATCGGCGGTGATGGCGTGGCGCTGGGATATCTGAACCGTGCCGACCTGACCGAGCAGGTGTTCGTGGCTGATCCATTCAGCACCGACCCGGCAGCCCGTTTGTATCGCACTGGCGACCTGGCCTGCTGGCTGGCCGATGGCACGGTGGAATACCGGGGCCGTAATGACCAGCAGGTGAAGGTTCGTGGCTTCCGTATCGAGCCGGGCGAGATCGAAACCCGTCTGGCCGGTCATGAAGGCGTGAAAGAGGCGGTGGTGCTGGTGCGTGAAGACGTGCCGGGCGACAAGCGTCTGGTGGCGTATTTCACCTCGACAGAAGCCGATATCGATCTGGAGGTCCTGCGCAGTCATCTGCAAGGCCAGTTGCCGGACTATATGGTCCCGGCAGCCTATGTCCAGCTGGACAGCCTGCCACTGACCAACAACGGCAAGCTGGACCGCAAGGCGCTGCCAGCGCCGGATCAGCAGGCGTTTATCAACCGTGGCTACGAAGCGCCAGAAGGCGAAGTCGAAACTACCCTGGCGCAGATCTGGGCCGAGGTGTTGCAGGTCGAGCGTGTGGGGCGTCACGACCACTTCTTCGAACTGGGCGGTCACTCGCTGCTGGCGGTGAAGCTGATCGAGAAGATGCGCCAGGAAGGCCTGAGCGCCGATGTGCGCGTGTTGTTCAGCCAGCCGACCCTGGCGGCTCTGGCGGCTGCGGTGGGCAGCGGCACGGAAATCCGTGTGCCGGCCAACCTGATCGAACCGGGCTGTACCCGGATTACGCCGGATATGTTGCCGCTGGTCGAACTGGACCAGAACACTCTGGATCTTGTTGTGGCAACGGTTCCCGGCGGTGCGGCCAATGTGCAGGATATCTATCCGCTGGCACCGCTTCAGCAAGGCATTCTTTACCATCACATCAGCGCCGAGCAGGGCGACCCCTATGTGTTGCAGGCAACCTTTTCGGTCAAGAGCCGGGAACGTCTCGATGCATTTGCCAATGCACTGCGCCATGTGATCCAGCGTCACGACATTCTGCGCACAGCCGTAGTCTGGCAAGGGCTGAGCGAGCCGCTGCAAGTGGTGTGGCGTGAGGCTGACCTGAGTGTGGAGTTCCTTAAACCGGACCCACGCGACGGCGCCATTGCCGAGCAGTTGAGCGAGCGTTTTGCCAGCAGTCACTATCGTCTCGATCTGGCCGAAGCGCCCTTGATCCGGCTGGCCTGTGCCCGTGATGGCGACAGCTGGGTCATGCTGCTGATCTTCCATCACCTGGCGCTGGACCATACCGCGATGGACGTGGTGCGCGAGGAGATGCAGGCCTTCATGCTGGGCGAAGCCGATTCGCTGCCCGCTGCCGTGCCGTACCGCAACTACGTGGCTCAGGCTCGCCTGGGGCTTGGGCAAGAAGAGCATGAAGCCTTCTTCCGGGACATGCTGGGCGATGTCGATGAGCCGACGCTGGCTTACGGTCAGGCCTCGCTGCCCGGCGATGGCGGCCATATCGAAGAAGCACGCGTGCAACTGGATACCGCGCTGTGCCGTCGGGTACGGGTGCAGGCTCGTCAGCTTGGCGTCAGTGCCGCGAGCCTGATGCACCTGGTCTGGGCGCTGGTGGCCAGCAAGGCCAGCGGTCGTGCCCAAACGGTATTCGGCACGGTGCTCATGGGCCGGATGCAGGGCGGCGACGGTGCCGACCGTGCCCTGGGCATGTTCATCAACACGCTGCCGCTGCGAGTGGACATCGACGGGCGCAGCGTGATCGAGGGCGTGAAGTCCACCCATGCGCGCCTCAGTGCATTGCTGGGTCACGAGCATGCCTCGCTGGCCCTCGCACAACGCAGCAGTGCCGTGGCAGCGCCTTCGCCACTGTTCAACTCACTGCTCAATTATCGTCACAGCGCTGCCGATATGGCCTCCAGTCAGGCCTTGTCGGCCTGGGAAGGTATCGAAAGCCTGAGCAACGCAGAGGGCACCAACTATCCACTGGCCATTTCCGTGGATGACCTGGGTGAGGGCTTTGTCCTCAGCGTGCTGGCGATGCAGGAAATCGGTGCCCGGCGTGTCTGCGACACCTTTGCCTACACGTTGCAGCAACTGGTCGAGGCCCTGGATGGCCATCCGCAGACTGCTCTGCATGATGTGCCGGTCATTGCGCCTCAGGAACGTAAGCGCCTGCTGGAGACATTCAACGCTACGGCTACGGATTACCCAAGGGACCAGACACTGCAGCCTCTGTTCGAAGCTCAGGTTGCCGAGCGGCCTGAAGCCATTGCCGCCGTGCACGGGGAGCAGTCGCTGACCTATGCCGAACTCAACCGTCGCGCCAACCGTCTGGCCCATTACCTGACGGGGCTGGGAGTGAAGGCGGGCGATGCCGTGGCGATTCTGCTGCCGCGTTCGCTGGATCTGCTGGTGGCGCAACTGGCGATCACCAAATGTGCGGCCCTTTACGTACCGCTGGACGTCAATGCACCGCTGGACCGTCAGGCCTTCATGGTCCGTGACAGCGGCGCCCGGCAGTTGCTGACCCTTCATGACCGTGAGATTCCGGAAGGTGCGGAGCGTCTTGATCTGGATCGGCTCGATGTGAGCGGTCAGCCGGACCATGATCCGCAAAACCGCAACACTGCGGAGTCAGCGGCTTACATCATGTACACCTCGGGCTCTACCGGCACCCCAAAAGGGGTCATCGTGGCGCACCGTGGCATTGTCAAACTGGTGCGTAATAACGGTTTTGCCGACTTCAACCAAAACGACCGCCTGGCATTCGCCTCGAACCCGGCATTTGACGCCAGCACCCTGGAAGTCTGGGGCGCGCTGCTCAATGGCGGGCAAGTGGTGGTGATCGAGCATGAGTTGCTGCTGGATCCGCCGCGTCTGGCCGAAGTTCTGGTAGCCAAGGGCATCACGTCATTGTTCGTGACCACTGCGGTATTCAACCAGTATGTGAGCCTGATCGGCGAAACCCTGGCGGGACTGCGCATTCTGATGTGCGGCGGTGAGCGGGCCGACCCGCAAGTCTTCCGGGATTTGCTGGCCATTGCACCGGATCTGCGCTTGATTCACTGCTACGGCCCGACGGAAACCACCACCTACGCGACGACTCTGCATGTGACCGATGTGCCGCTGCAGATGAGCAATGTGCCCATCGGCAAGCCGCTGGCCAATACCCAGGTCTACGTGCTGGATGCCCGTCAGCAGTTGGTACCCACGGGCGTTGCCGGGGAAATATGCATCGGCGGCGACGGTGTTGCGCTGGGTTATCTGAATCGTCCCGAACTGACCGCCCAGGCATTTATCGCTGACCCGTTCAGCTCTGTGAAAGGCGCGCGGCTCTATCGCTCCGGCGACCGCGGTTGCTGGCGTGCAGATGGCAGCCTTGAACATCTGGGGCGTGGTGACGGCCAGGTGAAGATTCGCGGTTTCCGTATCGAGCCGGGCGAGATCGATGCGCGCCTCAAAGCCTGTCCGGGCGTGCATCAGGCCTCGGTGGTGATTCGCGAAGACGTGCCGGGGCAAAAGCAACTGGTGGCGTATTACACCGCCGAATCCGCCGATTCGCTGCTGACTGTCCAGAACGTCCAGGCCTGGCTGCGTGAGGCCTTGCCGGAATACATGGTGCCTTCGGCCTTCGTACGCCTGGAACACTGGCCTTTGAACAACAACGGCAAGCTTGATCAGAAGGCGCTGCCTGTTCCCGACGCGCAGGCACTGACAAGCAGTGTGTATGAGGCCCCGTCAGGTGACGTGGAAGCCTTGCTGGCCAGTATCTGGTCCCAGGTGCTGAAGGTGGAGCGCGTAGGGCGCTTCGATAACTTCTTTTCTCTGGGCGGCCATTCGCTGCTGGCGGTGACGCTGATCGAGCGCATGCGCCAGGAAGGTTTGCGCGCTGATATCAAGGTCTTGTTCAACCAGCCTACCTTGGCGGCACTGGCGGCTTCCCTGACGACCGAGCAGGACATTCAGGTACCGGCCAATCTGATTCCCGCCGACTGCCAGCGGATCGAACCCTGGATGCTGCCTCTGGCCAGTCTGGAGCAGACGTCCATCGATGATATCGTCGCTGCAGTGCCGGGCGGTGTGGCCAATGTGCAGGATATCTATGCACTCGCGCCGCTTCAGGAAGGCATCCTGTATCACCATGTCGCGGCACGTGAAGGCGATTCCTTCATCCTGCAGTCGTTGCTCGAAATTGACACTGAAGCCCGTCTGGAGTCTGCCATCCAGGCTTTGCAAAAAGTGATCGAGCGTCATGACATCCTGCGCACGGCAGTGTTCTGGAAAGGTCTTGAAACGCCTGTGCAGGTGGTGTTGCGCCACGCAACGCTGTCGAGCGAATGCGTGACGCTGGACCCTGAGGATGGCGATATTCTCGGCCAGATGCGTGAACGGTTCGATGCCCGAAATTTTCGCATGGACATCGGCCAGGCGCCTCTGATCTGCATGCCCTACGCCTGGGATTCGGTTAACCAACGCTATGTGGTGGCGCTGGTGTTCCACCACCTGATCATGGATCACGTGGCTTTCGATGTCGTGGTATCCGAAATACAAAGCCTGTTACTGGATGAAGCGACACCGCTGCCCGAGCCGGTTCCTTACCGAAACTACATCGCTCAGGTGCGCCTGGGGGCCGATGATGCGGCACATGAACGCTTCTTTCGCGACATGCTGCAAGACGTCCGCGAACCGACCTTGCCGTTTGGCCAGCAGGTATCCGAAGGCGTGATGCATGAAATCCACGACAGGGTAGATACCGACATCGCTCAACGTGTCCGCAGCCTTGCCCGAAGCCTGGGCGTGAGTGCGGCCAGTCTCTACCACCTGGCATGGGGCCTGGTGGTGGGGCGTGTCTCGGCAAGTGACGATGTGGTATTCGGTACTGTGCTGGTCGGGCGGATGCGCGGCGGGGAAGGCGCAGACCGGGCATTGGGCATGTTCATCAACACCTTGCCGATCCGCGTAGAACTGGGGCAACAGGCTGTGGCCCAGGCCGTCAGGCAGGTGCATGCACGCCTGAGCGGGCTGCTTGAGCATGAACATGCGCCTCTGGCTCTTGCACAGCGTTGCAGTGGTGTTGCAGCACCGGCTCCGCTGTTTGGCGCGCTGCTCAATTTCCGCCACAGCGCGGCGGACGACTCTGCACAGGCTCACACCGCCTGGCAGGGTATCCAGGGGCTTGAAGCCCATGAACATACGGCGTATCCCTTGTCGCTGGCGGTAGACGATACAGGTGCAGGGTATCTTCTGACGGTTCAGGCCAGCGGAGGCATCGATGCCCGGGCGCTGTGCGATTACATGCAGTGCGCCTTGCAGAACATGATTGAAACACTCGAACAGGCACCGTCGACTGCCTTGAATCGCATTTCGATACTGCCTGATGCCGAGCGCCTGCGGTTGCTGACCTCGTTCAACGATACCGATTGCGTTTATCCGGATCAGGCAACCGTTCACGGGCTGTTCGAGGCTCAGGTGCAACGCACGCCCGATGCCGTGGCGGTGGTGCATGGCGAGCAGAGCCTGACTTATCGTCAGCTGGATCAACAGGCCAATCGACTGGCGCACTGCCTGACACCATTGCTTGGCGGACAGAATGCCCCGGTCGCGTTGTGTGTCGAACGTGGCCTGGAAATGCTGGTGGGCTTGTTGGGGATTCTCAAGGCGGGCGGTTGTTATGTGCCGCTGGACCCCGGTTATCCGGCCGATCGCTTGAACTACATGCTTGCCGACAGCTCTCCGGTGGCTTTGCTGACACTGGGCAGTGCGCCTGATGGCCTGGACAGCGGCAGTATTCCGGTCATCGCTCTGGACCGTGATGCCGAATGGCGTTCAGGCCCGACAGCGCCTGTAGAGCGCGAAACCGATGCGCGACAACTGGCCTACGTGATCTACACCTCCGGTTCCACCGGCAGACCCAAAGGGGTCATGCTCGAACAACGGGGCGTGGTCAACCTGCTCTGTGCCATGCGCGACCTGACCCGCACCGGGCCAGAAGACCGCATGCTGGCCCTGACCACCATCAGCTTCGACATTGCCGGCCTGGAACTCTACATGCCGCTGATCTGCGGCGCCTGTACGGTACTGCTCGACCGTCACGGTGCTCAGGACCCTGTATTGCTGGCCGAAGCGATCGCTCAGAGCGGTGCGACCATGATGCAGGCTACGCCAGCCACCTGGCGACTTTTGCTGGATTCCGGCTGGTCGGGAGCGGCCGGGCTCAAGGCGTTGTGTGGTGGCGAGGCGTTGCCTCTGGACCTGGCACAACGAGTGGCCGCAAGAGTCGGCACGCTCTGGAACGTCTATGGCCCCACCGAAACCACCATCTGGTCATCGGCGCTGGAATTCGATGCCAGCGACAGGACTTCGGCCAGCGTCAGTATCGGCCGTCCGATTGCCAATAACCGTTTCTACCTGCTGGACGAGCAGGGCGAGCCGGTGCCCATGGGCGTGGCTGCCGAGTTGTATATCGGTGGCGACGGCGTGGCCCGTGGTTATCTGAACTGGGAGCAACTGACGGCCGAACGCTTTATCAATGACCCGTTTTCCTCGAAGCCCGGAGCGCGTCTTTACCGCACAGGCGACCTTGCCCGCTATCGCCCCGATGGCAGCCTCGAATACCTGGGCCGCAACGATTTCCAGGTGAAGATTCGTGGTTACCGGATCGAACTCGGAGAAATCGAAGCCAGACTGGGCGCTGTCTCCGGTATCCGTGAAGCTGTCGTCGTAGCTGTCAATGACGCCCATGGCGACCTGCGGTTGGCGGGCTATTACACTGGCGAGAACTGTGCGAGCAGCCTGCTGCGTGAATCCTTGCTGGCACACTTGCCGGAGTTCATGGTTCCGACCGTGTTCGTACACCTGGAAAAACTGCCGCTGACCCCCAACGGCAAACTGGACCGCAAGGCGTTGCCGGCTCCCGAAACCGATCTCACGCGTCACTACGAAGCGCCTCGTGGGGAGCAGGAAATCAGTCTTGCCGCGACATGGGCCGAGTTGCTCAAGGTCGAGCGAATCGGACGCGACGACAACTTCTTCGAACTGGGCGGGCACTCGCTGCTGGCCATGCGTCTGGTGTCTCTGGTTCGTCAGCAGTGGGGCGTTGAACTGCAACTGGCCGAGCTGTTTGCCCACCCTCAGTTGAGTGCGGTAGCCGAGCAGATTGCCTTGGCAACACGCAGCACCTGGCCGGACATCACACCGGTTTCTCGTGATGAAGCCTTGCCGCTCTCGTTCGCTCAGCAGCGCCTGTTGTTCCTGGCGAAGATGGAAGGTGCCAGTGCCGCCTATCATCTGCCCGCCGGGCTGCGCCTCAGGGGAGCGCTCGACGTGTCCGCACTGCAACGTGCCCTGGACCGCATCGTGGCGCGTCATGAGGCTCTGCGTACTTGCTTTGTCCAGCCTTCGGGTGGTGCGGCAGTGCAACGTATCCTGCCACCGGACAGCGGTTTTGCGCTGACCCGGGTGGATATCTCGGGGCTCGACGATCCGTCGGCCACCTTGAACGAGATGACCGGGCAGGAGGCGCTGCAAGGCTTCGATCTGCAGCACGGGCCGCTGATCCGCGGACAGTTGATCCGTATCGCGGAGCAAGAGCATGTGCTGCTGGTGACCATGCACCATATCGTTTCCGATGGCTGGTCCATGGGCGTATTGACGGCCGAGCTGGGTGCGCTCTACGCAGCCTTTGTGCGTGGTGAGGCGGACCCTCTGCCGGAGCTGACCTTGCAATACGCCGACTATGCCGCGTGGCAGCGTCGCCTGCTGGAGGGCGAGGCCTTGAAGGCCCAGACCGACTGGTGGCGCAAGACGCTGGCCCAGGCTCCGGCGGTGCTGACACTGCCGACCGACCAGCCTCGTCCGGCACTGCAGGACTATTCGGGCGCCGCGATACCGGTCTGCTTCGATGCGCAGTTGACCGCGCAGCTTCATGACCTGAGCAAACGCCACGGCACCACGCTGTACATGACGGTGCTGGCAGCCTGGGCGGCCACATTGAGTCGTTTGTCCGGTCAGGACCAGGTGGTCATAGGTTCGCCGGTGGCCAACCGCATGAATGCCGAAGTCGAAGGGCTGATCGGCCTGTTCGTCAACACACTGGCTCTGCCGATCGATCTGTCCGGCAAACCCGACTTCGCCGAGTTGCTGCGCAGGGTCAGAACCCTGGCCCTGGAAGCACAGGCCCGTCAGGCATTGCCTTTCGAGCATGTGGTGGAGGTGGTCAAGCCGGTTCGCAGCCTGTCTCACAGCCCGTTGTTCCAGGTCATGCTGTCGTGGCAGAACAACGAAAGTGTCGACCTTCAGTTGGGCAACCTGACGCTGGAAGGCATTGGCGCACCGAGAAACAGCGCCAAGTTCGATCTGTCCCTGGACCTTGGGGAAGTCAACGGCCAGTTGCAGGGCAGCCTTGAGTTCGCCACCGCCTTGTTCTATCCGCAGACCATCGAGCGTTATTGCGGTTATCTGGAGCGTCTGCTGCGTGCCATGGTGGCCGATGCCGGACAGCCCGTGTACGGCGTTGCTTTGCCGGATGAAGCGGAGCGTCTGCATCTGGCCCGTTTCAACGACACGCAACACTACTATCCGCCGGCACAAACCGTTCATGGTCTTTTCGAAGCTCAGGTGCTGCGTACGCCTGATGCTCCGGCACTGATCCATGGCGGGGAACAGTTGAATTACCGGCAGTTGAACGAGCGAGCCAACCGTCTGGCCTGGCATTTGCGCGCACGGGGCGTCGAGCCTGATGCCCGGGTAGCTATCTGCATGGAGCGTAGTACGGAAATGGTGGTCGGTCTGCTGGCCATCCTCAAGGCGGGCGGCGGTTATGTGCCGCTGGACCCGGCGTATCCGGTCGAGCGTATCGCCTACATGCTGGAGGACAGCTCGCCGACCGTGGTGCTGGCCCATGGGCCGACTCTCGGTCTGCTGTCTGCCACCCACGCCCCGGTGATCGATCTGGACAACAGCACCTGGCTCGGACAACCACCGGAAAACCCGGAGGTTCCCGGCCTGAGCGCTGCGCACCTGGCCTATGTGATTTACACCTCCGGGTCCACCGGCATGCCCAAAGGCGTGATGATCGAGCATAGAAACACGGTCAACTTCCTGACCTGGGCAAAACGGGCTTTCGAGCCGGCAGTGCTTGCCAGAACCCTGTTCTCCACCTCGTTGAACTTCGACCTGGCCGTCTACGAATGCTTCGCTCCGCTGACCACCGGCGGCTGTATCGATCTGGTGAAGAATGCCCTTGAACTGCAGCGAAACGAGCGCGATGTCACGCTGATCAATACCGTGCCTTCGGCGCTCAAGGCGTTGCTGGAATCCACCGGGCTGAGCCAGGGCGTGCATACGGTCAACGTGGCGGGCGAAGCACTCAAGCGCAGTCTGGTGGAAAAACTGTTCGAGCAGACTCAGGTCAAGCAGTTGTGCAACCTCTACGGGCCTTCGGAAACCACGACTTACTCCAGTTGGGTCGCCATGGATCGGGAAAGCGGTTTCAGTGCGCATATCGGCAAACCCATTTCCAATACCCGATTCCATGTACTCGATGAGTATCTGAACCCGGTGCCGCTGGGTGTCGCGGGCGAGCTCTTCATCGGTGGAGCGGGTGTGGCGCGTGGGTATCTCAACCGTGACGAACTGACGGTCGAGCGCTTCCTCGATGATCCGTTCAGCGATGTGCCGGGTGCTCGCATGTACCGCACCGGTGACCTGGGTCGCTGGTTGCCGGACGGCAATATCGAGTATCTGGGGCGCAACGACGATCAGGTGAAGATTCGCGGCTTCCGTATCGAACTCGGTGAGATCGAAGCGCGCCTGGCTGGTCATGAAGCGGTCCGGGACGCGGTTGTCCTGGCCCGGGAAGACGAGCCTGGTGATGTGCGGCTGGTGGCGTATTACACGCTGCAGAGCGAGAAGCTGGTGGTCGACAGCGGGTTGTTGCGAGCGCATTTGCAGGCGCAACTGCCTGAGTACATGGTGCCTGCCGCCTATGTGCACCTCGATAACTTGCCGCTGACCCCCAATGGCAAACTGGATCGCAAGCGCCTGCCGTTGCCCGACAGCAACGCTTACGTGACGCATCGTTACGAAGCGCCTCAGGGTGAAAACGAAACCCGGCTGGCCATGCTCTGGGCCGAGTTGCTGAAGGTGGAGCGAGTAGGGCGTCACGACCACTTCTTCGAACTGGGCGGGCATTCGCTGCTGGCGGTCAGTCTCATCGAGCGCATGCGCCAGGAGGGGCTGGAAGCCGATGTTCGTGTCCTGTTCGGGCAGTCGACCCTGGCCGCCGTCGCGGCATCGGTGGTGCCACTGCGCACCGTCGAAGTCTCGGCTTCCCGTGTACCTACCCAGCAACGCAAACGCCGTATCTGATCCGTCTCTCTGCTGACCCTGCGGTGTCCCCATTCAAGGGGACGCCGCTTTCCCAAAGCCCCTGCCGTCCTGCATCCCGCCTGTCCCTACATACCGTGACAGACAGTCCAGAACCGATGCTCTAGTTTTTTCCCACCCTAGAAAGGCGGTCTTTCGCCTTTTCACGAAGCCGTCTTGTGTTTTTCGTCGACTTCTCCAGAACTCATACAGCGCAGGTTATTCGATGCTCTTCAACGAATTGATGGCTATCATTTCCGGTCACCCGATCCGACTCCAGCACGAGGAAGGTGACCTTGTCATTCTGGGCGATGACGAGGGATTCGATGATGCGCTGATAGACAGCATGCGACTGCACAAGCATGCGCTGATCGATCTGGTGAAGAGAAACGGTGGTGACTGGCTGAGCCCGGCCTTCCGCATCACGCCTGACATGCTGCCCCTGGCCGGACTGAGCCAGGACGCGATTGACCGGATCGTCGAAACCGTGCCGGGCGGTGCTGCAAACGTGCAGGATATCTATCCGCTGGCGCCGTTGCAGGAAGGTATTCTCTACCACCATATTTCCGCCACCCAGGGCGATCCGTATGTCCTGCACACTGTTTTCAGTGCAGAGAGTCCACAGAAGCTGGAAGGTTTTGCCCAGGCGCTGCAAGGCGTCATCAATCGTCACGATATCCTGCGTACTGCCATCGTCTGGGAAGGGCTCGACGAGCCCATGCAGGTGGTCTGGCAAGAGGCCCGGCTGGGGTTCGATGAAATCGTTCTGAACCCGGCCGACGGGGACATAGTCCGGCAATTGCAGGAGCACTTCGATCCGCGCCACTACCGTATGGATGTGCGTCAGGCACCGCTGATGCGCCTGGTCTGGGCGGCCGACCCGGTCAACTCTCGCTGGGTGGCCATGCTGCTGTTTCATCACACGGCTCTGGACCACGCTGCACTGGAGCTTGTGCAGCATGAAACCCAGGCATTCCTGCTGGGGACCGAAGGTGCGCTGCCTGAGGCGGTTCCCTATCGCAACTATGTGGCCCAGGCCCGTATGGGAAGCGGGCGCGAGGAGCATGAGGCGTTCTTTCGCGACATGTTGTCGGACGTGGAAGAACCGTCCCTGCCATTTGGTTTCACCGATGCGCTGAATCCCGACGCTATCGTCGAAGAAGTCCACTTGCCCATTGATGAGGCTCTGGGCACGAGTCTGCGCAGCCATGCCCGTCGTCTGGGCGTCAGTGCTGCAAGCCTGGTGCATCTGGCCTGGGCGCAAGTGCTGGGCCGCATATCCGGCCGTGAAGACGTGGTGTTCGGCACCGTGCTGATGGGGCGTATGCAAGGCGGCGAGGGCGCGGATCGTGCCCTTGGCCTGTTTATCAATACCTTGCCGTTGCGGGTCGAACTGGGTTCCCAGAGCGTGGACGCCAGTGTCAAGGCCACTCACCAGCGCCTGACCGGTCTGCTGGGCCATGAGCATGCATCGCTGGCTCTGGCCCAGCGTTGCAGTGGCGTGGCCGCTCCGACGCCGCTGTTCGGTTCGTTGCTCAACTATCGCCACGGCAGCGCGGCGCAGGCAGTGACCACCCAGGCGCGTGAAGCCTGGCATGGTCTGCAGGTATTGGGCGGGGAAGAGCGCAGCAACTACCCGATCACGGTTTCGATAGATGATCTGGGTGATCGTTTCTCGATCAGCGTTCTGGCGCTGGCACAGATCGGCGCCCAACGCATAGGTGATTACCTGCTCGGTGCCTTCGAGCAACTGGCCGAGGCATTGGAGCAGGACCCGCGTCAGGCATTGAGTACGCTGGACTTATTACCACCCACCGAGCGCAATCAGTTGCTGGTGGCATTCAACGACACCACGCGACCCTATCCCCGAGACAGCAGCGTAACGGCACTTTTCGAAGCACATGCCGAACGCCATCCCGACGCGACGGCGGCCGTACATGGCGAGCAGCAGCTCGGTTACGGCCAGTTGAATGCCCGTGCCAACGCAATGGCCGGGCATTTGCGTGCTGCAGGCGTCCAGCCCGGTGATCGAGTCGCAATCGAGCTTGAGCGTTCGTTCGAGCTGCTGATCAGCCAACTGGCCATTCTCAAATGCGGTGCCGTGTATGTGCCGCTGGACGTCAATGCGCCCGCCGAGCGTCAACAATTCATGCTTGAGGACAGCCAGGCACGCGTACTGCTGAGCCTGAGCAGTCGCGAGCCGCTGGCGGACATTCTTCGCCTGGAGCTCGATACCCTGGAGCTGGACGGTGAGACGGATGCAGCCCCGCAGGTGGCAGTGGAAGGCGGTGCGCCGGCCTATGTCATGTACACCTCCGGTTCTACCGGTACACCCAAGGGTGTATTGGTGACCCATCGCGCAATCAGCCGTCTGGTCATCGATAACGGTTATGCCGACTTCAATGCCACGGACCGTGTGGCCTTTGCCTCCAACCCTGCCTTCGATGCCAGCACCCTGGAAGTCTGGGCCGCGCTGCTCAATGGCGGCTGCGTGGTGCTGGTGGATCAGGATGTGTTGTTGTCCCGTGAACATTTTGCCGGTCTGCTGCTTGAGCAATCAGTCAGCGTGGTGTGGATGACGGCGGGGCTGTTTCATCAATATGCGTCGGGCCTGTACGAAGCATTTGCCCGCCTGCGCTACCTGATCGTCGGGGGTGATGTTCTGGACCCTGCCGTCATTGCACGGGTCCTGGAAAACGGTGCTCCTCAGCACTTGCTAAATGGTTACGGCCCCACCGAAGCAACGACCTTTTCCACCACCTGGGAGATCGAGCAGGTCGAAGGCCCGGGCATTCCCATCGGACGGCCTGTGGGCAACAGCCGCGTCTATATCCTGGATGAATACCTGCGTCCTGCGCCGCTGGGCGTGACGGGCGAGCTTTATATCGGCGGCGATGGCGTTGCCAAGGGCTATCTGAATCGTCCTGATCTGACCCTTGAGAAATTCATTTCAGATCCGTTTGTTGCAGGCGACGATGCCATGCTGTACCGCACCGGCGACCTTGGTTGCTGGCGACCTGACGGTGGCATCGAGTATCGCGGACGTAACGACGATCAGGTAAAAATCCGCGGTTTCCGGATCGAGCTGGGAGAAATCTCGGCCCGCCTGAGCACTTGCGCTGGCGTTGCCGACGCCACGGTGCTGGTCCGTGCGGATCAGGAAACCTCCGGCCAGAAACGTCTGGTCGCGTATGTGATTGCTCAGGAGGGCATTGAACTCAATGCCCAGGCCTTGCGCGAGGAGTTGCTTGGCTCACTGGCCGAATACATGGTGCCTGCGGCCTTTGTCATGCTGGAAAGCTTCCCGCTGACCGCCAACGGCAAGCTGGATCGTCGTGCCTTGCCCGAGCCGGGTGCCGAAGCCTTCGCCAGTCGAGAATATGAAGCCCCTCAAGGCCCGGTCGAAGAAACCCTGGCTGCGCTCTGGGCACAGTTGCTCAAGGTCGAGCGAGTAGGTCGTTTCGATCACTTTTTCGAACTGGGCGGCCATTCGCTGCTCGCCGTCAGCCTGATCGAACGCATGCGCCAGGTGGGGCTGAGCGCAGATGTGCGGGTACTTTTCAGCCAGCCGACGCTGGCGGCGCTGGCTGCCGCGGTTGGCAATAATCACGAGATCAGTGTCCCGGCCAACGCCATCACCGCCGATTGTCAGCGCATCACGCCTGACATGTTGCCGCTGGCGGATCTGGACCAGGCCTCCATCGATTACCTCGTGGCCAGTGTGCCGGGAGGTATTGCCAATATTCAGGACATCTATGCGCTGGCGCCTTTGCAGGAGGGGATTCTCTATCACCACCTGGCTGCCGAACAGGGTGATCCGTATGTGCTGCAGACATTGTTCGGCCTTGCGGACCGTGGGCTCCTGAATGACTTCGTCCAGGCATTGCAGGCCGTTGTCGACCGCCATGACATCATGCGCACCGCAGTTTTCTGGGAAGGCCTCGACAGCCCGGTGCAAGTGGTCTGCCGTCAGGCACGTCTGAGCGTCGAGGAAGTCAGCCTTGACCCGGCTCAGGGTGATATTGCCGAACAATTGCAGGCGCGCTTCGATCCACGGCATTTCCGACTCGATCTGACGCAGCCGCCGTTGCTGCGCATCCAGTTTGCCGAGGATGTCGTCAACCAGCGTTGTGTCGCTTTGCTGTTGTTCCATCACCTGGCGCTAGACCATACCGCGCTGGAAGTGGTCCAGCATGAAATGCAGGCCTGGCTGTTGGGTCGCCAGCAGGAGCTGGGCGAGGCCATCGCTTACCGCAACTATGTAGCGCAGGCTCGTCTGGGCGTCAGTCGTGAAGCCCATGAGTCATTCTTTCGCGGCATGCTGGGGGATGTAGAAGAGCCCACGCTGCCTTTCGGCCTGCAGAATGTGCAGGGCGACGGTGAGGGTATCGAGGAAGCGACCCAGCAACTGGTCGCCGGTCTGGATCAACGCCTGCGCAATCAGGCACGGCATCTGGGTGTGAGCCTGGCCAGCCTGGTTCACCTGGCATGGGGTGTGGTGCTGGGGGCCATCGCGGGCAAGCAGGATGTGGTGTTCGGCACCGTGTTGATGGGCCGTATGCAAGGCGGCGAAGGAGCTGACCGCGCCATCGGTCTGTTCATCAATACCTTGCCGCTGCGTCTTGCTGTCGGTGAGCAGGGTGTCCGTGCCGGCGTCCGGGCAGCCCATGGGCGGCTGACCGAATTGCTGGGCCATGAACATGCCTCGCTGGCACTGGCTCAGCGCTGCAGCGGCGTGCCTGCATCCATGCCCTTGTTCAGCGCGCTGCTCAACTATCGGCATAGCGCTCCCGGTGAGATCACGCCAGAGGCCCGGGAGGCCTGGAAGGGGATCGAGGGCCTGTCCGGTGAAGAGCGCACCAACTATCCGCTGACCCTGAACGTCGACGATCTGGGAGATAACCTGCTGCTGACCACGCTGGCACAGAAGGGTGTCGATGCCCAGCGTGTCTGCGGCTATATGCAGGCGGCGTTGCAGCAACTGGTCGAAGCGCTGGAGCTGACACCTCAGGCACCATTGCGCAGCCTCTCGGTATTGCCCGAGGCTGAGCTTGAACAAGTACTGCGCGGCTTCAACGCGACCGAGGCCGAGTATCCGCTCGACCAGACCGTTCATGGTTTGTTCGAGGCTCAGGTGGAGCGCACGCCGGATGCCGTGGCGCTGGTGTTTGGCGGCGAGCAACTGAGCTATGCCGAACTGAACCAACGGGCCAACCGACTGGCCCATCATCTGCGCAGTCAGGGCGTGTTGTCCGATTCCCGTGTGGCGATCTGTGTCGAGCGCGGGATCGAGATGGTGGTCGGCCTGCTGGCCATCTTGAAGGCGGGTGGTGGTTATGTGCCGCTTGATCCGGCGTATCCGGCTGAGCGGATTGCTTACATGCTGGAAGACAGTGCGCCTGCGGCGGTGCTTGCACAATCGGCCACGCTGGACCTGGTATCAGCGGCAGGTGTCACCGTTATCAATCTGGATCAGCCCGATTGGCAGGACAAATCCGTCTCCAATCCGGTGATCGAGGGGCTGACACCGGCTCATCTGGCTTACGTCATCTACACCTCGGGTTCGACCGGCTTGCCCAAAGGCGTGATGATCGAACACCGCAACACGGTCAACTTCCTGACCTGGGCGCAGCAGGCGTTTGCTTCTGAAGTTCTGGCCAAAACGCTGTTCTCCACCTCGCTGAACTTCGACCTGGCAGTCTACGAGTGCTTTGCACCGCTGATCTCGGGCTGCAGCATTGAAGTGGTCAAGAACGTGCTGGCTCTGCAAGAGGGTGAGCATGACATTACCCTGATCAACACCGTGCCTTCGGCGTTGAAAGCGCTTTTGGAATCGGGCGGCCTTCAAGAGGGTGTGCATACCGTCAACGTGGCGGGTGAAGCACTCAAGGGCTCGCTGGTGGAAAGCCTGTTTGAACAAACCAGCGTCCAGCGTCTGTGCAACCTCTACGGCCCATCGGAAACCACCACCTACTCAAGCTGGGTGGCCATGGATCGTGCAAACGGTTTTGCGGCCCATATCGGCAAGCCCGTCGCCAATACCCAGTTCTACCTGCTGGATGAACACCGTCAGCCAGTGCCTCTGGGTGTGCCGGGCGAAATCTATATCGGCGGTGCCGGTGTAGCTCGTGGCTACCTGAACCGTGATGACCTGACTGCCGAGCGCTTTCTGGAAGACCCGTTCAATGCCGGTGCCCGCATGTATCGCACCGGCGACCTGGGTCGCTGGCTGGCAGACGGCAATATCGAATACCTGGGACGTAACGACGATCAGGTGAAAATCCGCGGCTTCCGTATCGAGCTGGGCGAAATCGAAGCCAAGCTGGCGCGTCATGAGAGCGTGAAAGAAGCGGTGGTCATGGCCCGTGAGGATGTACCGGGCGACAAACGTCTGGTGGCGTATTTCACCTCAAGCGTTGCCGAAATCAATCTGGAAACCCTGAAAGCGCACTTGCAAGGCCAACTGCCTGAATACATGGTGCCAGCCGCTTATGTACATCTGGATAAACTGCCCCTGACCCCGAACGGCAAGCTGGACCGCAAGGCCTTGCCAGCCCCGGACCTGCAAGCCCTGATCAGCCGTGGCTACGAAGCACCGATTGGCGAAACCGAAACCACCCTGGCGCAGATCTGGGCCGAAGTGTTGCAGGTGGAGCGCGTCGGCCGTCACGATCACTTCTTCGAACTGGGCGGTCATTCGCTGCTGGCCGTTACCTTGATCGAGCGCATGCGCCGCAAGGGATTGTCGGCGGATGTGCGTATTCTGTTCAGTCAACCCACTGTTGCTGCGCTGGCTGCCGCCGTGGGCCATGACCGCGAAGTGGTGGTTCCGGCCAACCTGATCGAAGCGGGCTGTACGCACATCACACCTGAGCTGCTGCCACTGGTCCGTCTCGACCAGACGGAACTGGACCGCATCGTGGCCAGTGTGCCGGGCGGTTCGGCCAATATTCAGGATATCTACCCGCTTGCACCGTTGCAGTCGGGCATTCTTTACCACCACATATCCGCCATCCAGGGCGATCCTTACGTCCTGCAGGCGACCTTTACCGTCAGGGACCAACAGCGCGTCGAGTCCTTTGCCTCGGCCCTGCAAAAGGTCATTGATCGTCACGACACCTTGCGTACTTCGGTCTTCTGGGAAGGACTGGAAAGCCCTGTGCAGGTAGTCTGGCGCCAGGCACAACTGGTGGTGGAAACCCTTGAGCTGAATCCGGCAGACGGCGACATCGCACAGCAGATTCGTGAGCGATTCTCGACGCAACATCACAGCCTCGACCTTGGACAGGCTCCTCTGATGCGTCTGGCCTGCGCCCATGACCAGAGCAACGGGCGCTGGATCATGCTGCTCATGTTCCACCACTTGGTGCTCGATCACACGGCGCTTGAAGTGGTGCGTCATGAAATGCAGGCCTTCATGGTCGGCGAAGGTGACGCGCTGCCAGCGGCGATGCCTTACCGTAATTACGTGGCTCAGGCGTGCCTGGGGCTGACGGAACAGGATCATGAAGCCTTCTTCCGCAGTCAGCTGGCCGATATCGAAGAGTCGACCCTGGCGTATGGCCAGGAAAGCGTGCGAGGCGACGGGACTGGCATAGAAGAGGCCAGCATTACCCTGGATGACGAACTGAGTCGGCGAGTACGCGCCCAGGCCCGCAAGCTGGGCAGCAGTGCGGCCAGCGTCATGCACCTGGCATGGGCACTGGCTGCCCGTGCGGCTTCCGGTCGCGACCAGGTGGTGTTCGGTACGGTACTGATGGGGCGTATGCAGGGTGGCGAAGGCTCCGACCGCGCTCTGGGCATGTTCATCAATACCTTGCCGTTGCGAGTGGATATCGATGCTCGCAGCGTGGTCGAGGGCGTGAAGTCTACCCATTCGGGGCTGACTGCTCTGCTGGGGCATGAGCATGCTTCACTGGCACTTGCCCAGCGTTGCAGTGGCGTTGCCGCACCTGCGCCGTTGTTCAACACCTTGCTCAACTATCGTCATAGCGCTGTGGACATGACCTCCAGCCAGGCCATTTCGGCCTGGGACGGTATCGAAAGCCTGAGCAACGAAGAGCGCACCAACTATCCGCTGACCCTGTCGGTGGATGACCTGGGCACCGGCTTTGTCTTCACCGCCCTGGCCATGGTCGAGATTGGCGCGCAAAGGGTATGCGACACCTTGTTATGCGCCCTGGAAAACCTGATCGATACACTGGAGAACCGCCCGGATACCGCGCTTCATGCCATTGCCGTATTGCCTGAGGCCGAGCGCGAGCAAATGCTGCACGGTTTCAACGACAGCACGACGGACTATCCACGGGACAGCTCCGTCCATTCTCTGTTTGAACTGCAAGTGGCCAAGCGACCTGAAGCCTTTGCCGCTGTTCATGGCGAGCAGACGCTGACTTACGCCGAACTCAACAGCCAGGCCAATCGACTGGCTCATCATCTGATCAGCCAGGGTGTGATTGCAGGCGATGCCGTAGCCATTCTGCTGCCACGCTCCCTGGATCTGCTGGTAGCGCAACTGGCGATCAATAAATGTGCCGCCATTTATGTGCCGCTGGACGTCAATGCGCCTCAGGAGCGTCAGGCGTTCATGGTGCAGGACAGTGGCGCTCGCCAGATTCTGACCCATGGCGATCTGGACGTGCCTCAAGGCGTTGCGCGAGTTGATCTGGACCGCCTCGACCTTTCCCCGCAGCACGGCGACAACCCGGAATTGACCTGCTCCAGCGAAAGTGCGGCCTACATCATGTACACCTCGGGTTCCACCGGGACTCCAAAAGGCGTGTTGGTGCCCCATCGCGCCATTGCCCGACTGGTGATCAATAATGGTTATGCCGAGTTCAATGCCCAGGACCGAGTGGCTTTTGCCTCCAACCCGGCGTTTGACGCCAGCACCCTGGATGTCTGGGCACCGTTGCTCAACGGCGGTTGCGTGGTTGTGGTTGATCAGGACGTGCTCCTGTCGCTGCCAGAGTTCAAGGCCTTGCTGCTGGAGCAGTCGGTCAGCGTGCTGTGGATGACGGCTGGCTTGTTCCATCAATATGCTTCGGGCCTGTACGAGGCCTTTGCCCAATTGCGTTACCTGATTGTCGGCGGCGACGTGCTGGATCCTTTGGTTATCGCTCAGGTGCTGAAAAACGGCGCGCCAGAGCACTTGTTGAACGGCTATGGTCCGACCGAGGCCACGACCTTCTCGGCGACCCATGAAATCAAAACCGTAGGCGAGGGCAGCATTCCCATTGGTAAACCTCTGGCCAATACCCGTTTGTACGTACTCGATACTCGCCAGCAGCCAGTGCCACTGGGTGTAACCGGCGAGTTGTATATCGGTGGCGATGGCGTTGCATTGGGATACCTGAACCGCGCTGAACTGACCGAACAGGTGTTCGTGGCTGATCCGTTCAGCACAGACCCGGCAGCCCGCCTGTACCGTACCGGCGACCTGGCCTGCTGGCTGGCCGATGGCTCGGTAGAGTATCGGGGCCGCAATGACCAGCAGGTCAAGATTCGTGGCTTCCGGATTGAAATCGGTGAGATCGAAGCCCGTCTGGCTCAATGCGCCGGGGTCAAGGAATCGGTGGTCCTGGCGCGCCAGGATGCGGACGGTGGACCGAAGCAACTGGTGGGTTATGTCACGGCTCTGCCCGGTGCGAGCCTGTCTGTGCAGGAGTTGCGTCGTGAATTGAGCGCTTCACTGGCCGATTACATGGTGCCCGTGGCCTTTGTGGTACTGGACAGCCTGCCGCTGACCAATAACGGCAAGCTGGACCGTCGCGCACTGCCAGCACCCGATGCGCAAGCGTATGCCAGCCGTGATTACGAAGCGCCCGTCGGGCCGGTCGAATCGGTGCTGGCGACTCTCTGGGCCGAGGTGCTCAAAGTCGAGCGTGTGGGTCGTCATGACCATTTCTTCGAGCTGGGTGGCCACTCGCTGCTGGCCGTCAAACTGATCGAGAAGATGCGTCAGGAAGGGTTGAGCGCCGATGTGCGCGTGCTGTTCAGCCAGCCGACTCTGGCAGCTCTTGCGGCTGCCGTTGGCAACAGCACGGAAATCCGTGTGCCGGCCAACCTGATCGAGCCGGGTTGCACGCACATTACCCCCGAGATGCTGCCGTTGCTGGAAATCAGCGAAGCGTCGCTTGAACGTGTTCTGGCAGTCGTCCCGGGCGGCGCGGCCAATGTGCAGGATATCTACCCGCTGGCTCCACTCCAGGAAGGGATTCTCTATCACCACCTGTCCGCCGAAGCGGGCGACCCGTATGTGCTGCAATCGCAGTACGCCTTCGACAGTCGCGAACGTCTGGAAGACTTTGTCCAGGCGCTGCAATCGGTCATCGACCGTCACGATATCCTGCGCACGGCCGTGCACTGGAGTGGTCTGGATGAGCCGGTCCAGGTGGTCTGCCGTAACGTCGCGTTGCAACCTCAATGGGTTGATCTGGACCCGACCGACGGGCCTGTTGCTGAGCAATTGTCGGAGCGTTTCGATGCTCGTCATTATCGCCTGGACCTGACCCGTGCGCCGCTGCTGCATCTGGCCTGTGCCGAGGACCAGGAGCAAAACCGCTGGGTTGCCACTCTGCTGTTCCATCACCTGGCGCTGGACCATACCGCGCTGGAAGTGATGCAACTGGAAATGCAGGCCTTCCTGCTGGGTACGGCCGATCAATTGGGTGCGGCGATGCCGTATCGCAACTATGTGGCCCAGGCCCGACTGGGTGTCGAGCCTGCGGCCCATGAAACGTTCTTCCGCGACATGCTGGGGGATATCGACGAGCCGACCCTGCCGTTCGGTGTACATGATGTGCAAGGCGACGGGCACGGGATCGAAGAGTCGCGAGCGTCTCTGGACGTGCATATCAGCAGTCGTTTACGCCAGCAGGCCCGTCAGTTGGGTGTCAGCGCGGCCAGCCTGATTCACCTGGCCTGGGCCTTGGTGTTGGGCAAGGTGTCGGCTACCGATGATGTGGTGTTCGGCACCGTATTGCTGGGGCGCATGCAGGGCGGCGAGGGTGCCGACCGTGCCTTGGGCATGTTCATCAACACTTTGCCATTACGGGTCAGCCTGGACAGCAACACGGTGCGCCAGGCGGTAAGCGAAGCCCACGACCGGCTCACCGGTTTGCTGGTACACGAACATGCATCGCTGGCACTGGCCCAGCGTTGCAGTGGCGTGGCCGCGACCACTCCGTTGTTCAGTGCCTTGCTCAACTACCGTCACAGCAATGCGGTGGCTTCCCAGGAAAGCCTGAGTGCATGGGAAGGCATACAGAGCCTGGGCGGCGATGAGCGCACCAACTATCCACTGACCCTTAACGTCGATGACCTGGGCGAAGGCTTCCACTTCACCGTTCTGGCACTGGAAACCATGGGAGCCCAGCGCGTCTGTGGCTATATGCAGATTGCTCTGGAGCAGTTGACCGAAGCACTGGAGCAGGCGCCGCAAACGCCGCTGCACAGTCTGTCGATTCTGCCGGCTGGCGAGCGTGAGCAACTGCTTCACGAGTGGAATGTCAGTGACGCGACCTTTGCCGATGACCTGCTGATTCACCATGCCGTTGAAAGCTGGGCTGCAAAACAGCCTTCAGCGACGGCGCTGCGCTTTGAAGGTAGCAAGCTGTCTTATGGTGAGCTGAACAGCCGCGCCAATCAGGTTGCTCATTGCTTGATCGAAAAAGGCATTGGACCAGACGATCGTGTGGCGATCTGCGTCGAACGCGGTCTGGAAATGATCATCGGCCTGCTGGGGATCCTCAAGTCTGGTGCGGGTTACGTGCCGATGGATCCGGCTTACCCGGCCGAGCGTCTGGCGTACCTGCTCCAGGACAGCGCGCCATTGGCGGTGCTGGTTCAGCAGGCCACAGCAGAAGTGCTGTCGGATGTGTCGGTGCCGGTCATCAATCTGGATGATCCTCGTTTGCAGGAGCAATCCATCTCCAATCCGCAGGTGGATTCGGCTTCGTCAAACCTGGCTTATGTGATCTACACCTCGGGCTCCACCGGTCTGCCGAAGGGCGTGCAGGTCGAGCATCGCAATGTGGCGCGCTTGTTCTCGGCCACTCAGTCGTGGTTTGAGTTCGGCCCGACCGATACCTGGGCGTTGTTCCACTCCTTTGCCTTCGACTTCTCGGTCTGGGAAATCTGGGGCGCGCTGATACACGGTGGCGAGTTGCTGATCGTGCCGCAACTGGTCAGCCGTTCGCCGCAGGAGTGCTACGCCTTGATTTGCGAGGCTGGCGTGACGGTGTTGAACCAGACGCCAAGTGCTTTCCGCCAGTTGATTGCTGCTCAGGGCGAAAGCCAGCAGTCGCACTCGTTGCGTCAGGTGATCTTTGGTGGTGAAGCCCTGGAAATCGGGATTCTCAAGCCGTGGTATGCCCGAGCGGTGAACGCCGGTACGCAACTGGTGAACATGTACGGCATTACCGAAACCACGGTTCACGTGACTTATCGTGCTCTGGAAGCGGCGGATGCCTTGCACGCTGGTGTCAGCCCGATTGGTGTGCGAATTCCTGATTTGCAGACTTACGTGCTGGATGCCAACCGTGAGCCTGTGCCGGTCGGTGTTGTCGGCGAGCTGTATGTCGGCGGTGCCGGCGTAGCGCGGGGTTATCTGAACCGTCCTGAGCTGAATGAAGAGCGGTTTATCGCCGATCCATTCAGCAAAGTTAAAAATGCCCGTCTGTATCGTACTGGCGACCTGGCCCGCTGGACCGCCGAGGGTAGCCTGGATTATCTGGGCCGTAACGACGATCAGGTGAAGATCCGCGGTTTCCGTATCGAACTGGGTGAAGTTGAAGCACAACTGGCAGCTTGTGAGGGTGTACGCGAAGCAGTGGTAATCGCTCGCGAAGACGTCCCTGGCGACAAGCGTCTGGTGGCTTATGTCATTGCAGAAGAGGGTGAAGCGCCATCTGCCGTTGACCTGCGCGACCAACTGTTGCAAGCCTTGGCCGAGCACATGCTGCCGAGCGCTTTCGTGATGCTGGAATCGCTGCCGCTGACCACCAACGGTAAGCTTGACCGCAAAGCCTTGCCTGCACCGGATCAGTCAGCTCTGGTCAGCCGGACCTATGAAGCGCCGCAAGGCGAAGTCGAGGAAATCATTGCCCAGCTCTGGCAGGAATTGCTGGGCGTTGAGCAAGTAGGGCGTCATGACCACTTCTTCGAACTGGGTGGCCACTCGCTGCTGGCAGTGAAACTGATCGAACGGATGCGTCAGCAGAATCTCAGCGCCGATGTGCGTGTGCTGTTTGGTCAGCCGACTCTGGCGGCATTGGCCGCAGCGGTGGGCGGTCAGGCGCAGATCGTGGTTCCGGCCAATCTCATTCCTGAAGGCTGCGAACGCATCACACCTGACATGCTGCCGTTGGCGGATCTGGATCAGGAGGCTATCGACCGCGTCGTTGCCAGTGTGCCGGGCGGTGTGGCCAATATTCAGGATATCTACGCACTGGCTCCGTTGCAGGAAGGGATTCTTTATCACCACCTGACTGCAGTCGAGGGCGATCCCTACCTGCAATATGCGCTGTTCGCTTTTGACAGCCTGGAGCGTGTCCATAAATTTGCTGCGGCCTTGCAGAGTGTGGTGTCGCGGCATGACATTCTGCGCACGGGTGTGCTTTGGGAGCGTCTGGACGATCCGGTGCAAGTGGTCTGGCGTCATGCGGAGCTGGTTGCGGAGGAAGTTCTTCTCGATCCGGCTGCCGGCGATATCGCTGAGCAACTGAGTGAAGTGCTCGACCCGCGTCATTACCGCCTGGATATCCGCCAGGCCCCGATGATGCGCATCGGTTACGCCCATGATCCGGCCAATAATCGCTGGCTGGGCATGCTGCTGTTCCACCATATGGTCGACGATGCCACTTCCCTGGGGATCGTGACGTCGGAAATCGAAGCCTTCATGGCCGGCCTTGGTGATCAATTGCCTGCCTCGGTGCCTTACCGCAACTACGTGGCTCAGGCGCGCCTGGGTGTCAGTCGTGAAGACCATGAAGCGTTCTTCCGCGACATGCTGGGTGATATCGACGAACCGACCCTGCCGTTCGGGCTGCATGACGTGCAGGGTGACGGGCAGGGGATTCAGGAAGTCCGTCAGGTGGTGGACGCTTCCCTTGGCCAGCGTTTGCGGGCTCAGGCACGCAAACTGGGCGTGAGTGCTGCCAGCCTGTATCACCTGGGCTGGGCGCGGGTGCTGGACGCCGTGTCAGGTCGCGATGAAGTGGTGTTCGGCACGGTGTTGCTGGGGCGCATGCAGGGTGGCGAAGGGGCCGACCGTGCTCTTGGCATGTTTATCAACACCTTGCCATTGCGAGTTGATCTCGGCGATCAGTCTGTCCACAGCGGCGTGAAGAAAACCCATGCCAGCCTGACGGCTCTGCTGGGTCACGAACATGCCTCGCTGGTACTTGCCCAGCGTTGCAGTGGCGTTGAAGCACCTGCACCGCTGTTCAGTTCACTGCTCAATTACCGGCATCTGGAAAACCGTGCCAGTGCTTCCAGTGGCTCGGCCTGGGAAGGTATCGAGGCGCTGTCGGGAGAGGAGCGCACCAACTACCCGCTGACCCTGTCGGTGGATGACCTGGGCGAAGGCTTCAACCTGACCGTGATGGCTGAAGCGCAAATCGGTGCCGAGCGTGTCTGTGGCTACATGCAGCGCGTTATGCATCAATTGATCGATGCGCTGGAACAGGCTCCACAGACAGCGCTGGGGAATCTGTCGATTCTGCCGGACAGCGAGCGTGAACAACTGCTGCATAAGTGGAGTGTCAGTGACGCAACCTTTGCTGACGATCTGCTGATACACCGCGCCGTTGAAAGCTGGGCTGCAAAACAGCCTTCAGCCACGGCAATTCGTTTTGAAGGTCGCCAGTTGTCCTATGGCGAGCTCAATAACCGCGCCAATCAGGTGGCTCATCGGCTGATCGAACAAGGCATCGGCCCGGACGATCGTGTAGCGATCTGCGTCGAACGTGGTCTGGAAATGATCATCGGCCTGCTGGGTATCCTCAAGGCTGGCGCGGGTTACGTGCCGATGGACCCGGCTTATCCGGCCGAGCGTCTGGCGTACCTGCTTCAGGACAGCGAGCCATTGGCCGTGCTGGTCCAAGAGTCCACCGCACAGGTGCTGGCGGATGTGTCGGTGCCGGTCATCAATCTGGACGATCCACGTTTGCAGGATCAATCCGTCTCCAATCCGCAGGTTGATTCGGCTTCGTCAAACCTGGCCTATGTGATCTACACCTCGGGCTCCACCGGTCTGCCGAAGGGCGTGCAGGTCGAGCATCGCAATGTGGCGCGCCTGTTCTCCGCGACTCAAGCCTGGTTCGACTTTGGTCCGACCGATACCTGGGCGCTGTTTCACTCCTTTGCCTTCGACTTCTCGGTCTGGGAAATCTGGGGCGCGCTGATACACGGTGGCGAGTTGCTGATCGTGCCGCAACTGGTCAGCCGTTCGCCGCAGGAATGCTATGCCTTGCTGTGTGATGCTGGGGTGACGGTGTTGAACCAGACGCCAAGCGCCTTCCGCCAGTTGATTGCGGCCCAGGGTGAAAGTCAGCAGTCGCACTCGTTGCGTCAGGTGATCTTTGGTGGTGAAGCCCTGGAAACCGGGATTCTCAAGCCGTGGTATGCACGTGCGGTGAACGCCGGAACGCAACTGGTGAACATGTATGGCATTACCGAAACCACGGTGCACGTGACTTATCGTGCCTTGGAAGCGGCGGATGCCTTGCACGCGGGTGTCAGCCCGATTGGTGTGCGGATTCCGGACTTGCAGACCTATGTGCTGGATGCCAACCGTGAGCCAGTGCCGGTCGGTGTGGTCGGTGAGTTGTATGTGGGTGGTGCCGGCGTGGCGCGGGGTTATCTGAACCGTCCTGAGTTGAACGAAGAGCGGTTTATCGCCGATCCGTTCAGCAAGGTTAAAAATGCCCGTCTGTATCGTACTGGCGACCTGGCCCGCTGGACCGCCGAAGGTAGCCTCGATTACCTGGGCCGTAACGACGATCAGGTGAAGATTCGTGGTTTCCGTATCGAACTGGGTGAGGTCGAAGCGCAACTGGCAGCCTGCAATGGCGTGCGCGAAGCGGTGGTAATCGCTCGCGAAGACGTTCCCGGCGACAAGCGTCTGGTGGCTTATGTCATTGCAGAAGAGGGTGAAGCGCCATCTGCCGTTGACCTGCGCGACCAACTGTTGCAAGCCTTGGCCGAGCACATGCTGCCGAGCGCTTTCGTGATGCTGGAATCGCTGCCACTGACCACCAACGGCAAGCTGGATCGCAAGGCGCTGCCTGCACCGGATCAGTCGGCCTTGGCCAGCCGTGTCTATGAAGCACCGCAAGGCAAGTTCGAAACGGCGATTGCCGAACTCTGGCAGGAACTGCTGGGTGTTGAGCAAGTAGGCCGTCATGACCACTTCTTCGAGCTGGGCGGCCACTCATTGCTGGCGGTCAAGCTGATCGAACGCATGCGTCAACAGGACCTCAGCGCCGACGTGCGTGTGCTGTTTGGTCAACCGACTCTGGCGGCCTTGGCCGCAGCCGTTGGTGGCGGGACTCGCGGTGTGATTGTTCCCGACAACCTGATTCCTGAAGGCTGTGAGCGCATCACGCCGGAGATGCTGCCGTTAGCGGATCTGGATCAGGAGGCTATCGACCGCGTCGTGGCCAGTGTGCCGGGCGGTGTTGCCAATGTGCAGGACATCTATGCGCTGGCACCGTTGCAGGAGGGGATTCTGTATCACCATCTGGCTGCCAGCCAGGGCGACCCCTACGTGCTGCAGGTGCAGTTCAGTTTCGAGGACCGTCAACGCCTGGATATCTTTGCCCATGCCTTGCAGAGCGTCGTGGACCGTAACGATATCTTGCGTACCGCAGTGGTCTGGGAAAGCATGAGCGAGCCGGTTCAAGTGGTCTGGCGCAAGGCAACCCTGGACGTCGAAGAGGTCGTGCCGGAGCAGGGCGAAGGGGATGTGTTGCAGCAACTGCAACAGCGCTTCGATCCACGTCACTATCGTCTCGACGTTTCCCGCGCCCCTCTGATGCGCCTGGCCTTTGCTGCTGATCCGGCCAATAACCGCTGGGTCGGGATGTTGCTGTTCCATCACATGGCCCTCGACCATACCGCCCTGGAAGTCGTGGTTCAGGAAATGCAGGCCAGCCTCATGGGGCAGACCGAGCTTCTGCCTGCTGCCGTGCCGTATCGTAACCATGTGGCCAATGCTCGGCTGGGCGTCGGCCGTGAAGAACATGAAGCCTTCTTCCGCGACATGCTGGCCGATATCGATGAGCCGACACTGCCCTTGGGGCTGCAGGATATTCAGGGGGACGGTCACGGTATCGAAGAAGCGCATCAGGTTCTGGACGATGCCTTGAGTCAGCGTCTGCACACTCAGGCCCGCCGCCTGGGTGCCAGTGCCGCGAGTCTGGTGCATCTGGCCTGGGCACAGGTGGTAGGCCGTCTGGCCGGTCGTGAAGAAGTGGTGTTCGGTACAGTGCTGATGGGTCGCATGAGCGGCACTGCCGGTGCGGACCGGGCGCTGGGCATGTTCATCAATACCTTGCCGCTGCGCATCGATGTCGGCACTCAGGGCGTCGAGGCGGGCGTTCGCGCCACTCATCAACGGCTCTCGGCCTTGCTCGGCCATGAGCATGCTTCCTTGTCGCTTGCCCAGCGCTGCAGCGGTGTACCTTCGGCATTACCGCTGTTCAGCACGCTGCTCAACTACCGCCACAGCGCGGGTGAGGCACCGGTATCCGAAGCCGTGGCAGCGTGGGCCGGTATTCAGACGCTGTCCATGGAGGAACGCACCAACTATCCGCTGACCCTCAACGTGGATGATCTGGGCGACCGGTTCATGCTCAATGCCCAGGCGGTTGCCGAGATCGGTGCGCAACGGACCTGTGATCTCATGCAGGCGGCATTGGTGAGCCTGGTGACGGCGCTGGAAGAGGCTCCGAATACCCATCTCAATCGTCTGTCGGTATTGTCCGAGGCCGAGCGCAACCAGGTACTGGTGACATTCAACAACACCCATGCGCCGTATCCGGAAACCCAGACCATTCATGGTCTGTTCGAGGCTCAGGTGGCACGCACACCGGATGCGGTGGCGTTGGTCCATGGCAGTGAACGCCTGAGCTATCGCACGCTCAACGAGCGCGCCAACCGCTTGGCTCATCATCTGCGCAATCAGGGTGTTCAGCCGGACTCTCGAGTGGGTATCTGTGTGGAGCGCGGTGCCGATATGGTGGTCGGCCTGCTGGCCATCCTCAAGGCGGGTGGTGCTTATGTGCCACTTGATCCGGCCTATCCGGTAGACCGTATTGCCTACATGCTGAAGAACAGTGCTCCGGCCGCCATTCTGGCGCATGCCGACAATCATGAGCTGCTGGCTACATCTTCGGCACCGATCATCTATCTGGATCGGGGCAACTGGCTCAATGAACCGGCCGCCAATCCGCAGGTGCCGGGCCTCAACTCCAGCCACCTGGCTTATGTGATCTACACCTCGGGCTCTACCGGTTTGCCCAAAGGTGTGATGATCGAGCACCGCAATACGGTCAACTTCCTGACCTGGGCGCAGCAGGCGTTTGCGCCTGAGGTTCTGTCTAAAACGCTGTTTTCGACCTCGCTGAACTTCGACCTGGCTGTTTATGAATGCTTTGCGCCTCTGATTTCCGGCGGCAGCATTGAAGTGGTCAAGAACGTGCTGGCCCTGCAAGAGGGCGAGCATGACATTACCTTGATCAACACCGTGCCTTCGGCCTTGAAGGCGCTGCTGGAATCGGGTGGTCTGCAAGAGGGCGTCCATACCGTCAACGTGGCCGGTGAAGCGCTTAAAGGCTCACTGGTTGAAAGCCTGTTTGAGCAAACCAGCGTCCAGCGTCTGTGCAATCTCTACGGCCCATCGGAAACCACCACCTACTCAAGCTGGGTTTCGATGGACCGTGAGGACGGTTTTGCCGCGCATATC
Source organism: Pseudomonas lijiangensis (assembly GCF_018968705.1). Lineage (NCBI taxonomy): Bacteria > Pseudomonadati > Pseudomonadota > Gammaproteobacteria > Pseudomonadales > Pseudomonadaceae > Pseudomonas > Pseudomonas lijiangensis. The sequence continues at coordinate 2,873,928 of NZ_CP076668.1, forward strand.
GGCAAGCCAGTCGCCAATACCCAGTTCTACCTGCTGGACGAACACCGTCAGCCAGTGCCGTTTGGCGTGCCGGGTGAAATCTATATCGGTGGTGCGGGTGTGGCGCGGGGTTATCTGAATCGCGATGACCTGACCGCCGAACGTTTCCTGGAAGACCCGTTCAATGCCGGAGCGCGCATGTACCGCACCGGCGACCTGGGTCGCTGGTTAGTCGATGGCAATATCGAATACCTGGGTCGTAACGACGATCAGGTGAAGATTCGTGGCTTCCGTATCGAGCTGGGCGAAATCGAAGCCAAGCTGGCGCGTCACGAAAGCGTGAAAGAAGCGGTGGTCATGGCTCGTGAAGATGTGCCGGGCGACAAACGTCTGGTCGCTTACTTCACTGCCCGTGTCGAAGGTGTGGACATCGAGGCGTTGCGTGAATACCTGCAAGCCTTGCTGCCTGAATACATGGTGCCGGTGGCCTACGTTGTGCTGGACGCCTTGCCACTGACGCCCAATGGCAAGCTGGATCGCAAGGCGCTGCCCGCACCGGACCTGCAAGCGCTGGTCAGTCAGGGCTACGAAGCACCTCAAGGGGAAATCGAAGTGGCACTGGCGCACCTCTGGCAGGAATTGCTGGGTGTCGAGAAGGTCGGACGCTTCGACCGGTTCTTTGACCTGGGTGGGCATTCATTGCTCGCCATTCGCCTGATTTCCCAGGTGAGACTGCGACTGGGCGTCGAGCTGAGCCTGGCTGAACTGTTTACTCACTCAGAACTGTCGGCCCTGGCCGGATTGCTGGCCCAGGCGGGTCGCAGTGCGCTGCCGGATATTGTCAGGGTGCCTCGCGATGAGGATATTCCTCTGTCGTTTGCCCAGCAGCGCCTGTGGTTCCTGGCGCAAATGGAAGGCGGCAGCACGGCGTACAACATGCCAGCCGGCCTGCGCTTGCGCGGTGCTCTCGATGAAAACGCGCTGCAACAGGCGCTGGAGCGGATTATTGCCCGCCATGAAGCCTTGCGCACTCGCTTCGCCGTTCGTGAAGATCAGGAGCCTGTGCAACTGATTGAATCCCTTGAAAGCGGATTCACGTTGACCCTTGTCAACCTGCAGGCCAGCAATGACCGTGAGCAACAACTGCTCGCCATGGCTCAGGACGAAGCCCTGGCACCGTTCGATCTTGCCACCGGTCCCTTGATCCGTGGACGACTGGTGCGTCTGGGTGCCGAAGATCATGCCTTGCTGGTGACGGTGCACCACATCGTCTCCGACGGTTGGTCCATGGGCGTGCTGACCCGTGAGCTGACCGAGCTTTATGAAGCGTTCAGGCAGGGAATGGACGATCCGTTGCCACCGCTGAGCGTGCAGTACGCCGACTACGCCGTGTGGCAGCGCCGCTGGCTCAGTGGCGAAGTGCTGGAAGCACAAAGCCGTTACTGGCAGCAGACCCTGGCCGATGCTCCTGCATTGCTGGCGTTGCCCACCGATAAACCTCGCCCGGCGCAACAGGATTATGCCGGTGCGACCCTGGGCATCGTGCTCGATGCAGCCTTGACCCAGGACCTGAAAACCTTGAGTCAGCGCCACGGCACGACGCTGTACATGACAGTGATGGCCGCCTGGGCCGTGTTGCTGAGCCGGCTGTCCGGTCAAGGCGACGTGGTGATCGGTTCGCCCATGGCCAACCGCATGCGTGCTGAAGTCGAGCCCTTGATCGGCTTCTTCGTCAACACACTGGCCGTTCGTATCGATGTCGAGGACGACCCGGATGTCAGCACGCTGCTGGCGAGGGTCAAGGACCGGGTCCTGAGTGCCCAGGCCCATCAGGATCTGCCGTTCGAGCAAGTGGTGGAGGTTGTCAAACCGGTGCGCAGCCTGGCGCACAGCCCGGTATTCCAGGCCATGTTGAGCTGGCAGGATACTGGCGGCACGGCGCTGGAACTGGATGGCCTGGCCCTGGAAGGCATCGGTATTGCCAACACGGTGTCCAAGTTCGACCTTTCCCTGGACCTGAGCGAGTTGCAGGGCCAACTGGTCGGCAGCCTCGAATACGCCACGGCACTGTTTGGCGAAGCCACCGTACGTCGTTATATCCGCTATTTCGAAAATGTCCTGCGCGGTCTGGTGGCAGGTGACGAGACGGCAATCACCAACATTGAATTGCTGGATGCCGAAGAGCGTCAGCGCCTGCTGAATGACTTGAATCGCACCCGCACAACCTATCCGCAGACCAGCACCGCTCACCGCCTGTTCGAGGAACGTGCGGCTGCCCAGCCGGATGCCATTGCCGTGGCATGCGAAGGCGAGCGCCTGAGTTATGCGCAATTGAACCAGCGGGCCAACCGCCTGGCCCACACATTGATAGGAATCGGGATTGGCCCGGACGATAGGGTGGCGATCTGCGTAGAGCGCGGTATCGATATGCTGGTCGGCCTGCTGGGCGTACTCAAGTCCGGTGGTGCCTATGTGCCGCTTGATCCGGCCTATCCGGCGGATCGCCTGCAATTCATGTTGCAGGACAGTCAGCCCAAGGCCGTCTTGAGCCATCGCGGGCTGGACTGTTCACTGCCGACACTGAGCATCCCGGTCGTGGCTCTGGACAAACCCCTGACGGGCGCGGAGCACAACCCTGAGGTGGAAGGCCTGAACGCCCGACATCTGGCCTATGTGATCTATACCTCTGGCTCAACCGGCAACCCCAAAGGGGTGATGATCGAGCATCGCGGGCTGGTCAACTACAGCCTTGACGCTGCGCGCCTGTTCGAGCTGACGCCCGAAGACTCGGTGCTGCAGCAGAACTCCCTCAACTTCGACCTATCGGTGGAGGAGGTTTTCCCGGCGTTGCTGGCTGGCGCAACCTTGGTCCCGACACGTGACATCTTTGGCAGTGAAGGTCTGCAAGATGCTGCCCCGAGCATGCTGCACATGACGGCCGCGCATTGGCATACCCTGGTGGGCGACTGGCACCATCAGCCGCATCTTGCAGCCAGGGCGCTGGCGAACGTGCGGTTGATCAACGTTACGGGCGATGCCTTGTCAGCCCAGAAACTGCAATGGTGGCAGGCATTGCGTCCAGCCCACACCCAGTTGATCAATACCTACGGTCCGACCGAGGCGACCGTTTCCTGCACGACCGCGTACGTGGACCACTCGGCTGCCAGCCACAACGTCACCATCGGCAAACCGATGGCCAACACACGCATTTACCTGCTCGACGCACGGCAACAACCGGTTCCAGAGGGCGTGGCAGGTGAAATGTACATTGGCGGCGACGGTGTGGCCCGCGGTTACCTGAACCTTGAGCGGGTCAATGCCGAGCGATTCCTGGCCGATCCTTTCAGCGACGAGCCTGACGCCCGGATGTACAGGACGGGCGATCTGGCGCGTTACCTGGCAGACGGCAGCCTCGAATACCTGGGTCGTAATGACTTCCAGGTCAAGGTTCGGGGTTTCCGTATCGAACTGGGTGAAATCGAAACCCGTCTGGGCGACTGCGTCGGGGTCAAGGAAGCCGTGGTCATCGCCCGCGAGGATGCACCGGGCGAGAAACGTCTGGTCGCCTATGTGGTGCCGCATGCAGGACAAACGCTGACGGCGGCCGTACTGCGTGAAACCCTCGCGCCACAACTGGCCGAATACATGCTGCCAAGCGCTTTCGTGATGCTTGAAGCAATGCCGCTGACACCGAACCGCAAGCTGGATCGCAAGGCGCTTCCAGCACCGGAAGGCGAGGCTTTTGTCAGCCGGATCCACGAGCCGCCGCAAGGCGCGACCGAAACCGCACTGGCCCAGGTCTGGCAGCAATTGCTCGATGTGGAGCGAGTAGGGCGCAATGACCACTTCTTTGAATTGGGCGGGCATTCCCTGCTGGCCATGCGCTTGATCGCTCATGTCAGGCAACGACTGGGTGCCGAACTGCGCCTGATGGATATCTTTGCCCATCCGGTGCTGGAGGCCATGGCCAAGGGGCTGGCTCAGGCAGCCCGCAGTTCGCAGCCTTCGGTGATCGCGGTGTCCCGTGATCAGGCCTTGCCGCTGTCATTCGCGCAGCAGCGACTCTGGTTCCTGGCTCGTCTTGAAGGCGACAACCCGGCTTATCACATTCCGGCCGGTCTGCGCCTGCGTGGCGAGCTGGATGCAAATGCGCTGCAAAGTTCGCTGGACATGATCGTTGCGCGTCACGAGTCGTTGCGCACCACCTTTGTCCAGTTGCCGGGGCAGGATGCCGAACAGCGCATTGCGCCGTCCGATATCGGTTTCGAGCTGCGCCTGCAGACACTGGAGGGGCAACCTGCTATCGAGCAGAGCCTTGCGTTGCTGTTGGCCGAAGAGGCCCGGGCACCCTTCGATCTGAGTAACGGGCCGCTGGTGCGTGGCCAACTGGTGCGCATGGCCAGCGACGACCATGTCCTGTTGGTGACTTTCCATCACATCATTGCCGACGGCTGGTCTTCGGACATTTTCACCCGTGAGCTGGGCCTTCTTTATGAAGCGCTGCGCAACGGTGAAAGCAATCCGTTGCCGGATCTGACGCTGCAATACGCCGACTATGCAATGTGGCAGCGCTGCTGGCTGACCGCCGATGTGTTGCAACAGCAGACGGGTTACTGGCAACAGGCTCTGGCCGATGCTCCGGCGCTGCTGAGCCTGCCTGTTGACCGTGCTCGTCCTGCGCACCAGGACTATTCGGGGGATGCCGTCGGCCTGACGCTGGATCAGGCTCTGACTGAACAGCTCAAGGCGCTGAGTCAGCGTCAGGGCACCACTTTGTTCATGACCGTACTGGCGGCCTGGGCCACGGTACTGGGGCGTCTGGCCAGTCAGGATGATGTGGTGATCGGTACGCCGGTGGCCAACCGCACCCGGGTCGAGGTCGAAGGCCTGATCGGTCTGTTCGTCAACACCCTGGCACTGCGAGTGGACTTGTCTGCCGACCCGAGCGTCGAGGCATTGCTGCAGCAGGTCAAGGCTCGCACCCTTGAGGCTCAGGCTCATCAGGACTTGCCGTTCGAGCAAGTGGTGGAAGCCGTCAATCCGGTGCGCAGCCTGTCCCACAGCCCGATCTTCCAGGCCATGTTGTCCTGGCAGAACGGCGCAGGCGAGGACCTGACCCTGGGTGACATGAACCTGCAGGGCGTGAATTCCACCAGCCGCAGCGCCAAGTTCGATGTGCTGCTGGATATGGCGGAAATCGGCGGTCATCTGTATGGCTCGCTGGAATATGCAACCGCTCTGTTTGACCGGGACACCATCGAGCGCCATCTGGGTTATCTGGAAGCGGTGCTGCGTGGCATGGTCGCTGACAGCCATGCCATCGTGACCCATATTCCGCTGGTGCAGGACGATGAGCGTCGGCAGTTGCTCGAAACCTTCAACGCGACCGCCGTGGAGTATCCACAAGGCCTGACGCTGCATGGTCTGTTTGAAGAGCAAGTGGCGAGAACGCCGGATGCCACGGCCTTGACGTTCGAAGGCACGTCATGGAGCTATGCGCAGCTCAACGCCCGGGCCAACAACATCGCTCATCGTCTGATCGGCATGGGCGTCGGTGTGGAGGATCGGGTCGCGATCTGCGTGGAGCGCAGCCTGCATATGGTTGCGGGTCTGCTGGGGATTCTCAAGGCAGGTGCCGGCTACGTGCCGCTGGACCCGGATTATCCTGCGGATCGTCTGGCCTACATGCTGGAAAACAGTGCGCCGGTGGTCGTGCTCAGCCAGTTGTCCTTGCGTGACAGCCTGCCGGGCTGCAAATGCCCGATGCTGATGCTCGATAGCCAGGATCTGGATGGCCAGCCGGGCAATAACCCGACGGTTGCCAACCTGACAGACTCGAACCTGGCGTATGTGATCTATACCTCGGGCTCAACCGGTCAGCCCAAAGGGGTCATGAACGAACACATCGGTGTCGTGAACCGGCTCTTGTGGATGCAGGACGAGTACGGGCTGGATGCGACCGATGTCGTGCTGCAGAAAACCCCGTTCAGCTTCGACGTGTCGGTGTGGGAGTTCTTCTGGCCGCTGTTCAACGGTGCCCGTCTGGTGATGGCGCGTCCGGGCGGTCATCGTGAGCCGGCTTATCTGTGCGACACGATTCAGGCTCAGGGTGTCACGACACTGCATTTCGTGCCTTCGATGCTGGAAGTTTTCCTGGCTCACGGCAACCTGGAGCGTTGCCATAGTCTTACCCGTGTGATGTGCAGTGGTGAAGCGCTGCCGGGGCATCTGGTCAGCCGCTTCAAGGCACAACCGACCGGCGCCGTTCTGTACAACCTCTACGGCCCGACTGAAGCGGCCGTGGACGTTACCGCCTGGGATTGCAGCGGCTTGGAAACACCGGATAACACGCCGATTGGCAAACCGGTGGCCAATACCGGTATCTATCTGCTGGACAGCATCTTCCAGCCGGTACCACTGGGCAGTTCGGGTGAGATCTACATTGCCGGTGTCCAGGTTGCCCGCGGTTACCTGGGGCGTCCGGATCTGACCGCCGAGCGTTTCCTGCGTGACCCGTTCAGCAGTGACCCGGCAGCCCGGATGTACCGCACCGGTGACCTGGGCCGATTCCTGGCCGACGGCACGCTGATTTATCTGGGCCGCAATGACGATCAGGTGAAGATACGCGGCTTCCGTATCGAGCTGGGTGAAGTGGCTGCACGTCTGGGCACTCATCCGGACATTCTGGAAGCAGTGGTCATTGCCCGTGAAGACGAGCCGGGTGACAAACGACTGGCGGCCTATTACACCGCAAGCCGTGATCTGGAGGTCGAAAGCCTGCGTGGCTATCTGCTGGGCCTGTTACCGGAATACATGGTTCCGGCCGCGTATGTAAGGCTCGACAGCCTGCCACTGAGCGCCAACGGCAAGCTGGATCGCAAGCGCTTGCCTGCGCCGGACCGTGACAGCATTGCCAGCCGCACTTATGAGGCACCGCAAGGCGCGACCGAGATATTGCTGGCCGAGATCTGGTCTGAACTGCTGCATGTCGAGCAAGTGGGTCGCTTCGACCACTTCTTTGAACTGGGCGGGCACTCGCTGCTGGCGGTCACGCTGATCGAACGCATGCGCCAGGCCGGGTTGAGTGCCGATGTGCGGGTATTGTTCGGCCAGCCGACCCTGGCTGCGCTGGCAGAGGCCGTGGGCAGTGACCATGAAGTGACGGTGCCGGAAAACCTGATCGTTGCGGGCAGTGAGCAGATCACGCCTCAAATGCTGCCGCTGATCGACCTGAATCAGGACGAGATCGACCGTCTGGTTGCTGCGGTGCCCGGCGGTGTGGCGAACATTCAGGATATCTACCCGCTGGCTCCGTTGCAGGAAGGCATTCTCTATCACCACCTGGCTTCCGAGGTCGGTGATTCTTACCTGCAACAGGCGCTGTTTACCTTCGAGAACCAGGAACGTCTGGATGATTTCATCAGTGCCTTGCGCGGTGTGATCGGCCGACATGACATTCTGCGTACGGCAATCTTCTGGGAAGGCTTGAGCGAGCCTGTTCAACTGGTCTTGCGCCAGGCTCCGCTGCCTATTGAAGTGGTCAAGCTGGACCCGCGCCAGGGTGCGCTGGAAAACCAGTTGCGCGAGCATTTCGATCCGCGTCATTACCGCATGGATGTACGCCAGGCACCGCTGCTGCATATGGCCTATGCCTATGACGATGAGCGGGATCGCTGGGTTGGCATCCTGCTGTTCCATCACATTGCACTGGATCATACCGCTCTGGATGTCTTGCAGGCTGAAATGCAGGCGTTCCTGACAGGGCAGGAAGCACAACTGGACGCTGCCGTGCCTTATCGCAACTACGTGGCCCAGGCACGATTGGCTACAGAGGCGCAGACACACGATGCCTTCTTCACGCAAATGCTCGGCGATGTCAGCACCTCGACGCTGCCATTCGGCCTGCATGATGTGCAGATGGACGGCAGTGGTATCGAGCAGTTCCGGTTGGTGCTGGACGAGACGCTTGGGCAAAGGCTGCGTGCCTGCGCCCGGCAACTGGGCGTGAGTCCGGCCAGCCTGCATCACCTGGCCTGGGCACAGGTGCTGAGTCTGGTCAGTGGTCGCGAAGATGTGGTGTTCGGCACCTTGTTGATGGGCCGTATGCAGGGCGGTGAGGGTGCCGATCGTGCCCTGGGGATGTTCATCAATACCTTGCCGATCCGCATTGATATTTCTGCCCGGAGTGCGCGTGAAGCGGTGCGCTCGACTCATGCTTCGCTGGCGGCCCTGCTGGCTCACGAGCATGCTTCGCTGGCGCTTGCCCAGCGTTGCAGCGGCATCGAGGCACCGGCGCCGTTGTTCAGTGCCTTGCTCAACTACCGTCACAGCGGTGTGCAGGTCGATGCCCAGGCTCAAGCGGCATGGGATGGCATTCAAGGGCTGGGCGGTGAAGAGTGGAGCAACTATCCGGTCGCGCTGAACGTGGATGACATGGTCGATTCGTTCGTACTGACCGCCCAGGCCGTACCTCAGGCCGGAGCGGAACGTATCTGCGGCTACATGAACCGGGCGTTGTACAGCCTGATCGAAGCCCTGGAGCGTACGCCGGACAAACCGGTTCATGAATTGCAGGTCTTGCCGCTGGCCGAGCGTCATCAGGTATTGCTGGAGTTCAACGATACCCAGGTGGATTACCCTGCGGATCAGCCGGTGCATCGTCTTTTCGAGGCACAGGTACGACTGAATCCGCTGGCTGTTGCTGTCGAGCATGATGGTGTCGAGACGTCCTACAGCAGCCTCGACGAGCAGGCCCGGCGTCTGGCCGGACGGTTGTGGCACGAGGGTGTCAGACCGGGTGACCCAGTCGCCATACTGCTGAATCGTTCGCTGGAGTGGCTGGTCAGCGCCCTGGCCATTCTCAAGTGCGGTGCGGTCTATGTACCGCTGGACCGCCAGGCACCCGAAGAGCGCTTGCGCATGGTGCTGGATGACAGTGCCGCTGTGCTGACCCTGAGCGCCGGGAACATGTCGGTTCCCGAGGGCATTCGCTGGCTGGATGTGACCGTTCCAGCGGGTAGTGCCCTTGAGGAGCAGGTTGAGACGGGTGGCAACGATGCGGCTTACATCCTGTACACCTCCGGCTCTACGGGGATGCCCAAAGGTGTGGTCGTGCCGCACCGTGGCATTGCACGCCTGGTCCTGAACAACGATTTCGCGCAGTTCACTGCGCAGGATCGTCTGGCTTTTGCATCGAACCCTGCATTCGATGCCAGCACCCTGGAAATCTGGGGTGCGCTGCTCAATGGCGGGCGGATAGTCATCATCGATCATGAATGCCTGCTGGACCCGAACCGCTTCGCGCAGGTCCTGACTGGCTCCGAAGTCAGCGTGCTGTTCCTGACCACGGCTGTCTTCAACCATTACGTGAGCCTGATCGGCGATGCCCTTGCCGGGTTGCGTGTCCTGATGTCGGGTGGCGAGCGGGCAGATCCGCAGATGTTCGCCCGGATGCGCGAAAAAGCTCCTGCCTTGCAGTTGCTGCATGCGTATGGCCCGACCGAGAGCACGACCTTCGCCACCACTCATGAGGTGAGAGAGGTCGCGCCGGATGCCGCCATCCTGTCCATTGGCAAGCCTTTGTCCAACACACGGGTGTATGTGCTGGATGCGCGACAAAAGCCTGTTCCCGTGGGTGTCGAGGGTGAGATCTGCATTGCTGGCGACGGCGTGGCCCTGGGTTACCTGAACCGCCCGGAACTCAGCGCAAAAGCGTTCCTCGATGATCCGTTCAGCCCGGGCGAAGGTGCCTTGTTGTACCGCACCGGCGATACCGGACGCTGGCAGGCGGACGGGACCCTGGATTGTCTGGGACGTACCGACAATCAGGTCAAGCTGCGGGGCTACCGGATCGAGCTGGGTGAAATCGAAGCCAGGCTGAATATTCATCCTGCGATCAGAGAGGGCGTGGTACTGGCGCGTGAGTCGACTGCCGGAGGGAAATGCCTGGTGGCCTATTTCACTGCCGATGGCGACGTTGATCTCGAAGCGCTGCGAGCGCACATGCAGAACCAGCTACCGGACTATATGGTGCCGGCAGCCTATGTAAGGGTGGAAAAAATGCCATTGACTGCAAACGGCAAGGTGGATGTAAAAGCACTGCCGGATCCTGATGAACTGGCGCTGGTCAGCCGGGGTTATGAAGCGCCTCATGAGGGGCTTGAAACCACACTGGCCGAAGCCTGGGCACAGGTGCTGCAACTGGAGCGGGTGGGACGCCATGAGCGGTTCTTCGAACTGGGCGGCCACTCGTTGCTGGCGGTGCGTCTGGTCGGGGTTCTGACTCAGATCGATGCGCGCATCACGTTGTCCGAGGTCTTCGAACACGACAGTGTCGCGGCCATGGCCGCGCTTATCCAGCAGCGCGGGGCCGGCCAGGCGGGAGAGGGAGGCGCAGTTCCCGTGCGTCGTAGCGGCACCCGTACGCCATTGTTCCTGGTTCATGAGTTCAGCGGTCTGGACCTTTACTTCCCGGCGCTGGGTAAACACATCGACCTCGATACGCCGGTCTATGGGTTGCCCGCCCTGGCCTGGGGTGAGCCGCAATTGCAGACACTGGAATGCATGGCAACCCGGCTGGTCGGGCTGATGCGTGAGGTTCAGCCACAAGGTCCTTATCGTCTGGCGGGCTGGTCGTTTGGTGGTGTTCTGGCCTATGAAATCGCCAACCAGCTGATTGCACTTGAGGAAACGGTCGAATTCCTTGGCCTGATCGACAGCTACTACCCGCGTCTCGTGGATCAGGGGCAGCAGCGTTGGGACAGCGAGCACGGGCATGCCTTGCACTTGCTGGACCGCTGCGAGGTACTGGGCAATGCCGCCGGGCTGAGCAATGAAGAGCGTGCCCGTATCGCTGATGCCCTGGCGGCACTGCAATCGATGGCCCGCCAGTCAGATTTCGATACGTTGCTGGCGGCCTGCCGTGCACAGAATCTGTTGCCAGCGGAAATTGCAGTGCTGGGACGTGACGAGCTCTGGTCTTACCTGGATCGCGAAGTCGCTCATGGCCATGCCCTTGCGAACTACAGCGTGTACCCGATTCCTGTACCGGTGCATCTGTTCGTGGCCGCCGAGCGAGCTGCGGATGCGCCGCTGCATGACGGGAACCTGGGCTGGGAAGCCGTTCTGCCTGTCACTCAATTGCGTTGCATCTCGGTGCCGGGTGACCACCAGACCATGATGGAGGTGCCGCACATCCAGGTGCTGGGCGAGGCCATCAGTGCTGCATTGGAGAATGGCGGGCCTGCAGGTCCGAACGGCGGTACGTTCCACCCATTGCTGACGATTCAGTCCGGGCGTGCCGATCATGTGCCGGTGTTCTGTGTGCCGGGGGCTGGCGACAGTGTCACCGGCTTTATCGCCCTGGCCGATGCTTTCGGTCCGCACTGGCCGGTACACGGCCTGCAACCCAGAGGACTGGATGGCGCGACAGTGCCTTTCGGTCTGGTGGAAGTCGCCGCCGAGGCGTACCTGAAGGCCATCGATTCCGTTCATCCCCACGGCCCCGTGCATCTTCTGGGTCATTCGTTCGGTGGCTGGGTGGTTTATGAAATGGCGGCTCGCCTCCAGGCCCGGGGACGCGAGGTTGCGTCGCTGACCCTGATCGACAGCGAATCGCCCGGCGGCAACGGTGTGGTGGGCAAGCCTTATACGAGCAGCGGCGTCCTGAAGCGCCTGATCGAGGCGATTCAGTTGTCGTCTGGCAAATCATTGAACATCGATGCGGCGGCCTTTGCTGCCCAGAACGATGCCGGGCAGATGCGAATGCTGCATGCGGGCATGGTGCGCGCAGGCATTCTGCCGGCCCGCTCTCCGGTCACGGCAATGAATGGGCCGGCCCGTGCATTCGGGGCCGCCTTGCGTACACGTTACAAACCCGCTCACCGCTATGACGGCCCAGCCCGTCTGGTACTGGCCGAGGACCCGACCCTGGATGCCGCGAACAACCAGCGTGAGCAGCAATCGATGCTCGAAGGCTGGAAGTCCCATGTACTGGACCTGAGCGTCTGGTACGGCCCCGGAAACCATTTCACGATTCTCAAGGACGGTCATGTGCAACGCCTCGCGCAATGGTGGCGCGAGGGACTCGCTGAATCAGGCAAGGAAGTCAGCCCGAAAATGCCCCTTGAATAACGGCCTCGACGGCAAGCATCGACAACCTTCATCCCGGCTGCCAGCCAGCCGGGCCTGTCCGTAACGTATTCGTGGTCCTATATGCCAAAGTTCAAATTTCGCAAAACCGTTATCACTCTCGGTCTGGTGGTTGCTGCCGGGATTCTGTATGCCGCGACTCGCTCCGAGGAAGCGCCGCCCCAATACCTGACAGCCAAGGCAGAGCGCAGCGACATCGAGAATTCGGTGCTGGCTACCGGCGTTCTGCAAGGCGTCAGGCAGGTCGATGTCGGTGCCCAGGTGTCCGGCCAGTTGAAGTCTCTCAAGGTCCAGCTGGGAGATGAGGTCAAGAAAGGGCAGTGGCTGGCCGAGATCGACCCGGTCGTATTGCAGAATTCCCTGCGTCAGGCTCAGGTCAATGAAGAGGACCTGATCGCCAAGAAGGAAGCCACGGCAGCGCAACTGGGCCAAGCCAAGGCCACCTACGAGCGTTATTTGAACCTGCTGCCGGCCAACGCAATTTCGAAGCAGGATTTCGAGACGGCCAAGGCGGATTTTCATGTTCAGGATGCCAACCTGCGCTCCTTGAATGCTCAGCTCAAGGATGCCCGTATCCAGGTGGAAACCGCCCGGGTCAACCTGGGGTATACGCGCATTGTCGCGCCCATCGATGGCGCCGTGGTGGGCATCGTGACCCAGGAAGGCCAGACCGTCATCGCCCAGCAACTGGCGCCGGTGCTGCTCAAACTGGCCGATCTGGACACCATGACCGTCAAGGCTCAGGTTTCCGAAGCGGATGTGATTCACATCAAACAAGGCCAGGAAGTCTATTTCACGATCCTGGGCGAGTCCGACAAGCGCTACTACGGCAAATTGCGCGGTATCGAGCCTGCGCCGCAGAACTTCCTGGAAACCCAGGCCAACAACTCCAGTCGCCAGAACACAGCGGTTTTCTATAACGCGCTGTTCGATGTGCCCAATCCCGATCACAAGCTGCGCATTTCGATGACCGCGCAGGTGCGTATCGTCCTTTCCAAGGCCTCTGGTGTGCTGACAGTGCCTGTTGCGGCCTTGGGCGACAAAGATACTGATGGCCGCTTTGCGGTTCGCGTACTGGATGCTCAAGGTGTGGCGCAGGTTCGCAAGGTCAAGACCGGCATCAATAACAATGTCCGGGTGCAGATCGATGACGGGCTGCAGGAAGGTGATCAGGTGGTCATCGGTGAACCTTCCACCTCGACGGCGACTGCAACCGCAACGTCGGGGGCTGGCGCATGACGACTCAACCGTTACTGGAACTGCAGGGCATTACCCGTCGTTTCAGCGCAGGCGCCAAGGATTTCATTGCCCTGGATAACATCAACCTGACCATCAATGAAGGGGAACTGGTCGCGATCATCGGCGCATCCGGGTCGGGCAAGTCGACACTGATGAACGTGCTTGGCTGTCTCGATCATGCCGATGCCGGGAGCTACAAGGTCAGTGGACGTGAAACCCATGCGCTGACGGATGACGAGCTGGCAGCCCTCAGGCGCGATCATTTCGGTTTCATCTTTCAGCGTTATCACCTGCTTGGGCACTTGAGTGCTGTGAATAACGTCGAGATGCCTGCGATCTACGCTGGTGTCGGCGAGTCAGCCCGAAATGACAGGGCGCAAGAGCTTCTGTCACGCCTGGGGCTGGGAGAGCATCTGAGCAATCGGCCCAATCAGCTCTCTGGCGGTCAGCAGCAACGGGTCAGTATTGCGCGAGCCTTGATGAACGGTGGCGAGATCATTCTCGCCGACGAGCCGACCGGAGCGCTGGACACCGCCAGCGGCAAGGAGGTGATGAAGATTTTGCTGGAACTCAATGCGGCCGGGCGCACGGTCATTCTGGTGACTCACGATGAGAAGGTTGCAGCGCATGCGCAGCGAGTCATCGAGATATCCGATGGCAAGATTGTCAGTGATCGTATCAATCCTGATCGTCAGGCCCCGCAAGACCAGGAGCAGGATCAGTTACCGACAAAAAACCGGAAGGGCAATCGCCTGGTGGCCAGCTTCGAGCTGTTTCGCGAGGCCTTCACCATGGCCTGGGTCGCGCTGATATCACACCGCATGCGCACCTTGCTGACCATGCTGGGAATTGTCATCGGCATTACGTCCGTAGTGTCTATCGTGGCGGTCGGTGAGGGCGCCAAACGCTATGTGCTCAATGACATCGCCGCCATTGGCAGCACGACCATCGAGATATTCCCCGGGACCGACTGGGGAGACAGCCGCTCGGCGGCGATCGAAACGCTCTCCCTGGGTGACGTCGCGGCGCTGGGAGAGCAGTACTACATTGACAGCGCCACGCCCAACGTCGGTCGCAACCTGCTGCTGCGCTATCAGAATCTCGACGTGACCGCGACAGTCAACGGAGTAGGCGACAACTATTTCCGTGTACGGGGCATCAAGATGGGAGAGGGCGTAGGCTTCAGCAAGGAAGACAGCATTCGCCAGGCCCAGGTGGTGGTGATCGATCACAACACCCGTATACGTCTGTTCGGGCCTAAAACCGATCCGTTGGGTCAGGTGATTCTGGTGGATAACCTGCCCTGTGTCGTCATTGGTGTGACCGAAGACAAGAAGAGCGTCTTCAACACCAGCAAAAACCTGAATGTATGGATGCCTTACGAAACGGCGTCCGGCCGTTTGCTGGGCCAGCGTTACCTGGACAGCATCACGGTGCGGGTCAAGGACGGTCAGCCGAGCAAGCTGGTGGAAGAAAACCTGACCAAACTTATCGAGAAACGTCACGGCACCAAGGATTTCTTCACCTACAACCTGGACAGCATCATGCAGACCGTGCAGAAGACCAGTCAGTCCCTGGCGCTGCTGTTGTCGCTGATCGCGGTGATTTCCCTGGTGGTCGGCGGTATCGGCGTCATGAATATCATGCTGGTATCGGTGACCGAGCGTACCCGCGAGATCGGCATCAGGATGGCGGTTGGCGCAAGGCCTTCTGACATTCGTCAGCAGTTTCTGGTCGAGGCGGTCATGGTTTGCCTGCTGGGCGGCCTGATCGGCATTGGCCTGTCCTTTGCCATCGGTTATGTGTTTTCCCTGCTGGTCAAGGAATGGCAGATGGTGTTTTCACTGGGGTCGATCATCACGGCGTTCGTCTGCTCCACCCTGATCGGCATCGTGTTCGGTTTTGTGCCTGCACGCAATGCGGCACGTCTTGATCCTATCGAGGCCCTTGCACGGGACTGAGCCTTGCGGCCAGCCCCGGTTCTCCGGGGCTGAACCGGCTGAGAGGGAAAAGGATTGTGCTGCAAGAAAGAAGAAAGGGTATCGGCAGGATGTAAAACCGATACCCTTGCGAAAGGCAGTGAACGTTGAAAAAGTGGAAAGCTGTCTCAGACAGCCTTTTGATAGACGCCGGCAGCAGTGACACTGCGCTTGGTGTCGGTTGAATGCAGCCAGCGAAGCAGCGGGCTGCGCCCACCAATACCCATCTTTACCGCGGCGCGCTTGAAATAGCTCTCTACGGTGCTGACCTTCAATTCCAGCCGTTCGGCCAGTTGAGGCACAGTGAGGCCTGCCAGCAGACCTACGCACACCTCGGTTTCGCGCAGTGACAGGCTCAGCTCGCACGCATCCAGGCGATCAAGGAAGCGCTGACGCAAACTTTCCATGGCTGCATCTTCTGCGGCACCGGCGATAATCGGCGTTGGGGCCACGGCCGCACGTACGGGTGTCAGGGTGGCGATGTGTTCTTCCACAATGGGCAACAGCATCCAGGACATGTCCTTGAGTTGCGAGCGCTCCTGGCTGGTGAATGGTTTGGACGAGGATGAGCGATAGACCGAGATGACGCAGCGCTGGCCATTGCTGTGCGATGCCAGGTGCACTTGAGGCACCTCACTCTGGTCTGCGCACTGGGCCGAGATGTCCTGTACGTCGAATCTGATGCTTTTATCGATACGGGCATTGGCAAACTGGTCGGCGCTCAGCAAGACTGGCTCCAGGCGGGGCTTGCCGGTCTGCGGCGTGGCATCCTGACTTGAGCTTCTGGTCATGGGAGCGGGTACTGATGCCGTTGCCGCGACCTCCACCAGCCTGGTGCGGTGCTGGGTCACATGAGTGGCGTCTACATGGAGCGAGGCACTGATCAGATCGTGAAGCAGGCGGGCAAAATGACGGCTTCCAGTACCGGTGATGACTTTACCCAGGTGGGGAAAAAGTTGTTGAACGTTCATCAGACTTCCTTTTTGTGTTAGATGAAATTTTTTTCAGTTGAATTTCTTCAACCTTCCCAATCGCGACTGAAACGGCGACGGGCCTATGGATTAAGGTCTGGGTCGTGATCTTCCTGTACGCTTCCCAAGCCTTCCCCTTGACGATTCAAGGGCTATTTTTTCGCAGCGAGTAATACCAGGAACTTGTAAGACTATTCAAAAAACGACATCGATCGGGTTAAACATCTATCCGGCGTTCGGCGCTCGGGTGGCGGAGTGGAGTAACTATTTGAGCGATGTCTGAATATTGAACAGTGATTGATTTTTAACTTTCACCTCTCTCTTTTACTACTGTACCTAGGTACAGGAATGATTCAGGAGGCCGTGCGTGAGCTATTATAATTTTTTTCAATGCCCCAAATAGTTAATGTTTATCGAAGACTTTCCTTAAGGTGAAACCTTACTAAACATTCCTGCCTGTCGTGCATCGCTTAAACATATATATGTTTCAAACGCGTGTTTGTTGAGTAAGTTATGGGGGTATATCGCGGGCGCACACAAACTACGCACTCATTGAGTGCGAAAGTGTGCTTTCAATCAGGGCGAAAAGAGGGAGGTAGTCTATCTTTCTGGACTAGACCACGGCTTGGATCTGGACTAGACCAAGTTGAGATACATGGCTTTCATCATGGCTTGCTTCACGTTGACGCACTCCAGCTTTTCCGTCATCTGATGGGCGTAGAATTTCACGGTGCGCTCACTGATATTCATGATCAGCCCGATTTCACGGTAGGTCTTGCCCATGCTCAGCCATCTCAGAAACTCGTTTTCACGAGGCGTCAGCCTCAGCGAGTCGGAGGTGGAGGAGGGCTGCGGCCTGTTGTGATGGGCGAGATCGCTTATGGCCTTTATCGCCAGCTGATGGGCTTTGACACTGGGAACGAAGGCTTTGTTGGCCAGGGAAGCGGCCAGGTGCATCGAGCCAAACGTGCGACCTGGCTCATGCATGGGCACGGTGAAGCCCTGCTCGATCCCGTAGTGGGCGGATTGCTCGACCACCTCCAGGTTGACATGCTTGGGGCGCAGGACCTCGCTCCAGAAGAACGGGCTTGAGGTGTTTGCCGAATGAATGATGATGGGGTCTTTCTTGTAGAGTGATTTCTTGCGGTAGGTCTCGATCCATTCAGCCGGGTAATTGCTGAATATGGAGACTCGAGAAATACCCAGCGGGGTGAGGTCCATGTGGAGGTAGGCAAAATAATCAACGCTTAACTTGCCAAACAGGGAGGCGAGCGAACTGATATATTCAGTTTCACTGGCGGCAGGGAAATTGCGCTCCGCTTCGATGAGCAAATCAAATACCTGTGAACCCGGCAGTTTTATGGGCATAGAGTCAGTCCGATAAATATCAATCTTGGCCACGCTTGTGCGTGTCTGTTACCCGGTCAAGAACGCTGAATAGTGCGAGTTTTCATCGGAAACAAATGCGGTCGTATGACAACGGATGATCAGGAAAGTTCAATGGCAAGTTCGAGGCTTGTCGTGTATGGCCGGAGCCCTAGTCTGCCGAATGTGAAAATTTCATGATTTCAAAAGTCACTATTTACCTGCTCTAAGATTCGATGATTCACGCATGGATTCAATCATGCACGTGGATTGGGGAAAAAGCTATATCGTTTCAGCCTCTAGTGCAACCTGCGGGTGTAGGCTTTTATCATTTTTGGCTATATGAGGTGGGTAGAGTTTGTGTTGGGGTCTTTGATTGAGTGAATTAGTAACACCGCTAAATGCTTTAGTGCATATACATACATATGAGTAGGTAAAAAAATATTAATGTGCTCTGGTACGCTAAGTGCTAGCTATTTAATATTAAGGCCTGACCATCAGGCTGCGCAGATGCACTAGGCGACCATTATCATTTGAATGGATTGTTCGGCACGCCCGCTTACGCGGGCGGTGCCTGGGGAGGGATGTGCGGGAGGCTTGCCGGGGTGGTGTATTCATGCCAGCCACCACCTAGCGCCTTGTAAAGGTTGATCTCGGCCGTCAGTTGGGCAAGACGGTCCGAGATCAGTGTCGATTGAGCGGTGAACAGCGAGCGCTGAGCATCCAGCAGGGTAAGGCTGCTATCAAGACCGCTTCTGTAACGTGCCTCTGCCAGCCGGTAGTAGTCCTCGTTGGCTTTGAGCGAGTCACGCTGCGCGATCAGTTGCTCTGTGTAGGTCTGCCGTGCCGCCAGGCCATCGGCGACTTCCTGGAATGCGGTCTGGATGCTTTTTTCATACTGTGCGACCCGGATATCTTTCTGGATTTTCGAGTAGTCCAGGCTGGCGCGCAGGTTGCCAGCATTGAAGATCGGAATGTTGATCTCTGGCTGAAACAGCCAGCCCCCTGAACCCGCCTTGAACAACCTCGACAGTTCGGTACTTGAGGTGCCCGCGTTGGCGGTCAGGCTGATACTTGGGAAGAATGCGGCCCGCGCAGCGCCGATGTTGGCATTGGCGGCCTTGAGCAGGTATTCGGCTTGCAGAATGTCGGGGCGACGCTGCAACAGTTCCGAAGGCAAGCCTGCCGGTACACTGCCAAGAAGCTCGCTGCTCAAGGGCTGTGCCGGCAGATTGTCCGAAACGCTGGCACCCACCAGCAGTGTCAGGGCATTGAGGTCCTGGGCAACCTGTCTTTCGTATTGCGCCAGGCGTGCCCGTGCACTTTCAACGGATGTGCGTGCCTGGCTGATTGCCAGGGCCGATGCCGTGCCTGCCGATCCTTGCTGCAGGGTCAGCTTGAGACTCTCTTCATAGGTCTGCAGGGTTTCACTGGTGAGTTTGAGTTGTTCCTGATCGGCACGCCAGGTGAAGTAGGCGTTTGCCACGTTGGCCACAAGACTCAGTTGCGTGCTGCGCCGTGCCTGCTCGCTGGAAAGGTAGGTTTCCAGGTCCTCACGGGAAAGACTGCGATTGCGCCCGAACAGGTCCAGCTCGTAGGCGCTGATACCCAGTGTCGTGGAGTAGGAGGTACTGATGGCGCGCTCGTTGATCCCTGACAAATCCGCAGGAAGGCTTTGCCGCGTGCCTGATCCGCTCACCGAAACAGAAGGAAACAGGTCGCTGCGCTGTATGCGGTACTGAGCCTGATAGGCCTCGAGATTGAGTGCGGCTACGCGCAAGTCGCGGTTATTGGACAATGAGCTTTCGATCAGTTGGCCAAGTACCGGGTCGCGGAAAAAATTTCGCCAGCCTTGTTCCGCCGCTGCCTGATTTGCAGGTCCGGTAGCACCTGCCTCATAGGCTGTACCTGTCGGATAGCTTGCAGCTACGGGGGCGGTCGGGCGTTGATAGTCGGGAATGAGAGAGCAACCGCCAAGCATTGAAGCCGCCAGGGCGCTGAGTAGGAAGTACTTCATTGAAATAGCCTTTGTGGATACCGGCAACCCTCTGCAGTCAGTGAATCAGGCGCTCTGGGAGACACCAATCATCCACTTCACCAGACCGTGACGTCCTTTCACGCCAAGCTTGGCTGCTGCACGTTTGAGGTAGGTTTCTATGGAGCTGTTTTTGACATGGAGTTTCTCAGCCATTTCCGGAACCGTTGAACCGGCGAGCAGGCCAAGACAGATTTCCTTTTCACGCAACGACAGCCTGACTTCGGAAAGCGTCAGCTTTTCGTTGAAGTCTTTCTGCAACTGTTGTCCGCCCTGCATGGCTGAATCTTCTTCGGTCGGTGTGCTGAAGAGATTACGTGTTGCCTGAGCGTGTCGCTCCAGCAAGGGCAGCAGGGTTTCGGAAAAATTCTTCAGGAAAGACAGCTCATGCAGAGAGAAATCACGCAGTGGCGGTTCCCGGCGCAGAGAGATCACACAGCGGCGATTGGACTTTCGTGAAACCAGATTGCACTGGTAAGCGACACTGGAGCCTGTGTTACTGCCAGATGCATCATTGATTGTGTATTTGAGGTGAATCAGCAGTGAATCATCCAGATTGAGCATCCGCGTGAGCAGCATCTGGTTGTCTGGCAATGCTGTCGGCGTTCCCAGCTTACGCTCTGTAGCTTCGCGCCCGAGAGGCTGGATGCTTATGATACTTGCTTCGCTTTCATCGATGGTCCATTCGCTGAGTTCAAGAAGATCGATGGGCACAGAGGCGGCTATGAGTTGATACATATTGGAGACGAACTGCGCATCGCCGACGCTCGAGATAAGACGCCCCAGTTCGAGGAAGTAAGCCGGTTGCTTTCCCGTCATTCGTAGATTGGCATTCATCACACGTGTGCCCCCATGGCATTAGTTTCCGCCGGGATTTCAGAACTCGCCCGGCCCGGAAGTCCATTAATGTCTTGCCTTGTAGTGCACTCATTTTGTAGGACAAGACTCCTAATGTATGGATGAATGTACACATGGGCCTTGGTTCATGTCTGTAAGGGAAACTGGGGACAAACTGTCATGCATGTGTCTGAAAACCCTACAGAGCTTGCACTGTAAGCTTCCCGAGCCTGTAGGTGAATACCACTGCAATCTTGTCCCCGAATGCAAGGACAGACGCGCCCGACCCCGAATGCTTCTATTCCCTCTGACCGAGAATGAGGGGGTTACATGCATATCACGAAAAGGGCCTGGTGGTGAGGAGGATCTGGCGTTTTCTGCGTGGCCTCAACTACCGCAAAATCATTCTGCGGATGATTTTCATCGACCTGCTGGTTTCACTGGCGGGTTATGCTCTTTATAAAGGTGCCACTCAAGACGAGGCTCCTCATTACCTGACCGCTTCGGCCGAGATTACCCAAATCGAAAATGCCGTACAGGCAGAAGGCGTGCTTCAGGGCCAGCAGCAAGTGGATGTGGGGGCCCAGGTTTCCGGCCAGTTGCAAAGCCTGAAGGTCGCTCCCGGCGACAATGTCCAGAAAGGGCAGTTACTGGCCCAGATCGATCCTCTGCCGGCGAGCAACGCGCTGCGCCAGGCCATCGTCAACAGCGAAAGGCTGAGTGCAGACAGAGATGCCGCCGTTCACCAAGCGCACCTCGCACGTTTGACCTATCAACGCTATGAGGAACTGGGGGCAGACGCTGCAGTATCGCGTGAGGATCTCGACAAGGCTCGCTTTGATCATGAAGAGAAAAGCGCCACGCTGGCGTCACTTCAGGCCCAGGTTCGTACAGCCCGAATCAACATAGAGACAGCCCGGATAAATCTGGGGTACACGCGAATTCTTGCGCCCATGGATGGCAAGATCCTGGCCATCGTTACTCAGGAAGGCCAGACGGTCATTGCCGAACAACTGGCTCCGGTGATTCTGAAAATGGCCCGGCTCGATACGATGACCATCAAGGCGCGGGTTTCCGAAGCCGATGTGGTGAAGATCAAGGCTGGCATGCCGGTCTACTTCACGATCCTCGGGGACCGTGACAAGCGCTACAACGCCACATTGCGAGGCATCGAGCCGGCCTCTACCAGCTTCGCCAGCCAGTCCAGTGGAGCAGGGCGGTCAGATTCAGCGGTTTTCTACAACGCCTTGTTCGATGTACCCAACCCCGACGGGCGCCTGAGAATCAACATGACGGCACAGGTACGCGTCGTGCTTGAGGTGGGTGAGGGCGTCTTGACGATTCCCGTGGCTGCACTGGGCGAACAGAACCCTGACGGGACTTATCCGGTGCGCATCCTTGAAGAGCAGGACCAGATCAGAACGGAAACCATACGTACCGGCATCAATAACAAGGTCAGGGTTCAGGTGCTGTCCGGTTTGAAGGCGGGAGACAAGGTCGTTATTGGAGGCGAGGCACCGAAATAGAGGCTTTGTCTTGTCTTGAGGCGCCTTGAACATATTTAGATACGAAACGGGCTGAACTAACGGCTTGGCCATGCGTTCCTTTTCTGTGCGCAGTCTGCGCGCGCCCTGATGAGCCGGTGCCACTGCACCGCGCATGAGTCCAGGTTCGCCACACGATAAGGAGCCGCCGTGACCGTTACCGCCAACCCCGTCTACCGAAGCACGCCAAGCCCGCTGCACGCGATCTTGCTTGCCGGAACCGTCCCGCTGTTTCTCGGCGCCTTGCTGAGTGACATTGCCTACTTCAAGACCTTTCAGATTCAGTGGAGCAACTTTGCGTCCTGGCTTATTGCCGGTGGCCTGGTGTTCTGCGGCCTGGCGCTGCTGTTCGCGCTGGTCAATCTGATCCGGGCAGAGCACAAGTCCGGTCGCCCGGTGGTGTACTTTCTGCTGCTTCTGGGCACTTGGGTATTGGGCTTGATCAATGCTTTCGAACATGCAAAAGACGCATGGGCCGTCATGCCCTCGGGTCTGGTTCTGTCCGTCATCGTGACCCTGATGTCTGTTGTCGCCGCATGGATCGGGTTGACCAACCTGCGGTCGGGAGGTGCGCAATGAGACACTTGCCTGCACTGTCTGTTTTGAGTGTTGCCTTGTTGCTGAGCGCATGTGGCGGCGAAGCGGATAGCACCCAGTCTCTCGGGCCCGATCCCAAACTGCCTGAGCCGCAACGCGGCCTGCTGCCGAGCATGAAAATTGCCGAGCCGGCCGAGTGGGGCGATAAAAAGCCAACCGTGCCTCAGGGCTACAGTGTTACCGCGATCGCTACCGATCTGAGAATCCCGCGTCAGACGCTTGTTCTACCCAACGGCGATATCATCGTTGCAGAAGGTCGTGGCGGCGGTGCCGCGAAGCTCAAGCCCAAGGATGTCATCGCAAGCGTCATCAAGGCCGAGGGTAATACCAAGGTCAAAGGCGGTAATCGTCTGACATTGCTGCGTGATGCCGACGGTGATGGAACCTACGAGCTGAAGACCGTGTTCGCCGAAAACCTCAACGCGCCTTATGGCCTGGCCTTTGCCGATGACAAGCTGTACGTGGCGAACCAGGATGCGCTGGTGCGTTTCGATTATGCAGAAGGCCAGACCAAGGCCAGCGGCGCGCCCACCAAGGTCACTGACCTGCCTTCCGAGATCAACCACCACTGGACCAAGGCCCTGACGGTCAGCCCTGACGGCCGTTTCCTGTATGTCGGTATCGGCTCAAACAGCAACGTCACCGAACGTGGCATGGAGGCAGAAGTCGACCGTGCCATGGTGTGGCAGATCGATGCTCAGACAGGCGCTCACAAACCTTATGCAACCGGTCTGCGCAACCCTACGGCATTGGCGATTCAGCCCGAGACAGGGCAACTGTGGACGGTGGTCAATGAGCGTGATGAGCTTGGGCCCGATCTGGTTCCCGACTATCTGACCTCCGTGCGCGAAGGCGGATTTTACGGCTGGCCTTACAGCTATTGGGGACAGAACGTCGACTCTCGCGCCCAGCCGCAGAATCCCGAAAAGGTGGCTGCTGCAATCAAGCCCGATTACAGCCTGGGATCGCACGTCGCAGCACTGGGCGTCGACTTCTCCATACCTGCCTTGGGCGACAAGTACGCAAACGGCGTATTCGTTGGCGAGCATGGCAGCTGGAACCGGGATAATCCGGTGGGTTACAAAGTGATCTTCGTACCGTTCAGCAACGGACGTCCAGCAGGGGAGCCGCTTGATTTCGCTACAGGCTTCAGGGATGCAGACGGGAAAACCCGCGGTCGGCCTGTGGGGGTGACGGTCGATCCACGTGGCGCATTGATTATCGCCGATGACCTGGCGAATACGGTGTGGCGGGTGACTCGTAATCGATAACCCTTGAGCAATGCGCCGGGCAGTAGTGCCCGGCGCATCTGCAACGTCAAAAAGTCATAAGTTAATGACTAAAAACTATTTTTCTTATTCCTGATAGAAATATATCGTCGAGCCACATCAACGGAATTTCTTGTAATCAGGAGTCAGGAATGCGGCGTCTTACGGCTTTGGCAATGGCTATTGCAATCAGTGGTTCGGCGTGGGCAAAGACGCCTGCGGATACGTTGATTGTGGCTCGTTCAATTGACGATATCGTCAGCCTTGATCCTGCTGAAAGTTTCGAAATAACCGCTACAAACACGCTGGTCAGTCTGTATCAGCGCCTGCTGGAGCCTGATCGTCAGAATCCCTCCGTGCTGGTCCCGGCGTTGGCGCAAAGCTGGACCGCCGGCAGTGACGACAAGAGCCTGGTGTTCAAACTGCGTTCTGGAGCGACTTTTTCTTCGGGCAACGCGGTACGTCCAGAGGACGTCATTTATTCTTTCAAGCGTGTCGTCAAACTGAACAAGACACCTTCCTTCATTCTGGGCGAACTGGGCTGGACAGCAGACAACATTGACGGCTTTCTTACCAAGGTTGATGAGAACCACGTAAAAGTCGCCTGGCCAGCCGGCGTAGGTAGCGCCTTTGCCTTGAGCATCCTGTCGGCAACCCCCGTTGGCTTTATTGTTGATGCGGCAGAAGTCGAGAAACATGCCAAGGGCAACGATCTGGGCAATGGCTGGCTGAAAAATCATTCGGCGGGTACGGGGGCTTATGCGCTGCGCTCCTACACACCTCATGAGGCGGTGGTTTTGCAGGCCAACCCCCATGCCGCCGTAGCCCCCAAGCTGAAGACGGTCGTGATCAAGAATGTCACGGATCCGGCAACACGCCGCCTGCTGGTGGTCCAGGGTGATGCGGACATTGCTTATGACCTGGGAGCGGACCAGTTCAGCGCCCTGGAACAACAGAAGGGCGTGACTGTCCAGCGTTTCCCTTCATCGATGATCTACTACCTGGGCATCAATAGCGGTAACACTCAGGTTCCCGCCCTGAAGAATCCCGCTTTCTGGGAAGCAGCCCGCTGGCTCGTGGATTACCAGAGCATTTCCAAAAATCTGCTCAAGGAGCAGTACAGCGTGCACCAATCGTTCCTGCCATCAGGTGTGGCCGGATCATTGGGTGACCAGCCCTTCAAGCTGGACGTGGAAAAAGCCAAAGGCATCCTGAAAAATGCCGGCATCGCTGAAGGCACCAGAATTGAATTGAATGTCTTCAATCAGCCGCCTTACACCGATATTGCCCAGGCCTTGCAATCAAGCTTCGGGAAAGCAGGCATCGACATCACCGTTCGCCCGCTGGTTGAGAGCGAGCTGTGGGCAAAGATGCGTAGTCGTGATTATCAGCTGATCTTCACCTATTGGGGCATGGACTACCTTGACCCTAACTCCAACGCCAGCACCTTCACTTACAACGTGGAAAATGGGCCAAAGACCCTGGCCTGGCGCACCCAATGGAATATTCCCCAGCTAAGCCAGGAGACACGTGCGGCAGCCGCTGAACGCGACCCTCAGAAACGCACCGCCCTGTATGGCCACCTGCAAAAAACCGTACAGGAAAGCTCACCCTTTGTAGTTGCACTGCAAGGCCGCAATCAGGTCGCCGTCCATGAAGGTGTCGAAGGTGTCCTGCAGAACATCACGGTTTCTCTGCCGTACTTCGATCAGGTGAGCAAAGCCAAGTGAGGGCAGGGGCCTCGCGCAGGATTCGAGTGGCAGGAACCGGATTATTGACTTTGCTGGTCACGTTGCTGGGCCTGCTGCTCTTTACCTTTCTGCTGACCACGCTGTCACCGGTCGACCCGGCGTTACGCCTTGCCGGTGACCGTGCCAGTGAGGCAACCCTGGCACAGGTCCGCAGTGATCTGGGACTGGACCAACCCTGGCCAGTCAGGTTCGGCAGTTACCTCCATCAACTGTCCCAAGGCGATCTTGGGATTTCCAATACCTCCAGCAAACCGGTGCTGGAGGATTTGAAGCGTGCTTTGCCCGCCACCCTTGAACTCGCCACATTGTCGATTGTGCTGGGTGCGTCTCTGGGGTTGTCACTGGGGCTGCTGGCTGCCTGGCGGCCAGGTGGCTGGATCGACGCGCTGGTGAGACTGTTCTCGCTGATCGGTTATTCGGTGCCGGTGTTCTGGCTCGGGCTGCTGATGCTGCTGTTGTTCTATGCAACATTGCAGTGGGCAGGAGGGCCAGGCCGCCTTGATGATGTGTTTCTCTACACCATCGAGCTGCCCAGCGGCTGGATGCTGTGGGACACCTGGCGTTCCGAAGAGGAGGGGGCTTTAAGCAATGCCTTCTCGCACCTGATACTGCCCGTGCTGGTGTTGGGGTTTCACTCCATGGCGGGTATCTGTCGGCTGACCCGATCTGCGCTACTGGGTGAGATGGGCAAGGAGTATGTGATAACCGCTCTGGCCAAAGGTGCAGGGCGCGGTCGTGTGCTGTTCCGTCATGTTTTGCCCAATGTCGCAGGCACACTTGTGGTGGTGGTTGCCCTGGCTTACGCCGGTCTGCTCGAAGGCTCCATTCTCACTGAAACCGTCTTTGCCTGGCCGGGCATCGGTCGCTATCTGACGACTGCATTGTTCGCAGGCGATGTGCCGGCAATTTTGGGCAGCACCTTGCTGATCGGTCTCTGTTTCGTCGTCGTTAACGGCATCGCCGATGTGTTGGCTGGCATGATCGACCCACGGACAAGGGAGCTGCTATGAGCCTTTCTGTCGCTTTCGATACTGTTTCAGGGCAACGCTGGTGGCGTCGTTCACCAGCCCTGAGCCTCGGCGGATCAATGATTCTGTTGCTGCTGTTGGTTGCAATATGTGCACCTCTGTTAAGCGGTTTTGACCCAAACCAGCAAAACATTGAGCAGCGTCTGTTGCCGCCTTCAGCCAGTCATTGGCTGGGCACCGATGGTTTCGGTCGCGATCTTTTCACTCGCCTGCTTTACGGCACTCGTCCCACCTTGCTGCTGGTGTCGCTGGTCTTGCTGCTGACCTTGCCTATCGGCGTATTGGTGGGAGTCGCGGCCGGATTTTATGGCGGCTGGGCGGAACGCATTCTGATGCGGATAACCGACGTGTTCATGGCATTTCCGCAACTGGTATTGGCGTTGGCGTTCGTTGCCATTCTCGGACCGGGCTTGCTCAACGGTGCGCTGGCCTTGTCACTCACTGCATGGCCGGCCTACGCACGACAGGCACGGGCCGAAACCAGCGTCCTGCGCGACAGCGATTATCTGGCGGCGGCTCATCTGCAAGGTATTACAGGTGCACGCCTGCTGCTTGGGCATGTACTGCCGCTATGCCTGCCGTCTGTGATTGTACGTGTGGCATTGAATCTGGGTGGCATCATCCTGGCGGCTGCCGGGCTTGGTTTTCTCGGTCTGGGTGTCGAGCCGCCGACCGCAGAATGGGGCTCGATGGTTGCCGATGGCAGCCGTGTCATCTTCGATCAGTGGTGGGTTGCTGCCGCACCGGGCATCGCCATTCTTCTGACGAGTTTGTCCTTCAACCTGCTGGGCGATGGCCTGCGCGATGTTCTGGATCCCCGCCATGGCTCGTGATGAAACACTCCTGGATGTAAGAGGCCTGCGTATCGGTTTTCCCGGGCCTGATGGCCAACGAATCGATGTCGTAAAGGGGATTGATTTTACGTTGGGGACTGAAAAGGTTGCCTTGGTGGGAGAGTCAGGTTCGGGCAAGTCACTGACCGCCCGGGCGCTGCTTGGGCTGGTGCCTCGTCCGGCTCGGGTTTCTGCAGAACACATGCGCCTGGGAGGCGATGATTTACTGCGGCTGAACGAAAAGCAGTGGCAAACCCTGCGCGGTACACGATTGTCACTGGTGCTGCAGGACCCCAAGTATTCCCTCAATCCGGTGCTCAAGGTCGGCACTCAGGTCGAGGAAGTGCTGGTATTGCACACCCGACTCGGGCGTCGCGAGCGTCGTGAAAAGGTATTGGACATGCTCGATGCAGTAGGCTTGCCAGATCCGGTAAGTCTCTATGACCGTTACCCTCATGAATTGTCGGGAGGCATGGGGCAGAGGGTCATGCTGGCGTCGATGCTGATCAATGATCCTCGTGTGCTGATCGCCGATGAACCGACTTCAGCTCTGGACAGCAACCTGCGCGACCAGATGCTTGATCTGATCATGGGCCTGGTAGAGGAGCGGGGCATGGGACTGCTGTTGATCAGCCACGACCTGCCTCTGGTTTCCAGGTATTGCGACCGCGTGTTGGTCATGTACCAAGGCAACATCGTGGATCGGTGCCGGGCATCCGAGTTGGCGACTGCCAGCCATCCGTATACGAAAACCTTGTGGAACTGCCAGCCTTCGGCGCTGAGCTATGGGCATCCATTGCCTGTCCTGGACAGAAGCCTGCTTGAGGAGCATCGATGAACGCCGTGGAGATCAGTTCATTGGCAGTGAGTTTCAAGCGCGGCTTGAGCCACTTCAAGGCGCTGGAAGTCGAGCAGATACAGATCGGGCAGGGTGAGTGTTACGGCCTGATTGGCGGCTCCGGCTCCGGCAAGTCGACTCTGTTGAGGGTACTTGCGGGGCTGCAGCGTGACTGGCAAGGCGACGTTCAATTGTTCGGCCAGTCCCTTGTGGCGCAGCAAGCCTTCAAGGGCAAATTGCGCCGTGATGTTCAGATGGTGTTCCAGGACCCATACGCTTCATTGCATCCCTTGCACCGCATTCGTCGCAGCCTGCGTGAGCCGCGGCAAATCAACGGATTGCCTTTTGATGAAACCAGCCTGGTGGCCTCACTGGAGCAAGTGGGTTTGCCCGCCGAGGTTCTGGACCGTTACCCGCATCAACTCTCCGGTGGCCAGCGACAACGAATCGCCATCGTTCGTGCATTGCAGTTGCAACCCCGATTACTGCTACTCGACGAGCCCACCTCGGCGCTGGACATGACCGTGCAGGCAGAAATCCTCAATCTGCTTCAAGGGCTGCGACACGATACCGGGATGACCATGATCCTCGTCAGTCACGACATGAACACGGTTGCACATCTGTGCGACAGGGCTCTGGTGATCAAGGACGGGAGCATTGAGCGGCGGCTGGACAGGGAAGGGTTATCGGCCATTGCTCAGGAAGGGCGCAGAGATTATTCAACCCAGATATTTGACCGTTCGGTCATATCTGCTTAGGGTAGCGCGCTTTGTTTTGCTTCGAGATTGTCATGACCAACCGCTCTAAACTGCCGCCAACCGTCTACCTGCTGGGTTTGACGATCTTCACACTGGTCACCGCAGAGTTCATGGTGGCCGGGATGATGCCGGCGTTGGCCGACTCATTCTCGGTGAGCCTTGCCCAGGTCGGTAACCTCATTGCCTTTTATGCACTGGGCATGGCGCTGGGCGGACCGCCCGTCATGGTGCTTCTGGTGTCCCGCAGTATTGGCAACAAGCCCGCACTCATCGGGCTATTGGCTGTGTATGTTGCAGCCGGAGCACTGGCATCGGCGGCGCAAAGCTACGAAATCCTGTTGCTGGCCAGAGTCATCATGGGCGTGTCCAGCGCTGCCTGCATCGGGCTGTGCATGACGATCTGCGCCGGACTTGTACCGCCTGAAGCCCGGGGGCGGGCGGTGTCGGTTGTCCTGGGCGGACTCATGCTTTCGCCTGTGGCTGGCGTACCGATGACCAACCTGATTGAGCATGCTTTTGGCTGGCGTGCGAGTTCATGGATGATCGTGGCGTTATCCCTGGTGTGCACATTCCTGGTCGCTACCCGACTGCCTGCTGGCGGTGCAGACAAACAGCCAGCCTTACGGCAGCAATTGCGGGATCTCAACAACCTCAGCCTCTGGGGCGCTTACCTCACCAGCGGCCTGATCATCGGATCGACCTTCGCGGCGTTCAGCTACATCACACCGATTCTGATCAAGGAAGTCGGCGTACTTCCCGGCTACATAGCACCAATTCTGGCGCTCTACGGTGTAGCCAACCTGGCAGGCAACATGTTCGTCGGACGTATCGCCGACCGCCATACATTCCCGGCATTGGGCTGGGGGCTGGCGCTGTTGGTACTGGCATTGAGCGGCTTTGCGCTGGCTGGCGATCATCAGTGGCTGAACGTCGCGTGCTTCATCGCAATCGGCCTGACCGGTGTCTCACTGAATCCGGCAATGGCCGCACGCGTCATGAAAGCCGCCGAGCCGGGCGCACTGGTGAATACACTTCACACATCGGTCATCACGGCAGGCCTCGCGCTGGGTAGCTGGGCAGGCGGAGAAGCTATCAATGCCGGGTATGGACTGCGTGGACCGCTGTGGGTCGGAGCCGGGATGGCGTTGTTGGGGTTGATTAGCGTGGTGCGGCCGTTGATGCAGGGCTCTTCGGCAACGAGGTCCTGTGCTCAAGGTTGAGAGGGTTTGATCCGGTTTATGGCGTTTGGCATGATTCAGGGCTTCAAACATCCAACCCATACGTAAAGGAATACTCGATGCCAATCTATCTGGCGGCCGAATCGGAACTGCATGTAGGCCAAGGCTCAGTCACAGAAGCACCTGCGGCAGAAGGAACTCACATTGTTGTATTTGAGGACGACGAAGGCACTGGCTATTTCTACGCCCTGGACACAGCAGTAGAAGGCAACCCGATTCAGGACGCGCTGCATATCTACAACGCCGAGGACGTTTCAGACAAAGAAAAACCCTCCAGCGTGAAGATCGGCTGGTCCATGGATCACAGCAAGGCCGTGTTGCTGATCAACGATTACCCGCACGCCATATTTGATTTCACGGCGAAGCAAGGTTATTGCCGCACAGGGTTCCCGCCAGCAGTTGGCAATGGTTGGTCAGAGCGTGGCCACGAATGGGATGATGCGGCGCTGGGTTTGTTTGCGTAAGAGCGAGGTCGGGTTTCGCGAGATAGCATCAGTGCGAGTGCGGTGGTTCGTGGTGATGTTTTTCTCGCTGGTGAGAAATTCAGGTTTGGGGCGTGGGATTGCCTGTTGAAAAGCACCAGCAGAGAGTTACACGCTTTGCGTATGTAGATTCGTATAATGTGTATTATGTTAAATAATGTATTATGCAAGAAAAGACTCCCTTGCTGGCGGTACCTAAAGATCGGAAATTCAGAACGCGTCAATCGCGTTTTGGTGGCATGGCCGTCGTGAACCAAGCCGCCGGCACGCGGCTTGGCACTACGGGCCTTCATCCTCACACGCCTTCAAGTCTTGTGAGCAACTGCTCAAACAGTCTCCAGGACTGCCTCTTCTTCCTGCGCGATGGTTTCTTCGACTGCCAACTGGTGCCTGGTCCACTCGGCAGCGACTGCTGGATTTTCACGAATCTGCTCTTCGATCCGGAGGGTTTCACGATACTCGAGTGCCTGGGAGATCATCGTCCACTGAGTTTCTACGCCGAGTGATTCAAGCTCCTTGCGAATGGACGGCAGATCGATCCGGAAGAACTCCTTGCGAGGATTCACTTTGTTGACCTGTTCACGCAAAAAATGGCGATGCAGTTGTTTTTCCAGACCTGGCGCGTCGTCACTGAAGATCATAGCGTGTACAT
Organism: Pseudomonas lijiangensis; assembly: GCF_018968705.1. Classification (NCBI taxonomy): domain Bacteria; kingdom Pseudomonadati; phylum Pseudomonadota; class Gammaproteobacteria; order Pseudomonadales; family Pseudomonadaceae; genus Pseudomonas; species Pseudomonas lijiangensis. The sequence goes on from NZ_CP076668.1 coordinate 2,905,472, forward strand.
CAAACTCAAACGGGACGCTTGCGTCGCCCAGTTCACGGACACGATCCAATGGCTCAAGCCGACGAGTCATTTAAACGTGACCTGCCCGGGTTCGCTGGGCCATTGACAGAGCACGCTGATTTTTCTCTTCAGCCGCTTTCAGTTGGTCTTGGAGCAATGCCAGGCGAGCCTCAAATTCGGCCCGCTCTGCGGCGTTAGCTGCGGCAACCTGCTCCTGAGCTTTCTCCAAAGCTTTGCGCAGCGTCGTTTCTTCCTTGGCGGCGTCTTTAATGGCTCGCTCGTATTCACGTCGAGCCTTTTCTTCCTCACGCATCTGTTCACGCAGTTGTCGCTGCTCTTCGCGCTCTTGATCTTTCAGCAGCTTCGCAGTGACACCCCAGCGTAGTTCTTCAAGACGAGCCTTTAGGTACTCCTCGTTCACCCGAGCATTTCGGAATGGAGCGCCCAGTTGGTTGACCACTGCTGCAGCGTCAAGGATTTCCTGTTCGAGCTTGCCGTGATTATCTGATTTGGAGCGAGACAGTATCGAGTCGATCTTGCCGTTGAAGGCGTCGGTCACAAATCGAATAGCGGTTTCCCGGCGATTCGCTTCGGCATAATCACAGCTGGCCGCCCTGCCCGTTTTCACCAGAACCTTGGTGTGCTCACGTGCCTCTTTGAGTTTCTGTCCAGCCTCGGTGAATCCAAACTCCTCAGCCAGGTCGTCCAGGAGATGGTAAGTCGGGACGATATAGGCATCGCCGTAACCTTCGATGATGTTCTTCATGGCTTTGGCGGCATCGGCATATTGCTTTGCCTTGCCCATAGCCTCCATGGCGTCGCCGGCGATTTCTTGAGCGCGCTCGTTCGCTGTCGCTACAATTTTGTCGGCATCAGCGATCGCTTTGGCCAAGCGGTTTTCTGCCTGATCGACCCGGGACTGGGCAAGTTGAACCAGTCGGGTGCGTTCCGCGCTGGCTTCAGCGGAAAGACGTAACGCCTCTGCCTCGACATCCATGATGCCTTTAAAACGTTCAAGCTCGTGGATTCGAGCTTGAAGCTGTTTCCGGAGCTCGTCGATTTCGGCTTCAGTTTTCTCCAGGTCGTTTTTTCTAGCGTTGAGCTGCAGGCTCAGTTGAGCAATTTTGCCGTTCGCCTTGGTGTTTCTTATCAAAAGTATGAGCGCGGCTATGCCTGCAATTACGGCAATGATTTCCATATGAGATTGTCCTTTCCGTAGGAACCACAGTTTCTAAGGCACTACGTTAATTGAAGATATGCACGATATCTCGTGCGAGACTTTGCGGAGGTTGTACTGAAGAAAATCTGCTCAGCGCCTGCTGATTACGAACATGATGGATTCCGATTCCGTATTTTGGCGTGGCAAGCTTACAACTCAAAATAGCCTAATGCCATCACTTCCACTGCGTTGCTTGGTCTATTGGTATTGGGGCAGGGTGATATCTGCCACTGGGTCAAGGGCGAACAGTGAACTCGCGAAAGAGCCTGCACCACAGTAGTACACCTGTGCTATCGGTAAGCATCAGCAATTCGATTATTGTTTTACCTTAAGCCCACGACATCATGCCAAGCCTCGCTATTCCACACAGATACCCGTTGGCATATCGCATGCTGCAATGGCAACTCGACTGGCACTGCAACCCAGTCCTAACGCTTTGCAACGTAGAGGTTCAGGAAGTGGCAGCTCAAACACAGTCTCCCTATGACGCGAGCCTGCGCGACCACCAGGCGGAAGCCGAGCTTGAGGCTTACATTCACAAGCACCGCAAAACCGGCATCGTGCTGCAGCGGGCGTATCCACCTACCGCGTTCCCCAAAGTGCGCAGCCGGCTGGGCGGTTTACCGCAATTGCCGCAGACTTTTGAATGGCCGGTAGGTGTCAGCTACGGTGAGTCGACCCCCATGCATTTCCTTGCCCAGATCGACTGCGCGGAGTTGCCACGTGTCGAGTCGCTCATGCCAACGCAGGGCATGTTGTTCTTCTTTGCCGCAAACGACGAAGAACAGATTTGGAATACAGACGCACCCTGGGAACGTGTCCGGGTCCTGTATGCGCACAACGTGCCCGAGGACCAGCCCGCGCGCCAGGCGCCGGAAAATCTGCGCTCGATTCAGGACGTGAAGACAGTGGACAGTCCGTACACGGAACCGGAGTGGTTGTTGCCGGGTGAGAGTGGTCCCCGCGTCCACGTGCAGTGGCCATTGGTTGCACGGCGGATGGACACTTGGCCATACGACATGCCGACACCAGAAGACGGCTCAAGGCCAGACATGGCGGCCTACCATCAGCGATGGTCCGAGCTGAGCCTCGGAGCCGCTGTGGCGGCGACCGGGCTAATACCCAACGCCGACGCGGTTTTACATTGGGAGCAGCCGCTGTCTCAAACCTGGAAGTTCCCTGCCCAGTGGTTGCGCTATCAGCTTGATTTCCCCCAGGTGGGTAGCATGATAGATCGCCTCGCACGGATCGTAGGCAATGCCCGAAGCAAGAAAACACGCAGTTTCGTGGCTGATCAGGATGTGCTGGACTGGGTGGAGCTCGCGAAAAGCATCGGCTGGGATAACGCTCCCGATGAGGCCGCAAGGGAGGCGTTTAGAAACTGGATCATTGAACAGATCGGGGATGAAGACGAAAGCTCCACACTCACCGACAGAACAATGGGACGTGTATTCACATCAGGTTTGCTGGCCTCTGTTGCCTACGTCGCGGGTTCACCTGACGCAGCGCGGTTGATTCCATTACAGCTCTATCGTGGCCTTGAGGGCGAGCACTTGCCGTATGTGGAAAGTCATCGCAAGCATGCCGATGGACGAAAGTACTGTGCCGAGGCCAGGGTCCACCAGATGTTGGGGCACGTCCCACTGTTGCAAGGGACCATACCTGATATCGATGGCGAGCCGGTATGCCTGCTGCAGCTCGCCTGGGATCCTGCCATCGACCTCAAGTTTGGGGATTGCGGCCAAGCGACTTTCTGGATCTCCAGAGAAGACCTGGCGGTCCAGAACTTTGATCGCGTGGCAGCGGTGGTTGAATCACATTGAGTCTAATAACGTGAGCCATTCACTTTTCCTAGCGCTGCTGGCTCTCAGTCAGGCGCAAGTTCGGGGGTGCGAATCGGGCGGCGCTCCGCTCATTCGCGAAGGGGCCTTACATCCACAGAATAGTTGTCGTCAAGAATGCCACTTTCCCGGATGAATCCGGTCCCACGGGATCGTGACAAACTTGGGCTAGAGAGACTGTCAGATGAAAAAAAGAATTGGCCTGTGTGTCGCAAGCACCCTGCTGGTTACCTTCGCGCTGAACGTGAGTGCCGGAAGCGAAGATATACCTGCAGGCTATTCCAGCTTTGGGTTTGCCGAGCGCTGCGACGACGAGAGTGCAAAGTTGACCACGCTTGAGGACATCGCGTGTTCAAGCGATAGCCTGCGAGCCCAGGACAGTAAAATGCTGGCACTGGTCGAAGAGGTAAGGTCAGAAACAAAAGGTGTGGACGGTGAAACGGGCAAGAACATAGACCCGATGGGCATACAACAGAAAGAATGGCACGATGCCTTGGCTCACGTCTGTAAAGACGCTATGTGCCTTACAGTGGCCTACGCAGCCCGCATCGCAGCGATTCACAAAGAATGGTCAGAGGCGCTGTGATCAGCTCTGCGCTTCTTGGAAAACCCACCTACTCCAACCCTCCACTGGCCCAATCAGCATAAGGCGTATCAAAAACACGCCGTCGGTTGTAATCAGGACTGCCATCGCTCCACCACACAGCGCCTCGCTCACCGAGCGCCACCTTGGCAGCGTTGACCTTTGAACGAGCCGCTTTGAGGAGATCAGGATCGCCAGAGGCCTTGGCCTGTTTCACTTCTCTACGGGCACTCATGAGTTCATGTACCAGGCGCTGCCGCTCATCCTCGGAGAGTGATGGATTAGAGCATCGCCAGAGCTGTCCTTTGACAACAAAATAGCGACCATCTGGTGTTGTCGGGTGCATGGATTTTCAACGCTCCTTTCTATTGTGCCTCACGCGATACTCAATAGAACTTCCTCTGTAATGCAAGGTTCAGCGCTCGATGCCTTATGCAACTGAGTGCCTGGAGCACCGTCGATCAAGAACAGGCTGCCCCCTCCTCCTCTTCTTGGAATCATGCTCCCCTTCACACCACCTCCCGTCGCCGATCCTCTCTCGGGCACTTGGCAAACCGTGCCTTGTAGCTGCGGGTGAAATACGACGGCGACTCAAACCCGCACGCAATACCCACCTCCAGTACGCTCATATGGCTCTGACGAAGCAGTTGCCTGGCTTTTTCCAGGCGCAGGCCGAGATAAAAGTTGCTCGGTGTGTCGTTCAAGTGCAGACGAAACAGCCGCTCCAGCTGGCGCCGCGTCACCTTGATCAGCTCCGCCAGCGCCAGGGTGCTCAGCGGCGGCTCGGTGTGATTTTCCATCTCGCCGATCACCTGCACCAACTTCTTGTTGTTGATGCCGTAACGGGTAGCGATCTGCATACGCTGGTGGTCTTTGCGCGGGCGTATGCGCCCAAGTACAAACTGCTCAGAGACGAGGATGGCCAGGTCTGGTCCGTGGGACTGGGCGATCAGGTCGAGCATCAGGTCGATGGATGCTGTACCGCCAGCGCAGGTGATGCGGCGACGATCAATTTCGAACAGTTCCTGGGTCACCGTGAGTTGTGAATAAGATTCCTTGAAGGCGTCGATGGCTTCCCAATGCAGGGTGAGCCGATAGCCATCGAGCAAGCCTGCTTCAGCAAGCACGCAGGCACCGGTGTCGATGGCACCGAGAGTCACTCCGTCGTGGTCGAGGCGGCGCAGCCATTGTTCCAGAACCGGGGTGGAGAACTGCAGGGGGTCGAAACCCGCGACCACAAAGAGCGTCGCGCCCTTTTTCAGCGGTTCCAATGCAGCGTCGGCGTTAACTGACATCCCATTGCTAGCCAGTACCGCACCTCCATCGCAGCTCAGCACGTGCCAGCGGTACAGCTCGCCGCGAAAGCGGTTGGCCACTCGCAAGGGTTCCAGCGCGGATATAAAGCCAATGGCCGAAAAGCCCGGCATCAGCAAAAAGTAGAAGTCCTGGGACATGGTGGCGCTCTCGTGGGGCGGCAGCGTAGTCGCTGTGATACGTCAGCTAAACGGGTAATTCAAGAGCGCAGGTCGCTGCAGTGCAAGAGCTGGTCGCCGCCGTGCGTTTTGTAGCCTCAGAAGGTACGTAACTTGGCGACACGACGCACAAAGACGTCGGCCCCCATAATAATGACCTGCCGAGGGATTCATCATGAATAGACTGATCAGCCGCTGCGTGCTTGCACTCAGCGCCATCTTGGGCACTAGCACTAATGTACTGGCAGCGGATGCCGCTTCCTGCCAGAACGTGCGCATGGGCGTGGTGAACTGGACCGACATAATCGCTACCAGCGCAATTACCCAAGTGCTGCTCGACAGCCTCGGTTACAAGACCAAACAGACCAGCGCCTCCCAGCAAATCATCTTCGCCGGCATCCGTGACCAGCGCCTGGACCTTTTCCTGGGCTACTGGAAACCACTGATGAGCCAGACCATCACGCCATTCGTCGATGCCGGGCAGGTGAAGGTCCTCGCCAAACCAAACCTGGAAGATGCGCGTGCCACCCTCGCCGTGCCGACATACCTGGCGGACAAGGGCCTGAAAACGTTCGCCGACATCGCCAAGTTCGAGAAAGAACTTGGCGGGAAGATCTACAGCATTGAGCCGGGCTCGGGCGCCAACACCCAGATCAAGTCGATGATTGCCAAGAACCAGTTCGGTCTGGGCAAGTTCGAACTGATTGAATCCAGCGAGGCCGGTATGCTCGCCGCCGTCGACCGTGCGGTACGTCGCAAGGAAGCCGTGTTGTTCTTCGGCTGGGCACCGCATCCGATGAACGTCAAGATCGCCATGACCTACCTCTCCGGCAGCGACGACGCCATGGGGCCGAACGAAGGCATGGCCTCGGTGTGGAACGTTACCTCGACAAACTATGCCGAGCAGTGCCCCAACATCCACAAACTCCTGACCAACCTGACCTTCACCGTCGCCGATGTGAGCCAGATGATGCAGCCGCTGCTGGATCACAAGAACGCCTTGGAGTCCGCCAGGCAGTGGCTCAAGGATCACCCCCAAGATCAGCAACGCTGGCTGGAAGGCGTGACCACCTTCGATGGCAAACCGGCTGCGGCCAACCTGCAACTGACCCGTCAATAACCTGATCCGGATCACCGTGTAGCAGCCGTTTTCGGCTGCCATACACCCCAACTACGCCCGTTTGTAAGGAACCTGCCTCATGAACCACAACGTCATCCTCACCTGCGCACTCACGGGTGCTGGCGACACGACTGCAAAAAGCCCGCACGTGCCGGTTACTCCCAAACAGATTGCTGCCGCTGCGGTGGAAGCCGCCAAGGCCGGTGCCACCGTAGTGCATTGCCATGTGCGTGACCCGCAAACCGGCAGGTTCAGTCGCGACGTCGCCCTGTATCGAGAAGTGATGGAGCGCATCCGTGAGGCCGACATCGATATCATCGTGAACCTCACCGCGGGCATGGGCGGCGACCTGGAGATCGGCGGCGGCGAGCACCCGATGGAGTTTGGGCCCAACACTGACCTGGTCGGCCCACTGGCACGCTTGGCCCACGTCGAAGAGCTGTTGCCGGAAATCTGCACCCTGGACTGCGGCACCCTGAACTTCGGCGATGGTGACACCATTTACGTGTCCACTCCGGCGCAACTGCGGGCAGGTGCCAAACGCATTCAAGAGCTGGGCGTAAAGGCCGAGCTGGAAATTTTCGACACCGGCCACTTGTGGTTCGCCAAGCAGATGATCAAGGAAGGGTTGCTGGACTCCCCGTTGTTCCAGCTGTGTATGGGCATCCCTTGGGGAGCGCCCGCCGACACCGCCACTATGAAAGCCATGGTCGACAACCTGCCCGACGACGCGGTGTGGGCCGGCTTCGGTATCGGCCGCATGCAAATGCCGATGGCGGCACAAGCAGTGCTGCTGGGCGGCAATGTGCGGGTTGGCCTGGAAGACAACCTGTGGCTGGAAAAAGGCGTACTTGCCACCAACGGGCAGCTTGTGGAGCGCGTGAGTGAAATCCTGAGCCACCTGGGTGCGCGGGTAATGAGCCCGGCCGAAGGCCGCGTAAAGATGGGGCTGACCAAGCGTTGCTGATGCGGGGACCACAGAGTCAGCTGCCACAGCTGGATTGGCTTACACATTGAATCATCGAATTATCAAGGAACGTCCCCATGGGCTTTATCACAGAAATCAAAACCTTTGCTGCTCTCGGTAGCGGTGTTATTGGCAGCGGCTGGGTGTCCCGCGCCCTGGCCCATGGCCTGGATGTGATCGCCTGGGACCCCGCGCCCAATGCAGAAGCCGCCCTGCGCAAACGCGTCGCCAACGCCTGGGGCGCACTGGAAAAACAGGGCCTGGCAAAGGGGGCTTCCCAGGATCGACTGCGTTTTGTCGCAACCATCGAAGAATGTGTGAAAGACGCTGATTTCATCCAGGAAAGCGCCCCGGAGCGCCTGGAGTTGAAACTGGAATTACACAGCAAGATTAGCGCGGCGGCCAAACCGGATGCATTGATTGGATCAAGCACTTCAGGCCTGTTGCCGAGTGAATTCTACGAAGGGGCCACCCACCCGGAACGCTGCGTGGTGGGTCACCCGTTCAACCCTGTTTATCTGCTGCCGCTGGTGGAAGTGGTGGGAGGCAAGAACACCACACCGGAGGCTGTCGAGGCGGCGATCAAGGTGTATGAATCCCTGGGCATGCGCCCGCTGCATGTGCGCAAGGAGGTCCCTGGTTTTATTGCCGACCGCCTGCTCGAAGCGGTATGGCGTGAAGCTTTGCACCTGGTCAATGACGGCGTGGCAACCACCGGCGAAATCGATGACGCGATCCGTTTTGGCGCCGGATTGCGCTGGTCATTCATGGGCACCTTCCTGACCTATACCCTGGCAGGCGGCGATGCCGGAATGCGACATTTCATGGCGCAATTCGGCCCGGCGTTACAGTTGCCGTGGACCTACCTGCCGGCGCCGGAGCTGACCGACAAGCTGATCGACGACGTGGTCGCCGGCACCAGCGAGCAATTGGCCAATCACAGCATCTCGGCGATGGAGCGCTATCGAGATGATTGCCTGCTGGCAGTGCTGGAGGCGGTGAAAACCACTAAAGCCAGGCACGGTATGAACTTTGCCGAGTAGCCGCTATTGATCTCTGTGAGAGCTGGCTTGCAGGCGAGCCAGCTCACAAAGTTGACCGAATACTGACCCGGAATCCCAGACATGCCCGCACTGACCACTTACACCACAAAAATCCCGTCCGACTGGGTGGACTACAACGATCACCTGCGCGACGCGTTCTACTTGCTGATCTTCAGCTACGCCACAGACTCACTGATGGACATGCTTGGCCTTGACAGTGAAAACCGTGAGGCCAGCAGCCATTCGTTGTTCACCCTGGAACTGCACCTCAACTACCTGCACGAAGTAAAACTCGGCGCCGAGGTTGAGGTGCACACACAATTGATCGCCCACGACGCCAAGCGCATACACCTCTACCACAGCCTGCATCCGGTGGGCGATGAGAAGGAGCTGGCAGGCAATGAACAGATGTTGCTGCATGTGGATCTTTCCGGGCCAAAGTCGGTACCGTTTACCGAGGCATCGCTGGCAAAACTGAGAGTCATCAGCGCCGAGCACTCCACCCTGCCCCGCCCGGCTCTGCTTGGCCGAGTGATTGGGTTGCCTCCCAAAAAATGAGTAAGATTCCCCAGGAGTTGCTGCCCTGGATTCCGGTTAACCTCTCATGCCACCCGAACAAACCTGACTCGAGCCCTTTGCGGGCGCAAAGAAAACCAGCCACGTGGCACCAGTTCCCCGTCATGCACGATGTCCCAATGTTCCACCCAGTAAGCCAGTGATGCAGCAAGATCAATCATTGCCATCGCTGTTCCCGGGCAGGAACGGTCGCCCAGGCCAAACGGGAAATAGGCGCCGCGCGGCCATGTCGCTGAGTCCATAAAGCGTTCCGGGCGAAACTCCAGGGGCTCTTCGAACCAGCGTGGGTCCCGGTGTGTGATCCAGCTGGAAACCATAACCACGTCTCCACGCTTGAGAGAATGGCCGGACACTTCGATGTCAGCACTCACCTGTCGCTGAACAAGGCCGTAGGCCGGCGGGTAAAGACGCAGGCTTTCCTGTAACACCGCTCTCAATAAGGGACAGTTGCGCAGGTCACTAAGCGAACGGATTGCTGTCCAGTCGACTGGCGCCAGTTCGGCCCGCAGTTGCTTGCATAATTCCGGACGCTGCGCCAACAGCAGCAGACACCAGGTCATGGTGACGCCAGTGGACTGGTGCGATGCCATCAGTAGTGTGCAGAGCTCATCACGCATCTCGACGAGGGGCCGGGGCGAATGCTCCACGACTTCGTCGACCACTCCCCGCAATTGTCCCAGCGCCCAGCGTTTGCGCGGGCAGAGTTTGCTCGGGAACCAGTGCCCCAGTGGCAGACCGGTGGACATCTCCAGCAACGCCACCCGCGACAGCAGGCGAACCGCCTTGGCGATCCGGTAGGCCGCCGGCTTCAGGTCTACATCGAACAGTGCGTGACCGCTGAGGGTGACGCTGAACGCGGCCATCTCCAGATCGAGATCATACTCGCGCCCCTCCTCGATCCGGTCTGCCCACTGCGCGGCAAGGCGGCGCACATCACTGGCTTGCGGTGCAACAAGGTGTGGGCGTACCGCCTTGCGCTGTGCTTGTGCCGGCTCGCCTTCACGCATCATGAAACTGCGTCCATTCCATTGCTTGAGCATGCACAGTGCCGGCGTCCAGCGGCGTAAATCGTCACGATGCTCGACCATCAGTTCGTGCACGGTTTGCGGATGGAACAGGCACCAGACACGTTGCGGGCCCATGCGCATGACGGCGACGTCCGGCTGCATCGCGTGCATTTTCTTCAGCCAGGCCAGCGGGTCGCGCTGGATCTCCAGCCAGTGGCGCAAGCCCGCACGGTTATCACCGACCCAGGGTATGTTGGCCAGCCGACGGCGTATCGGGCAATTCGGATTGGCTTCGAGCATGGTTCCGCCTCACTGCGTTCCCTTGTTCAGGGCCTTATTCGGGGTGAGGATATTACCCTGGATGGACTTTCTCAGACCCGATTACAAGGCGATTTTCCAATTCGTAGGGCATTCAATTGTCTCATGTGTATTTGATGGGCCCGTGACTCATCTTGCCACTTGTAATCAGCATACCCTTTCACTCCTTCCCAAGTCATCAATAGCACATCTGTACTATAGGAGGTTCTTGTACAGCTCCACTAAGCTACCTCAATAAGCGAATTTTCAGTAGCAATTGCACATCTTCAGATAACCGTCGACTTTCAGGCTGCCGAAACTCTCGTGCAAAAAATAAACTTTTACTCTCAGAGGTAGCAACCATGGGTACTTATTGCCAACTGGCGAAACTGAAAGGTTTGGCGGCTGCAGGAATGTTAATGATGGCCTTGACGGCATGCTCAACCGATGGAAGTTCATTCGCCGGACTGGACTCTTTAACCGGCGAGGCAAAGTACGCGCCTGAATTTATCAAAAGTAATATTGTTGTTGGCAAGTCAACAAAACAACAGATTCGCGAAAAGTTTGGCTCACCTTCAAATGTGAGTGACAACCTGGGCAACGATACCTCGGAATGGCTTTACGATCGCAGCGAGTCGCAACTGGGCAAGCTTACGGACATGGCTTACAAGTACACCACCCGGTACGGGGCTCAAGGCTCTGCCAGCACGATCATTTCGAGCCAGAACCAGGTGGGTGATGCTCAAGAGATCATGAATGATGCCGGTACACTCTCTGGCAGCAATGCCCCAGGAAAAAAGGTGAAAATCAACAAGCTGTATGTTGAATTCAAAGGTGATGTCGTGCGTTCCTTCAGGACCTATTAAGCACGGAGCGATGCTGAAAAAGACATCGTTCCCGGGGATGTGCCGAATCCATTCTCATGAAGTGGCATTGATCATCCGATCACTGCCATTGTGCACGCTTAATTGATCCCCCACTTATGCAGCGACCCCGTATTGCCCATTCCCATGAAACCGCAGCCCTTGGTTTCGTAATACGCGATGATGCCTTTGGAATCAACGGTCATATTGACTATGCAGGCGGTATATTTACGCTTCGTCGTGTAAGTTTCTACGTGTTGCACGTAACCTCTGGAGGTGTCGGTATAGGTGCCGGCTCATAGTACCCTTCATTACTCATCCATTCATAAAAGGTATATTCAGGGTTGCTGATTGAGCGGGTTATATACCTCGGCTTGCCCATTGACGGAGCCAATCGCTCTACCGCCTCACTGACGTTTTTTCCCACTAGCTCACTGGCTATGCTTCTCTCTGGATTTATCGTACTGCACCCTGAAAGACCTATAATCAATAGCGCTGGAATAACCAGTTTGTTCATGATGGGTTTGCTCATGGAAGCGAAGTTATTGAGTGCCTACAAACAACCAAGGCGTAATTGCGATAAAGCCAGAAGATACCCGTTGCCAGGCTCTTAAAAAATAGTACACATGTGCTATTGGGCACGCTCTTTTCTTATTGGCTTTTTAAACGAACGGCATATACCCGGCCAAGCAGATTGTCTTGATTGAACGTGAAGGTCATCACAACAGAACTGGCGTCAGGCTCAAGTATCGCCTGCCCCCGATTGTCTCGAACGACAAGCGTGCCAGGCGCATCTTCAATAACCTTCGATGTTTCAGACAGGGTGAACGCCTGAGCAATTACAGCCTTGCGGGTATTCAAGGGGAAATATCGGGTGACAATATCGCTGACATCGATTTGCTCAAAACCGACGGGCTTTCTCAATGAATGAACTTCGTCAAGCATGGCGCTCAAGTCCGCAGCCAGAACATGCTGAAAGCCTGAACCCATCACCATTAGTGCCACAACCAGATATCTCATGAAGCCTGGCGGCCTCCTGAAGCGTCCTTTACAGGGGTTCATAGACAGCCTTCTTCCCGATAGTCGCCACCCACAAACGCAAGCGTGTCGCCCGGCCCAAGACGCCAGTAGACTCGCGCAGAAACCCTGCAGGGTATCGATCCCTCCTTTCGCACTGCCCCGTAGTAACCGCCACTCACAAACCATGTCGGTTTGAACCCTTCGCTGTTGAGTTCACGAATGAAATCCTCGGCAGGCATGCCCACTGGAAACCGAGTGCGTAGACGACTGCCAAATTGTTCGGCGGCGTTGTTCCATTCGTGCGGCAGGCCATCAGTCAATGACGAGGGTGATCGTACGGAGTCCCATAAAAGAACAACGACGATGCCGATGGCAATTCCCCCGCTATAAAGAACTGCATTTTTAGTTAGATTTTTAATCATGATTAGCGTTTAGATCGCGACCTGTAGTGTGTACAGCCTTTCAGCAATTAATTCATTCCTGCCAACTCTTTTTCAATAGCACATGTGTGCTATTTGTTCGGGCCTGTGCCCGGTATAGCCTCTATCAAAGCCATGATCGGATATGAAGGATGTTCTATGCCTCCTCACCTGCTTGTACCCGTACTCGTCGGGGCAAGTCCCGGCAGTATGCTGCAGCGGGTCTTCATTTCCATCGGGTTGGCACTCTGCTGGCCAGTGAGCACTTTTGCAGCGTCCGCAACACCCGCTATCCCGTACACCGTTCAGACTGCAGATAATATTGAAAATCTGCTCAACCTCGATGAACGTAAAATCATTCAGGAGGGTTTGATCTGGGGCGGAGTTTATACCGGCCGTATCGATGGCAATTTTGACAAGGACACTCGTGACGCCATTGCTTCTCTTCAGCAACAGTACAAACAGCCCGGTACCGGCCTGCTCAGCGAAACGATGGCCCAGCACCTGTATCAGTTAGCCCTGAATGCCAGGACAAGATCTGGCTGGGAGACACTGGCAGACCCCGGTACGGGCGTGATAGTGGCCTACCCCTCCAGACTGCTTGCTACGGCGTTCCAGGACCCGGGCACGCTCTCACTGAGACTGGTTTCCGACGACAGAAAAATTTCGCTACAGATGATCAATGCAAATCGCCTCGCACCCGGCGCTATCGATACCTTATATAAGCAAGTGAATGAAGATGGAGCGTCGACCATCATTCATACCTCCAGGAAAGACAACATGTTCATCACCGCCGGGGAGCGCGGTGCCGTCAAGTTCTACAGCCGCTACGAACAACGCGGGAATGAGATTCGGGGCTATGACCTGATATGGGCGCGTGATAATGATACGGAGATGCAGATCTTCTCCCCCTTGATTTCCAACAGTTTTGAGGCATTTCCCACGCCCGCCGTTACCTATGATGCTTTTCTCAAACCCCACCTGATAAAGCAGCCTTATTACCCCTATCTCATAGCTCTCTCCAGAGAAAAAAGGAAACCATCAGCCAGTGACAACGCTTCAACTGTTGAGCAGCAAGCCCCTGTGAAAGCCACTCCCGATGGTCTGGGTCCACGATTTTCCTATTCCTACGAGGAACTCAGGAATGTCGGCCTGGTAGATTCCTATCGCTTCACGCGCAAGTCTGACTTACTGGTTGGCAACAACGAAATCAATGCGGTGGACGGCATGTTCATGACTCGCCGCCCTCTGCGTTATATAGCCAGGCAATGTGGCATGGATACGCATTACAGTCCCGCGGACTCTGCAGTCATCCTCTGCTACGGAGTTATCGACTACCTTCTTCGTCAGGCCGATGCTCTCAATGCCAATAATGATCCGGCATTCCGGGCTGAATACGTGAAGGCAAGGCTACGTCTTGCTTTGCTGCATGCTACAGGTCATGCACTCATTGACCTGCTGAACCTGCCACCCCCTTCGAATGAAGAAGAGACTGTCGATCAACTGGTCGCAACCCTGATCCTGCTTGATGCGAACAATGAAGAAACACCCGAGCAGCTCACGCGCATGCTGGCGATGAACGCGACCGGGCTCAAAGCCGACCTGTCAGTGCCTGCCCCTTACATTCACGACGAATTATCTAAAAAGCACACTTGGAACGAAGAGCGCTATTCCAACCTGTTGTGCAGGGTCTACGGCAGCAATCCACAGGGTTATGCGTCGATTGTCGATCAGGGGCTGCTTCCAAAGTCCAGAGCAGCAAATTGCACTGAGGATGCTCCCGGGAAATATGCAGCATGGAAAGATTTTCTGTCGCCACACTTCGCACCACGCTTTCAAAAAAACACCGGCGACTCAGTCAGTCGCCAGGAATAAGCCCCAATCAAGGATATAAACGGAGTATGGACACTGCATACGCCAGAACATCAAGCCCTCGTGAAGTAGCAACAGGTTGCATGACGTGGCTTGTAGCTCTGCTCTTGCCCGTCTGCGTCCATGCGAGCGGGCAACTACCGCCAAGTACGATCGAGGATCGTACCCTGCCCAGCGCCTCCGCTTGCCGCACCTTTCTTGAGGCAACCTGGCGGAAAGATCTGAGCAAGGCCGACCCGCAGCCAATCCCCGATAACGACGGATCAAGGCAGACGCTTATCTACTCCGACGGTGTGGTCGCCATCGATGACAGGCACCTGACTTACGAAGTCGAGGAAGGCTGGCAATTCAGACAACCTCTGCTCGATATAAAGCAGATACGGACTTCCTACAGTTATGAACGCCGCAGTTATAGATGTGAGGACGCCCATCTTACTGGCACCAGCATCAGCGGCTATGCGCTCGAAGGTTATGAAACGATGGTAGGTAGGAGCGAATTCATTCGCGAATAAGCGGAGCGCCGCCCGATTCGCTTGTGTCTTTGATCAGGGTAAGGTCAGGAGTATGCACTTGAATTACAAGCAACTGTTGCGAGCGGTGACTAAGTTGTGTGCTTCACCGTTCAGAAAAAACAGCAGCGACAAGGAGCCTTTGACCTTCAAGCAAACACCATCGGGCGTGTGGGAAGCTCTGGATGGATACTATCGGGTAAGTTTTGAGGGCCGACGTGTCGGTCATGTCATTAACCTGCACGTGGATGGCAGACCTGAGGCATGCTTTTTCGTCTGGTCAGAAAGCAATTATGAAACTGACGTTCCGAGCTATATATGGACACTCGGCGCACGACCCGCAGTCGGTGAGACGCGGGTCGGCAAACACACATACACCTCCATATTCCTGGCCATGTCCAAGGCTTTCAATGAGTCAGAGAAAGTGACAGTGATTTATGACCCCGCTATAGAAAATACTGTGCTGGATCGCTGGGGGCCGTGATGACTCCGGAGGAGTCTTGTTGATCATCTATGCTCTCTTATCCCGTTAGACAGGACGTTTATGGCCATACCCTATCTGCCGCTGTTGCTCTGGAACAAGTACTGGAAGCTGAACGGCGAGTTTGTGTCCTGTCAATATTGTCGCCGATCGCAACACCTGGCAGACCATCGCCCTTTCAAACACGCACAGAGCTGCCCCCAGTTCACGCGGCAGGTCCAATCCCCCGGTCGCGAGTTGGGGCAGATCATTGAACAAAAAATCAACGCAGGACTGTTTTAGATCTGTGCCGGATATTCTCAGGGCAACGTCCGGGGGCTTGCACGAATGCCCGGGGCTGACTCCTGCGGTTTATCTGTCCAGGTCAGGAGCTTTGACAAGGTTCCATAGGGCTCGGCAAACCGTTGGCAGGACGCTTCATCGGTCACGTCCGAGACGCTTGCTGACTGAGTTGCACCGATACGCATAGCCTTTAGCCAGTCTTTGGCACGGTGCCTGTCCTGGTCGGTCAACTGGAGCCGGTGTTGAGCCAGTGCGGCACTGGCATTGCGAATAATGGTCTGCGCGTCATCCGGGTTTAAAACGCGGCATATCTGACCGATCAGCACTAACCGCTCGATCCGGACCGTATTCATTGCCACACCCTGCCACTGCTTCCAGGCAAGCAGGCCCGGAACATCGGCGGGCATCGGCTTGCCTGAGGTGAGCACACTCTGGATGTACCTCATTTCAGGATCTGCTGCGTACCAGGCAAACAACTCGGTTTCGTTCTGGGGAAGCCATTTATCCCAGCGCGTAAACACTTGCTCATTTTCGCTACTGTCTCCACCAACAGGTATGCACACAAAAGTGCCCAGTTGCGAAGGACGGCAACTCCAGGGATAGGAGAGTGCTCGCTGACTCACGACACTGCCAATTCGGACAGAGTTCTTGTCTTGGCCGATAAAGCCGAGCAAAAGTTGCGGCGGCCCGGTATAGCCGCTCTGATTCGAGGGCTTGTATTCGCAGACACTCGTGATAGGCGCTAACTTCACGTCAGCAGGTGCGCACGGTGACTCATCCAGTTCAGCCACATCGAACCACTGCCGCATATAGTCGCGCATTTTCGGCGACGCCCATGCCAGATTCTCTGAACCCAGCTCAGCCAGAGCGTCAATGGCATCCATGGGTTGCTCTACAGGCGAGAGAGCCAGAACTGGTGTGAGCGCGCTACTCAACCACAGTGCTGCCACGCATAATATGCGGCGATGAAATACTGCGGATGGGCAGGCAAACATAGTTAATTTCTCGCTAATTTATGATCTTGACGTAACAACACTCTACCCTCGTGTTTTGTTATCACTCAGGCACCGAAATACCAGCTCTTTGATAACCGCGTACATCCTGAACCCACCGCTTTCGCATTTTGAATGATGCCTCGTCGATCGGCTTTAAGGTTGACGGTGCAGTAGTGATTAACACGCTTGTAGTCGTAGGTATAAACCAATATAGGGCGCCCCATATTGACGTCCATGTAGGAGCCGGTCTGCTCCGGCACGTCTTCGTAGTAAACAAGCGTCTCCCATTGATATAGACGCTCTGAATCAACCGGAATCGTGTCGGCAATTATGCTGGGTATTGGCGTGGGCTCATAGACAGGATTACCCATGGTTGAATAAAGAAAGCCCTTGGCTTCTGCGATATCCTTGCCCTTGAGCTTGTCTATCATTTCATGCTCAGGGTTAAAAGAGCTGCATCCGGAGACAGACACAAAAAGCAAAAGCGTCACTGCCATCTTGAACATTATTTCGATCCTGATATTTATATGAAACCGTCTAAGCACGTGTAATGATCGCCAAGCCGAAAAAATTAATCGGCTTGAGGAAAATCATTCATGGAAGCACATGACAAGAGCGAAAGTTAGTCTATTTGCAGAATAATGACCAAGCCTTTAAAGCATATCAATAGCACATATGTACTACTACCAATGTGACTGCCGGGGATACGGTGACTCTCTTTCAGCCAGCCTGACGGGGGATAGATGATAAGGCATACCCACAGGCCATTGCTTACAACGCCTGGAGCAACCTGGGTGCGATCAGCTCTAAAGCTCATCGAAAAGCCGCCGTTACACTGGGTTCAACCCTCACTCACGGAAGTAGTGACATGCAAATAACCAATAATACCCTGCCCATACTGACGCCCGGCGGTACTCGCCCAACGACTCCCCTGCCCGTGTCTCCAACCCCTCCACCACCCTTGACCGATGAACAAAAAGCGGCATCGGAAAAGCTCAGGGATCAGTTGAAAAATCCGACCACCCCTCCGGTTACGGCCACGCCGGAGAAAACCACGCTGATCGATGAAGTGGTTTAATTTGTTGCGGTAATAGGGCTAAAGTTCAAAGGCAATGAGGTTATGCCATAGGCATAACCTCAACTTTATCAGAGATTACTGCATTAAGAGATCAAGGGGCAGGAGAAATGGCAACCTTAAGGCCATCATTCTCTAAATATAAAACAGCTTCACGACCGTTGATTTCAATTGGCATAGGACTCTTGATTCTGCCATCATCTTCAGCTTGTGATATTTTGAAAAGTTTTTTGTCAACTATATTGGCTCGCCATATTGATTCGCCATTTTTAAAATAAAGAATCGGACGAGGTTTGCTCCATACCGGAATGAATATGTTCCAGTCGTGTTCTGGGTCGTTCGGGGAAGCTATAAATTCCGATTTGTCTATGTGCGGATGATAAATTTCCATTTTATTGTAGGAGCTGCTTCGGCTAAAAAACAGAGAGCCCTTTTGATTCTCTGTAGTGTTGGATGCTCCTTGAAATAGAGTGCTACTCTCCGTAGGGGGCAGGCGAGATCCCAGCTTATAAGACATGCTTATAAAATGATTGGGCGCCACTTTGATCCTATAATAAAAAACTCCACTCAGTACACCCGCCAATCTTCTACCTTCGTCATTGCTATCAGGGTCTTCCGTCCCATCGAAGCAGATATCTCTAGCTATAGGGTACAACATTGGTTGAACGATGGGATATTGATCAACGAACTCATACAGCGCACCTTTATAGCAACGCATTTCAGAATTGTATTCTCCATCAAATACAATAACATGTAATTTTCCTGATAGCGTTTCAGTTGCCACAATGTACTGCTGTCTATATTTCTTGCTATACGGAAGCTGCGTCAGGGTCCAGTTCTTCCAGAGTTGGTCACTAATAAAATAACTTTTATCTGCTGGCAAAGCAGTTACAGCTTCACTGTCTTTAACGTTTTCAGATGGAGGGGTTAAAAAATCGATCTGCTGTGAGTAAGTATTTTCCAGGCACTCTATAGATTCACAGGCATCACGAGCGGACTCTAGCCACTCTCGTTGTGCCATCTGTATGAAATAGCTATTCTTCAACGGCCTGAAAGCTACACTCAAATCCTCATCCAGCTTTGATAATGAAGGATTGTCACAGATCTTATGTTCTACGTCTGTCGATGCCTTGCGACAGTCAAAGCTAGCGGAGTGAGCATAAGGAAAAACTGCCATCAATGACAAAAGCATGGCTGTGGTTGCAATGTGATTTTTTCCCATTATTACAGTCCCAAAAAGCGTAAAACTGATAAAAATTAGTAGCACTTTCTGGACGCTGGAGCGTCCGAAACCTGCATTTTCAAGCGCTGCCAATTACTGGATGCGACTTGATCTCCCTGCTCAGCAGCCAAACGATAGCAAGCCATTGCTCTGGGCACGTCTTTAGTGGCTAACTCACCCATTTCGAAAGAGTATCCCAAATAATTAATTGCATTGACGGAACCCATCGTGGCCGCACGTATAAGTTCCTTTTCTGCCAGTGCTGGATGCTGGCATGCGCCATCTGCGCCTGTATTATTACCGTAACAGTAAAAGGTCGATAACCCTAAGGCGCCTTCGGCGAGAGTAGTGGCGGCTGTTTTAAAAAGTGCCTCGACCTTGGAGGTTTCCAATTGTGGCGCCATACCGGACAGGCTCAGACCCGCTGCATCCAGGCTAGCCTGAGGATCGCCCGAAGCTGCAGAGCATAGATAGTTTTCCAAGGCCGCCTCAAAGAACTCCGCAGTGAGCGGATATAGCTGACCCTCCCCCAGATTAAGGAAGGATTTGGCCCGTTGATAACAGAGGCTTTCGATGCGATTCATTGTTGGTGTTTCTGTGACCGAAAGATAGTTATCCCTGATTGACCAATCCTCTATCTTTGCAAGCATCCAGCATGATTCGCGAGTAAAGCTAAAAATCTTTATATTGCTATTACCTGCGCGCTTATCAATGATATTGACGTGACTATTATCCTTCTCTTCAATGGTAACACCTTCCGCTCTATCAAAATATATAGGTGCCATGAGTGGAAGCGTTAAATCTGCATTCGCGACCTCAATGGTGTGAGGCTCAAGTTTTCCCGACGGCGATGTAGATTTCAGCTCTAGAATTTTTATTGTGTTTTTTGCAAGGCGTTGTTGCACCTCTGGAGCGGTTGAAAACACCTTGAGGAATAAGTCAAACTTGTCATTGGGGCACTCATGTGCGTTCGCATTACCATGAAACAAGCTAAGCCCTGAGGCAGTAAAAGCAATTAACGCCAAAAAGCGTTTTTTCTTTAGATTAAGGGCCATCTCATCATACTCTATTACTTTTGTGAGGCGTGATATCTTACCTAAAACACGCCTCTATTTTTTGATTCTTCTCAACAGCCGTCTACGTTACCGCACTGAATCCAGCCACGAATCAACTTCCCCTTGGCAGTCTTATATACAACCGAAATCCATCCGGCCTCAACGGCTTCTTGTGTGACCTTGTCTCCTGCAACAAGATACTTGCGACTCATGTCAGCCAGTACAGGTGAATTGTATAAAGAAGATTTCTTATTAACGACCAAAGTCACAGGTGTACCGGAACTCCACTTTTTGTAAAATTCTGATTGAAGCCTGGAAGTAACCGCATCCTTACTCTTGTACGGAAATAGATAGGCAACTTCTTTATAGTCATCTGCTAAAATATCGCCACCCTCACCAAAGTACTTGGAAAGCTTATCATCCTTGGTGTAACCATTAGAGCTCTTTTTGTAAGCATGAACAGAATAGTACTCTCCCGAGTATTTGAGTCCCGTATCGGACCTGATCTCAACACCATGTATCACAAAAAGCTCTTTTTCACGACCTTGCTCTGCGTTAGCTAAAAAAGCGGCTTTGACTTCACCGGTGTCTGCTAAAAAAGGCAACTGCCCAATCAGGCTTCTGTCACCTGTGTTGCAGTTAAAGAAATTGATATCGATCCCTAACTGCTCACCCCCGCTGGTATCTCTCGCATCCTCATCAATGGGGACGAGATCAAAAGTAATGATTCCGTTTTCAACAGATATTGACCGAAATGCTTTACCTTCAAGCACCTCACAGGAAAATACACTAAATGGATAAAAGATACATAGAGTAACCAAGAATTTTTTGAGTAGGTTCATATGGGTCCCATGGATGCTAATCCGTGATTTTACACTGCCTGATGCGAACACAGTAAACTCAAAACGTATGCTACCAAGAGCAAGGTAAAAAGCATAAATAACGTAAGTAGCATTAACTATCGCCCCCTCACGCCACCACTCTTGCCAAGGAGTAGTCTGAAGGGGGATTTATCCCCCCCCAGTAGCCTGCATACTTTGGCCAGCCACTAAATCACAGAAGAAATACTAATCCATCGTATCAAATAGTTTCCATTTTTCATCTTGTACGAAATTTTAAGAAAGCCATTCTTGTATTCTAAAATCCTGACCTCATCTCCAGAGATTAAATAACCCTTAGTTTTAGACGACTCCGATGGCTCAGAGTATAAAAAAATTTTTTCTGAGCTGACGCTTGTAGTAATCTCGCCGCCCGCGAGCATCAGAGCATCCTTATTGAAAACCTCTGAAATGTGCATGTCTGAAAAATTCAATTTTTCCAGATTTTTAAGATTACTCACTAAGGTTATAGATTTTACTTTCTCAGAAGTATCAAATGATGGAAGACGCATCTCTTTTGTTGCACCCTTCAAATAGATACCATCCTTTGCTGGAGCCAACTCAATTGCGTCCACGCCATTCGGATAGTTCCACAATATCTGATATGCGCCACTTTCTGTTTTTGTAATATCTGGTTGGTTCGTCCCATCTCTGACGCTATCTAGGCTTACAAAATTTTTATTGGAGGACAGTAATATGACCTTGTCACCGCTTCTTGAGTAAAAGCTAAGCACTGCATTATCAGAGCTTTCGGGCGCTTCATATATGCAAGCAAAATCTGCCCCCATATTAAATTGCTGATATAGAACAGCGTCGCGAGGGATCGATTTCTCACATTCCTCTGCTGCTTGCACACTTGAGAAAAAAAATAAAAACGCTGCTAATACAGTAAAACTTTTCATTACCAGTTAGCCTTTAGATTGTTATAAGCATTTGAAATTTTCGTATCATAACCGACTTGATTTTCGCCATTATATTTCTTAGCAATGGTCAGCCAGTTTTTTTGCTTCATCGGTTCAAGCATATTTTTCTCTTTGGTAAGAAATATCTTAAAGTATTGCAAGTGCTGCAATGCGCAGTAGTTCTGCGCCTCTACCAATTCATCTGTGCTTTTATACAAGCGAGCATAATACGCTCCCATAACCTGGAATTTCCCCCAGGAGCATGACTTATTTGCAGCATCACGATCTAGTTCGCGCGCGCGCTGAAGTCGTTCATACTGTGATTGCTCACTACCATAGGAATAACCAGCTTGGTAGGTATGGACAATTTTAGGCTCGCTAGTAGCTAAAGCATTTAATTGCTGATCGGTATATCCTTTATTTTTAAGAAAGCGGTACATATAGTGACGTTCATAAAGTATTGCCGCGTGTTGCTGGCCAGGAACAAATTCTTTGAATGGTACCTTATCTCCTGTTTCTGCAACTGCTATCGCACGAAGCACTTCTTTCTCGACGCCAAGCTGAGTCGCCAATAATTCAAAATGCTCTTTCGTCACATCCCTGACACCTGTTTGACAAGGAGAGTCTACAATGCCTTGATCAAAGCAAAAGCATTTATTATTGGATAGCATATTACCGATCATTGCTACCGGATGAAAATGTTTAACGACACCTGTACCGTCACCTATTTTAGCTGTACCTGTCAGTTCATCCCAAAAAACCAATTTATCTATTCGATCTTTCTCGTGTTTCAGCACAGCAGGATAGGCCTCTAACAAAACGTCTAAACGGGACCATTTAGAAGTATCTGATTTAGATTTCCACTCTGTCGGATGATCCGCAACCAATTTCGACCAACGCCCTCTAAACTCTAAGTTCTTTAAGGCAGTTGGCAGGTCTTCGACTGTTATCTTATTGTCATTATTCCCGTACTTATCCAAATCGTTGTAGATATCTTTGAAAAACGCAGGCAGGTCATTAACATCCAGAAAGCCGTCAGCATTTTGGTTATTTTCTTTGACGATTTTGAAGCCCAACGTTTCCCAGTCATGCTGAGTGATCAGCTTGGCCGACTCTTTCTTCAGCAAACCAGTTTTGCTTTCTCCGCTGTCGACAACAGTGATCTCATACCAATCAACCGTATCTTTGAAAGGTATCGCCTTAGCTAAGTCTACAAAGTGCTCACTTGATAGCTCTATCTCTCCTACCAGCGGCGTTTTTTTATTCAATACCGTTGCGGCAGGCAAGTGTATATATTTTTTACCGTCCTTTATACCCGCTTTATTCTTAAGAAAATCTTCTATTCGAGGATCCGCCGAAAAAACCTCTACATGAATCTGATGCTTTCCTGATATCCCGCCGGTAGGGCCGGAAATGTTTTCATTGAGTCCCAAGTAGCCGATCGGGTCACCAGCTTTAATTGCGGTTTCAACGGATACAACTTCGTCAAAAGTCGACGGAATGAGTTCTTGCCACTGAACAAAACGATTGGGGGATATATCTTCTACACAAGCCCAAAACGAAGTGGGCACAACCATTGTGCTGTTTTTCAATCCGGTGGGCGGACCTGATGTACTAGGTATAAATGTACACTCTGCCATTCGAAGGGTTTGATTACCCAGTTTAAGATTGAGAACTTTAGCACTATCAAATTCAATCGTGCTGTTTGTGCATAAAACTAAACCTTCACTTCCGCTTTGAGTTGCTGCACTGATAGGCAACCCTGCCTGAGCGCCATGAGCAAGAGCGGCTGGAGGCTGGCGGAGAGTAAGTCCGGATCCTGTAACGACTGCTCTCACCTTTCCCTTCCAGTAACCTGGCTTGGTTCGCTCAGGAGGAATTATTTCATTCCAGCTAGGGTCGCCATTAGTTCTAGGATATGCAGCACCATTTTTCTTGTAGGCAAACCAGAACTCTTGCCCCTCGGTACGACCAGTGACTGTACCTTTTAACAGCTTGCCTTTGGCATGAACATGGTCAGGGTGTTCTTCTAAAATTTCTATTTCCGCACCAGCCGAAATACCCCCATACTCCTGACAGTTGGCAGCACCCGCTATATCACTTCGAGCCTTAAAGCCACTTGCAATCATCTTGATTCGTGGCAATTTAACTTCATCAGGTGCAGCAGGATACCGGTCAAATGGCAGTAAATGCATGTAAAGACTATAAAAAATCAGTTCATTACATACTCCAGGCGTCACCTCTGTGTTGACAGGTGACTTGTAGTCATGCCTTACAAGGCAGAAAGAATTTGAATACTTAAGTGTTTCAGTAGCGTTCGCACCTATAAACTCACTTGCCAGATAATCCTTATTAAGACGGTACGCCACAACGACTCCATCTCCAATACAGCGAACAGGCTCATCACGGATGCACTGTGGCGCACTCGCATTACTAATATGAATTCCACCATGCCAAAAATTATGGCTGCCTAAGAGATAGTTGCCAGACGTCTCTGCCTCTAGCGCAGAGAACAACTCATCTGCATCTTTATACGGTGCACCTCCAGCCTTGCGTATCGGAAATTGCCATGGGCTACTAACCTTTACAGTCTCCGCAGGTGCTGGTGCTGGTGCTGGTGCTGGCGCACCACTGTTATCTCCATCTGGATGCGTCAGATTGGAAATATCGAACTCGCGAGGATTGACCGTAGCATGACCCTGAACCAGGTTCGGATGGCCTTTCGTGCCATTGCGAAGCACCTCAAAGTGCAAGTGTGCGCCCGTGCCAATGCCTGTATTCCCGCATGGGCCAACAGACGCCCCTTTAGCCACGGAGCTCCCTATAGCCAGAGGGGAAGCAGATCTCATGTGCGCATACAATGTATGAACAATCTCTGTCCCATTGGCGTGCTCAAGTACTACCAGATTTCCATACCCGGACATGGTGCCTTTATAGACAACCTTTCCTGCGCCCGCGGCTGGGATCGACGTACCACTAGGTGCCGCCCAGTCCTCTCCTCGATGCGGACGGACTTCACCTGTCACTGGATGAGTACGCGTGGGGTTCCACGCGCTCGTGTAAACAAAAGGTGCACCTGGGTTATACAATTCCATGTTATTACTCACTGTACTCATCACAGTAGAAAACAGAACTTCCCCGTTGCTTGGGGTTTGCAATCAAAATAGGTGAAACACCGTCATTTTGATTTAGCTTTATATCTGGAAACTGCGTACGCAATCTTGCTTCAACGGTCGCAGGGCTATCCTTTAAATAGATAGCATGAACACTGAAAGGACCATGATAAGGAATCGCAACTTCACTTACGGCCAAGCCATAAAAAGTATCATTTACACAGTAGAACGCTACTTCATCGATGCGACACGGCTCAAGTTGGCGTTCAGAAAAATACTGGCCGCTGGCTTTTTTTGTCACAGGATCAAGAAAGATATTTTTAATCTGGCAGGCCTCAATGCCGTTAAATTGCTCTTCCAGAGACGTGCTCGCGCAAGCATCTAAAACTGCTAAAGGCGCAAGGAAGAAAAACGCTAAAAATTTATATCGCGCAAGAGGTAACTTGATATTGAACATTGCTTTCCCTTACTCAGAAAACACAAAAAAAGCCTTCGGCTTAACCTTCTCAGGCGGCGCATTCACCAGAGCCTGATCCATCAGACTCCCCGCCTTGTCCTTATCCGCCGCGCCCGGCAGCACGGGCGGTTTGATCGCGATTCCCGTACCTGACCCTGCCGAGCCGCCGGCATTGATCTTCACTACCGGGCCAATCACGGTAATGCCGCCACCATCGAGCTTGATAAAGCTCCCGCCTCCCAGCGCCGTCAGTTCCGTGCCGGCTTCGATGACGATCTTGTCGCCAGCCTTGAGGTGGATTTCCCTGCCGACGCTGGTCAGTTGTGCCGTGCCGAGCTTCACATGCTGGTTTTGTCCGATGGTGAGGTGGTCATCCATCCGGACCTCGACCTTGCGGTCGCTGTGGGTGGTGCGGTGTTCTTCGGCCTTGAGTTCGGTGTAGGTGTTTTTCTCTACAGTGTCGTGGCGTTCGTTGCCGACGCGGATTTTCTGGTCGTGCTCGATGTTTTCATCCCAGTCGCGCTGGGCGTGGATGTAGATCTGTTCGGCACCTTTCTTGTCTTCGATGCGCAGTTCGTTGTAACCGCCACCGCCAGGAGAGCTGAGGGTCTTGAAGACGGTGCGGGTCTTGTTCGCTGGCAGCGTGTAGGGAACCTGGTTTTCCTTGTGGTACAGGCAGCCGTTCACCAGTGGCTGGTCGGGGTCACCTTCGAGGAAGGTGACAAGAACTTCCATGCCGATCCGCGGGATGGAAATAGCGCCATAGCGATCACCTGCCCAGGCAGTGGAGACGCGCAACCAGCAACTGGTCTTGTCGTCGGCCTGGCCTTCCCGGTCCCAGTGGAACTGCACTTTGATCCGGCCGTACTGGTCGCAGTGGATCTCTTCACCTTTTGGCCCTGTGACGGTGGCGGTCTGGGTACCGAGCACACGGGGTTTGGTGTGCTCCAGCGCCGGACGGTAGAACACGGCCCACGGGGTCGCGAGGAAGCGGTTGCGGTAGCCCTGATGGAAATCGTCCTTGTTGTCAGTGGTGTCGCTGGTTACCGACTCTTCCAGCACTTGCGGCTGTTTGCCTTCATGAAAGATTTCGGTCAGCAGCCACAGGTCGTTCCACTCGGTACGAGGGTGGTCGGAGAGTTCCAGGAAGTGCCCGCTGGTGAGGGTCGTCTGGTCGCCCCAGCCCTCGACCTGCTGGTAGTCGGCACGATGACGCTCCAGCGCCCGCTGGCTGAGGAATTTACCCCGGGCACGATCCAGGAAGCTGCCCGGATAGTCGTAGTCTTCCAGGTCTGGTTCAGTGCTTTCGCCAGCGGGTTTCCAGGCGGCTTCGAGTTGCATGTTGGGCTTCTCGAAGTCGTAATCACGGCGGGTGACGCGGCTGGTGCGGGTTTCCAGGCGCAGTTTGAAGCCCTTGATCACCGGTTCGTCGGCAACCAGGCCACTGCCTTGTACATACGCTGTGGGCTGGCCGAGCTTGGGGAATACGGTCTGGTCGTCGCCAAATACCAGCAGATGAAGTTTTTCGCTGTGCTGGAAGTGATAGTGAATCCCCTCCTCCTCACACAGGCGCTGGATAAAGTGCAGGTCGGTTTCGTCGTACTGCACGCAATACTCGCGCTTGGGGCACGGCTGGCTGAGCTGGAAGCTGTAGGCGTTACCCTTGATGCCGTGCTCTTCGAGGATCAGTGCAATGATCTCGGGCGCCGACAGTTGCTGGTAGATGCGCTGGTTGGTCCTGTGGTGCAGGTACTGCAACTGCGGCACCAGAGACAGGGTGTAACGGGTCAGACGCTTGCCGGCGTCGCCTTGGGCGATACGGTATATCTGGCCATGAATGCCGCTGCCCTGCGGGTCGAACGCCAGGAACGCCTGCTTGTGCAGGAGCTTTTCCAGGTCCAGATCAGGGTTTTCGCTGACAAGTTCCACGTCGAAACGAAAGGCCTGGCTGATGCCTTCTGTACCCGTAAAAGCCAGCACCTGCAGATCGCCCTCGTAATCTTCGATGGTCAGGCTGAAGTGCGTTTCGTTGGAAGGGTTGAACATTGTTTGCTCCCTGTTCGGTAGTCATCCGTTACGCCAAGGCATCAGACGCTGCTGCCAGGACGAAGTGACGGTGAAAGCGTCACGCAATTGTTTGGCGGTGATCCTGCGATCCCCGGCATCGAAAGCCAGTGCTGCGCGCAGGGCTGGCCAGCAGTGTTTCGGCAAGTTCTTCGGCGCTTGCAGTTCACGATCGAGGCGTTCGTCACGGGCCTGAGTCGAGGGCAAACGGCGAAACGGGTGTTTGCCTCCCGCCAGCTCGAAGATCACACAGGCCACGCCATAAACATCGGCACCTGCCGACAATGGTTTGCCTTCGAGCAGTTCCGGGGCGGCATAGCCCGGTGTCCAGGCATGGAATCGCTCGCGGCTCAGGTGCGGCAGACCGGGCAGGATACCCTCCTCTGCCTGGCCAAGGCCAAAGTCGAACAGGCGCACGCCGTCTTCGGTGACCATGACGTTGCTCGGCTTCATGTCACCATGCAGCACGCCATGGGCATGGGAATAGGCCAAGGCATCGAGCAGCGGCAGTGTGATGTCACGCAGTTCTTTCCACGGCAGCCCCAGGGGCCGCTCGCAGAGCAATTTGTCCAGGGTCAGCCCACGCATGAGTTCCATGGTGATGAAGGCCCGCTGGCAGTCAGTGTCCACTTCAAAGTTATGCAGGCGCAGGACGTTGTCGTGGCGCAGGCGTCGGGTCAGGGCAAACTCGCTGTAAAGCAAGGCGCTGGCATCCGGCGACTCGGCAAACTCTTCGCTGAGGACTTTCAGCGCGATATAAGGATCGGGATCGCCGAACTGCTCGCTCAGCAAGTCCCGGGCACGATAGACCAGGCCCATGCCACCGGCACCGAGCAAACGCTCGATACGGTAACGACCTGCCAGCAGATCGGGCATCTCCGAGATACTGGCCCGGGTCGGCGCCGGCGCAGCTTCTGCCTTGTGCGACTGGGCGAAGGCAAAATAGGTCAGATTGCTGTCCTGTTCCTCGCTCACCAGCAAGTCGTCGATCGGTCCCATGAGTTCAGTCATTGGCGGATTACCACGGCCGTCAGGTTGTCCCGTGCCGAACCACGCAGGGCACCATCGAACAGGCGCTCCAGCGCAATCTGCGGCGCAGTCAGGCTCAAGGCATTGCCGAGTGCATCGCTGCTGAGCCCTTGATACAAGCCGTCGCTGCAGAGCAGGAAGGTGTCGCCGGGATACACTTCCAGCTCCAGTACATCCAGGGTCAGTTGCTCTGCAGCACCGACTGCACGAGTCAGGGCATGGGCGCCAGGATAGGCCCGGGCCTGCTCAGCGCTCATTTTCTGCTCGTCGATCAGTTGCTGCTGCAGCGAATGGTCCCTGGACAACTGATACAGACGCTGACCGCGCCACAGATAACAGCGGCTATCGCCGGCCCAGATGCAGGCCGCACGATTGCCCTCCACCAGCAGCGCCACAACGGTGCTGCCCATGATGCTGTCGTGGCGTCCGGCGGTGACAGTCAACTCTTGCCCCAAACGACGGTTGAGCCAGTGCAGGCACTGGCGTATGTCCTTGAGTCGTTCGTCGAAATCATTCTGTACCGGCAATTCCGCCAGGCTGGCGACGATCAACTGACTGGCGATATCGCCCCCCTGATGACCGCCCATCCCGTCTGCGACCACCCACAGCCCATGCTGTGGGGAGTCCAGAAAAGCATCTTCGTTGCGCGCCCGAACCTTGCCGGCATCGGTGCGCGCAGCGCTGCGCCATGGGCTGGCTACCAGCATCAGAGCTGCACCGGCATGCGGAAGGTACGCAGCACGCCCATGTCGAACGGGTTCGGCGTGCGCTGGCTGGTCAGCAGGTAGTTGGCGCGCAGGCCACCCACGTCGGCCTTGAGCACCAGCACGTCACGCCCTGTCAGGTATTCGGTCTGCATCAGGTCGAACAGACGGAACAGCGACCATGGTCCCGTGTTCTTCTCGATACCCAGCGGGCGACCGACCATTCTGTCGAGTACCAGGCTGGTGCGGCCGTCTTCGGCATCGGTCGGCCACTTGAACGACACCGGCACGATCGGACCATGGCGATATTCGATGGTCTTGTCGCCCAGCTTGAACTCGGAACGGCTGACTGCCGGGTCCAGGGTGTAAGGCTCCAGCTTGAACTGCACTTGCGGCTCGGCCGGGTTATCGGCGAAGAAGCTCTGGCGGATAACCAGCGCAGACGCCATCTGGTCGAGGTAGACCTTGGAAACCGGCAGGCTGTAACCGTCGACAGTGCGCATGCGGTAGTTACCCGGATCGCCACTGACGAATGGACGCATGTAGCTGTCGAAGAAGCGATCCGCAATACCCTGAGCCTTGAAGAACTCACGGAAGTCGCTGATTGCCACGTCGCTGGCGCTGTGTGCGTTGAACGGATAACGCTGATTGATCGCCTTGCCGTAGAAGCTGTACAGCTCGTTCTGATAACGCTGGTTCAGGTACTGATAGGAATCACGCAGCACCAGGCGCCAGGTGTCTTCAGCCAGGACGTTGAACCACACGCCCACCGGACGCGGCAGACGGCTGGATACAGTGCGCAGGTTGCTCAGCGCATCACGCTGGCCACCCATGCGGTTCTTGGCCAGTTCGAACGCAGCCTGATCCGGCGAGCTGGAGCGCGCCAGGCTGGCCATCTGCATTTGCAGTTCGTTGAGGGCTGCCAGGGCTGGCGTCAGGTCAGCGGTCGGGCCGTTGTTGTCGTCCAGCAAACGGTGCAGCGGTTCGAAGCGGCTTTGCAGGGATTTACGCGCAGTATCCGGCAGCTTTTTCGCCAGAGCATCAGACGCATTGCCAGCAGCAGCGGCTGCCACCTTGCCGAGTTTCCCGCCCTTGTCGGCCAGTTGCGCGGCAGCTGCAGCGGCTTCCTCTGCCGTTTCCGCGACCACCGGGAAGCGGGTGTTTTCACGCACTTCGACCAGCATCTGGATGACCGGTGAGTTGGCTGACGTCAGGCCTGCCAGTTGCTCGGCACCCTCGCCAAAGTCGTTGATGGCCGGCAGTTGCACCTGGCCTACCGCTTCGCCCCAATAGTTGGCGTAGTCACGGAAATACAGTTGCTCCAGCTCAACCATCAGGCGACGCAAGTCCATGCTGCTAAGGCCAGAGCCTTCGCCCAGTACCCAGTTGTCACGCAGGATATCGCTGACCAGCATCGAGCCCTGCACCGAGAAGTACTGCTGGTAACCCTGTTGGGTGTAGAAGCCCGGAATCACATAGTCGGTGCCGACAAACAGCGAGCCTTGCGGGCCCAGGTGTTGATCCAGACGGTATTCCGGCAAGTTGCGAGCCTGCTCGCGCAGCATCCGGTAGACCACGTTGGCCAGGGACTCGCTGCGCAGAATCTGACGCGCCTGAGCCACCAGTTGCTCGTCCAGCGGATAAACGAACGGCTGCTTGAGCAAGCGCTCGAAGTGGCTGTTCAAGCCGTTCTGTACGGCAGTGTTGCCGCTGTAACGCTGGGACCATTCTGTCGCGACCCAGTCCTTGAGCCATTGCTCGTCGCGACGGTCCTTCATGTTCAGCATCAGGTACGCACGCAGGCTGTTGAGCAGGCGATCGCGGTCCTTGGTGTTGGCACGCACCTGCCCTTCCAGCAGGGTTGCGACCCGTGGCAACAGTTGCTGTTCAAGCTGACGATCGTAAGCGTCCTTGACGACCGGGTTGACGGCTTCGCCCTGATACAGACCGCCGCGCTCGTGGTAACTCACGTCGCCTTTTGCAGGGAACACCTGGGTAGCGGCGTAGCTGGTGTCCAGGGTCTTGAGTGCCGCCATGGCGTCATCGCGGGTGCTCAGCGCCGAACGTTGCTGGGTCCAGGTCTGAGCCAGGTTGCGCAGGTTTTCCAGACGCTCATAGTTGGCAGAGAAACCGCTGGCCCAAAGCAGGCCGAACAGCGCAAGTGCTGCCAGCGCGCCTACGTACAGCGCACGCTGGCCCCAATGGATGCGGCTGCGCTCGCGTTTGTCCAGACCCGCAAGATCGGCCTCGGGAAAAATCACCCGGCTGAGCAAGTGGTGAATGAAGCGCGAACGGCCACTGCGCAGGGTTGGCAAGATGCCAGCGTTCAGACCCAGGTTGGCGCCGATACCCGCAGTGGTGGCGTCCATTTCCGCAGTCAGGTGCGGCGCGCTGGTCAGGTAGAAACCGCGCAACTGGCTGGCACGCTGGTAGCGGTTGCCAGTGAATGCCATGTCGACGAACAGGCACAGACGCTCGCCGATCTGACCCAGTTGATGCGGGAAGTCGAGGATACGGCCACGACGCTGGGTGTCACGCTCCTGGTGCATGCGCATGATCACCTGGCTATTGAGGCGACGCAGCAGTTCTTCGAACTCGTTGCGCAGCACAGCCACATCGGTGCCGACTTGCTCTTTGCGGAAGCTGGTACCCAGCACCTGATCGCTTTCTTCGCGAGTCAGTTGATCGAAGAACTCATCGAAGCCCAGCAGGCTGTCAGCCTTGCTCAGCACCAGATAAACCGGCACGTCCACGTGCAGTTTCTGATGCACGTCCTGCAGGCGTCCACGCACCTGACGGGCCAGGGTTTCGAGTTGCTGTTCGCTGCCCTGCAGCAGGGTTTCCACCGGAATGGTCACCAGCACGCCGTTCAACGGACGATTGCGACGACGCTTGCGCAGCAGGTCAAGCAAAGTGCTCCAGGCACTGCCATCGACTTCGGCATCCGGCTGGGTCAGGTAGCGGCCAGCGGTGTCGATCAGCACGCCATGATCAGCGAAGTACCAGTCGCAGTGGCGGGTGCCCAGGGTGTCGCGGGTCAGCTTGCGCTCGATCTTGTTGATCGGGAACTCAAGACCCGAGAAGTCCAGCAGGCTGGTCTTGCCACTGCCCTGCGGTCCGATCAGCAAGTACCAGGGCAAGTCACTGCGCCAGCGCTCGCTACGGCCACGATACAGGCTCGACGTCTTCAGGGTCTTGAGCGCATCCTTGAAACGCGCTTTCAACTCCTTCTGTTCTTCGTCGATCTGCTCTTCGCGGCGGAGACGATCCTGGCCGTCTTCGCTCTCTTCCATCGCTTTCTTGCGAACACCGGCGCGCCAGCTGACGAAGACCATGGTCAGGCCCCAGATCAGGAACAGCACGCTGATGGTCAGCAGGCGGGAGGTCGAGCCTTCCCAGAACTTGTAGTCATTGACCGCCAGCAGCGGCCCCACGAACCACACCAGCAACGCGACAAACAGTACCAGCAGCAGCGTCCAGACCCATGTCTTGCGCAGGAATGCGCCGACTTTCTTGAAAAAATTCTTCATCACGCGTCCCTGATTACGGCTGCGACTGCGGTTGAACCGCGGTCTGGTCAAACGGCTGATAAGGTTGCAGAACGGTGTCGCGCTGCTCGCCCAGCATCCAGGCGAAACCGGAATACATCACCACCAGGCAGACGAAGGTAAACAGCACCACCATCCACACCGGCACGATGCGTACCAGGCTGCGGCGCTGATCGTTCAAGCCTTCCCAATGGGGCGACAGCTCACGTGGTACATCACCGCGAAGTTGGCGGATCTGGCGATACAGGGCGTCACGGATGCCTTCGAGCTCGAGCATGCCCCGTGCCTGGACCCGATACTTGCCTTCAAAACCGAGGGACAGGCACAGGTACATCAGTTCCAGCATGGGCAGGTGCTTGACCGGGTTTTTCGACAGGCGATCCAGCAACTGGAAAAACTTCTCGCCGCCGAAGGTTTCGTTGTGGAAGCTGCTGAGCAGGCTCATCTGCGACCACTCGCTTTCGTTGCCCCAGGGCGTGGTCACAACCGCTTCGTCTACCACGGTGCACAGCACGTAACGGGCAGCCATTACCTGGCTGCTCTCGGCACCGTTGTGCAAGGCGCGCACTTCAAACAGCTTCAGCCCGGCAGTCAGTCGATCATTGAGTGCGTACAGGTCCTCGCGGGAGTCACTGTGCTTGAGTCGCACCACTTCAGACAGCAGCTCGGAGCCAGCAGCCACCAGCGAATTGAGGCTGATGTTGAACGCTTCGGCCGGGCGCAGGCGCGCCGCATAGATCATGCGCTCTTCAAGCTGCTCGAAGCGTGGCGGCGCTGCGAAGTCGGTCAGCGGGCTCGAAGCCGGCCCATGGCCCTGACGGTCGAGCAGGACGGTCTTGTCGTCCTGGTTGTATTCCGTGTCCTTGATCATGTCGATCAGTTCCTTATGGCCCAGAATTTCAGTTCAAGCTCGGCGAATTCGCCGGATACGTGGAACGCGAAGCCGCCGGAGCGCTCGAGTTGCGCCAGGTCTTCGGAACTGAGTTCGAGGATGAAATAGGTTTTGTTGGAGTGGAACGCGATCTGCCGCGGGGCCACCGGCAAGGGTTTGACCTTGATGCCTGGCAGGTGCAGGTTGACCAGTTGGCGGATACGCTCCACCGGGCCGACCTTGAGGTGCGCGGGCAAGCGATGGCGCAGCTCTTCGGAGTCGCAGTTGGCACTGGCCGCCAGCACGAACGAGGCCGAGCCCAGCAGTGTGTGATCGTGCAGCGGCGAGACGATGATGCCGTACTGGCGCGCCTGCAGAATCAACTCGATGGCATGCTGCTCCAGCACCATCGACAACACCTGACGGATCGCTTCCATCAGTTTGCGGAAGCTCGCGCCCTGGTCGCTGTGCTGATAACGGCTGTCCAGGCGCGGGCGCTTGCTGTCGCTGGAAAAGGTCGCCAGATCGCCCAGCATGGTCAGCAGCGTGCGGTACAGCTCTTCCGGGTGAACCTGCTCAAGACCCAGGTAGTGACGCAGCAACAGCTCGGTGCGGTTGATCAGTTGCAGCATCATGAAGTCGCCGACTTCAGCGCCGCCCACCTTGCCGTTAGAGCGAATCCGGTCGGCGATGGTATCGCCCCGGTGGCTGAGCATGCTGATGACTTCCTTCAGGCATGACAGCAGGTAGCTGGAAGCGTGTGCCTGGATGTAGGTCGGCACAAAGTCAGGGTCGAGGCTGATCACGCCGTCCGGCGTCGTATCGAGCACTTCGCAGATCTTCAGCTTCACGTACGCCTGATCGCTCTGCTGCTCGCCGAGCAACAGTTTGAAGTCGGGACGGCCACAGCTGACCTGGCTTGAGGAATCGTCGCCGGCATTGGAGTCGGCTACTTCGGCTTCATACGCGGTATAGCGTGCCAGCACGTCGGACTGCTCCGGGCGGCGCGCTTCGATGTGATTGCCGGTCACCAGCGGCAGTGCCAGATAGACCGGTGTATTACCGGTATTGGGCGGTACGTCGAGAGCCAGCGGCTCGGTGTTGCCGCCCAGCTCGAACAGGCTGCCGTCCGGCAGAATCCCCGAGGCCTGACTGACCACCAGTTTGCCCATGTTGAGGAACTGCAGGTCGATGTCCAGATTGAGGAAACCCCAGGTGTAGCTGCCCAGCAGCTTGGTCCGGGTCTTCATCTGGTGATCGTAGTAGCGATCGTTGTGCTGGAAGTGCTGCGGACGCAGCAACATGCCTTCCTGCCAAATGACTTTATGAGAGTTCATGGTCAGTCGACTGCCTTGGCGAGCGATTCATTGGTGTTGCGAATACCGTTCTGATCGAGGATCAGTTCGGCATCGGTGAGTGCCAGCGGGGTCACTTGCAGCGTGTAGCGCCATCTGGTTTCCGGCAGGTCACGGTAGGCCGCAAGGACACCGACGTAGCGGCTGCCCTCTCCCACAGTCAGCTTGAGGTCGACGGTTTCACCCGGACGCAGCTCCAGTTCTTCGCTGGTCACCATGTCCGGCGACAGGGACTCCTTGGCGCGCTCATAAAGGCTGAAGAAGTCCGCATTCTCGAACGCCACCGGGTGCTTGAGTTCGAACAGGCGTACCACGATCGGTGACGGACGGCCATTGAGGTCCGGGTTCAAACGATCACTGGCCGTCAGCTTCAGGTTGAGCTTGGTGAGATGGGAGTACGGCGAGAGCGTTGAGCAGCCGGCCAGCAGCACCAGGGCGGTCAGCGCAGCCAGCGTTTTAGAGAAAGCAGTCATACGGCGAGACATGCGCATCATCCTTGGTGATCGGTGTGGAGGGTGGAAATCAGGCGAATCTGCTCTTCATAGGCCTGGGCGAAATCGCGGGCCATCAAACGCTCGCTCCAGTCATCATCCTGGCGCAACGCCTGGTGATAGCGTCCGTAAGCTCTCCAGCGACTGCCGGACGTGGCAAACAGCGGTTTGTTGTCGCGCTCGAAACGCAGGGTGAGCTGTTGCGGCGAGAAGTGTTCCAGAGTGCCGCGAACGGCGGCGCGGCTGGCGGTCAGCAAAGCCACCTGATGCGCCTGCAGATCACGGAATGCGCGGGATATCGCCTGCTCGGCCGGCAACTGCCCAGGTTTGCCCGGCTGCAACAGAATGCCCAGTGCTTCACGGGTATCGACGGCAAACTTCAACGGGTTTTTCTGACTGCCCTGAACCGTGGTCTGTGCCAGGCGCAATTCGTTTTTCAGCTCGCTACGGGTGCGCAGGCTCTGCTGCAGACCGCCGATGCTTTGCTTGAGCAAACGGGCTGCATTGAGCGCCAGTGCCTCTTTGGCATCGTGATCGAGACCGTTGAGGTCAACCCCCAGAGCCACAGCAAACTTGTCCCAGAAAGCATCGGACTGACGTTCGACCGGCGGCGGTGCAGGCGCGGGTTCAGGCTTTTTCGCGACCTCGACCAGTTCCGGCACCAACAGGCTTTCCATATCGATGCGGGCATAGTCGGCACGCTGCCGGCCATCATCGATAGCGGTGTTCGGGGAGATCAGCTCCTCGATTTCCGAATAGACACGCTCCTGCTGGTCAAGGGCGTTCAGCGGGTCCAGGTCGAGGAAGGCATCGTCAGGGATGATGCTGCCTGCCGCCTGTGGACGACCGACTTCCACGTCGAACGTGGCCGGGTCACGAACCAGACGCGCACGAATCTCGAAGTCACCCAGGACATATACACTGCCGTGTTCGATACGAACGGCTTCACCCTTGCGCAGGCGCGCACCGTTGGCGCTGTCCTGAATACCGTTACTGCTGGTATCGGTCAGGAAAAACGTTCCCTCGCGATAGCTGATCAGCGCGTGATGGTTGGACAAATGACGCTTGCGGTCCGGGATGATCCAGTCGCAGTCCTCTCCCCGACCAATCACGCCACCCGCCTGCTTGAAGGTCTTCTGGCACAACTCCGTGGGCACGAACTGCTTGGTGTTAAGCATTTCGAAAACCAGTTCCATGATGATGCTCCTTGCGGTCACTTGCCGCGATTGACCGCCTGAGGATCACCCAATGGGCGATAGGTGTTGTCGTTGAATTTGTAATTGCCGCTGCAGCCGCCAAGGCCGCATAGAACGACAAGTGTCAGCAGGAAGGCTTGCCAGTGACGAACAGACATCAGAGGGTCTCCAGGAGTAAGCACAAAGCGCCGGACCTTTCGGAGGGCGCTGTTGGAAGCGGATGAATTGAAAAACAGTGTGGTTGCCTACCCATTGAAATCACCCAGATTGATATTCAGGCGCTCAAGGCGGTAAAGCAGTGTGCGTCTCGGCAGACCGAGTTCGCGCGCGGAAAGCGTCTGGTTGCCATCGTTCTTGCGCAGGCAATCGAGGAGCATGCAGCGTTCTACCTGTTCCAGTCGCTCGCGCAGATTGAGGCTGCTGTCCAGTGGGATGGCTTCTGTGCGCAGGGAAAAGTGCTCGGCCAGCAACTCACCGCCCTCGCACAGCAGCACGGCACGTTCGACCAGGCCCTTGAGCTCGCGAACGTTGCCGGGGAAGGCATAGCTGGACAGGTGAGTCAGTGCCGAATCCGACCAGCGCAACGGGTCACGCTGCAGGAATGCACAGGTCTTGTCGGCAAAGTGCCGAGCCAGGTCGACAATGTCGCCTTCGCGCTGACGCAAGGCCGGCAGTTCGATAGGGAACTGCGCAAGGCGGTAGTACAAGTCCTCGCGGAACGTGCCTTCACTGACCATCACCGACAGATCCCGGTGTGTGGCGGCAATGATGCGCACGTCGATCTTGTGAGTCTCGTTGGAACCCAGCGGACGAATCTCGCCTTCCTGCAGGACGCGCAGCAGCTTGGCTTGCAGGGCCAATGGCATGTCGCCGATTTCGTCGAGCAACAGGGTGCCGCCATTGGCAGCGTCGAAAAGCCCTTCACGGTCAAAGTCAGCACCGGTGAATGCACCCTTGCGATAGCCGAACAACTCGCTTTCGAGCAGGTTTTCAGGGAACGCCGCACAGTTCTGCACGATGAATGCCTTCGAATGGCGCGGTCCGAAGTCATGAATCGCCCGTGCGACCACTTCCTTGCCGGTGCCCGTCTCGCCGCGCAACAGCACGGTATAAGGGCTGTGCAGGACTTTGCTGATCATCGAATAGGTACGGCGCATGCTTGCGCTTTTACCGATCAGTCCGTAATCGCTGGCACTGGGCACGCGGGCCGATGCAACGGGCAGCTCATTCATGGGCTGGCGCAGGCGCTGCATCAGATGCAACTGGCCAAGTACAAACGAGCCAAGCTGTCCGAGTGAGTCGGCAAAACCTTGCAGGTCGACATGCCGACGGCTTGCGCACAACAACACGCCTTCTACGGACTTCTGATGGGTGACCATCGGGACACACAGCAGCGACTGCCAGGGCGTGGCCTGTGCCGGCAGGAAGCTGGTTTCATGCAGGCTGCCGCTCAGTTCGCTGAGGAACAGCACACGATTCTGGCTCAGGGCGAACTGCAGCAACTGTTCGTCACTGTAATCCACCGGCAAGCTCGCCGCTTCCCGGGGTTGCAGGACGCCATCAAGGCACTCGGCATTCATGCCAAGGCAGGTGTTGGTGGCATCCAGCAGGTAGAGCTGAGTCAGCTCGCAACCGCTGAGCCCGGCCAGCCCGCGCACAAAGCCACCCAGCAGATCGGCACCGCTGGCCGCTCGCGACAGTTCAGCGTACTGCGCAAGCAACGCTTCGGCATAGGCCAGTGGCTGAGGCACCTGAGTGAACATCACACCCACCTCAGGCGAACTCGCACGTCACGCTGGCGTTGCCGTCGAGCGTGGCGTGAACCCGCTTGAGGCTTTCACCGGTGGCCATGGCATCCAGGAGGCGGTCGGCCACCAGCGGCAGAACGTGCTGATCCAGCAAGTGATCGATCAGGCGCGCACCGCTTTCGCTCTGGGTGCAACGCTCGGACAGGTGATCCACCAGGTTCTGGCACCAGGTGAACTCCAGCTGGCGACGGTTCAGGCGCTCGCCCAGACGACCGAGTTTGATCTCGATCAGCTCGCGCAGCACCGGGCCGCCGACCGGGTAATACGGCACGACGCGCATACGGGCCAGCAGCGCCGGTTTGAAGTGTTTGCTGAGGACCGGGCGAATGGTCTCTTCCAGCACTTCGGCAGACGGACGCTCGCCGTTTTCGCACAGCTCGGCGATACGGTCGCTGCCCAGGTTCGAGGTCATCAGGATCAGGGTATTGCGGAAGTCGATCTCGCGCCCTTCCCCGTCGTTGGCCACGCCCTTGTCGAAGATCTGGTAAAACAGGTTGAGCACGTCCGGGTCAGCCTTCTCGACTTCATCGAGCAGCACCACGGAATAAGGCTTCTGGCGCACGGCTTCGGTGAGCATGCCGCCTTCGCCGTAACCTACATAGCCCGGTGGTGCGCCGATCAGGCGTGAAACGGTGTGTTTCTCCTGGAATTCGGACATGTTGATGGTGGTGATGAAGCGGTCACCGCCGTACAGCAGATCCGCCAGGGCCAGCGCGGTTTCGGTCTTGCCGACACCGCTCGGACCGACCAGCAGGAACACGCCCACCGGTGCGTCGGGCTTGTTCAGGCCGGCAGCCGTGGCGCGCATCGAACGATCAAGCGCATGTACAGCCTGTTCCTGACCACGGATGCGGGTACGCAGGTCGACGGCGAAACTCGCGACCTTGGCATTGTGCTCACGGGCCAGTTGCGACAGCGGCACACCGGTCCAGGCGCTGATCACTTCGGCCACCAGACGCGGGCAGACTTCGAAGCTGACCAGACGCTCCTTGGCCTGAGCGGCGGTCAAGGCACTGTGGGTCTGGTTCAACTCGGCTTCCAGCGTCTCGACACTCAGGGCTTCGTCGGCTTCATTGCTCAGGGTTTCGATGACCGTGCCTTCGGCGTCCTCTTCGACACTGATGGTCGGCTCGACCGCTGCGGCTTCACGGGCCTTGGCCAGTTGCTGACGCAGTTCCAGCAGACGTTCGGCCAGTTGCTTCTGTTCGGTCCACTGGCTTT
The DNA here is from genome assembly GCF_018968705.1 of Pseudomonas lijiangensis. NCBI lineage: Bacteria > Pseudomonadati > Pseudomonadota > Gammaproteobacteria > Pseudomonadales > Pseudomonadaceae > Pseudomonas > Pseudomonas lijiangensis. The sequence continues at coordinate 2,945,027 of NZ_CP076668.1, forward strand.
CCAGAGCTGTCATTTCACTCTGGGCTTCCTCCAGTCGGGCTTCCAGAGCATCAAGGGCTTCATGGTCGATCAGCAGACCGGCTTCGGCATCACGGCGCAGCGCCTGACGCTGACGGCCGCCTTCGGCCAGTTCGCCACGCAGGCGCTCAAGGCTCTCAGGAGCCGCGGCCAGGCTGATGCGCACACGGGCGCATGCTGTATCGAGAACATCGACAGCCTTGTCCGGCAACTGGCGGCCTGCCAGATAACGGGCAGACAACTCGGCAGCACACACCACGGCGTCATCACGCAGGTAGATACCGTGGCTCTTCTCGTAAACCTGAGCCAGGCCACGCAGGATGGTCACGGCTTCGCTGACAGTCGGTTCGTGCAGTTGCACCGGCTGGAAACGACGGGCCAGGGCCGGGTCTTTTTCAAAGTACTTCTTGTACTCCGCCCAGGTGGTGGCAGCGATGGTACGCAACTCGCCACGGGCCAGGGCCGGCTTGAGCAGGTTGGCTGCATCGGAGCCACCGGCATTGCCGCCAGCACCGATCAACGTGTGGGCTTCGTCGATAAACAGGATGATGGGCTTTGGCGAGGCTTTGACTTCGTCGATCACACCTTTGAGGCGTCGTTCGAACTCGCCCTTGACGCTGGCACCGGCCTGCAACAGTCCCATGTCCAGAGACAGAAGCTCTACGCCCTTGAGGACTTGCGGCACTTCACCCGCGGCGATGCGCGAAGCCAGACCTTCGACAATGGCGGTTTTACCCACACCCGCTTCACCGACCACAATCGGGTTGTTCTTGCGGCGACGAGCCAGGATATCGACCATCTGGCGAATAGCGCCGTCGCGGCACAGCACCGGATCGAGTTTGCCGTCACGGGCCTGTTGGGTCAGATTGTGGGTGAAGCGCTCCAGCAGCGACTCGCCCTGCACTGCCGGTTTACCGTTGGCCGGTTGTTCTTTCTGGGACAGCGCGAACTCTTTGAGGCGTTCAACGTTCAACTTGGCCAGCAATGGCTGGTAGCGGCTACCGGCATAGCGCATCGGATTGCGCAGCAATGCAAGGATCAGCGCGGCCTGTTCGACCTGGTTCTGGCCCAGTTCAAGGTTGGCCACCAGCAACGCATCCTGTATCCATTGCACCAGTTCCGGTGCGAACACCGGGTTACGCGAAGCACTGTGCTCGACGCGCGGCTGCAGCGCAGCGCTCAGTTCACCGGCATCCACTTCGGCATCCTGCAAGGCGCGCGCGAGCAAGCCTTGGGGACGTTCCAGCAGGCCCAGCAACAAGTCTTCGACGAGGATTTTGCTACCGCCACGGGCAACGCAGCGCTCGGCCGAACGTTCCAGATCACGACGGGTTTCGGCGTCCAGTGCCTGAATAAGTTGTTGCAGGTCTACGTTGATCATGGGTCATCTGTCCTTAATGAGTTTTGCTGCCCAGGGTTACCACACCGTCCGCTTTTTCGCGGCCGAGCCAACTGGTCCATCCCAGGCGACAGGCGTTTTGTTCACCGATGCGCAGTTCGCGTATTTCTTCCTGGCGCAGTACCAGGCGAATGTCGTAATCAAGCGGGTCACGCAAGGTGAACCGCACCAGCGCGCACAGCGGCTGGTAGCCGAAACCGATCGGCAGGAACTCGTGAAAGCGCTGCCAGTCGAGCTCGCGAATGTGAATGCGGAACTTGCCGCTGCGGTCGCGCACGTGCTCACCCAGCACCAGATCTTCCCCGAGCATGCTGTTGGCGCGGCCCAGACGATTGCGCTGCTCGTCGAGAATTTCCACCCGACGCTCGATGCACTGCTCGATGGTCAGTTCGGCGTGCTTGAAGTAATAACGCAGCACCGCTTCGATCAATGCTGCCGAGTGCGCACGCAGGCTGAGCAGGCCCAGATACGGCAGCAAACGCTTCCAGTTCAGTTCCTTGGCGCGCCGGATCTCTTCCCCACCCAGGCCGATCAGGGCGAAAAGATGCGAAGAGAACGCATCGACCGCGCCGCTTTCGAAGCTGGCGCGATAGCGGTATTTCTTCCAGATCGGCAGCATCAGCCGTTGCAGGCGATGGTGAAACAGATCGAGAAAATTGCGGGTCGGGTTGCCGTCCTCGCTGTCGCCCAGCGCCTGTTCGCCATAAAACGCAGGCAGCGGCGAACCGGAACCCACCAGGCCGATCAGGTTGAAGCGCATGCGCGCCCGCATCTGCCCGTGCTCTTCGAAAAACTCCACGCGATCAACGTCACTGCCAGGGAAACCCAGGCTCGGGTTGGCCTGGAATTCCAGCTGGTCATACAGGTCGTCTTCGCTCAGGTACGGGTGCGCCTCGCGCAGCCGGTCGATGACCAGCAGCACAGCCTGAAACAGCGAGTACTCTCGTATACTTCGGGTCAGCCCGCTTAAAGCAGGGGCTGAAGACCCATACGTGGTGTCCATTGGTACACCTCTCCCTGTGTGCTTTTTACCCGCAGTTCATGGTACGAATTGAGACTGGCGTAAAGCGCGAAAAACTCGTTGAGAACCGAAGCGAACACGAACAGGTCGCCTTCGCCGATATACCCTTCCGGGTCGATGGTCAGTTCGGTGCGCAGACCGCGTACCGGCAGACCACGGTGTAACCGGTCCACGTGTTGATGCTTGATCGACTTGAGCCCGCCCAGCAGGCGCTTGCTGACCTTTTCCGCGTGCTGGTCGTAGTAGCGCGGCAGGTCGTAGGTTTCCAGAATCACCTTCAGTGCATTGACGTCGGCCAGGGACAAATAGTTAAGCGACATGTTGCTGATCAGCTTCCACAGGAAGTCACGGTTCAGCGGCGGCGCAAAACTCGACGTGGCCGGGGTGATATTGCGAAAGCTCAGGAACTCCGGCGTCTCTTCGCAGGCCATGCAGATATCGCCGAGCTTGAGCTTGCGCGGCAGGTTCTGGTTGGTGCACATCAGCTCGATGGACAGGGTTTCGTGAGCCTCGGTGTGACGGATACCGAAGCTCAGGTAAGTGTCCAGCCCGTGATGCAGCAAGGATGAACGCTGGCGGATGCTGTAATGCGGACGGCTGTTGGGCACATCGAAGCTGGGGTCATGTTCGAAAGACTCGAACGGCACGTACTCCTGATAACCGAGGCCGCCGGGCTTCCAGCCGGTCACGGTTTCCACCGAAAACACACCACAGTTTTCCAGGTCGTATTCCGCTGGCAACAACAGGTACTCGTCCTGTTTGCCATCGAGACGGATCGGCAACGCATCGTGCTTGAACAGGTTGACGATGGGCGTGCAGAACAGCTTCACGTTATCCAGGGTCGGGCGCAGGCGCTGGATACCGCTTTTACGGATATCGAAACGCAGTTCCAGGCCACGCATCTGCTTGAGGGTGTCTTGTGGCAACGCTTTGAGAATATCCAGGCCGTTGACGTCGACGAACAGGAACTTGTCCTGAAAGGCGAAGTATTCCTGCAGGTAGCGATAGCCGCGGAAGGTGTTCAGCGGATACGGGATCAACGCCTCTTCCTCGGCAAAACCCACCGGCTGCACACGGTCGCCCGGGATCTTGAAGGCCATCGGAATGTCGTTGACGCCATTGATGGGCTTGCCGGCTCCGTCCAGAGGAATCAGCTCGATGCCTTCCAGGTTGCGCAACAGGCTCAGGTAAAGCATCTGGCTGATGTAGCGCTCACCGGCAAAATGCAGGCGCAGGCGACTCAGCTCCAGCTCGCCCAGGTGACCGTCAGCACTCATTTCCAGGCGCAGGCTCAACAGCGAACCGTCGCCCTTCACCGAGTAATTCAGTGCCTTCAGGTCCAGTGCCAGCACCTCGGTCGGGTAGCAGGTACGGAAACGGCAACGCACGTCATCTTTTGGCACGCTCTCGATTGGCGTATCACGCTCGACATTCAACGCAGGCCCCGAACGCTTGAGCGGATCGAACTGCAAAATGCTGAATGCCGGCAGCGGGCGCATGTAGTTCGGCCACAGCAGTTGCATCAGCGAATGGCTGAGTTCCGGCAATTCGTCATCGAGTTTCTGGCGCAGACGCCCGGTCAGGAAAGCAAAACCTTCCAGCAACCGCTCCACATCCGGATCACGCCCGGTCTGCCCCAGAAAAGGCGCCAACGCCGGGCTACGCTCGGCGAAACGACGACCTAGCTGACGCAGTGCGGTGAGCTCGCTTTGGTAGTAGTGGTTAAAGGACACGGGTTACCTGCCTGGTAGTGGATCTCGTGGGAAAGCGGTTCTGCTTAATACTTTGTGCCGAGTGATCAGAAAATTTCACTGAACACCCATTTGTCGAAGCGATAAAGCGCTACAACACCTGCAATCGGAGCGATCAAAAGAGAAAAGCCCCCCTGAAAACTTTTCGACCTTGCGAAAATGACAAGCGCCCTTGCAAAGCAAAAAACCACCAGCAGCATTAGCGGAATATAAAGGGCCACACAAAGGACAAACAGCTCCTTGTAGATATCGACACTCTCCGAAAGCCCTAAATACTCAAAGCTAACTGGCCACTCGCTTTTTGGATCTGTAAATGAAAAAAGTACAAAGATCGCCAAAACCGAATAATAGAAAGCTTTCATTTATCAGCACCACGCCCGGAGCGCCTCGCCAATACCATTTCGCTCACTTTCCCTGAAAGAAATATTGCAGCAGCAGTCAGGCCGCCTGTCAAAACGCTGTAAGCCAATGCCCGCACAGGGTAGAGAGGAAGCAGGTAAACCAATATAGCGCCTACCATAAGGAACAAAAAAACTAGTTTCATTGCAATCCTGGGTATTAACGCCACAATGAAATTTACCGCAATAAAAAAATAGAAAATCAAATACATGGCCATCCCAATGGATGCGCCGCGAGAAGTCAGCCCGCCAAAAGCATATTTATACAACGATACGCCGTAATAATTAACGACCACATAGAAGGCGCATGCAAAAAAATGGACTGCCAACGCTATCATTACTCGAGCCATCATTTTTTCCAGACTCCATATTTCGCTACCAAATCTGGGGTAATGGAGCTTTTAAGCTTCTGGCTTGAACCATTACGGTACAGAGTTTTAGTGATAACTCTCTCACGAAGCCCCATGCGGCCGGCAACGACCATTTCCTTTTCAATGTGAATATCAAAATTTTCCGAAGCCCAAAGCGCACCGCGCAATACCATGTAGTTATCGTATTCGTTAGAAAAATCCGCCTTCGGAAAAATAGGAAGACCATCGCCATATTTCATGCCGGTCTCCACTGTTTTCAGGATAGAGGCCTCTTGTTGCTTTGTCTCTTCCAGATACAGACGGTATGTATCGGTGGCAAACGGAATTTGACCCACTCCATCAGCCCAGTAAGGCTCGCCTTCGATCATTACCAATATGAAGCCAGATCCACCTTCAGGGCTATGTTTCCAATCTCCTGACATGGTAGGCATAAAGCTGAGCGACACACGATCTACGATCGCAAAGTTAATAATCTGCGCCCACGTAAAGTGCTTGTACGCCTTATAGGCTTCAGAGCCAACTGATAGAGATTCAGGGTTTATCCATACCATCTTTCTATAGTTATCGGCCAAAGGCTCAAACCACTGGCGCTTTGCCTCATACAACTTATCAGCTGTGAGAATTCTAAATTTAACATCCGATGGCCCAGGTTTTAGGGCAAACAGTGGTACTCCATTCCCCCTGGTTACAAGCCAGATATCGGGCACTAAAAGCTTTTGAGGTTTTTGATCCTCACTAGGTGTCGTTTCCGACTTGATTTTCAGCTCCGTTTTGCCATCCGACGTCTCAAAAACATGAGCTACACCGTCGATAATAATAGTGGTTTCCACGCTATTACTCCGACGCTACGTAAATAGTGACTATTTCGCTTTGCTTGCCAGTCGATAAACATCCAGTGGCACCAGCGGTCGATGAGCTTCCTGCTTTCTCTATCCCAGACTCAGAAATCATCCTGTAATTCAAGCTGGATACAGGCTGTCCATTAGCAGTCTGAAACTCAAAAGTACGATTAAATACTCCAGGAATAACCACTGGCTCAGGAGCAACAAACGGCGCCGGCGTATGCGAATTCCCGATAATCACCGTCCCGGACCCGGCCGTCACCTTGTTGCCATGACTGCCCACCGAACCCACGGTCGCAGCCGGTTTGCCGTTGATCAGAACGGTCGTTGCAAGATCGCCCACCATCGCACCGCCACAGGCCGAGGCATCGCCCTGGCGGGCGGCCGGGAGGCCGTCGAAGAAGACGTCGCCGGAACCGGCAGCAATCGGGTTGGTGCCATGGCCGGAGACAGGGCAAGCAGTCGGGTCGGATACACGTGCTGCGGGTTTACCGGACATCGGAGTCTCCTTAGTTGACCTTCACTTGACCGCTGCCATCCAGGCGCGCGGCGAAACTGACCTGACGCTTGAAACCATCAACTTCCAGCAGGCCTTCGATACTGAAGGACAGGCGAAGCTGATCGTTGTCACGCGGCAGGGAAATGACACGCACGTTGCTCAGGCGCGGCTCGTAGGCTTCGATGAAGCTTTCGATGGCCAGGCGTGCCTGACTCAGGGAGTCGTGCAGGCTCAGGCGCATGTCATTGAGATCGGGTAACCCGTAATCGGACAGCGTTTGCACGCTGCCCGCACGGGTGCTGAGCATCTTGGCCAGATGGGCAGCCACGGACGACATGGCGGAAACCTCGCGGCTCCATCCAGCACGTTGATCCGCGTCGCCACTCAGGCGCTCGAAAAGGCTGCCGTATCCGGTCATGAGTCGCTCCTTACTCTTTGTCCAGCTTGCCAACCAGCGACAGGGTGAAATCGGCCCCCATGTACTTGAAGTGCGGACGCACGTTCAGGCTGACGCGGTACCAGCCCGGCTCCCCTTCTACATCGCTGACGATGATCTGGGCAGCGCGCAGTGGGCGACGGCCACGGACTTCGGCGCTCGGGTTTTCCTGGTCGGCCACGTACTGGCGGATCCACTTGTTGAGTTCCAGCTCGAGGTCGGTACGCTCTTTCCACGAACCGAGTTGCTCGCGCTGCAGCACTTTCAGGTAGTGAGCCAGGCGGTTGACGATCATCATGTACGGCAGTTGGGTGCCGAGCTTGTAGTTCAGCTCTGCTGCCTTGCCTTCTGCGCTGATGCCGAAGAACTTCGGCTTCTGCACCGAGCTTGCGGAGAAGAACGCCGCGTTGTCGGAGCCTTTGCGCATGGTCAGGGAAATGAAGCCTTCCTCGGCCAGTTCGTATTCACGACGGTCGGAAACCAGAACCTCGGTAGGAATCTTGGTTTCGATTTCGCCCATGCTTTCGAAATGGTGCAACGGCAGGTCTTCAACAGCACCACCGCTCTGCGGGCCGATGATGTTCGGGCACCAGCGGAACTTGGCGAAACTGTCGGTCAGCTTGGTGCCGAACGCGTAGGCCGTGTTGCCCCACAGGTAGTGCTCGTGGCTGTTGGCGACGGTTTCCTTGTACACGAACGATTTGACCGGGTTTTCTTCCGGATCGTACGGGTTGCGCAGCAGGAAGCGCGGCACGGTCAGGCCAACGTAACGGGAGTCTTCCGACTCACGGAAGCTCTGCCATTTGGCGAATTGCGGGCCTTCGAAGTGATCTTTCAGATCCTTGAGGTCCGGCAGACCGGTGAAGCTTTCCAGGCCGAAGAATTTCGGGCCGGCAGCGGCAATGAACGGTGCGTGGGACATGCAGGCTACGCTGGAGACGTACTGCATCAGCTTCACGTCAGGGGAGCTTGGAGACATGTAGTAGTTGGCGATGATCGCGCCAACCGGCTGTCCACCGAACTGACCGTATTCAGCGGTGTAGATGTGCTTGTACAGGCCCGACTGCATCACTTCCGGCGAATCTTCGAAGTCGTCCAGCAGGTCGTCCTTGGAGACGTTGAGGATTTCGATCTTGATGTTTTCACGGAAGTTGGTGCGATCGACCAGCAATTGCAGACCACGCCAGGACGATTCCAGGGACTGGAAGTCAGGGTGGTGCAGAATTTCGTCCATCTGACGGCTGAGCTTGGCATCGATCTCGGCGATCATGCGGTCAACCATGGCCTTCTTGACCGGCTCACCGTTGTTCTGCGGCTTGAGCAGTTCTTCGATGAAAGCAGACACGCCGCGCTTGGCGATGTCGTAGGCTTCGTCGTCCGGTGTCAGACGGGTTTCGGCAATGATGCTGTCGAGAATGCTGTACTCGCCGCTCTCGTTGCTCTTTTGCTGTGCTGCGCTAGTGCTCATTGTGTTGGCTTCCTTGACTGATAGAGGCTCAGGCTTTCGGGGCTTCGGCGTTCAGGCCCAGCTCACCGAGTACGCGACCGCGGGATTCGTCGTCGGCGAGAACGCCTTCGATGGCTTTGCGGAACGCAGGCGCGTTACCCAGCGGACCTTTGAGGGCCACCAGCGCGTCGCGCAGTTCCATCAGTTTTTTCAACTCGGGTACTTGCTCGACCAGGCTGGCCGGGTTGAAGTCCTTCATCGAGTTGACGCGCAGCTTCACGGCCAGCTCTTCGTTGTCGCTTTCTTCCTGAAGGCGGTTCGGCACGCTCAATGTCAGACTCAGCTCTTGCTTTGCCAGCACTTCGTCAAACGTCATTTTGTCGATGCTGATCGGCTTGCGATCTTCGATCTTGCGTTCGTCCTTGCGGTGCGTGTAATCACCGATTGCAAGTAGCTTCAACGGCAGTTCGATCTCTTCCTGTGCACCACCGGTGGCAGGTTTGAAAGTGACGTTAATGCGTTCCTTGGGGGCTACCGAGCCTTCTTTGGCCATGGCTTTTCTCCTTGCGGTTGTGGCCCTGGGGCCTATTCGAGTACCACTTCGAGGTCGAGGTGGCACAGCCTGCGATAAATCTCTTCCTTGCGTTCACGCACTGCATGGTTCTGCGGCAACAACTCGCAGCAGCTATGCAGTAAATGCAGCACTTCCAGCGCAAGATCGGGCTCCCAGGCGTTCAGGCCTGAGTCCTGTAATGTTTGGTCGAGTGTTTCGAGCTGAGTCCTGGCCAGTTCGTATTTCTTGGCCATGAAGCACAGCCGCGCGAGTGCGAACTGCCAGAAAAACTTTACCCGTCCGCCGTTGGCGCTCTGCAAGCCCTGCTTGAGGATCTGCACGGCAGCCTTGAGGCCTTCCTTGCGCAGAACCGGCATGACATCTTCGAGGGCCTGTTCCCAGGCCGGCTGGGTGTCGGCAACTTCAACCTTGCGCGGCGCACTGGCAGTCTGCAGGTGCGGCATCACATGGGCGCTGATCCAGGCGCGGGTGTTCGGATCGGCAAACGGTGCGCCGTCGTGGAAACGCAATTCGATAATGCCGGGCAGACGCTGGATCAACAGCGCAAAGTGGATTTCCACTTCACGCATGGCCAGTTCGGCGTTCAGGGCCTGCAAGCATTCCCAGACCATCCGCTGGCCATCGAACCAGAATGGCGCCTTCGTCAGGCTGGCCTCCAGTTCTACCAGCAGGTCGGCATATTTGCCCTGGTCGTAACGATCCTGATAAGCCTTGAGTTTGTCGGCCGGCAGCCCGCGCAGCGCGGTGATCTGCTCCGCATTGCGCTCGGGAACCGCATCTATCGGCAGCCACAGCAGCGTGCGACTGAGGCGCAAAGCGCGCAAGTCACTGGCTTTCTGCTTGAGCCACCAGGCGCACAGCGGACGTGCGTTTTCCTGTTGGGCACGCAGGGCCTTGTGCGCCTCCTTCTCATTGTCGATTGGCGCACCGGGCGTGAATAACTGGGTAGCGGCCTGCTTGACCTGAGCAACCGCTGCACCCACCACGCCAGGTTCCGGCTGGTTGTCGGCAGCGCGCTGAACCATGCTTTTAAGGCGGCGGGAGAGTGGCAACAGCAGCGGAGCATCATCGCCCAGATGTTTGGTGCACGCATTGTCGAGACCTTCAAGGTGCTCGACCAGACGGCGGAACAGAGGCAGTTGCTCTTTGATGGCAACGTTTTCGTTCAAAACCTGCTCAAGGCGTGACACCAGCCAACTGATGCCAGCGGCACGAGTACGCGCCTTGCTCGGGAAAACTTCGGGCCAGTGATTCTCGCAAAGGTGGTGTAAAAGCCCGAGGCCTGCCAACAAACCCTGGAAGGATTCTCGCTGATAAAGGGACCAGGTCAGCCAGGCACCTACGCGCAAATCCTTGGACTGGGTACGAAGGAGAGTTTCACTGTTTTCGCGAATTTTCAGCCAGTCGATCTGACCGCTTTCGTGCATGGATTGGGCTTTGTTCAGCTCGCTTTCCAGAGCCTCATACTCGCTTGAAAAGCGAACGTCCTCGCCCGCAAAGCTTTCGGTGGAAACCGGTGCCTTTGCGAGTTCGAGGTAATGAGCCGAAAGCTTACTTGAATATGACATCCATGACCTTCAATTACGATCACATCCAATGTAGCCATTACAACTGCAATGGCATTAAGACAGCGCGAAGTGGTCGCGACCCCCGATTTAATTGAGAATCGCACCTTCTGAGGGCGTGGATCTTACTCACCGTGATGGCCACTAGCAAGTACTTAAACAGCAAGACGAAACTTCTTTATGTTTTGTAGGGATTTTCTTAAAACACGAGAACTAATGATGTCAGCCTGATGTCTCACACCTCCACCTCAGTGCCGCCAGCGCGGGATGAAACCACTCTCTGCAAGGATGAGAGCCATCATGTAAAGTGATGGCAATTGGCAATCACCCATATATCAACAGTGCCCACCACTAACTCTTGCGACTATTATTTGTATGCGCGGGAACTAATGATATCAATATGATGTCGCACCCATCCCCGCACTTGGCAATATGCAGATAAAACATGTGCCGTAGTTATGACTGAATGTCATTACCGGATGAATACATACAAGAAGAAGGTAATGAAAAGACCATCATCAGGGTTACCCGGAGATGTCTAGGGGTATTTCCCCATTGCTGTGCATGCGTACATACACAGCAATGGGAAAAGAAAGGATTGATGACGAATCGGGTTATTCCTGACTTCCTCCAACCAGTGTCTGCACTCTCAAGACCTTGTTACCTGCCGTCACGTAAGCCCAGTGCTGTGAACCCGCCGAGCAGAATGCAAGGTTGCCGGTATCTTCTGCAGCCACCTGCAATTTCCCCAGCAGTTCGCCTTTTGGCGAGAACACCTGGATACCTTCTTTGCTGCTGCTCCAGACATTACCCTTGGCGTCGACCTTGAGGCCGTCGGGGATACCCGGAGTGATTTCGGCAAATGTCCGGCCATTGCTCAGTGCGCCCTTGTGCACCTGATAGACCATGATCCTGTGGGCCAGCTTCGGGTTCTTGAAGTCGTGGGCCAGTTGCGAATCAGCCACGTAGAGCAGGCTTTGATCAGGCGAAAAGGCCAGGCCATTGGGTGAATGAAGGCCCGGTGTCTTGAGGCGCGTCAGCTCCTTGAGCTGCGGGTTATAGCGATACAGGTACTCGCCGCCCTGCTCCGGCTTTCCTCCGTAACTCTCTGCCTTGTTCAAGACGCCAAAGGTCGGATCGCTGAACCAGATATGGCCGCTCTTGTCGACGATGACATCATTCGGGCTGTTCAGGCGTTTCCCCCTGTATCGCTCGACCAGAGTTTGCCATTTGCCATCCTTTTCCTGACGCACGATTGCCCGTTCGCCATGGGAGGCTGCAACCACGCGCCCCTCGGCATCCAGTGCCCGCCCGTTCTGATAGTGGGCAGGGTCCAGCAAGGTCGTGACGCCGCTTTTCTCGTCCCAGCTCATGACCTTGTTCGCCTTGACGTCACTCCAGAGCAGGCGACCATCGGGCAGGCACAGCGGGCCTTCTGCCCACTTTGCTCCGTCGGTGAGCATTTCCACCTTCGCACCGGGCTCGACCAGCGTGGAAAACGAAGGGTGGGTGGCAACCACCGTTATAGGCGAAGCCGCATCCGCAGCCATGATCTGGCTGGTTGCCAGGAGTGAGCTGCCCAATAGCAACAGGGACGCTTTCTTTCGTAATTGCCGCATATTCCGTCCTTATATGAAGATACGTACGAGGCAGGTTTGACGGTAATCGGCGGCCGAAGTTTATTCCCGATATTTATTGACTGCGTAACAGCCTCCAGACGGCGATGCTCACCAGACCGATCAGGGCGCAAGCTGCGAGCAGAACCAGACTGTGTGATGAGCTGAAAGCCTGCTGCCCGGCCAGAACGAGTTGCTGCACCTGATGCCCGCCCAGCGCCTTGGCCGCCATCATCGTTTCGCCGATCGAGCGCCCTGCTGTTTCGGCGATACTCGGGGGAAGACCATCCGGCAGACGGATCGATCTCTCATAGCTGGACGTCAGAATGATTCCGAACACCGTGATACCCAGCCCCGAGCCAAGATCATAACTGGTCGCCTCCAGAGCTCCGGCCGAGCCGGCTTTCTCGACGGGTGTATTGCTCATGATTGCGACTGAAGACGCGGTCATGCCAACGCTGAGCGCCAGCCCGAGTGTCGCCAGGATGAAAATGACCATCACACCGTTGCTGCCCAGGTCTGCAAGCGCCAGCCCCAACAGCGATGCGGCAGAAACCAGCAGAGAAAAGCTCGCCACCCGCCTCAACCCGATCGCCTGAAGAGTCATGCCTGCCAGTGGCCCGCCGACTGCGGAGCCGATCATCAGTGGCAACATGAAAATGCCAGCCTCCAGAGGCGTTTGCCTGAGCACGAATTGCAGTTCCTGAGCGAGCATCAACTCAACCCCGGCAAGCGCTCCCATGACCACCAGCGACATGACAACACCTGCGCTGATCGCCGGGACAGAAAACAGGCTCAAATCAAGCATCGGGTCGGGCGAGCGCAGTTGCTTGCGTGCAAACCAGCACAGCATCAGGATGCCGAATGTCAGGAAGAGAGTCGTCATCAACAGGGAGCTGCCTGTCCTGAAAGCCGACTTCAGGCCATATACCGTTGCCATGATGCCGAGGATCAGAATAAGGGCCTGGCCTATGGACCACTTTCCGTTACTGCCTGCCGATAGCAGACGCACCGGGATATAGGCCCTCACCAGAGGCATGACAACAAGCATCACCGGCACGTTTATAAGGAATACTGCGCCCCACCAGAAATGCTCGAGCAGCACCCCGCCAGCAAGCGGTCCCAGGGCAGCTCCTGCGGAAGCGACTGCACCCCAGATGCCCAATGCCATGGCCCGCTCACCTTCATCCTCGAACGTCTGGCGAACGATGGCCAGGGTGCATGGCATGACCATGGCAGCGCCAAAAGCCATGAACGCACGTGCCCCGATCAGGGCCTCGGCACTCGGAGCAAATGCCGCAAGCACCGACCCCGTGCAAAAGATGCCAAGCCCCAGCAGCAACATGCGCCGATGGCCGACTCTGTCGGCGAGTGTCCCCATGGGGATCAACAGACTGGCCATCAGCAGCGGATAAATGTCGATGATCCACAGGACCTCGGTACCGTTTGCCTGCAGGGCAATGGAAAGCGAGGGGACTGCCACATGAAGAATGGTCAGATCCAGTACGATCGGCAGGAAAGCCATCATGACCGCCAGCAATACCAGCCAGCGGTTTAAAGTTCTACCCGACATATTCTTCACCTGCCGAGCCGCGCTGTGCTCTCTCACGCAACCCCATGATCAGGACAAAAAACACCGGCACGAAAAGCACGGCCAGCGTTGCAGTGAGCATCCCGCCCATGACGCCGGTCCCGATGGCCTGCTGACCAGCCGAACTGGCCCCCGAGGCGAACGCCAGTGGCACAACCCCGAAGATGAACGCCAGGGATGTCATCACGATGGGCCGCAGCCGCAGACGAGCCGCCCGGATACTGGCCTCGACCCTGCCCATGCCTTGAGCATGAAGACTCGTCGCGAACTCAATGATCAGGATGGCATTCTTCGCCGAGAGCCCGATGATGGTGATCAGCCCGACCTTGAAGAAAACGTCATTGGGCATGCCGCGCAAGGTAACGGCCAGCACCGCGCCGATAATCCCGAGGGGCACCACCATCAAGACTGCCGCAGGAATCGCCCAGCTTTCATAGAGCGCCGCCAGGCACAGAAAGACCACCAGCATCGACAGCCCGAGCAGCAGCGGCACCTGGCCGCCGGATATGCGCTCCTGCAAGGAAAGTCCCGCCCACTGTAGGGCAAACCCTGAGGGCAGCCCCGAAGCCAGACGCTCCATTTCCTCCATTGCATCACCGGTGCTGTGCCCCTGCGCAGGCTCGCCGGACAGACTGATCGCCGAGTAGCCGTTGTAGCGAGTCAGCTGTGCTGGCCCTTTCGTCCACTTGATAGTGGCGAATGCGGAAACAGGCACCATGCGCCCCTGACGGTTTTTGACTTCCAGGCGCAACAGGTCTTCAACCTGCTGCCGACGGTCTCCCTCGCTTTGCACGATCACCTGCTGCATGCGGCCAAGGTTCGGGAAGTCATTGACGTAAGCTGAACCCAGTGAGGTCGACAGCACGCTGGCGATATCCGAGAACGAAACACCCATGGCGTGGGCCTGCAAGCGATCCACATCGATGTTGATTTGCGGGGTTTCCGCCAGAGAGGCTTCGCGCACGTTTTGCAGAACCGTGCTCTCGCCGGCTCGACGCAAAAACTCGTCACGAGCCTGTCGCATCGCGTCATACCCTTGAGAACTGCGATCCTGCAACCAGACCTCGAAACCGCCCGATGTGCCAAGACCTTCAACGGGCGGTGGCAACAGACTGAAGACCATGGCGTCCTTGAGACCTGAAAAAACGGCAGTTGCCCGGTCGGCAATGGATTGCGCGGAATCCTGAGCGGCTCGCTCGGACCAGTCTTTCAGCGTGGTAAAGGCAAGCGCAGCATTCTGCCCGCTACCGGAAAAGCTGAAGCCGAGAATCATCACGGTATTGGTAATACCGGGTTCCCGGGTGTTATGTGCTTCGATCTGCCTAGCCACTTCAATGGTGCGTTGCTGGCTGGCACCTGGCGGTAATTGAATATCGGTGATGGTGTAACCCTGATCCTCCATTGGCAGGAACGATGACGGCAGACGGGCAAACAGCAGCCCCATGATGCCTGTCAGCAATAGAAAGATGACCATGTAGCGCCCAATGCGCCCTACCGCCTTGCTCACCAGATTTTCGTAACCCTGACTGGCTTGCTCGAAACGGCGGTTGAACCAGCCGAAAAAACCTTTCTTTTCGTGATGCGAGTTTGCAGGTATCGGCTTGAGCATCGTGGCGCACAGAGCCGGTGTCAGGCTCAGGGCCAGAAACGCCGAGAAAACGATGGCAACGGCCATGGAAATCGAGAACTGCTGATAAATCACCCCCACCGAACCCGACATGAATGCCATGGGAATGAAGACCGCTGTCAGCACCAGGGTTATACCGATGATGGCGCTGCTGATTTCCTCCATGGCTTTGCAGGTCGCTTCTCTGGGTGAAAGCCCTTCCTGGGCCATCAGTCTTTCGACGTTTTCCACCACCACAATGGCATCGTCCACCAGAATGCCGATTGCCAGCACCATGCCGAACAGTGTCAGCACGTTGATCGAGAAGCCGAGCACATACATCACGGCAAAGGTGCCCATCAGGGCGACAGGCACCACAAGGGCCGGGATCAGGGTGTAGCGGATGTTCTGCAGGAACACGAACATCACGATGAACACCAGCACCATGGCTTCGATCAGGGTGTGAATGACCTTGGTGATCGAGACTTTCACAAAAGGCGACGTGTCATAGGGAATGTCGTATTTCACACCCGCCGGAAAGTAGCGCGAGAGTTCGTCGAGCTTTTGCTGCACCAGTGTCGCGGTGCTCATGGCATTGGCTGCCGGCGCCAGTTGCACACCGACGGCCACCGATGCCTTCCCGTCCAGGCGGGTGGCGAAATTGTAGTTCTGGGCACCGACTTCAACCCGGGCCACATCGCCGATGGTCACGGTTGAACCGTTGGTGTTCGACTTGAGCACAATGGCGGCAAACTCCTGAGGCGTGCTCAACTGCCCCTTGACCATGACGGTAGCGGTCAGCTCCTGATCCGTCGAAGACGGCAAATCACCAATGCTCCCCGCCGCAACCTGTATGTTCTGCTCGGCAATAGCCTGGCTGACATCCGCCGGAGTCAGATTGAACGCCACCAGTTTCTGCGGATCGATCCAGATACGCATGGCACGTTCCGAGCCGAACAACTGGGCCTTGCCCACGCCTTTCAGGCGCTTGAGTTCGTTGATCACGTTGCGTGTCAGGTAGTCGCTCAGCGCAATCTCGTCCAGACGGCCGTCCGTGGAGGTCAGCGTCGCGATCATCAGGAACCCGGCGGAGATTTCTTCCAGCTGAAGGCCCTGCTGACTGACCGCACGAGGCAGACGCGGCTCGATGACTTTCAGACGGTTCTGCACATCGACCTTGGCCAGCTCGGGGTTGGTGCCCGGCTGAAAGGTAATGGTCATGGTCGCCGTGCCCTGGCTGCTGCTGGAACTGAAATACAGCAAATTGTTGACGCCGTTCAGCTCCTGCTCGATCAGGCTCACCACGCTCTCATCGATGCTATTGGCGGACGCGCCAGGGTAAGTGGCCGTCAATTCGAGTTGAGGCGGCGCAACGCTGGGGTATTGAGCCACTGGCAGCCTGGGTATTGCCAACAGGCCGGCCAGCACGATGAACAATGCGATGACCCAGGCAAAAACCGGCCGGTCGATAAAGAACTGCGCCATTACTTCTGCTCCTGAGCCAGGGCGTCTGCGCCCTCTTCCTGCACGGTGACCGCACTACCCGGCTGCACATGTTGCAGCCCGGAAACGATGACCTGGTCACCGGCGTTCAGACCGTTCTTCACGATCCAGCGATTGCCTTGTACGCTGCCCAGCTCAATGCTCCGCTCCAGAACCTTGCCCTCATCCACAATAAGGACCAGGGCCTTGCCTGCCGCATCACGTTGTACGGCGCGCTGAATGACGGTAATGCCTTGTGCCGTGCGAGCCTGATCAAGCTGGACGCGGATGAAACTGCCGGGCAGCAGCTCATTTTTCGAGTTGGGAAACTCACTGCGCAGCGTGACCTGACCGGTGCCTTGGTCAACAGTCAGGTCGGAAAACAGCAGCGTCCCCTTGTGCGGATACGGGCTGCCATCTTCCTGAATGAGTGTCGCGGTAATCTGTCCCGGCTCAAGCTGCTGCAATTCGCCTTGCTGCAACGAGCGACGCAGCTCGCTTATCTGGCGGGTGGACTGATTGATGTCGGCATAGATCGGCTGTAACTGCTGGATGGTTGCCAAAACAGTGGCATCGCCCTGCCCGACCAACGCGCCTTCGGTAACCAGCGCCTTGCCGATTCGCCCCGAGATGGGCGCAGTGACGGTTGCATAATCGAGGTTGAGTCGGGCGCGCTTGAGCGCAGCACGGGTCGAGGCGACATCGGCCAGGGCCTGCTGGAAGCTGGCGCGAGCGTTTTCGGCGTCCTGACGACTGACGGCACTGATCTTTGTCAGCTCGGCATAACGCTCGGCCTGCAAGCGAGCCTGATACTCCGTCGCCTGAGCCTTGCGCAAAGCCGCTTCGGCGCTTTCCAGATCGGCCTGAAAGGGCGCGGGATCAATGCGAAAAAGCACATCGCCCTGCCTGACATCGGAGCCTTCACGGTAAACCCGTTGCAACACGATCCCGGCGACCCGGGCACGGACCTCGGCAACACGCGGCGAAACCAGGCGGCCATTGAGTTCAGTGGTGATGATCAGGGGATGCGTCTTGACTCTTTCCACCTTCACTTGAGGTGGCATGTCTGGCTCAGCCGTTGGCTTGCCACAGGCAGTCAGTGCGGCAAGAGCGACGCACAGCAGTAAATGACCAGGATCGAGACGGAATAAAGACGGCATTGTGGCGTTCCCCTGAAGATCACGCCATGCTAAAGACTGCTTCCGGAACGCATGTAAACAAGTGTTGGGAAGATGTTAATAAGTGTTAAGGCTTTGCTCGTATCCGGCAGGCCTTGGTTATGCTTTCCCTCTTTGCACAAATGGCCTGAACAATGACCAGGATTATGCTTGTCGAGGACGACATTGCGCTGGCAGAACTGATCGCAAGCTATCTCCAGCGCTTTGAATACGATGTCTCGATCGTCAACCGCGGAGATCGTGCGCTTGAAGGCATGCATCGCTTGCGTCCCGACCTGGTCATCCTCGATCTCATGCTGCCGGGGCTCGATGGTTTGCATGTCTGCCGACAGTTGCGGGACGAAAGTCCCGCTCTGCCTGTCATCATGCTCACGGCCCGGAACAAGAACGACGATCAGATTCTCGGCCTGGAAACCGGTGCCGATGACTACGTTGCAAAACCCTGTGATCCTCGCGTGCTTCTGGCGCGGATCCGCACGCTGTTGCGGCGCAGTCTGTCTGCCGAAACTCGTCACGATGCCCAGCAGATTGTCCTGGGGCGGCTCTTGATCGATCTGGCTGAGCGCCAGGTGAAATGGCGCGACCAGGATGTAGAGCTTTCTTCCGGGGAGTACAACCTGTTACTGGTGCTTGCCAACCACGCGGGCGAAGTATTGAGTCGCGATCAGTTGATCCAGCAGTTGCGTGGCATCGAATTCAACGGTATCGATCGTTCGGTCGATGTCGCCATTTCCAAGTTGCGTCGCAAGTTTGAAGACAACCCCGCCGAGCCTCGCAGAATCAAGACGGTCTGGGGCAAGGGTTACCTGCTCAGTCGCTCGGAGTGGGACGAGTAACAGGCCGGTTTCACGAACATTCCGCACTTCCCTGCAAAAGATAATGGATCGCCATGTTCAAGATGCTCGCTCGGCTTTACCTGATCATGCTGGTGACCTATGGCGTCGCGCTGTTTGCGATCCCGGAGATTGTGCTGAGCTGGTTCAATCAGCAAACCATCACTTATAACCAGGATCAGGCCAAGGGTACGCTGAGCCAGATCAGGAAACGCTTCAACCAGACACCGCAAGAAGCCTGGCCAGCGCTGGAAAACGAACTGCGGGCCGATTTTGCCCCGTCTCGGTTGAGGCTTGTCTCCATAGACGATCCTGGCCTGTCGGAGCATGAGCGCACCGCTCTCAAGCAAGGCCTGAATGCTGTGCGTTCGGACAATTATGGCGAACTGGGCACCGCGCTAACCCTTGTTGCACCGGATACGGTTGTCGAGCTGATAGCGCCCGATGCGCCTGTCGATATCAACATCATGTACTGGCTGATCAATATTCTGATCGGTGCCGCATTGCTGGCCTGCCTGCTGGTATGGATCTGGCCTCACTGGCGCGACCTGCAACGACTCAAGCGTACGGCGATGACCTTGGGCAGCGGCAATCTGGCGGAGCGAACGCAAATCTCACCGCGCTCGAACATTGGTGATCTGGCCCAGGTATTCGACAAGATGGCTCAGGATATCGAAGGCCTGCTCAATCAGCAGCAGGAGCTCTTGAATGCGGTATCCCATGAATTGCGTACCCCCTTGTCGAGGCTGGAGTTCGGCATGGCGCTGGTCATGGCCGATCCCCTGGAGGCACCGACAAGGCTGCGTCTTGAGCAGATGGTGGGCCACATCCGGGAGCTGGATTCCCTGATCGATGAGCTGCTCTCCTACACTCGCCTGAAATCACCGAACCAGCGTCCGCAGCCCGAAGCGATGCCATTGCAGACGTATCTGGACAGCGTGCTGGGTGGCTTTATCGATGAACAGGAAAACAAGGGGTTCTCGTTACTGCTGTGCCTTGAGGATGCCGCAGGGCACTTTGCCCTTGATCCTCGTCTGACTGCACGCGCCCTGCAGAACCTTGTCGGCAATGCCATTCGATACTGTGACAAGGCGGTGCGAGTCAGTGCCAGGCTGACAGAGCAAAGCCTCGTCATAAGTGTCGAGGATGACGGGATTGGCATACCTGTCGCCGAGCAAGAGCATATATTCGAGCCGTTCTATCGACTGGATCGAAGTCGCGATCGTGATACGGGTGGATTCGGTCTGGGGCTTGCCATCAGTCGTCAGGCCATTGAATGCCAGAATGGCAGGATAACCGTCGACTCATCGCCACTGGGAGGCGCAAGGTTCGAGATATTTCTGCCAGCCCGGAAGGCTGGCTGAATATTCATCGTTTACAGGTCAGGCACTGTGCAGCGCCTTGCCTTTGACCTGAGTAATCGCCTTGTCCAGGGCAACCTGGAAGACCTCGACCAGCACATCGATTTCTTCGGCCTGGATGATCAACGGCGGCAGGAAGCGCACGACCGCTCCGTGACGTCCGCCCAGCTCCAGAATGACACCCAGGTGCAGGCATTGGCGCTGAATGGCCTGGGCCAGTGCGGTATCTGCTGCTGGCACACGACTGTCGCCCGGCGTGTCGCTGACGATTTCCACGCCGACCATCAGGCCACGACCGCGAACCTGGCCCAGACATGGGTAATCGCTCTGCAACTGGCGCAGCGAACTCATCAGGCGCTGGCCCATGACGTCGGCATGCCCCGGCAGGTTTTCGCTGATGATATGGCGCAGGGTTGCAGCACCCGCCGCCATGGCCATCTGATTGCCGCGGAATGTGCCCGCGTGGGAACCGGGTTTCCAGGTGTCCAGTTCTTCCCGGTAAACCACCACGGACAATGGCAGACCACCGCCAATGGCTTTGGAAAGCACCAGGATGTCGGGCTCGATGCCCGCATGCTCGAAAGCAAAGAGTTTGCCGGTACGACCGATGCCGGTCTGCACTTCGTCGATGATCAGTGCCACGCCATGTTTGCGGGTCAACTGACGCAGGCCCTGAAGCCAGCGCACCGGCGCGGGTATCACGCCGCCCTCGCCCTGCACGACTTCGACCACGATGGCCGCGGGAGGCAGTACGCCTGACTCCGGGTCGCCCAGCAGTTGTTCGATGAAATGCAGCCCGGCATCGATACCCGCTTCACCGCCAATGCCGAACGGGCAGCGGTAGTCGTAGGGATACGGCAGAAACTGCACGTCGGCCATCAAAGAACCCAACGCCTGCTTCGGCCCCAGATTGCCCATCAGGCTCAAGGTGCCCAGGGTCATGCCGTGGTAGCCGCCGGAGAACGACATGATGGGTTTGCGCCCGGTGGCGATACGCGCCAGCTTCAATGCTGCCTCGATGCCATCGGCACCGGTCGGGCCACAGAACTGGATGCGCCCATGGCGGGCAAAGTTTTCGGGCAGCGCAGCAAACAGGTCTTCGACAAAACGATCCTTGACCGGTGTCGTCAGGTCCAGGGTATGCAGAGGCAAACCGGAATCCAGCGTCTGGCGCATGGCTTCGATGGCGACCGGATGGTTGTGGCCCAAAGCCAGAGTCCCCGCGCCTGCCAGGCAGTCCATGAACAACTGACCTTGAGTATCGCGCACATAAAGACCATGAGCTTCCTGCAACGCCAGTGGAATGCGGCGCGGGTATGAACGGGCATTCGACTCGCGTGCAGCCTGACGCTGCAAGTACTCATTGGTGTTCAGTTGACGGGGTGCCTGCTGACGAAACTGCTCCAGTGTGAAGGTTGCACTGGAGGCCTGGCGGGGCTGGACGCTTTCCATATTGAATCCCTGAAATTGAAAACACGGTCGCAGGCGATCAGCCCTGCCCTTGTACCTGCATGGCCTGACGCAGGCTCAGCGGGCGCATGTCGGTCCAGACTTTCTCGATGTAGCTCAGGCATTCTTCCTTGCTGCCCTGTACATCGAGGGTGCGCCAGCCTTGGGGCACACTGCGATAGTCAGGCCAGATCGAGTACTGTTCCTCATCATTGACTACAACCAGAAAGCGCGTATCCGGACTGTCCAGACTCATTGTTTTTCTCCTTGAACAAGATTTTGATACATTCTCGACACATTACTACGAATGGTAGCAATTCTCATTAATATTTTATTGCAGATATACCTGTCGCTGTTGCCGATAGCCGGGATGAACAGTCGCAAGACACTGACGGCCTGTTTATACTTTCAGCCCTCTGAACGATAACTGCTCTCAACAAGCGGTCCACGGATGAGTCGATGATTCCCAGCCTTGCCCCGCTGTTCACCGGTCCCCTCGCCGACTACGGTGAGAAACTGCAACTGCGCAGCCTTCCACGGACCGACGTGCCGGGTGACCTGTTCTTTGAGCACGAGCATTTCAGTGCATTCGTCGACAGCCTGTTGCTGCACTACAAGACCGATGAGCGCCTGGCCCTGGTGTCGTTGTGGTCCAAGTGGTACTTCAGCACCTTCATGGCGCCGGTAATGGCCGCCAGCCTGCTGCAACAATCCGCACTGCCGCTTGCCCTGACCGACACCGGTCTGCAACTGGGCACCGACTCCAGACCCAAGGCGCTGCATCTGGCTCATGCCGGCAAACCTCTGCCAGCCTGCTCGGCCTTCGAGCGCTTTCATGACCTGATCGACAATCACCTGACACCTGTCATCGACGCTCTGGTCAAAGTTACCCGCGCATCGCCCCGGCTGTTCTGGAGCAATGTCGGCAATACCTTCGAGTTCGTCACCAGCCGTCTCGACCTGCACCCGCTGGCCAGCCCGCAAAGCACCGCACCGGCCAAAGAAATCCTCACGGCCCGCCTGCGCCCTGACGGTCGACGCAATCCATTGTTCGCCCCCGTGCGCTATCACGACACCGGCGAGAACGAGCCCCTGCGCCTGAGGCGTATCTGCTGCATCCGCTACCGGCTTCCCGGTGTCGGCTACTGCAGCAGTTGCCCTCTGGATGAGTGCAGGCAGCCGGACTGACTATTTCACCAACTGGAAAGGGTTTTCGGTTTCCCGGTCGTAATCCACCAGATGGCCGTAATCCAGGCGATAGACCCGGTCGGCGACATCGAAATAGCGGTCGTCATGGGTGATGGCGATCACCGTCTTGCCAGCCGCTTTCAGCTCTGGCAACAGGTCGTTGTAGAACACATGACGGAATACCGGGTCCTGATCCGCCGCCCATTCGTCCAGCAGGAAGACTTCCCGGCCTTCCATCATCAGCATCAACAGCGCCAGACGCTTGCGCTGGCCCATGGACAGCGATGTGGTGGACAGACGCCCGGCCGCGAACTCGACTTTATGAGCCAGCCCCAGACGCTCCAGATAGTGATCCACCCGAGCCTCGAGCTCTTCATGCTTGCCCGCATCACCCAGCACATCGGCGAACAGATAGAAGTCGGCAAAGATGGCCGCGAAATGCTCGCGATGCCACTCGCTGGTACTGGCATCCAGCGCCACGCCATTGAGTGAAACCTGCCCGGACGTCGGCACATAGAGCCCTGTCAGCAACTTGGCCAGGGTCGACTTGCCGCTACCATTGCCGCCGACAATGAAAATCAGCTCGCCACGCCGGATAGACAGATCCACAGGACCCAGTTCAAAGGCAAACTCGTCACTCTGGCCGGGATAGCGGTAACGCACGTTCGACAGACGCAGTTCCTCAAAAGGCTGCGACGCCTGCTCCGGTGTCGTGAATTGCACCGTTTCGCCCAGGGCCAGAGCATCGATGGCCTGCAAGGCCACATGGCCACGAATGACGGCCGGAATGGCATCCAGAATCATCGAGATCGGCGTACGCAAGAACATGATTGCCAATACGTAACCCACCACCACCTGCTGGTTCAGCCAGCCAAGCCCCTGGCCAAGAAAGAACAGCGTACCGATCAGCACGAATACCAGCAGGGTCGTCCAGTTCAGGTTGATGGCCCACAAGGTATCGGCGCGCACTGACGCATCCAGCGAGGCGCGTGCAATGGGCTCCAGCTTGTGCTGATAGAGCTGGTGCCGACGCTGGCGGCTCAGGCCCAGTTCGCAACGACCCTGAATGGCCGCCTCGAACTGTTCGGTCAACTGGTCATCCTGGCGCCTCACCGCCTGCATCAGGGACTTGATCTTGCGCCCGAGCAACACATCCAGGCCGACCCCGCAGGCAATCACGACCAGCGTCAGGAAGAAGAACGGCAGACTCAGCCAGGCCATGTACGCCAGCCCCGTCAGCAACAACAGGCCGTTGTACAACGAAATCGGCAGTTGTTTGAACGCCGTGGCGACGGTAGTCACGTCCTTGGTCAGCGCGTTGTAGATGCGTGGGCTGCCCAGCCGCTCGATGCGCTCCAGCGCAGTACCCAGCACCTTGCCCACCAGTCGCAGACGTAGCTGGTAGACGAGACGATGGCCGATCTGCACCAGCAGCGACTGCGAGGTGATGCCACTGACAAACAACAGCATCAGCAAGCCGCCGAATATCAGCAAGGCCTGGCCGATATCGCCAGGGCCTTGTTCCAGGCTGCGGTTGATGTAGCCAATCAGACCGATACTGGCCGCTGCACTCAAGGCACTGCTCAGCACCGCAAGAAAGATGCGCCACCGAGCGTTATGCAGCAGTTCTCTCAATAGAATCATGACGCCGATACCACCTTGGCAGAAGTTTCCAACAGTAGAGGCAACAGGCTTTCGGCCAGTCGAGGTTCGCCAGGTATTTCGTGATGGCCCACGTCCAGCGTCCATTGGCGAACGACCTGCTGCGTATGCGCTTGCCACTGGGCACGCAGGTCCGCATGGACATTGCCACGCCACACCCAGACCGGCACATCGACGACAGGCAAGGCCTGCTCATACAGGCGCGTCTTGATCGAGCGATACTGCTTCAAGAGTGCGAGCAGTTCGGCATCCGCCGCTTCCCATTGCAGATGCGAACGCACCTGAGGATCGTTGAGCAACAGGGTGACGCCTTCGGCATAGTCATGACCGGCCAGCAGGCTCGTCAAGCGCTCGCGCAATGATTCGCCAATCGGCTGCGCGTGGCTGCGGCAGTAAAAGGCAAAGTCGGCAATCAGTTGCCCTGCTTCATCGCCCTCTCCCGCCAGACTGCGCCGGGCATCGTGATCGAGCACCGCGAGCCCTGCGATATTGAAGCCACTGGCCTGCAAGTGCGGCACCAGCAACAAGGCCAGTCGCGACGCCAGGCTCCAGCCCAGCAGCACCAGCGGCCGTTTTTTCAATTCGACGGGAATGCTCGCCACATAGCGCTGCAACAGCGTATCCAGGGTGCTTTCATCCCAGCCTTCTTCCAGTGCCGCCAGGCCAAAGACCGAGACGTGAGCCCCCAGATTGTCCACCAGCGGCTGATAGGCTTGCAGATGCCCCTGGGCTCCATGAACCAGCAGCACGGCGGGTGATTCTCCATCCGCTTCATTGAGGACTTTCCAGGGGCCGCTGCTCTCGCCTTTGCCCAGGCCACTGACCAGATCGCGCACGGTATGGCGCTCGAACAGCAGATTGGTCGGCAGGTTGAGTGCCAGGCGCTCGCGCAGCAGTGAGATAACCTTGATCGCTGCCAGGGAATGCCCGCCGACGGTAAAGAAGTTATCGGTCACGCCCAGGTCTTCGACGCCCAGCACCTCGCACCAGATGGCCAGAACGGCGGTTTCCAGTTCACCGACCGGTGCCACTCGGGTGTTCTGCAAGCGCTGCCGGGCACGTTCCAGCAGGTTCTTGCGGTCCAGCTTGCCGTTGCTGTTCAGTGGCAGTGCCTTGAGCTCCAGAATGCCGCTGGGCAGCATGTAGTCCGGCAGTTGACGAGCGAGGCTGGCACGCAGTTGGTCTGCGGACTGAGAGCCGGTTTCGTCCTTGACGATAAAGGCCAGCAGCCGTGCATGATCGCCTTCGCCCTCCAGCAGCACAGCCGCCTGCAACACACCTGGCTGGCCCAGCAGAGCCTGTTCGACTTCTGCCAGCTCCAGACGGAAACCGCGAATTTTCACCTGCTGATCGTTACGTCCCAGAATGCGCAATGCGCCATTAGCCTGACGCAAGGCCAGGTCGCCGGTGCGATACAGACGTGCTCCGGTGAGCGAGTCGACACCAAAGGCATTGCCGCCCGCATCTCCCACATAGCCACCTACGTAGCCGCGCCCGACACTGACTCCGCTGATGCACAATTCGCCAGCCTGCCCCGGTGGTACCGGACGCTGCTGCTCGTCCAGCAAATGAATACGGTTATCGCCCAGCACCTGGCTCAGGGCACTGCCTGCCACACCCTGATCGGGATCAATCGCCTGCCAGAGCACTCCGACCGTGGTTTCGGTGGGGCCGTAGTGGTTGTACAGACGACAGGCCGGTTTCGACTCCACCAGACGGCTCAGCAAATGCTCACCGATGGGTTCCCCGCCCAACACCAGCGCCTGACGCGGAAGCACGTCAGCGGCGTGCTCGCCCATCAGGGCTTCAAGATGCGAAGGCACGATCTTGAGGACATCCAGCGGGTAGCGCTTGAGTTCTTCGGCAAAGGCCTGGGCATCGGTCACGGTGGATTGCTCCAGCACATGCACGCACCCGCCTTGCAGCCAGGCCGGGAACAGCACCGTATTGCCCAGGTCCGCGAGCAACGACGACACCAGTCCATAATGCCCGCCCTCGGGCAGGTTCAGGGCGCGGGTTACTTGCGTGGCGTAATGGCGCAACTGCGCCTGTTCGATCTGCACACCTTTGGGCTTGCCGCTGGTGCCCGAGGTATAGAGCACGTAGGCCAGATCCTGCGCCGCAACGGACACCGGCGTATCGAAAATCGGACCGTTGCTGGCTTGCGACCAGCTCAGGGTTGCCAGCGCGGTTTCAGGCAGCAGGTCTTCCAGGCACAGCAACAGCGCTGGCCGGGCGTCTTCCAGAATGCCAGCCAAACGCAGCGGTGGCTGCTTGGGGTCCAGCGGCAGGTAGGCGGCACCGACCTTGAAGCAGGCCAGCATCGCCACCAGCATCTCGGCACCTCGTGGCAGATACAGACCGACCACGTGCTCACGACCGATACCGGCCTGATGCAGGCTGCCGGCTATCCGGTCGCTCAGGGCATCGAGTTCGGCGTAGGTGAATATCTGATCACCATAGCGCAGCGCCGGGCGAGCGGGTTGCGTACGAGCGTGCTCACGCAAGGTGGCGACGATATCGAGATCGGCCTCCAGCTCAGGGCGTGCCGGTTCGGCCAGCAGTTCCTGGGGCAGATGAAGGTCAACCGCATCGAGCCGACCGTTGGGCGCTTGCACCAGTTGCTCCAGCCAATGGACAAAGCGCTGGAGCAATACCTGCGCCTGTTCGCCACGGTAAAGGCCGTCGTCATAGGCCAGCGCAAGCTGCCCATTGCCTTGTGAATCCAGGGTCAATTGCAGGTGCAGTTCCACTGGTGTGTCGAAAGAGAGCACTTGCAGGTCTTGCAGTTGCGGCGTGTACAGCACTCTCAGCCCAGTCTGGAAGCTGGCGCGCCACTCCGGCAGCAGTTGGGCCTGGCCCACATATTCCTGCCACTCGACAGCGTTTTCCAGTTGCCGGCTCAGTTGCCGGGCCACGCTGGTCAGGGTGCTGTGCTCGGAGAGCTGCACCACCATCGGCAAGGTCTGCTCGAACAGGCCATAAGCACCCTGTAGCTCTTCATAGTCATCCCGAGGGTCATGCTGCACGCCAAGCTGGCCATGCTGCTGGCCATTGAGCCTGCCCAGCAGAGAACCCCAGGCCGCCAGTGCCAGTTGCTCGACATCCAAGCCTTCGCTTTCAGCCAGCGCATTCAGCGCAGTTGAGAGTGACTGGGCAAGTTCCAGGCGAACCACGCCATGGTTGCCACTGGCGATGCCGTAGCGCTCGATCAGGCGCATGCCCGGCACATCCTGCAAGGCCAGATTGCGCCAGAACTGCGCGCCCTGCTCGGCGTCTTCGTCCAGTTGCAGGCCGTTGATCCACTCGACATATTCGCCGTACTGCATGGGTTCGGCTTCAATCGCTGCACTGCGGCCCAGCAAATGCTCCTGCAACTGGAGCAGGCTGCGCTGATCCAGCGAGTAGACCGGGACCGCCAACAGCAGGCTGTCGTCCAGCAGCCAGGCCAGCACATCCGGCTGTTCAGCCTGGCAATGACGCCGAGCCTGTTCCCGCCAGCCTTGTGCATCATGGCCATCACTGGCCTGAGCCTGACGCCAGTCCAGGCGCAGCTCGTGGTGTTCGGCAACCCGCTGGCGCAGCGCCGTGGCACCGACCGGGCGCTGATAGCGCTGGCGCAGGGCCTCGTGTTGTTCAAGGCAGGCACGTAAACGTAGTTCAACGGTGCCTGCGGGCACACCGGCCAGTTGCATCCGTACCCAGCGCCAGGCCTGTGGGTTGGCCTGGGCCAGCTGTTTCTGTTGCGGTGAAAGCGTCAGTCCAAGATCCATCATGGGTTCAACTCTGCGTGGGTCGCTTCGGTCTGCGCCGGGGCAGCCATTACCTGATCACGGCCATAGATCTCGCCCATGGCCACCACAATTTTTCGCTCGCCATCAAACGGGTCCCGGGCATGGGCTGCCAGCATATTGTCGAGCATCACCACATCGCCCTGCTGCCAGTCGAAGCGCACGGCGCAACGGTCGTAGGCGGCGTTGATGGCTTCGATGGCGCTCTCTTCAAGCTCCGAGCCGTCGCCGTAGAACACCTGCCTCGGCATGGTTGCTTCGCCATCGCGCAGGAACTGCTCGCGAATGTCAGCATCCAGGAAGGCCGGATGGTAGAGCTGGATCTGGTTGAAGAAGCTTTCTTCGCCGGTCAGCGGATGCAGAATCACCGCCGGACAGACCTGACGGGTATGCAGGTCGTTGGCGCCGCGCCACTGGAACTCGATATTGCTTTCACGGCAGATCCGCTCGACCTCGGCACGGTCCTCGGTCTGGAAGAAGTGCTGCCAGCTGACGTCCAGGCTGGTGCTGAAATTGCGCACGTACATCAGTTGCTTGCTGCGCAGCTTCGCCTGCAGCCAGGCCGGCAGTTCACGATAGACCTCGCGGCTGTCGACAATCGGCGTCGCGCCACCGGTGGTGGCCGGAATCTCGCAGTAGAACCACTGCCGACGCGGCCAGCGATGCTGATGAGCGCTCTCGTTGTGGAACAGGATCATCCGGTCCTTGGGGTATGGCGTGGACTTGTAGATATTCTTGCCGCCCTCTTTCTTGGGCAAGTCACCGTACTGGCCATAGAGCTGCGGGCACAGGGCCTGGCAAAAGCTCTCGAAATCCACCGGCGTCGGCAGGTCGAAACCACGGAACAGGATGCCGCCATGCTCGCGCAGCCAGTTTTCGACCTTGTCACGGTTGGCTTCGGCCCAGATGGCCGGGGCCAGTTCACGGTCGCGCAGGGTCACCAGCAAGGGGAATTTCGAGCCTTCGCGCAACGGTCGGGCTTCGATGGGCTCGCGGGCTGCGGGAGAAGCGCTCTGGCGCATCTTGCCCAATTTGCTCATCTTGCGTTGCACCGGGTTGTCCGTGGACATTGCAGCAGCTCCCTTTACGGTCGGAATCAAGGTATCGATAGGTTTTTCAGGCGCGACGAGGACCATCTCCAGCAGCGACGCGAAAGCATCGCGCAGGCGTTCGATGGTGGCCGGGCGGAACAGGCTGGTGCGATACACCCAGCGCAGGCTGATCGCATCACCGTCTTCGCTGGCGAACAGCGCCATGTCGAACTTGGAATGATGCTGCTCGCCAGTCAGCGGCTCGACCTTCAGGTTGCCCAACTGACGTTGCTGACGCGGCGTGTTGTCCAGGACAAACAGCGTTTGCAGCAGCGGATGCAGATTGGCCACCCGAGGCAGTTCCAGGCACTCCACGACCCGCTCGAACGGCGTGTCCTGCCAGGCGAACGCTTGAAGGCAAAGCTCCCGGACCTGCTGCGCCTGCTCACGGAAACTCAGTTCCGGTTGCAGGCGGATACGCAAGGCCAGCAGGTTGACGAAGAAGCCGATCAGCGACTCGGTGGCCGGATGGTCGCGGTTTGCGACATCGGTGCCGATCACCAGATCGCGACCTTGGGTTTCGCGCTGCAATACGGCGGCATAGCAGGTCAGCAACAGCATGAACGGTGAAGTGCCGCTCTCTTGGGCAAAGGCCTTCAGGCGCTCGACCGTGGCGGCCGACAACTGGAAATCCAGGGCCGCGCCGGTGCCGCTGTCGCGCTCCGGGCGCGGAAAGTCGAATGGCAAAGGCACCTGCGCGGGAATCCCGGCCAGGGTGCGCCGCCAGAAATCCAGGCCTTCACGCTGACGCAACTGGACCGCAGGCGAGCCCTGCCACACCGCATAGTCGACGTACTGGATCGGCAATTCACCCTGATCAGGCTCCAGGCCTGCGCTCCAGGCTTCGTAGCCTTGAATCAGCTCGTCCACCAGCACGGCGCCGGACCAGCCATCGGAGGCGATATGGTGTATGACCAGTTGCAGCACATGTTCTTGCTCGCCAAGGCGATACAGTACGGCCCGCAAAGGTGCTTCGCGGCCCAGGTCGAACGGTCGCAAGGCAACTTCACGGGCTTCGGCTGGCCATTGTGCTTCGCTGGACTCGATCACTTGCAGCGCGACCGACAGATCCTCATGAATCCGTTGGCGCAACTCGCCAGCCTGCTGGTGATAGGTCGTGCGCAAGATGGCATGACGGCTGACCAGTCGCTGTAACGAACGCTGCAGGGACTGGATATCCAGCTCACCGCGCAAGCGTACGTTGCTGCCCATATTGAAACTGCTGTCGGCCGGATCCAGTTGCTGCATCAGCCAGACCCGCTGCTGCGCCGAAGACAATGGCTGCTCGACTTGCTGATCGACGTGGGGAATGGCCAGTGAGCCGATATCCAGATCACGTGCCAGACCTTCGATTCGTGCAGCCAGCTCGGCCAGTACCGGCGTTTCAAACAGCCAGCGCAGCGGCACTTCAAAGCCCTGCTCGCGCAAGCGGCTGCGCACCTGAGCCGCCATCAGCGAATGCCCACCCAACTGGAAGAAATGGCCGTCGGCAGGAATCTGCTGGCGTTTCAGCACAGCGCCCCAGACGTCGGCCAGCATGCTTTCGCTGGCCGACAATGGTCGCTGAACGGCGCTGATGGTCGGGCTTTCCAGTTGCAGGCGTGGCAGTTGCTTGCGATCCACCTTGCCGTTGGTATTGAGCGGTAACTGTTCCAGCGACTTCAAATGCGTCGGCAGCATGTAAACCGGCAGGCGCGCCTGCAAATAGTCGCGAATCTCGGTTTCGTCGGGTGAGCTGCCAGCTTCTGCCACCCAGAAAGCGGCCAGATGTTCGCCCTGTACAGCCACGACCGCCTGAAGCAGTTTCGGATGACTGAGCAGCACCGCTTCGATCTCGCCCAGTTCGATCCGGTAACCGCGCAGTTTGATCTGATCGTCGGTGCGGCCCAGGTAATACAGCTGCCCGTCGGGCTGCCAGCGCGCCAGATCGCCTGTGCGGTACAGGCGGCTGCCATCGGTGCTGAACGGGTCTGCAATGAAGCGCTCAGCAGTCAAGCCGGGTTGTCCGGCATAACCACGAGCCAGACCCTCACCGGCAATGTACAGTTCACCGACGCAACCGGTCGGCACTTCGCACAAATGCTCGTCGAGGACATGGCAGCGAGTGTTGAGCAGCGGTCGGCCAATGGGCGCGACCGGCAATTGCAGCGCATCGATCGGGGTTTGCGTCGACCATACCGTGGTTTCTGTCGGGCCATAGACGTTGACCAGATGAGCCACCGATTGCCGCAGCTCGGTGGCCATCTCGGCCGACAAGGCTTCACCGCCTGCCAGCGCCACCCGCCCGGCCAGCACCTGACGGTCGCCCTGCAACAGCATGGCCCAGGTGGCCGGTGTGGCCTGAATCAGGTCCACGGACTGGTTCTTGATCA
This sequence comes from Pseudomonas lijiangensis, assembly GCF_018968705.1. Lineage (NCBI taxonomy): Bacteria > Pseudomonadati > Pseudomonadota > Gammaproteobacteria > Pseudomonadales > Pseudomonadaceae > Pseudomonas > Pseudomonas lijiangensis. The sequence goes on from NZ_CP076668.1 coordinate 2,976,568, forward strand.
GGCTGGCGAGCAATACAGGGTCCTGACGCTCTTCATCGTCGGCCAGTACCACGGCACCACCGCGCACCAGGGGCAGGCACAGCTCCAGGCCACAGATATCGAAGGTGACGGTCGTCAGGGCCAGGTAACGCTGCACGTTTTCCAGAGGCAGCGCCTGCTCCATGGCCAGCAGGAAGTTGGCAAAGTTGCCGCGGCTGATCTGCACGCCTTTTGGCTGCCCGGTGGAACCCGAGGTGTAGAGCGTGTAAGCCAGTTGCTGAAGGTTTCTGTCAATCGCCGGAGCCTGTGCCGGGAATTGCGCCAAGGCCAGATCCGCCCAGATATGGCTGCGCAGTTGCTCGGGCAAGTCTGCAGTCCGTGCATCGCAGAGCAGCAAGTGTGGCTGCGCCCGATTGAGAATCTGCGCCTGACGGGCTGCCGGATGACCGGGATCGAGGGGCAGGTAGGACGCACCGGCCTTCTGGATACCCAGCATGCACACCAGCAGTCTTTCGTCTCTTGGCAGGCAGAAGGCAACGGTCGATTCGTGACCGACGCCCTGTTCCAGCAGCCAGTTGGCCAGTCGATTGGCCTGGGCATCCAGCGCCGCGTAGCTCAAGCGCCGATCTGCGCTGTACACCGCCACACGCTCGGGATAGAGAACGGCCTGGACTTCAAAGCGCGTCACAAAATCCGCTTCGCAGTGTACGTCCATGGACGCACCTGCCGTAGCCAGTCTTGCAACAGAGCCCAGCGGCACTTCCAGCAGGTTCTGCTGAAGATCAAGGCTCGTCAGGCTGCCCAGCAAGCCTTGGTAATCCTCCACCAGCCGTTGCGCGGTTTCAGGACGCAGCAACGCAGTGGCGTACTCGACAATCAGGCGAGTACTGGCATCAGCACCACGCCCGTGGGTGAACAGGTTGAACGTCAGGTCGAACTTGGCACTGACCACGCCGTCCGGCAGCGCCAGCGATTCCACGCTGACACCCGGCAGGCTGAGGCTGCGGGCGTCGCCATGGTCGATCTGGTAATTGAACAGGTTCTGGAACACCGGCGTGCGATCCAGATGGCGCTCGAAATCCAGCTTGTCCAGCAATTGTTCGAACGGCAACTCTTGGTGGGCCATATCTTCGACCAGTTGCCCGTTCAGAGTTTTGATGAAGGCTTGCAGGCTTTGCCGGGCATCGATCTGTACCCGATGAGCCAGGGTGTTGACGAACAGGCCGACCAAGGCCTGACCCGCTGCCGACTCACGTCCGGCCACCGGCAAGCCGATTGCGAAATCAGTGCGCCCGGCATGCCGCCACAACAGGAGCTGGTAAGCGGCAAAGTACAGCACGAACGGCGTGACACCCAGCGCTCTGGCCTGTGCTTCGACCGCTGCGCTCAGCGTAACCGGCAAGGCAAATTCCTCACGGGCACCGGCATAATCCTGCACCACTGGCCGCAGGCAATGATCGGGCAGTTCCAGAGGTTCGTTGCCCAGACCTTGCAGCCGTTGTTGCCAATAACCCAGCAATTGCCGGCCCTGCTCGCCGTCCAGACGCTCGCGATGATCCTTGATGAAGGGCAGCAGGCCGGTTGTCGCAGGCGCTGGCTGGTCCTGATAGATCAGCGCGAAGTCCTGCACCAGCAAGCCCATGGACCAGCCATCCACGGCAATGTGATGCACATTGAACAGCAGGCGGTAATCGCCGGGCGCAATGCTGAAGACATCAATGGCCAGCAACGGCCCGTTGACCAGATCGAAGACTCGCCGGGCAGCCTTGGCGATGCTTGCCTGCTGCTCCGATTCGTTCAGGCCGCTGAGGTCATGCAGATTGAAGATCGACGTACCTGTCTCGTCCAGACGCTGCCAGACCTGTCCCTGCTCTTCAAAGAATCGGCAGCGCAACGCTTCATGGCGCTGGACCAGGGCCTGACAGGTGCTTTGCAGACGCGGAACATCCAGATCACCGCGCAAGGCCAGCAACTGAGTGACGTTATAAGCGGTTTGCGCCGGATCCAGTTGCTGCATGAACCACACCCGTTGCTGAGCGTGGGACAGGGGCTGCGGTTGGTCCGCTGTCTGGATGGCCACGGGCGGCGTAACGGTTTTTGCCGCAACAGGTTTCAATACTCCGGCCAGTTGCCGGGGCGTCGGGTTTTCCAGCAGTTGCCGAGGCATCAGGCGCAATTCGGCCTTACGCAGACGTGCAATCAGTTGCAGGCTGAGGATCGAGTCGCCACCTTCTGCAAAGAAATCGGCATCCGGCCCCAGTCCCGGCTGTTCAAGCAGTTCACGAAAGGCTTCAATCACTGCAAGCAAGGCCGGCTGCTGACGGCAGTCGATGCACAGAGCCATACCCGCCAGGGTGGAATGCTGCAGGACGTCACGAGGCTTGAGCTTGAGCCCGGCCCGGGAAGCCAGGCCGATCAGTTGCAGACTGAGGATCGAATCACCGCCGAGGGCAAAGAAGTCATCTTCACACCCGACCTGAGTACAACCCAGCACCTGACACCACAACTGCGCCAGCTGCTGCTCCGTTTCCCCCGTCGGTGGCTGAACGGCAGCGTTGTCTGCTTCACCTTCAGCAGGCTCAGGCAAGGCGCGACGATCCAGCTTGCCATTGGCGGTCAGCGGCAGTGTCTCCAGCGTCAGCCAATGGGCAGGCAGCATATGCTCCGGCAATTGACGCCGGGCTTCGGTCTGCACATCAGCCAGTTCTTCGGCGCTCAGCGCAGGGCTGATATAAGCCACCAGTTGCGTCCGGCCCTTGATGTCCAGCGCCAGTACCGCGCCTTCGCGAACCTGTGGCCGGGCATTGAGCCAGGCACTGACTTCACCGGGCTCGACCCGGAAACCACGAATCTTGACCTGATCGTCCTGACGACCAAGAAACACCAGACGACCGTTGCGGTCCAGACGAACCCGGTCGCCGCTGCGGTAAAAACGCTGGCCCTGAGCCGTAGAACCGAAGGCCCGCGCAGTCAGCTCAGGCTGACCGAGATAGCCTTGAGCAACCTGCGGGCCTGCAATCAACAGCTCACCGGCGACGCCAACAGGCACCGGAATGTCATTGCCATCGACAATGCGCAGTTCACAGTCCGCCAGCGGCTGGCCCAAAGGCAGGTATTGCCCTGGCTCCAGTGCGTCGAGGGACTGGATTTCGCCACAGATCACGCCGACCGTGGTTTCCGAAGGCCCGTAGTGGTTGAAGATACGCAGTTGCGGCGCCAGTTCGCGCACTTGGGTAAACAAGGCCTGATCGAAGCCTTCGCCGCCCAGAATCAGCACTTCCCTGGGCAACACGCGCCGGGCATCGTCCAGCGCCAGCAGGCCGCGCAAGTGCGAAGGCGCGATTTTCAGGCAGTCCACGGGCTGCTCGTCAAGGAAGTCAGCCCAGCCAGGCGGATCGAACGTCAGGGATGCCGGCGGCAGCACCAGCGGATCACCGGCATTCAGGGCCGCGAATACGCAAGTCAGGCCCAGATCCGCGGCCACGGTGGCCAGGGTCGCCCAGCGGCTGCCGGATTTTGCCTGCAAACGTTGGCCAACAGCTGTCGCGTAATGCGCCAGATTTGCGTGGGTGACCAGCACGCCCTTGGGCTGGCCGGTGGAACCCGAGGTATAGATCAGATACGCAGGCAGGTGCGGCAGGCTCAGGCTCTGAACCGAATCCACAGGTGCATCAGCCGACCAGTCGCTGGCGGTCAGCGCAAGGTGAGCAATATCCACACCGGTTTCAGGCGCTTCGGCCAGGGTCAGCCACAGGCTCGCACCGCTGTCCTGCAACAGTTGCGCAAGTCGTTGCGGCGGCTGGGCCGGGTCGAGAAACAGACAGGTTGCACCGCGTTGCCAGCAGGCCAGGGTCGCCAGCAACTGCTCGGCGCAGCGAGGCATGCACAGCGCAACCACATGCCCCGGCTCAATGCCCTGCCCGGCCAGTCTGGCCGCCAGCGCACGGCTCGCGGCACCCAGCGTTGCATAGTCAATATTCTGCTCAGCACTGCACAAGGCTTGAGCGGTCGGTGTATGGGCCGCCCAGTGCCGGACTTGCTGGTCCAGCGGCAACGGCGTCGAACCCAGTGCCGGGCCACTCAGTTTGCTTGGCGGCGAAACCAGTTGCAGTTCGGCCAGGCGACGCTGGGGATGGCTTGCAGCCTGTCCGAGAATCGCCAGCAGATCGTCCAGCATCTGCTCGACTGTTGCAGCCTCGAACAATTCGTCGCTGTATTCCAGCTCGCAGCGCAGGCGCGAGTCGGCGGTGCGCACCATGCGCAGCGTGAGGTCGAAACGGGCATGGCGCTGTGGCGGGTCAAGCACTTCGACCGCGACACCGGGCAATTCCAGGGTTCGGCTCGCAGGCAGGTCGACCTGCACGAACATGACCTGGAACAGCGGGCTGGAACGCGGACGCTCAAGACTTTCCAGCACATTCTCGAAAGGCAGCAATTGATGATCGAAAGCGGCTGCAACGGTGTCACGGGTGCGCAGCAGTGCGCTGGTGAAATCGGGGTTGTCCTGCAACTGCTGACGGATCACCAGCGTGTTGAGCAACGGGCCTATAAGCGGCACCAGTTCCGGCCGGTCACGCTGGGCTGCGGAAGTGCCCAGGCACAGGTCGTTCTCGCCGCTGTAGCGGGACAACAGGCAACTGAAAGCGGTCAGGCCATAGATATACAGCGTCACACCCTGCTTGCGAATGGCGGCTTCCACTGCTGTTGTCAGCTCGGGTGAAAGCTCGCGGGCCAGCACCGCACCGCTATGACGGCGCTGATTGGCCGAAGGCCGTGGGCGATCCAGTGGCAAGGCCAACGGTGCCGGAGCATCCGCCAGTTGGGTGCGCCAGAACGCGATGTGCTGCTGGCAACTGTCACTGTCCAGCCACTCCTGTTCCCAGGCCGCGTAATCGGCGTACTGGATACTCAGTTCCGGTTGGCGGGCAGGCTCGTTCAGGGCCAGTGCCCGATAAGCTTCGGCCAGTTCCAGCGTGAGCTGCTGAGCCGACCACGCATCGTAGGCCACGTGATGAATAGTGAAAAACAGCCAGGTCGACTGCCCTTGAGCATCGCTGAAAGCCTGCCAGCGCCATGGCGCCGAGCTAGCCAGGTCGAAGGGTTCGGCCAACTGGCGGGCGTATTCGTCGGCACACCATTGCTCGTACTCATCGGTCGCCAGGCTCAAGCGTTTGACCTCTGGCAGGGCAACCTGCAAAGGCTCGCAGTGAGGCTGCAACTGACCCTGGGCATCGCTGATGTAACGTGTGCGCAGGATCTGGTGGCGGTCGGTCAACTGCTGCATGGCCTGTTGCAGACGCTGGCCATCGAGGTCGCGGTCGAAACGCAGGACCGAGCACAGATTGTAGAGCGCACGACTGCTCAGGGCTTCAGCCGACAGAAAGCGCCGTTGCGCCTGGGCCAGCGGCAGGCTCTGGCCTTCGCTGTGCACGGCAGGCACGATCGGCAGCCGCCAGCTGTCGATGCCCTTCTCGGCCAGACGCTGGCGGAACAACTTTTTCTTGTCCCCAGGCAGGGAAGCCAGTCGCTGTGCAATCTCCAGGAACGCTTGTTGCGTCATCCCACTCATTCTTATTCTTCCATCTCTGATAGTAGACGCTGCATTTCGTCCAGGGCTTCATCCGTGGAAGGCCCTTGGGGTTTTTCGATCTGCTCGGCAAGCGCAGCAATCGTCGGGTTGTGGAACAGGCTGCGCAGTTCGATCTTGATACCGAAACGGTTCTCGACCCGGGTCATCAAGCGCATCGCCAGCAGGGAATGGCCGCCCAGCTCGAAGAAACTGTTGAACACCCCGACCTGCGGCACTTCAAGCAACTCCTGCCAGATGTCGGCCAGTTGCTGTTCCAGCTCGTTGCGCGGAGCAACGCCTTCCAGAGCCACGGGTTGCGGCGCCGGCAGGCTCTTGCGGTCGATCTTGCCGTTGGCATTGAGGGCAAAGCGTGACTGCTCGATAAAACCGGCAGGAATCATGTAACCCGGCAACAGGCCTTCCAGATGGCGACGCAAGGCCGCCTGATCCACCGGGCTCGGCGTTTGCAGCCAGGCAAACAGACTCTGGCTGCGGGCGTCGATCATCACCACGGCCTCTTCCACGCCCGGATAACGACGCAACAGCGATTCGATCTCCCCCGGCTCGATACGGAAGCCCCGCACCTTGACCTGGAAGTCGCTGCGCCCGACATAGGCCAGACGACCGTCATTGCGGCGGCGCACCAGATCGCCGGTGCGGTACATACGGCTGCCGGATTCGCTGGCATAAGGATCCGGCAAATAGGCTGCCGCCGTAATGGCAGGCGCATGCTGATAGCCACGGGTCACGCCGGAACCGGCGATATACAGCTCACCGGTCGTGCCCAGAGGCACCGGACGCAGCATTTCATCGAGTACATAGCAGCGAGTGTTGAGCAATGGCGAGCCAATATCGGCCACACCGTTCGGCACTTCCTGCAACGCCTGAGTCGTGGACCAGACCGTGGTTTCCGTCGGGCCATAGGCGTTGATCAGGGTCACGCCCCGGCTGCGCAGTTCGGTCACCAGTTCACCCGGCACCGCTTCGCCGCCGATCAGGCCGCGTATGGCTGGCCAGTCGGTATGGCCGGTTTCCAGCAGGATCTGCCAGCCCGCAGGCGTTGCCTGGAACACCGTGGCACGACGCAGCAAGGCAAACAGTTGATGACCATCGACCACCTGCTCGCGACGCGCCAGCAATATGGCCGCGCCATTGACCAGCGGCAGGAACAGCTCCGGCTTGCACATATCGAAGGCGTAAGTGGTACTGGCCAGCCAGACATCGTTGGCGCCGAGTGGCAACTGCTGACCAAGACCGGCCAGCAGGTTGCTCAGGTTGTCGCGGGTGACCTGCACGCCTTTCGGTGTACCGGTCGAGCCCGAGGTGTAGATGACATAAGCCCGTTGTTGCGGGTTGACCGGCAGCGACAGGTTCTCGGCGCTGTAGTCATCCAGCAACAGTTGGTCGAGCAGCACCTTATCTATGCCGCTCAAGGCATCGCTGCTCAGACTCTCGCCAAGCACCCGTGCCGGACGCGCATGCCCGATGATGAAGCGCAGGCGGTCTGCCGGATGTTGCGGGTCCAGTGGCAGGTACGCCGCACCGGCCTTGTGAATGGCCAGCAGGGTTGGCAACAGCCACGGGCCGCGGGTCAGGCAGACGGCAACCAGGTCATCGGTACCGACACCCTGCCCGCGTAGCCAATGGGCCAGACGATTGCTGCGGGCATTGAGTTGCGCATAGGTCCACTGCTGGTCCTGACAATCCACGGCCAGGGCCTCGGGTGTCAGCGCCACTTGCCGCTCGAAACGGGCAATCAGATCCATTTCATGCTGCACAGCCTGGGCAGTCAGGTTCCATGGGCGCTCGTCCAGCGCATGATCGGCATTGGCCAGGTCGACATCCCACAGGCGCGCTTCAGGTTGTTTGAGCATGCCTTCGAGCAGATAGCGGTATTCGTCGGCATAGCGTTGTGCGGTGCGGGGCAGGAACAGATCGGTGTTGTATTCCAGCACGCACTGCCAGTCGTCACCGTGCTGTTCGATATGCAGACCGATATCCACCAGGGCGCTGTCGCTTTCGACATTCAGACGCTGCACCGGCACGTCGGCAAAGTGCTGCTCGCCCGATGCGGCGACGTCGCGCTGAATCAGATTGAACAGTGCCTGGAACAGCGGCGTATGGCTCAGGTCGCGGCGCACTTGCAGGGCTTCCACCAGACGCTCGAAAGGCACGTCGCCATGCTGCTGCGCGGCCAGATGCGTGGCTTGCAACTGCTGCCAGAACTGCTCGACCGATTGCAGCGGATCGATGCTGCTGCGCAGGACCTGGGTCGTGGCAAAGTAACCGATCAGGTTGTCGGTATGAGCCTGATGACGATGGGCAACCGGAAGGCCCATCCAGATTTCACGCTGGCCCGAGTGTCTGGCCAGTAGGGTTTTCCAGGCAGCCAGCAAAGGTGCGAACGCCGTCAGGCCGTGGCTTTGCGCGGTTGTCCGCAGTTGCGCGACCAGCTCGGCTGGCAGGTCGAAGCGCAGACGCTGGCCTTTGTAGCCCTGCTCCGCCGGACGCGGCAAATCGGTTGGCAGGTTCAGCACCGGCGGCTCGCCAGCCAGGGCCTGACGCCAGTATTCAAGCTGCGATTCGATCAAGGCCTGCCCGGCCGGGGCTTGCCAGCTGGCGGCAATGTCGGAGAACTGCAACGGCAGTTGCGGCAGGCAGGCGTTGCGGCCTTCCACAATGGCCTGATAGATCAGTTGCAGTTCATTGAAGAAGATCTCCAGCGAACGGGCATCGGCAATGATGTGGTGCAAAGTGACCTGCAACACGCTTCGGCTCGGCCCTTGATACACACGCACCCTGAACAGTGGCGATGCTGTCAGATCGAATGCGCGCTGCGCTTCCCGAGTCAGTTTCTGCGCGAAAGCCTGGGAGTGTTCGTCGATCTCCAGCGGCTCGGTGCTCACCTGCACTGCGGCCTGATCCTCGACACACTGACGGGCGCCTTCGGCGGTGTCGCTGAATACCGTGCGCAGGCTGTGCTGGCGACTGATCAGTTGAGTCAGGGCCTGTTCCAGCAATGCCGGTTGCAGCACACCGTCCAGTTTCAAGGCCAGGGACAGATGATAGGCCTGGGTATCGCCTTGCAGACGGTCCAGGAACCACAAGCGTTGTTGCGTGAAATGCAGCGGTGCCAAAGACTCCTTGAACGGGCGCAGGATGCCTTCGGACTCAACGTCTGTCGCCGCCAGTTGCGCAGCCAGGTCCCGCAGCACCGGGTGCTCGAACAAGGTGCGCAACGGCAGGCGCCGGCCATGTTGTTCGGCAATGCGCGCCACCAGGCGTGCGGCCAGCAACGAATGACCGCCCAAGGCGAAGAAGTTGTCTTCGGCCCCGATATCGCTGCTGCCCAGCAGCTCTTCCCAGAGCAGGGCCAATGCCTGCTCCCACTCGCCGGAGAGCGCACTGCGCTGACCATCGCGCTGGAGCGGTTCCGGCAATGCCTTGCGATCAACCTTGCCGCTTGGGCTCAGTGGCAGAGTCTCCAGGTGGACGAACTGGCTCGGCAGCATGTAGTCCGGCAGTTGCGCGCCAAGGGTTTCGCGCAACAGCGCTTCATCTTGGGCATCACCCGCGTAATACCCCACCAGCCGCGCCGCTTCGCCGTTGCCCAGCAGCACGACAGCTGCCTCGCGAACGCCAGAAATACGCGCCAGCAAGGCCTCGATTTCCCCCAGCTCGATGCGGAAGCCGCGCAGCTTGACCTGGAAGTCCAGACGACCCAGGTAATCCAGGCTGCCATTACTATTGCGGCGAACCCGGTCACCGGTGCGATACATGCGGGCTCCGGCCACGAACGGATCCGGCAGGAACGCCGCGGCAGTCAGACGCGCTGCCGCAAAGTACCCGCGGCCCAGGTTGGCACCGGCCAGATACAGCTCACCGGGAATTCCGTCGGCCACGGGTTGCAGATCGGCATCCAGCACATAGGCAGCGGTATTGGCTACAGGCTGCCCGATAGGCACTTCAACGCCGCTTTCGTTGCCGTTGCGAACTTCGAAGGTGCTGTAGACCGTCGCTTCTGTCGGTCCGTAACCGTTGATGACCCTGGCTCCCCTGCCCTCGATGGCTTCGGCCAGCGCACAAGGCAAGGCCTCGCCACCGGAAATGGCGCGCACGCCTTGCCAGTGACGCGAGGTGTGGGCCACCAGCATCCGCCAGGTGGCGGGCGTGGCCTGCATGACGGTCGGTTGCGCAGCCTCCAGCAGTTGATCGATGGCTTGCGGGTCCCGGGCCTGTTCGCGGTCGGCCAGCAGGATACTGGCGCCATGGGCCAGTGGCAGCAGCAGTTCGACAATGGCAATGTCGAAGGTCGCGGTGGTCAGGGCCAGCACCCGGTCCTGTGCGTCCAGCGGCAGGACCTGCCCGACCGCCAGCATCAGGTTCATCAGGTTGCCACGGCTGATCGCCACGCCTTTGGGCTTGCCGGTGGACCCGGAGGTGTACAGCACGTAGGCGAGTTGATCCGCTGTCCATGCCGGTGTCCTGAGTGTTTCAGCCGGTTTCAGTGCGTCGATATCCAGCAACGTCACGCCGCTGTTCCAGCCAGCCAACACTTCCAGGCTCGCCGCAGTACCCAGGCATATCCGCGGTTGCGCGGCTTCAAGAATGTAGCGGCCACGCTCCGGTGGCGTGTCTTCGGCCAGCGGCACATAGGCCGCACCTGCCTTGAGAATCCCCAGCATCGCCGTTGGCAGGCGCGCATCACGTGGCAGATTGAATGCCACGCGGTCTTCGATACCGACGCCATGGGCCTGCAACGCAGCGGCCAGTCGTTCGGCAGCCTGATTCAGTTCGGCGTACGTCAGGCGCTGATCGCCGGCCAGTACGGCAGTGGCGTCGGGCTGAAGGGCAACCTGGAGTTCAAAGGCCTGGAGAATGTCCTGCTGACCACCGACTACCGGGCCGTCGAGCCGTGCCAGGGCACGCTCGGCAGGTTGCCAGACCAGTTCGCCCAGGGCTTTTTCCGGTTGATCGAGCAAGGCCTCCAGCAACACCAGATACTGCTCGGCCATGGTCTGCACCGTCTGCTCGCGGAACAGATCGCTGCTGTATTGCAGGCTCAGGCTGATGCCATGCTCGCTGTCACGCACGTCCAGGTGCAGGTCGCACAAGGCGCTGTCCGGGCGGTTGTCCAGAGGTTCTGCGATGACGTCAGTCAGCTCGAAACGCTCCAGGGCATTGCCCGGGAAGTAGTTGAACATCACCTGGAACAGCGGGTTGTAGCTGACTTGCCGGGCCACGCCGAGCTGCTCGATCAGGTAATCGAACGGCAGATCCTGATGGGACTGCACCGACACCGACAGCGCCTGCAATTCGCTCATCAATTGCAGCAGGCTGCGCTCGCCGGACAGTTTCTTGCGATACACCAGCGTATTGACGAAGCAACCGACCAGAGGTTGCAGCGCGGCATGATGCCGGTTGGCAACAGGCACACCGACAATGATGTCGTCTTCACCGCTACGGCTGCGCAGCAGCAACTGGAATGCCGCCAGCATCGGCGTGAAGTTGCTCCAGCCGTGACGAGCGCTGAATGCGCGCAAACGTGCGGTCAGGGCCTCAGGCAAACGCTGTTCGACACGACCGCCATTCTGGCTGGCCTGGGCAGGACGCGGGAAGTCGGCTGCCAGCTCCAGCACCGGCAGTTCACCGGCCAGTTGCTCGCGCCAGAAGCCCAGTTCCTGCTCGCAAGCCTTGCTATTCATCCATTGCCGCTGCCACAGGGCGTAATCGGCATATTGCATCGACATGGCCGGCGCTTCTGCGCTCAGGCCCTGACGCAGATGGCGATACTGTTTGCACAGACCATCGATGATCAGTTGCAGGGACCAGCCATCGGCAACGATGTGATGGCAGTTCAGCGACAGGACAAACGCCTCAGGTGCCAGACGATAGAGCCTGGCGCGCAGCAACGGCGCGGCCTGCAGATCGAATGGCGTCATTGCGTCCTGACGCAGCAGGTCGTGCAGTGCCTCTTCGCTTGGCACATCGATCAATGGCAACTCAAGTTCGGTGCGGGCCAGAATCACCTGGCTCGGGCCTTCAGGCTCGCTGATGAATCCGGTGCGCAGCACTTCATGCTGGTCGAGTACGGACTGCAAGGCGCTCTGCAAATCGTCGATATTCAAGGCGCCGGTCAGGCGTACCGCACCGGCCAGGTTGTAGGCCGGGCTTTGTGGATCGAGTTGTTGCAGGAACCAGAGCCGCTGCTGGGCAAAGGACAGCGGCAGCTTTTCAGGACGAGGCAAGAGCTTGGGCGCTGACTGGGCAGTGTCGGTACGGTTTTCCAGCCAGTCCGCCATGGCGGCAATGGTCGGGCGCTCGAACACGATGCGCAGTGGCAGGTCTTTACCGCTGAGCTTGCCGATCAGGCCGATCAGTTGCGTGGCCAGCAGCGAATGACCGCCCAGCTCGAAGAAGTTGTCTTCGACGCCTACCTGATCGAGCCCCAGCACGCTTTGCCAGGCTTCGACCATCTGGCCTTGCAGTTCGCTGCTGGGCGCCACATAACGGGCCTGGCTTTGCGCGGCAAAATCCGGCGCGGGCAAGGATTTGCGGTCGATCTTGCCGTTGCCATTGAGGGGAAAGCGCTCCAGGAACATGAACGCGCCCGGAATCATGTAGGGCGGCAGGTTGCCCAGCACATGCTCGCGCAGGGCTTCGATGCCTGGCTGGTCATCGGACACCACATACGCCACCAGCACCTTGGAGCGTTGCTGGTCATCACGGGCCACCACCACGGCTTCCCGGACACCCGGATAGCGGGTCAGGCAGGCTTCGATTTCGTCCAGTTCGATACGGTGACCACGGATCTTGACCTGATGGTCGGTGCGCCCGACGTATTCCAGATCACCATTGGGCAGGAAACGCGCCAGGTCGCCCGTGCGATAGATGCGGCTGCCATCGTTGGCAATCGGGTCCGGCAGAAACACCGCCGCCGTACGTGCCGGGTCGGCCATATAGCCACGACCGACGCCCACACCCGCCACGAAGATTTCCCCCACTGCTCCGGCAGGTATCGGTTGCAGGTCGGCATTGAGCAGGTACAGACGGTTATTCAGTGTCGCGCGGCCAATGGGCACGTTGATGCGTTGCTCAGGCAAGCGTTCGAGCAACGGATGGAACGCCACGTCATCGGAGCATTCCGCCGGACCATAGGCGTTCATCAGCGGAATGGCTGGATAGCGCTCGAACCAGCGCCGCGCCAGAGCTGGCGGCAGTGCTTCGCCGGTCGCCAGGACCCAGCGCAGACGGGAACGGTCGAGGCCAGCATCCAGCAGGCTTTGCATCAGCGATGGCACCGCTTCAAGAATGCTGATGTCATGGCGTTCTATGGCGGCGGCCAGGTCATCGGGGTTCTGCACCACGCAATCACCCAGAATCACGGTGCGCGCCCCCAGCACCATACCGGCCAGGGTTTGCCACACGGAAATGTCGAAGCACTGCGGCGCGGTCTGGGCAATCACGTCACTGGCATCGAGGCCGAGCCCCGGCAGTTTGCCGAGAATATTGTTGAGCATGCCCGCATGGGCAACCATCGCGCCCTTAGGCGTACCGGTGGAGCCGGAAGTGAAGATGCAATAGGCCAGCGAGCTGTCGTGAACCGGAATGTTCAGGTCATCATCGCTGTAGCTGCCCAATGCGGAGGAATCGTAAAGCACCGACTTGAGCGGCTGCTCCAGCAGTTCCACAGCCTCCATCGCCAGTTCGCCCTGCCCTGCACTGTGAATCAGCAATGGCGTGCGACTCTGGCGCAGCACCTGGGCCAGACGTTGTGGCGGGTTGCGGGGATCAAGCGGCAGCCAGCCTGCGCCGGCCTTGAGGGTCGCGACGATCATCACCACCAGGTCCAGGCCACGTTCGTCGAACACCGCGATCAGGTCGTCCGACTGGACGCCCTGTGCCCGCAAGTGCCGGGCCAGACGGTTGGCGGCACGGTTCAACTGGTCGAACGTCAGGCTCTGTTCGCCATGCACAATGGCCACGCGCTCGGGCGTCTGGCGAACCTGTTGCTGTAAGCGTTCGATATACAAGGGTTGCAGCAGTTGCTCATCGGCGGCCAGACCGCCACCGGCCCAGTCCTGATGCTGGATGGCGATTTCCCGCTCATCGAGCATGGCCAGATGATGCAGGGGCGTTTCGGGCTTCGCGCTCAGTGCTTCGCCCATATTCAGCAGCAAGGTGCGGAAGTGGCGCAGCATCTGCTCGATTTCTTCGCGCAGGAACCAGTCAGTCTGGTAGGTCAGTTGCAAATGCAGACGTTCGCCCGGAACGATGACCACCGTCACGGGGTAGTTCGTGTGGGTGCGGTTGGCCATGTCGCTGATCAGGTAATCCAGCTGGCTCTGACGCAGGTCGGAAGTAATCGGCGCGTTCTCGAACACGAACAGGCTCTGGAACAGGTCCTGACGCTGCACGTCGCTCCAGCGCTGGATGTCGGCCAGGGAAACGCTTTCGTGTTCACGCAGGCTCAGGTTCTCGGTCTGCAAGGCTTTGAGCCATGGCCCCAGCGCATCGTCCAGACGCCAGCTCCAGCGCAGCGGCAGGCTATTGATAAACAGGCCGACGATGCTTTCCATGCCCTGCATATGAACCGGACGCCCGGCCACGGTGATGCCGAACACCAGATCGCGATCACCGCTGTAGCGCGCCAGCAGCAAAGCCCAGGCGCCCTGCACCAGCGTGTTGAGGGTGATGCCGTGGCGGGCAGCGGTATTTTGCAGGCTCTGGGTCTGTTCCAGGGTCAGGTGTTCGACGCAATCTTCGACCGGCTCGGCGGCATCCTGAATGCGGCCCACATGGCCAAAACCAAACTCGTTGGGGGTGTCGAAACCGGCCAGACGCTGCTGCCAGAATTCCTGATGATCTTCGGGCTTCTGGGCTTCCAGCCAGCGGATGAAGTCGCGGTACGGGCGAGGTGCCGGCAGGTTCAGGCGACGCCCCTCCTGCGCGGCGCGGTAGCCGTTGAGGAAGTCCATCATGATGATCGAGAAGCACCAGGCATCCATGAGGATGTGGTGATAACTGCGCACGAACTGGTAGGTGTCAGGTGCAATCTTGTACAGCCTGACCCGCATCAAGGGGGCCTTGGTAAAGTCCAGGCCCTGGGCACGCTCTTCGCTCAGCAATTGTTCCAGACGGCTCTGTTGCTCGCCGTCGCTCAGGTGCGACCAGTCTTCATAAGTGATGGGCAGTTCGACCTGTTTGTGCACCACCTGCATCGGGCGCTTTTGCTGTTTCCAGACGAAAGACGTGCGCAGCAGTTCGTGACGCTCCACCACCTGCGCCCAGGCCTGACGGAAAGCGTCCAGGTCGAGGTCGGGCATGACCATGACGTGGCGATATTGCAGCAGGTACATCCCCTTGCCGGGGTGCAGCAGACTGTGGAACAGCAATCCTTGCTGCATGGGAGCCAACGGGTAAATCGCTTCGATATTGCGCGAAAGTGCTTTGACCTTGTCGTTCATGCTGACGGTATCCGAACCTTTAATGTAGGGGACGCAGGGTTGTCACTGCTCAAGCTGTTCGAGCAGTCCCAGGAATTCATCGTCGGACAGGCCTGAGTCAGCGAAGTCCGAAGCCGTGGCGCGGCCAGCCGCTGGAGACAGGCAGTGCTCCAGCAAGGCGCCGATCTGCTGCACAAACTGCTGCGCCAATCCGTTTACCAGTGCCTGATCGTGAACGTGCGGGGCATAGCGCCATTCGATATGCAGCCGTCCTTCGTTCTCCAGCGCTGTCACATCCAGCCAGTGGGTGCGGCGGGTATCGTCGGCGCGCATGCCAGGGCAGATCGGCCGGGATAGACGCCAGAGACGGGACGCCCCCAGCCATTGATCGACACGGCCCAGGTAGTTGAAGGTCAGCAGCGAGGCTGCGCCCAGGCCATGAGCCGGATCCTGGCGCAACAGGCCGTAGCCGATGCCTTGCTCGGGCACACGGCGCAGGGCTTCCTTGGCGCCGATGATCGAGGACTCAAGGTCCCAGGACGTGTTGACCGCCAATGGATAACGACTGGTGTGCCAGCCCACGGAACGGGACAGATCGGGGGCCTGCTCCCAACCGCTACGACCATGGCTTTCCAGCTCAAGAGTGACCCGGTCACGCCCTTGCCACTGACCGATGACACCGGCCAGTGCGGCCACCAGCAGGTCCTGAACCTGGGTGCCGTAGGCTGAGTGGCAATCACCCTGCAACAGTTGTGTCTGCTCAACCGAAAGCTGTGTATCCAGCGTGCGGCTCTCGCCGTATTTATTGCTCTGCTCAAGGGCCAAGCCTTCAGCAACCAGTTGCTCGCGCCAGTAGTCCGCCTGAGCCAGGAGCTCTGGCTCGTTGCGATGGCGCTGCAAGGCTTCGCTCCACACGTGAAAACCCGCCGAAACGGCCGGCAGCTTCAGATCCGGTTGCAGGTACAGGCTTTCCAGTTCTTCCAGCAGCACTTGCCACGACACCGCATCCACCAGCAGGTGATGGGCCGTGCACAGCAACTCCCGGCTCCGGGAGAAATACACCCAGCGGATCAAGGGGGCCTGATCCAGGTTGAAACCCTGCTGCCAGCGTTGCAGCAAGGCTTCGCTCAACGGCTCGTCCTCAACCTGCAGCAGCGCTTCGACCTGTTTCTCGGAAAAGGCCTGATAACGTTGCTGCCAGCCGTCTTGCGAGGCCTCGAAAGTCAGGCGCAAGCTGGCATGCCGGTTGAGCAACGCGCCCGCTGCCTGGGTGAAGCGGGCCTGATCCAGCGGCTCGTCCAGCGCCAGCAAGAGCGACTGGTTCCAGTAGCCGGGCTGGCTTTGCTGCGGGGCAAAGAACCAGTCCTGAATAGGCGTCAGGGCAAAAGCCGTGGTGGGCTCAAGTGCTTCAGAGGCCGCGCCCGCCTTGTCCGCGCCAAGATCAACCACCTGCTCTGCCCAGCCGCGCACGGTGGGGAATTCGAAGATCTGCTTGGGCTTGAGTTGCAGACGCTGTTGCTTGGCCTTGGCGATGATCTGCAAGCTCAGAATCGAGTCGCCACCTGCCGTGAAGAAGTTATCGTCGACACTCAGTTGCGGCTTGTCGAGAATCTCCCGAGCGATGTCCAGCAGGCGTTTTTCGAGCTTGCTCCGGGGCGTCTGCGCCACTCGCGCCAGGGCCCGCACGCTTTGCTCGGCAAACAGTTGCTTGGGCGTCATCAGAATCTGTTGCTGACGCGCCAGGGCAATGATTTGCAAGCCGAGAATGGAATCGCCGCCATTGGCGAAGAAGTTATCGTCAGGGCCAAGCTCCGGCTTGCCGAGCAAGGTCCGCCAGATATCCAGCAAGGTGCTTTCGACAGCGTTCAAGGGCTGATCGTCTGTGGATTCAGCAGCAGACGCCTGAGTCGGGGCCTGACTGGCGAGAGCGATCAGGGCCTGGCGATCAATCTTGCCATTGGCCAGCAAGGCAAAGCTTTCGAGGCAATGCCACTGGGCCGGCTGCATGTAGTCAGGCAGTTGCGTTTGCAGCGCATTCTGGATGTCGGCCAGGGCGTCTGGCGGCGCAATCAGGAAGGCCACCAGACGGTTGCCGGTCAACGGCGCCGGAATATTCAGCACCCGGACATCGCTGACCTGCGCCATGGCGCGCAATTGAGCCGCGACTTCTGCGGGCTCGACCCGATAGCCGCGAATCTTGACCTGTTCATCGAGCCGGCCGAGAAATTCCACCTGCCCTTGATGATTGATTCGTACCCGGTCGCCGGTGCGATAGCCGTGCTCACCAAAGCGGGCATGATCGGCATCAGGAGCACTGAGGTAGCCCGGCGCGACCGTCGCCCCCTGAATGTAAAGCTCGCCGCTGACGCCGACTGGCAACAGCGCGCCTTCAGGAGAGCGAACACTGACTTGAACATTGGCCAGAGGTTTCCCTAACGGCGCAGCACCACTGCCCTCCACTTCATGGGTCAGGACGCCGATTGTGGTTTCGCTGGGGCCGTAGTGGTTGACGATGCGCAGGTCCGCTTTCAGGGCACGCAAGCGACTGATCAGGTCATGGCCCAGCGCTTCGCCGCCCGTGACCAGACACTGGCGTGGCAGCAGGCGCTGCGGGTCCGTGGCGACCAGCAAGGCATTGAGATGTGACGGCACGATCTTCAACAGGTCGACAGGCTCACGCTCCAGCACGGCCGCCAGTTCCTCGGCGTCGAAGGCAAGCTCTTCGGCCAACAGGCGCAGGCGGCGACCGCTGAGCAGGGCACCGAACAAGGCCGTGTGACCAAGGTCGGTCGCACAACTGGCGAGACTGGCCATACTGGCATCGGCGCTGAGATTCAGGCGTTCAAGGCAGCCGGTGACGTAATGAATCAGGTTGCTCTGGCTGACTTTCACCCCTTTTGGCTTTCCGCTGGAGCCCGAGGTGTACACCACGTAAGCCGTCATATCTGCCGCCAGGGCAGCGCGCAGCGGCGCGTCACTGAATAGCGGCGCAGCAGGGATTGGCAACCAGCGCACCTGCTCCGGCAACCACGCTGGGCGCGGGCCTTCGCCCACCAGCACTTTGGGTGCTGCATCCTCGCAGATGTCCCGCAAGCGCGACTCTGGCCATTGCGGGTCAAGGGCCAGATAAGCTGCGCCACTCTGCCAGGCCGCGAGCATATGCATCACCAGTTCGCGACTGCGTGGCAGACACAAGGCAATCCGCTCGCCGGCCAGATCCTGGCCCAGTCGCTCGCCACGGGCAACCACGGCACGCCCCAGTTCGGCATAGCTGAGCGTGCCCTTTTCATCCTGCAACGCAATCGCCTGGGGCTTCAGCGCGCACTGTTGCGTGAAGGCTTCCCAGGCATTGCTGACGACCAGCGGAGTGTCTTCGCCCTTGAGTAGCGATTGCTGCTCGACTGGCAACCAGTCGAGTTCGGCAAAGGGTACTTCGGGCTGTTCGAGAACCGCATGGACCAGTGCCACGAACTGGTCGCGGTAACGCTCAACCGTCTGATGCAGGTACAGCGCCTTGCTGTAGCGCCACCGGCAAAGGAAGCCTTCTTCCTCGTCGATGACCACCATGTTCAGCTCATGGGCTGCGCCGCGCTGCTCCGAGAGCAAACGGTCGACATACTGCTCGAAAGGCGCAATACGTTCCTTGTTGAGGGTGAACATGTGCTGGAACAGCGGCGCCCTGCCCATCTGCCGCGGCAAGTCCAGTTGCTTGACCAGACGCGAGAAGGGGTAATGGCGGTGCTGAAGCGCCTGCTTGACCGTGGCGTCCACCTGCTTGGCCCACTCACCACTGGACACGTCGCGGCGCAAACGGCAGCGGATCGGCAGTGGATTGACCAGATAGCCCGGCAGGTTGAGGTGTTCACGGCGCAGACGCCAGCCGCTGGGGGTTCCCAGCACGAAGTCGTCCTGCCCGGACAGCACGCCGAGAAACTGCTGGAACAGCGAGAACCAGAACACATAAGGCGTTACGCCCAAGCCTCGGGCCACGGCACGGATTCTGGCCGTAGCAGTGGGATCAAAACGCACCGACAACTCGCCGCCCTTGAAGGCCTGATTGCTGCCATAAGGGAAATCCGTCGGCAGTTCCAGGGCCGGGGCTTCGGCCAGTTGCGCCTGCCACCATGCCAGTTCCACGGGTTCGGCCGCTTCGCTGCGGACATGCAGATCACTGCAATAATCGCGATACGCATCGGGATTTACCGGCGCCAGCGACTGACCATCGAGCAGAGCGAACAGCTCATTGAGCACGGTGTAGAACGTGGCCAGGTCGGCAGCGATGTGATGAATCACCAGCAACACGCTGTATTCGGTAACGTCGCCCTGAGTGTTGCTCAACAGGACAACGCGGCTGACCTCGCCGGCTTCCAGATTGAACGGTTTGTCGGCCAGCCCGGTGATGTGTTGCTGCAAGGTATCGGCATCTGCGGTCTGCAATGCCACACGCTGCAAGGGCTGGATCTGTTCGCGATTGCTCCATTGCAGCAGCTCGCCATTACGCTCTGCATAGGCCGTGCACAACATCGGATAGCGCTGCTGTACCGTGGCCCAGGCATCCTGAAGGCGCTTGGGCAGATCAGCGGTGACAAATTGCGCCTTGATGCGTCCGGCATAAGCGATGTTATAGGCGCAGTTGTCAGGCTCCAGACGCTGGAGAAACCAGAGTGCCTGCTCGTTATCCGTCAATGGGCGGGCATCGAAATAATCGGGATGCTGTTGCAGCCAGCGCAGCACCTCAGGACTTTTGGCCTGCAGTTCGGCTACCAGCTCATCGTTCAAGGCGCCCTGTGATCCGTGGGCAATGGCTAACTGGCCTTCGGCTATAGACAGGCGAATTCCGCGCAGCCAGCAGCGATGCATCAGGCGATCCATTTGTTGTCCTTTTTCTACTTGTTCGAAGTAAGCCGTCTATTGCGACGGCTTTCCAGATGAGAGTGCTCAGCTCGCCGAAGCAGGCTCCGCCATGGCGACCACGACCTTGCGTGCGCCCTGGAATGTCGAGCGGCCGTGGGCCACCAGCATGTTGTCAAGCATCAGTACGTCGCCTGCCTGCCAGGGAAAACTGACCTGGCAGCGCTGGAGAACAGCGCGTACATGCTCAAGAGCTTCCAGCTCGATGGGTGAACCGTCGCCGTAAAAAACGTTACGCGGCACGCCTTCCTCGCCAACGATGGAAATCAGCGTCTCGCGTACCGCCGGTGCAAGATTGGAAATATGAAACAGGTGCGCCTGATTGAACCAGACCCACTCGCCGCTTACCGGATGCCGGGCAACGGCCTGACAGACCTGACGAGTCGAAAGCTCGCCCTCTTCATCCCACTCGAATTCGATATTGCTGGCCTTGCAGAACTGCTCGACCTGCGCCCGGTCCTCGGTGTTGAAAGCCTGTTGCCATGGCAGATCCAGGCCATTGCCGTAATTGCGCACATACATCAGGCGCTTGTCGGCAAAGCGCTGGCGAATGACCGGATCAAGCTGTCGATAGACCTCACGACTGTCGGCAATCGGGGTTTCTCCGCCGACCGGGGACGCCTGCACACAATGAAACCAGATCTTCATTGGCCAGTTCAGGGAATAGGACTGTTCATTGTGCAGCGGGATGACCTGGTGGGCCGGGTATTCGGTGGAGGTATAGACACGGTTGTTGAGCTTGGTGCGTGGCGTGGAAGCGTAGTCGTAAGTCAGCAGTTCGTGGCCGAAGCTGCTGGCAAACGCTTCAAAGTCGGCTTCGCCTTCGAAGGCAAAGCCTCGGAACAGAACACCACCGGCACGGGGCAGTTCAGCCTCGACCACCTGCTGGATCTGCTCGCGATGGGCTTGCCAGGTATCGCCGGCAGCCGGCGCCTGAAAGATGAACGGCAGGGTCAGTTCGCTCCCTTGGGAAACCTCCATGGATTGAACCTGTGTACGCGCCACACCCGTTTCCATTTGAACCCCTCGCCATCCCGATAAGCGTATTTTTGGAGAGCACAAACTAATACAAACGAGTACCAACATCAATAGAGAATGATTGTCATTTATGACATTTGTATCAAAATTGACACAACTTATGGCGCTTGCAGGACGCTCTCCCGCTCACCGATATGCGACATCAGCAAATAGGCTGAACCCAACAGGCCTTGCATCGTATCGGCATAGCGGCTGCGGTTCAGATACAGGAACTGACGATTCTTGACCGCAAACAGATTCTGCCATTGCGGCGACTGCCGGAAGGCCGCCGTGCTGGTCTCCGAATCTAGCAGCTCTTCATATGTATCAATAATGAAATCACTGTTGAAGTCGCCAATTCGCTCCAGGCTGTAGGGCACGTTCTGCCGTGCAGCGCTGTAAGCAGGGACTCGTCCCAGGCCAAAATCGGCGATGACATCATCCATGCCACCACGGCCTATCAACTGGAAACCATCGGTGTAGACCTCCAGCGTGGTCACAGTAATTCGCGAAGGATCCTTGACCCGTTTCTTGAACTCCTTGACGACCCATTGGTACTCACCGAGCATTTCGGCGTAACGCTGCTGCTTGCCGACCAGTTCGGCGAGTTGTCCGGCGTAGGTCTTGATATCGCTTTCCCGAGCAGGCAGGAGCACCACCGGCGCAATCTTGCTGAGCTTCTCCTTGATATCCGCGTGATATGACAATCCGATGATCAGGTCAGGCTTCAAGGCAGCAATCGCTTCCAGATCGGGTGCCTGATGCGAGCCGATGTATTGAATGCCGTTCACATCGAAATGCTCCTGGGTGCCGCGAAACAGCACATCGGAAAACAGCTTCTTGCGGCCGGTGGAGCCGCATGGCTTGACGCCCAGCTCCAGCAATTGCGTGGTCAGGCTGAAGTCATGCAGCGATACGATGCAATGCGGTGCCACCGGCACTTCGACCCGGCCAAAGCTGTTCTCGAACACCCTGGTTTCTGCAGCGCTGACGTTTACGGCCAGCAATGCCAGAGGCGCACACAACATGCACGCCACACTCCGGAAAATTCCTTTCACCCGCACTTACCCCCAGACAATTTGTTTTCAGCGATTGCGCTGACGCGCCAACAGGACCATCAGATAAGGCGCACCGATAATGGCGACCACCAGCCCTGCCGGTAACTGCAAGGGCGGAAAGATCCCCCTTCCCAGTGTGTCGCCAGCCAACACCAGCAGCGCGCCGAACAGCGCCGACAAAGGCATCAAGGCACCATGGCGATCACCCGCCAGTTGCCGTGCCAGATGCGGAGCGACCAGTCCGACAAAGGTCATGGTGCCGACATTCGCTACAGCCGCCGCCGTCAGCATGACGCTGCACAGCAGCAAGGCGATCATGACACCCGTGACATTCAGGCCTCGGCTGAGCGCAACCTTTTCCCCGAGTTGCAGCAGGTTCAACTGCCGATGACAGAACAACAGCGGCAAACCGGCGAGCACCAACCAGAACCCCAGGCTGTGAACCTGCGCCCAACCGGCCCGATGCAGGCTGCCACCCAGCCACATCAGGGCCGACTCCACCTGATCGATATTGCCGTAAGTGATCAGCAGATCGGCGACCGCACTCAGCATGGCGGTAAGCCCGACGCCCACCAGAATCAGACGCAGCGGCGAGATACCCTGACGCCAGGACAGCAGCGCCACAAAGAACGCCACCGCCAGACCACCGGCCAGTGCAGCCAATGGATACAGTTCCAACGGCAAAAGCCCGGGCCAGAGCACGATTATCAGCAGCATGGTGACGCTGGCACCCGACTCCACGCCCACCAGACCGGGCGCTGCCAGCGGGTTGCGGGTCAACGACTGCATCAGCAGGCCGGCCAGGGACATGGCCGCACCTGCCAGGATGGCCAGCACCACACGGGGCAATCGCAGTTCCCAGAGCAGATTGCGTATGGTCGGGCTGACCTGCTCGGGCGTCAGCACTGCCTGCCAGGCCTGGGCAACACTCAGGGAAAAACTGCCAACGGTCAGCGCGTACAGCGCCAGGCCGATGACAGCAGCTGTCAGCACCACCACCGAAATCAGGTCGATGGGTCGGGCAATCCAGGGCAACAATGGCAAGGCTCTGGGCAAGGTCAGTCCGGCGCGCCTCATTTGACCTTCCTCAGCACCAGGATGACAAAAACAGGGCCGCCGATCAGGGCCGTGACGATGCCAGTGTTGAGCTCGAACGGACTCACCACGGTGCGAGCCGCGATGTCCGCCAGAATCAGCAGCAGCGCCCCCAGCAGAGGAGCTGCCAGCAACAGCCGACGATAATCGTCGCCAAACAGCAGGCGCGCCGCATGAGGCACGACCAGCCCGACAAAGCCGATAGGCCCGGCCAGAGCCACGGCACACCCGGACAGCAGAACCACCGAAGCCAGCCCGAACACGCGCATCTTCAGCAGATTGACGCCCATGCCCGCAGCCGCCTGCGGCCCAAGACGGTGGGCATTCAAGGCCCGCACATTGATCAGACACAGAAACATGCCCAGCAGGACATAAGGCCAGACCCAGGCCTGCATCGTGCCGCCGGTCACACCGATGGAGCCGGTCAGCCAGCGTCTCAGGCTGTCGAGCCCTTGCTGATCGAGCAATAACAGAATTGAGGTGAACGCGCTGAACAGCGCCGCAATCATGGCGCCCGACAGCGTCAGCCGGATCGGGTTATGGCCCCTGCCCGCCAGCAACAGGACGCCGATGGCCGCCGTCAGCGCACCGGCAAAGGCAAATAACGGGATCATCGACAAATCGTTGCCCGGCATCACCAGCAGCCCGAACACCACGAACAGTGCCGCGCCGCTATTGATACCGAGAATTCCCGGATCAGCCAGCGGGTTATCGCCGACCGCCTGCATGATGGTGCCGGCAAGCCCGAGGCTGGCACCCACCAGCAACGCGACCAGCAGGCGCGGCAGGCGACTGCCACGAATGACACTGTGATCGGGGTTGCCCGGCACATAGGCAACCAGTGCCTGCCAGGTTTCGTGCCAGGGAATGCTCTTTGCGCCAACCGCCAGATGAATCAGTGCGGCCAGGGCGATTGCCATCAACAGTCCCAGCCATACGGGTAACCGTAGACCGTGACTCACATCGCCTCCTGCACGGGCAGCGGCTTGCTTCGGTTCGACTGCGGGACGCATAACAGGTCGCCGGAATAAGGGTCAGTGATGATGTGCGCATCCAGATCGAAGACGGCCTTGAGGTTTTCCCGGGTGAACACCTCGGCAGGCGCGCCCTGAGCCAGCAGACGTCCTCCGCGCATCATCACCAGATGATCGGCGTAACGGGCAGCCTGGTTCAGATCATGCAGGACGGCCACGATGGTCTTGCCCTGCCCGCGAAGGTCCACCAACAGTTCGAGCAGCGTGATCTGATGGGCGATGTCGAGGAAAGTGGTCGGCTCGTCCAGCAGAATCACCGGCGTATCCTGGGCGAGGGTCATGGCAATCCAGCAGCGCTGCAACTGCCCGCCCGACAGGGTTGCCAGCGAGCGATCAAGCAAAGAATGAATACCCGTCAGCTCAATGGCGCGGTCAATCGCCTGCTGATCCTGGTCGGACCATTGGCGCCACCAGCTCTGCCAGGGGAAGCGCCCCTGCATCACCAGCTCTCGCACACTCATGCCCGCTGGCGATGTGGTGTGCTGGGGCAGCAATGCCAGCTGTTGCGCCAGCGCCCGACGCGAATACTGGCGCAGCGGCTTGCCGGACAACTGCACTTCGCCCGCGCCCGGACGCAACATATGTGCAAGCACGTTGAGCATGGTGGTCTTGCCGCAGCCGTTGGCACCGATCAGCGCTGTGAAACGGCCTTCGGGAATGTCCAGGCTGACGCCATCAAGCACCAATTGTTCGCCATAGCCCAGCCGCACTCCGGTGGCTTTCAGCATGACCTTTCTCCCACCCAATAGAGCCTGATCGAATCGTCCGTCGAGCAATGCCCCGGCATCGTTTTTCATCCTGTCATCACATCAGGGGCATAAGTGGGCCACAGAATGTGTCGAAAATGAAATAATTCTGTACTGCAGCGACAAATCTTAATGCAAAACCTTATCATTTACAGATAAAGTACGGCCAATTGATACCAGCCCGGTTGAGCCACTGATGGCACAGGATTCAGGGCAAACGCTATTCCGAAAGTCAAAAATGTACCTCCAAGGACTCCCTCGATGCTCGAAAGAAAAATAACAGTTAGCACCGAAAACCGTTACACAAGGCGCCCTCCTGTGTTTCACCTGACCACCCTGGCACTGGCTTTGAGCAGCGTCATCTCGGCGCAGGCAATCGCGGCGGATGAAGCATCCAGCAGCAATGCCGTTCAACTCACCAATATCAACATCAACGCCGACACTCCGGAAAACCCGACCGCTCCGCTGGCCGGCAAGGTTGCCCTGCGCAATACCAGTGCCACCAAGACCAACGCGGCCATTACCGAAACACCGCAGTCGCTGTCCGTAGTGACTGCCGATGAAATCACCGACCGCAAGTCCGACACCCTGGCCGACGCCCTGAGCTACACGCCGGGCTTCACCAGCCAGCCATCGAGCTTCAACCGCACGTCCGACCGCTTCCGTATCCGCGGTTTCGACGTAGAGTCTGCTACCGGTGGTTCCTTGCGTGATGGCCTGCGCCTGCAGAACAACTCCTACGACGGCGTCCAGGAACCCTTTGGCCTGGAGCGCGTGGAAGTGATCCGTGGTGCGGCCTCGGTCCTGTACGGTCAGTTGTCGCCTGGCGGGTTCGTCAACGGCGTCAGCAAGCGTCCGACCGAAACACCGCTTCATGAGCTGGGCCTGCAATACGGCAACAATGATCGCAAGCAATTGACCGGCGACTTCAGCGGCCCGCTGGGCGACAGCGATACCCTCAGCTATCGCCTGACCCTGTTGCAGCGTGACAGTGGCACCCAGCAGGACCACATCAATGACGACAAGCTCTACATCGCACCGGCCCTGACCTGGCGCCCTAATGAAGACACATCGCTGACCTTGCTGGCCTTCCACCAGAAAAGCGACACGCGCTTCTCCGCGCCCCTGCCTTACCAGCTCGTCAAAGGCCTCGGCAACGGCCCCTTCACCATTGGTCGTCACGACTTCATCGGCGAGCCCGGTTACGACGACATGAATGGCGAGATGTCTGCCATCGGTTACGAGTTCGAGCATAACTTCAACGACAACATCCGCATCAGCAACAAGCTGCGTTACTACGAAGCGGAGATGAAGTGGAAGTACTTGCAGATTCCGACGAACAACGCGGCAGCGATAGCAGCGGTCAACTCGGCGGCTAGAAATGGCTTGCTGACTCGCCAGTACAGCGACCGTCACGAGCGCTCCAGAGCCCTGGCCAGCGATACCAACGTCGAAGCACGCTGGAACATCGGCGGTGTGGAAAATACCTTTCTGGTCGGTGCCGACACCTACGATGCATCGTATGACTCGCACAACTTCCGGAACAACGCGCCCTCTTTGAACCTTGCCACCTACAACTACGGGCAACCGGTGGTAGTGAACAAGGCGCAGAGCGCTGACCGTGGTTCGCAAATCGATACCCTGCAGACCGGCATTTATCTGCAGGACCAGATCAAGTTCGACGATCACTGGCTGCTGTTGCTCGGTGGTCGCCACGACTGGGCCAACCAGGACCAGAAAGCCTTTGTAAACGGCCAGAAACGGCACCAGTCAGACGAATCCACCACTTGGCGCGCCGGTCTGGTGTACCAGGCGGATAACGGCCTGGCTCCCTACATCAGCTACAGCGAGTCGTTCTTCCCGGTAGCGGTGGCCGATGCTCCGACACAAAGCTTCGCACCGACAGAAGGCAAGCAGTATGAAATGGGTATTCGCTACCAGCCTCCTGGCAGCAATGTCCTGTTGAGTGCCGCTGTTTATGAACTGACCCAGAAAAACGTGCTGAAGACCGTCAATAGCGTTTCTTCGCAGACGGGCGAGCAACGCTCCCGCGGGCTGGAACTGGAGGCCAAGGCCGATGTAACGCCGCAATTCAGCGTCATTGCCACCTATGCCTACACCGATGCGCGGATTACCGAAAGTTCGGTTCCGGGTGAAGTGGGCCAGCGTAGCGAAGATACTCCGTACCACCAGGCCGCATTGTGGACCGACTACAACTTCGCCCTATTCGGCATTCCGCAACTGAAGATTGGCGGTGGTGCGCGCTACAAGGGCACAACCCAGGCTTCGGGTATCGAGTCGCAGATGCCGGCTTACTTCCTGTTCGACGCCATGGCCAGCTACCAGATCGACAAGAACTGGGACATTGCCATCAATGCAAACAACGTGACCAACAAGAAGTACACCTACTGTGAATTTGCTATTTGCCGCTACGGCGACGAGCGCGAGCTGGTGACGTCCGTCAACTTCAGGTGGTAAAAACCCTGTAGGTGTAATGCCGATCAGTTAAGGCACAAACAAGACTTGTGGGAGGCAGCTTGCTGGCGAAAAAGGCCTGAAACCGGCAGATACTCTGCGCCGTACGCTGAAGTCGCCAGCAAGCTGCCTCCCACAAAGTGATTCATTGACATTAACTGATCGGCCTACCCCTTCGGCTTCGCAGCTTCCAGCACACCCCGGATAACCTGCGACTGCCACGCAAAGTACGGGTTGTACGTCAGGCGCGCATGCACCTTGCCCGGCTCACGGTAGCCCCACTCGGAATACCACACCTCTTCCCCTGCCTCACAGCGCGCAACATCCTTGGCATTCAGGCCATTCCAGCAGAAACGCAGTTTCCCTGATCGACCATACAAAGCGTTCTGCGGCGAAAACAGAATGCCCATGTGGGAAAACTGGCTGATACGCTCATCTGCAAGGCGGTCCGTGCGGGTCAGGATGCGCGATGAATCCAGTGCTCCAGCCTGCTCCTGTCCATACCAGATCAATCGGCTGGCAGGGTTTGTAAAGCGGCGGCTGAACATATCCCGTACATACTGCACATCGACGACCGAGTCCTTTTCGGTCAGGACGATGGCCACGGGACGGTCGAAGTTTTCATGCTCGATCAGGCTGCGAACCGCCACGCTGCTGCGGTAGAACTGGGCGAAACCGTTGGTGGGCACGTTGTAATAGCGTACGGGCGATTGCTGCGGACGAGACTCGTTGGGCGGGACGATCCAGGTCCTGACATGAGCCAGCCATGGCGTAACCCAGTCGAAGGTGGCACTGGAACGCAGGGCTGGCGAAAACAGTACAAGGCCATTGATGTCGGGGTCCTTCATGGCATAGGCGAGTGCCAGATTCGCACCGGTCGAGAATCCGCCCAGATAGACCTCCGGGAAATCCTGTCGCAGCAGTGCAACCTGCTCCTGCACCAGTTGCTGCCATTCTTCCAGGTGAATATCGATCAGGTCTTCAGGCCGGGTGCCATGCCCGGGCAGCAACGCAACCCGCACGACATAGCCCTGATCGGCAAAATCCTGGGCGACGTCAACGAATGACCAGGGCGAATCACCCAGCCCGTGCAGCAGAAGCAACGCCTTGCCGGAAGGTACGGCAGGACGGATCTCGAAAGGGGCGTTCCACACCAGTTCATTGTCACGGCTTTCAGTCTGGAAAAGACGGCGCTCGCGAATCTCCTGCCGGGTGTCTTGCAGGTACGCCTGAAAACTCGCGTGGTGTGTCACGGCCTTTTCAGCCTCTGGCTGCCGGGTGCATCCCATGGCCAGAATCATGAATGCCATGCTGGCCGCTACCCTGGCCATGAGTGACTGATGCATCGTTTCCCTACCCCGATCCTTGCTGAATGTTGCTCATCGTAATCATCCGCCCGCACCAGCGATACTTTATTTGGCGGGTGGTTTCACACGTCATGGTTTGCCCTGCCCTGCATCCTTTCGTAAAATGCCCGCCACCCTCGGGAACGCTTTGATACAGCGAGCTTCCCACTCATTGATCAGAGCAGTCAGGACATCCGTGGCAAGAAAATCCAGAAGGGATCTCATCAATGCAACGGGCACAGGCGATGCACCGGTCACGGTCATCGATGTGGCGCGTGCAGCCGGGGTTTCTCCCATCACGGTTTCTCGCGCCGTCAATCGCCCTGAACTGGTCAGTGATGCAACCCGCGAACGGGTTCTGGAAGTCGTCAAGGCCATGGGCTACGTGCCCAATCTTCTGGCTGGCAGCCTTGCAAGCAGCAAAAGCAAGCTGGTGGCTATCCTGCTGCCCACCATTGCCCACTCCATTTTTGCCATTGCCGTGCAAGCCATCATGGATCGCCTGACGGAAGCCGGTTATCAGTCGCTGCTTGGCCCCACCGGCTACTCCCCGGAAAAGGAAGAGTCGCTGCTGGAAGCAATTCTTGGTCGTCGCCCCGACGGCATCGTGCTGACCGGCACGCTGCACACCGAAGGCAGCCGTGCCCGGCTGGCCAGTGCAGGTATTCCGGTGGTCGAGGCCTGGGACCTGAGCGATACGGCGCTGGACATGCAGGTCGGCTTTTCCCATGAAAAGGTAGGCGAGTTTGTGGCCGATCACTTCGTCGCCAAGGGCTATCAGCGCTTTTCGGTGATCACCGTCGATGATCCTCGCGGGATTCGCCGCTGCAACAGCCTGATTCAACGCCTGGCACAACATGGCATATCCGGGGTGCCTGTTGAGGTACTGCCTCTGCCCGCGACCTGGGAAGTCGGCCGCGAAGGACTCAAGCGCCTGTTACTGAGCCCCCAACGCCCGCAACTGGTGTTCTGCAGTTCAGACACCGTCGCCATGGGCGTACTCGCCCAGGCCACAGAACTGGGCTTGCGGGTTCCCCAGGACATTGCCGTACTTGGTTTCGGCGATACGACCAACAGTCGGTTTGCGCAACCGGCTCTTTCGACCATCAGCGTCAACTCCACACAGATGGGCCATGAAGTCGCGCAGGCTCTACTGCGCCGCTTTGAGGGCGATACCTCGATCACCCACTTCGACAGCGGCTTCTCGCTGATCGAACGCGCCAGCACCTGATTCCCCTTCATTTTCAAAAAATCTGCTGCTCCGGGCTTGAATGATAACGTTATCTGAATAATGATAACGTTATCGTTGTACGACAACGGATGAGTCGGCTTGCCCTGCTCACACATATCTACCCGCATAAAAACAACTAGTGGGAGCGTCATCCATGCAAGAACCGAAGAAAACCCGCGCCCGGTATCTGATCCTGCTCATGCTGTTCCTGGTGACCACGATCAACTTTGCCGACCGCGCAACCATCTCGATTGCCGGATCCAGCATCCAGAAAGACCTGGGCATCGACTCCATTACCCTCGGCTACATCTTTTCCGCTTTCGGCTGGGCCTATGTGCTCGGCCAGATCCCTGGCGGCTGGCTGCTGGACCGCTTCGGCTCCAAGAAGGTCTACGCGGCAAGCATCTTCACCTGGTCGCTGTTCACTCTGCTGCAGGGCTATATCGGTGAATTCGGGGTCGGCACGGCAGTGGTGGTTCTGATCCTGCTGCGCATGATGGTCGGCCTGGCCGAAGCGCCCTCCTTTCCGGGCAATGCGCGTATCGTGGCGTCATGGTTCCCGACCAAGGAACGCGGTACGGCTTCGGCCATTTTCAACTCGGCCCAGTACTTCGCCACAGCGCTGTTCGCGCCGCTGATGGGCTGGATCGTTTATCGCTTCGGCTGGCAGTACGTATTCATCTTCATGGGCGCCATAGGCATCGTGTTCTCGATGATCTGGATGCGGGTCATCTACAGCCCGAAGGATCACCCGCTGGCCAATGCTGAGGAAGTCCGCTACATCGCCGAAAACGGCGGCCTGATCGATCTCGATGACAAGAAAAAGAAAGCCGATGGCGGCCCGAAATGGGACTACATCCGTCAACTGCTCACCAACCGCATGATGGCCGGTGTCTATCTCGGACAGTTCTGCATCAACTCGCTGACGTACTTCTTCCTGACCTGGTTCCCTGTGTATCTGGTCCAGGAGCGCGGCATGACCATCCTCAAGGCCGGCCTCATCGCGTCGCTGCCTGCCATCTGCGGTTTCCTGGGTGGCGTGCTGGGTGGCGTGTTCTCGGACATGCTGCTGCGACGCGGCAACTCCCTGAGCGTGGCGCGTAAAACGCCTATCGTCGTCGGCATGCTGCTGTCGATGTCGATGATCATCTGCAACTACGTCGAAGCCGACTGGATGGTCGTCGCGTTCATGGCGCTGGCCTTTTTCGGCAAGGGCGTCGGGGCGCTGGGCTGGGCTGTGGTGTCCGACACCTCGCCGAAACAGATCGCCGGTCTGGCTGGCGGCCTGTTCAACACCATCGGCAACCTGTCCTCGATCAGTACGCCTATCGTGATCGGTTACATCATCGCCGCCACCGGCTCGTTCAAGATGGCCCTGGTCTTTGTCGGCGCCAACGCCTTGATCGCCGCCATCAGCTACCTGTTCATTGTGGGCGATATCAAGCGCATTCACCTCAAGGGGATCAGCGATCCGCTGGAAGACAGACCGGCGCAGGCCGATGCTCCAGCCGCCCCTCACACGCCTCGCTGACTCACAACAAGAAAGGACTTTGATTCATGACTGCTCAGACTTCCAGCCAGGCAACACGCGGCGCTCCGGTCATCACTGAACTGCAGGTCGTTCCCGTTGCGGGACACGACAGCATGCTGCTCAACCTCAGCGGCGCCCATAGCCCGTACTTCACTCGAAACGTGCTGATCCTCAAGGACAACGCCGGCCATATCGGCGTCGGCGAAGTCCCGGGCGGCGAAGGTATTCGCAAGACCCTGGAAGACGCTCGGGACCTGCTCATCGGCCAGTCCATCGGCAATTACCAGCATCTGCTGAAACAGGTCCGTACAGCCTTTGCTGACCGCGACGTCGGCGGACGTGGCCTGCAGACCTTCGATCTGCGTATCACCATCCATGCGGTCACGGCCGTGGAATCCGCCTTGCTGGATCTGCTGGGCCAGCACCTGGAAGTGCCGGTATGCGCCCTGCTCGGCGAAGGTCAGCAACGGGATGCGGTGGAAATGCTGGGCTATCTGTTCTACGTCGGCGATCGCACCCGTACCGACCTGGCCTATCGCTCGGAGGCCGATGCCGATAACGCCTGGTTCCGCCTGCGCAACGAAGAAGCCCTGACCCCGGAAAAGATCGTCAGTCTGGCTGAAGCGGCCTACGAGCGTTATGGCTTCAAGGATTTCAAGCTCAAGGGCGGCGTATTGCGTGGCGATGAGGAAATCGAAGCGGTCACGGCCCTGGCCGAGCGTTTCCCGGACGCTCGCATCACTCTGGACCCGAACGGCGCCTGGTCATTGAAAGAAGCCATCCGCCTGTGCCGCGACCAGCATCATGTGCTGGCGTATGCCGAAGACCCGTGCTGTGCGGAAAACGGTTTCTCCGGTCGTGAAGTCATGGCCGAGTTCCGTCGCGCCACCGGCTTGCGCACCGCAACCAACATGATCGCGACCGACTGGCGCCAGATGGGGCACGCCATTCAATTGCAGTCGGTGGACATTCCGCTGGCCGATCCGCACTTCTGGACCATGCAGGGTTCGGTACGGGTTGCCCAGATGTGTAACGAATGGGGCCTGACCTGGGGCTCGCATTCCAATAACCACTTCGATATTTCCCTGGCGATGTTCACCCAGGTCGCGGCTGCCGCTCCCGGACAGATCACCGCCATCGACACCCACTGGATCTGGCAGGACGGACAGCGCCTGACCAAAGAACCGCTGAAAATCGAGGGAGGCCTTGTGGCCGTGCCGAAAAAGCCGGGCCTTGGGATCGAACTGGATATGGACGCCCTGCAAAAGGCCCATGAAGTCTACAAGGGCATGGGACTGGGTGCCCGTGACGACGCCACCGCCATGCAGTACCTGATCCCGGACTGGACGTTCAACAACAAGCAGCCTTGCCTGGTGCGCTGATCGATTCACAGCTTTAGATCCGAAACTGGCCACTCGTTGGCAGCCGGCGCACAACCCCCTTGTGCGCCGTTTTTTATCAGCCTCGAAAAACCCTGACGTATATCCTGCAAAAGTCGTAAACATGTAACAGGATGCGTACAGAATCCAGTACACAATGCGCCGTACCTATTCTCCTGATTACTTTAGATACCAGCGGCAAGATATTGATTTAAAGGCAATATAGCGCCATGAACCCGCACCTCTCAGCCCCTCTATAGCCATTAAAGGCCTGGCTTTTCGCTACATCAAAATGTATATACAAGCAATCACGCACATTCGCTTTCGTGACCGAGGTCTCTTTATCAGCGTCGAAAACCTGTCCCAGCTACATCATCATGGATGAAAAAATGCCTCATACCTTATTTCCGCAAATTGGCCGAGTCATGGCCAGTATTGGTACCCGGAATTTTTCACGTGCGTTTCATGAGCTGATCAATACGCAGCTTGGCATCGATGCCGCACATCTTCATGCGCTGCCACAGCCTCTGCAATCCGAGCATTCCAGCGCTCGGGCGATGTTTGACGAAACCGTCACCTCACCCCGCACCCTCAGTATGTTCACGGATTCGGTTCACCTCTATCCGATGCAGGAATCCGATGGCTACTGTTGCCGAATCACGGTTTTCCGTGCGCCGCCTTCGCTCTGTTTCTCCGCTGGCGAGCGTCGTCGGCTGAAAGACATCTCGCCGTTCCTGTTTTCGATACTCGAGAAACATGTGGAAGCCTTGCAGACTGTTCTGTCCAGAGCCGAGGCCAACAAGACTGAAAGCCTTGAAGACCGCTTCCACGAGCGCCTTCGCGAAACCGGCCTGACGCTTTCAGAGCGGGAAACACAGGTCTGTCTCGGGCTGCTGGCCGGGCATACGGCACTGGAGCAGGCCGAACGTTTGACGCTGAAGGTCAATACCGTGGGCAGCTATCAGCGCCGCGCCGCCGTCAAGCTGGGGATCAGCGGGCGCAACTCACTGATGCGCTGGATGTACGCGTCGCCCGAAGGCATTTCCATCGCCAACTGAGGCTCTGGACCTGCCCTCGGACGCGGGTTTCAATCCCGTGCCAACGCTTCGATCGGATCAAGCCTTGCCGCATTGCGTGCCGGTACAAAGCCGAACAGCACGCCAATCAGTGTCGAACAGGCGAAGGCGGTGACGATCGAAGCCGGTGAGAACACCATTTCCCACTGCTTGACGAACAGCGTGAACAGGTAGCCGATCCCGTAAGACAGGGCGATGCCGATAACCCCGCCAATCAGGCAGACCATCACGGCCTCCACCAGAAACTGCTGGCGGATATCCGACTGGCGAGCACCGACGGCCATGCGGATACCGATCTCACGGGTCCGCTCGGTCACCGACACCAGCATGATGTTCATCACCCCGATACCACCGACCACCAGGGAAATCACCGCAATCAGCGACAGCAGCAAGGTCAGCGAGCGACTGGTTTTCTGCACGGTCTGCATGACGCTGTCGAGGTTGTTGGTGAAGAAGTCCTTGGTGCCGTGGCGCTGCAGCATGAGGGCCTTGATCTCCTCCTCTACCTGCTTGCTCGGCATGCCGTCCTTGACCCGCACACTGATGCTGTCCAGATGGCGCTGGCCCAGCACGCGTCCGGCTGCCGTCTCATAAGGCATCCAGATATTGAGGGTATTGCCGGCGATGAACAGGTTCTTGTGATCGCTGGTAACGCCAATCACCGTGCACGGCAGATTGCCGATCAGGATCACCTTCCCCAACGGGTTCACACCCGGCCCGAACAGCCGTTGCGCGGTGTTGTGATCGAGCACCACCACCTGGGCCTGACGTCGTGCATCCTGCTCGTTGAAGGTGATGCCTGCCGCCAGCTGGATGTTGCGCACCTGAAAGTACCGGTTGCTGACGCCGTTGAGCTGGGCATCGACATCAATGTTGCGATAGCGCACCAGCATGCTGCGACCGACCACCGGCGTAGCGCTGTCGATGTAATACATCCGGTTGAGCGCCGCGACGTCGGACGGCAACAGGGTTTCGATGGATTTTGCCCGGCTGTCACCGAAGTTGCTGCCGGCGTAGATATCGATGGTGTTGCTGCCGATGGCCTGGATGTCCTTGAGCACATAGCGCTTGGCACCTTCGCCAATGGCCGAGATGGACACTACCGAAGTGATGCCGATGATGATCCCGAGCATGGTCAGCAAGGTGCGCATGCGGTGCGAGATCAGGGCGATCCAGGCCATGTTGAAGGCTTCGCGGAACAGGCCGAGGCTGACACCCAGGCGTCGGGCCGCGCCTTCATGCTGCAACTGCGGCTCGGGTTCGGGCGCAGCCTGTGCCTTCTGCACCGTGCGCTGGTCACTGATGATCTCACCGTCACTGACTTCGATGATGCGCTCGGCGTGGGCCGCGACCTTGGGGTCGTGGGTGACCAGAATCACCGTATGGCCGAGGCCGTGCAGCTCAAGAAGGATGTTCATCACCTCCTTGCCGCTGGCGGTATCCAGGGCACCGGTGGGTTCGTCGGCCAGAATCACCTGGCCGCCGTTCATCAAGGCACGGGCAATACTTACCCGTTGCTGCTGGCCACCGGACATCTGGCTCGGCCTGTGGGACAGGTGCCCGCTCAGCCCCAGGCGCGTCAGCAACTCTGACGCACGCTGATGCCGCTGCGCCTGGGATTTGCCGGCATATACAGCCGGGATCTCGACGTTGCGCACGGCATCCAGGTGCGGCAGCAAGTGATAACGCTGGAAAATGAAGCCGAAATGGTCACGACGCAGCGCCGCCAGCTCTTCGTCGTCGAGGTCACGGGTTTCCTGGCCGTTGACCTTGTAGCTGCCGCCGCTGGCATGGTCCAGACACCCGAGGATGTTCATCAGCGTCGACTTGCCCGAGCCCGAGGCACCGATGATCGCCACCAGCTCGCCTGCATGAATCGCCAGGTCGATATGCTTGAGCGCCAGAAACTCGCGGTCTCCGGCCATGAAACTGCGGCTCACACCTTGCAGGTGCAGGATTGGGCTGCCTGTATCGATCGTCGTCTCGTGGAGAGCTGCAACCTCTACCTTCTGGTTCATGCTCAGGACCCCGCCACGGTCGCTGACGGATCGGCGATGACAACCTGATCACCTTCGGCGAGCCCGTTCTTGATCTCCACCTGAACGTTATTGTTGATCCCGGTCTGCACCTTGCGCTCCTGGGCGAAGCCGCTCTTGTCCAGGACGCGAACGGTGTAGACACCTTCTTCATCACGATTGCCCAGTGCTGCCACCGGCATGCTCAGGGCATTCTTGGCGGTGTCGAGGACGATACGCACCTGAGCGGTCATGGAGATGCGCAGGCGATGGTCGAGGTTCGGCACTTCAAACAGCGCGTTATAGAACACGGCCGAGTTCTGCTTGGATGACGAACCGCTGCCTTCGGTTTCCAGGTAGTCCTGTGGCGCTGGCTCGGTGCCGCGCAGCGTGGCGTAGTAGCGTTTCTCTTCACCCAGAATCGTGAAGTAGACCTCCTGACCCGTGCTGATGTGAATCACGTCAGCCTCGGACACCTGAGCCTTGATGGTCATGGTGTCCAGGTCCGCCAGCTTGAGCAGTACCGGCGCCAGTTGCTGGGCGATAACGGTCTGGCCTTCCTGGGTCACGATACCCACCACGTCGCCGTCGATGGGCGCGACGATGCGGGTGTAGCCCAGATTGACCTTGGCCGTGTCGATCTGCACCTGGGCGCTTTTGATCTGCGCATCCAGCGCGCTGACGTTGGCTTGCTGCACTTCATAGTCGGACTCGGCATTCTCGAAGTCCTGACGGGAAATAGACTGATCGGTCTGTAATTCCTTGTAGCGATCATACAAGCGCTTGGCCTGCTTCATCTGGGCTCTGGCGGAGAGCCGGTCGGCCTGAAGCTTTTCCTCATCCACTTCGGCCTGACGCAAGGTGTTACGCAACACCAGAGGGTCGATTTCAGCCAGCCACTGGCCCTTCTTGACCTTGTCCCCCAGCTTGACCTTGAGCGACTTCATCTGCCCTGAAACCTGGGCACCGACGTCCACCTGCTTGATGCCTTCCAGCACGCCTGTTGCCAATACGGCGTTCTCGATGTCGCTACGCTCGACCCTGGCAGTGATATAGGTCGGCGGCTTGGCCGGGGCTTCGATGGCATACAACACGGCACCCGCGACCAATACCAGGGCAGTACCCAATCCAACCTTACGCAATTTCGACTTGTTCATAGATGCCCACTGATACTTGAAGATCGCGCCCACCAAACGGGGCGGTAACTGACTTTTCGGTGTTCTGTGCAGCAGAGCTTCCCGCGCGCATCGGCGGGAAGCTCCTTTCTTCATGGCCTCATGACAGCGTTTCCTCGACCCCGACTGTCAGCCTGTCGTACCACCATGCCGCGAGGCTGTAGACGTCTGGCGCCTTGAGGATGCTGAAGTGGTTGCCCGGGCCATCCCAGATCGCCAGTTGCGGCAACAGGTGCTGCCAGCCGACGGCCATGGCGGCCTGCTCGATCAGGTTGGCTTCGGCATCCAGGCGCGTGTCCGTCACCCGCACCAGACTGGCCGGCCCGGTATACCCCTGGCCTGGCAGGTAAACGGTGCGCAAGGCCGTGGCGAAGGTGCGGAAGATCCCGTGCAGAGCCTGTGGCGCCAGGCGTGGCGGCAACAGGCCAACACGCACCATGGCTTCCTGCAGCAACCGCAACTGGGTGGCATCATCGCCGTCGTTGAAGCCTTGCTGATCCAGGTCCAGACGCTTGCCGCTGGAAATCTGCAGCGCCTCGATCAGTTCCTTCAACGCCGCTGTGGTGGTGTAAGGCTTGCTGAGCACGCCTTGGCCGCCCGGCGCTTCGCTGTCGATCAGGGTCAGGGACGCCACTTCCCGGCCACGTGACTGAAGCTTCACAGCCATGGCATGAGCCGCCCAGCCGCCAAAGGAATGGCCGACCAGATGCAGCGGACCTTGCGGGTAGAAATCCTCGATTTCCTGCACGTAACGGTCTGCCGCGGCCTCGACCTGGCTATGGGGAACGCTGCGCCCGTCAAGGCCGCGTGGCTGCAAGCCGTAGATTGGCCAGTCCGGCCCGAATGCTTCCACCAGGCCGATAAAGCTGGTGACGCTGTCACCGGCACCCGGTATGCAGAACAGCGGCGTCTTGCCATTCTTGCCGCTCTGGATCGCCAGCAAGGCCTGATAGGCAGGCGCTGCCGGAGCCTTCGCAGGTTCCGCAGCCAGCACCTGAGCGATGGCCTGACCGAGCACCTGCACATGAGGTGCCTGCATCATGGTCTGGTGATCGCCCGGCACATCAATGCTGTGCAGTTGTCCGGGTTGCAAGGCCTCAGCCCAGCCCAGGGTCGCGCTGGTTCCGGCCGGCGCCATCGGACGCTCCTCGGCGCGGAACTGGTGAACCGCCAGGCTGATGGGCTCCAGTCGGTAATGGGCCAGGGCATGACCATGGGCCACTTCCCGCTCAAGGAAGTGCTGCAGTTGCTGATCGCTGGCCTGAGCCAGTTCCGGATGCAGCAGGTGTTCGTCGCGACACAGCAACAGCAGCGCCTCGAAGCCCGGCATGGCCGGTTGCTCCAGAATCGAAGCCAGACGCGCCAGTGGCGCAACACCCGCTTCGCCCTGAGCCTTCCAGTGCGCGGTGCAATGAGACAGCAGTTGCCGCTCCAGCAGGTTCGGCCCTTGCCAGCGCGCCTTGCCCTGATCGGTCAGTCGCGGCACATAGGTATCGAGCAGGCCGAGGAAGTCGACCTTCTCGTCCATGCCCAGCAGTTGCGTGGCAACCTCATAGGCCAGCACCCCGCCGAACGACCAGCCAGCCAGACGATACGGGCCATGTGGCTGCACATCGCGAATCAGCCCTACCAGACGCGCAGCCAGGCATTCCATGGTGCGCAGTTGCGGTTGCCCCAGACCGATGCCCGGCAATCCGTAGATCGGGAAGTCGCCTTGCAGATGACGGCCCAGCACCGGGAAGTAAGCATCCAGTCCGGTGAAGTCATGGACCAGGAACAACGGAGGCTGTTTGCCGTCCGCCCGCACGGTAATGACCTCTTCGGCTTCTGTAGGCCCGGCCGGACGCTGGTCGAGCAGACCGGCCAGCGCAGCGATGCTGGAATGCTGGAACAGCTCGGCCAGCGTCAGCGGCACACCGGACTTCTGGATCAGACTGACCAGACGGATCGCCGACAGGGAATGACCGCCCAGCTCAAAGAAGCTGTCGTGACGCCCTACTCGCTCGACTTCCAGCACCTCGGCCCACAACTCGGCCAGACGCTCTTCCAGCGGTGTTTCAGGTGCCTGATAGGTGGCGGTCGCCATGGCATCCAGGCTCGGCACCGGCAGGGCACGGCGGTCGACCTTGCCGTTCTGGGTCAGCGGCAGTGCATCGAGGCCGACATAAGCGGCTGGCACCATGTATTCCGGCAAGCGGCCCAACAGATGGGTGCGCAAGGTGCTGCCGTCGAGCTCGGGGTCCAGACGGGTGAAGTACGCCACCAGACGCAACGTCCCCTGCTCCAGACGCTGAGTCGTGACCACCACTTCGCCGATGCCTGGGCACAGCGCCAGTTGCTGCTCGATTTCGCCCAGTTCGATACGCACGCCACGGATCTTCACCTGATCGTCGTTACGGCCCAGGTATTCCAGGGTTCCGTCGGCCAGCCAGCGCACCAGGTCGCCGGTGCGATACATCCGTGCTTGCGGCTGCGCAGTGAACGGATCGTCGAGGAAGCGCTCGGCGGTGAGGTCCGGTCGGTTCAGATAGCCACGGGCAACACCGGCACCGCCGATGTACAACTCGCCCGGCACGCCCAGCGGCACCGGCTGCT
This sequence comes from Pseudomonas lijiangensis, assembly GCF_018968705.1. Taxonomy (NCBI): domain Bacteria; kingdom Pseudomonadati; phylum Pseudomonadota; class Gammaproteobacteria; order Pseudomonadales; family Pseudomonadaceae; genus Pseudomonas; species Pseudomonas lijiangensis. Next base: position 3,016,246 of record NZ_CP076668.1, read on the forward strand.
GACGCTCGTTCAGTACATAAAGACGGGCATTGCTCACCGGCTTGCCGATATGCAGCACGCCGCCCACTTCCATGGTGCCGGAGCTGGCCACGACTGTGGCTTCGGTCGGGCCGTAGTTGTTCACTACGGCAAAGCCCGGATCACGGTTGAAGTTGCGCAGGCGGTCGCCACCGATCAGCAAGGTGCGCAGGGTCGGATGACGCAGCTCGCGGCTGAAAGCGTACTCGGCCACCGGCGTCGGCAGGAAGGACACTTGCAGCGGCTGAGCCAGCCACCAGTCCAGCAGTGAATCGAGCTGTTCGTTTTCCACCTCGGCTGGCGGAATATGCAGCACGGCACCGGCACACAGGGCTGGCCAGATTTCCCAGGCCGTGGCATCGAAGCCAAAACCCGCCACGCTGGCGGTATGGCTGCCAGCTTTCAAGTCGAAGGCCTGGCAATGCCAGTCCACCAGATTGTTCAGGGTGTGGTGTTCGACCATCACGCCCTTCGGCAGGCCGGTAGAGCCCGAGGTGTAGATCACATAGGCCAGATTGCCCGAGGTCAAGCCCGGAACCAGCGGGTTCTCGGGGTTGGCGGCCCAGTCCGGGCGATCCAGAGCAATCACCGGTACCGGCAGTTCCGGCAGACGCGCCAGCAGGTCGAGCTGAGTCAACACCACCACCGGCTCGCTGTTTTCCAGCAGGTAGCTGATGCGCTCGTCCGGATGCCCCGGGTCCACCGGCACATAACCCGCGCCTGCCTTGAGCACAGCCAGCAGGCCGACCAGGGTTTCCAGCCCGCGACGGGCAACCACCGCCACCCGATCATCCGGGCGCACGCCTTGGCCGATCAGGTGATGGGCCAGGGCATTGGCACGGCGATTCAACTCGCTGTAGCTCAAGTGATGCACGCCCACTTGCGCGGCAACGGCATCGGGTTGCAAGACAGCCTGCTGCTCGATGCGCTGGTGAACGGTCAGTGCCGTTTCATGCGCGGCCAGATGATCGTTGAAGCCTTCAAGCAGTTCGATCCGCTCGGCCACTGGCAGGATGCCCAGCGCCTCGACCGGCGTCTGCGGAGACTGCTCCAGCGCCGCCATCAAACCTTCCACAGCGTTGATCAGATACGCGCAGATACGCCGCGCATCGATACCTGCCGAGGTCAGCGCGCTCAGCTCGAAGTCCTCGCCCAGATCGTCGACGCTCAGGGTCAGCGGATAGTTACTGCGCTCATCGGCCTGCAACAGCTCGATACCCTGCCAGGCCGTGCTGGCTGCTTCGTCAGCAGCTTGCGGGGCAGCGCTATGGCGATAGTTGAACAGTGCGCTGAACAACGGCGCACCCGCTGGCAAGGCGCTGCAACGCTGGGCCAGTGCCAGCGGCGCATGCTCGTGGGCAAACAGCCCGGTCAGGCGGCGATGGGTTTGCAGAACCACGTCGCGCACCGGCTGGTTACCCAGGTCGATACGCAGCGGCAAGGTGTTGATGAACACACCCAGGGTGCGCTCAACCCCTTCACCGCCCTGCAAGCGTCCGAGCAACACGGTGCCGAACACCACTTTTTCACGACCGGACAAGTGGCCCAGCACTTGAGCCCAGGCCAGATGCATCAGGCTTGCGGCACTGACGCCCAACTGGCGGGACTGATCGCGGACCCGACGGGACAAGGCCGCATCCAGACGCTGCCGGGCTTCGCCTGGCACATCCGCGCCCGGCAAAGTTGCCTGACCATACGGCAAGGTCGGTTCGTCCAGATCCCCCAGTTGTTCGCGGAAGAACGCTTCATGGGCTTCATCGCCAGGCCCCAGCAGAGCCTGAGCGATGTAGTTGCGATACGGCACCGGCTCAGGCAATTGCGCCTCAAGGCCCAGCAATACGGCTTGCAACTCGTGGCTCAGCAGCTCCAGCGCCATGTGGTCCATGATCAGGTGATGGAACAGCAGCACGGCGACGATGCGCTGGTTGTCCGGATCATCGGCATGTACCAGACGCAACAGCGGTGCCGCGTCCAGATTCAGCGGCTCGGCGTCGCTCAAGGCGGCCAGCGGCACTTCCACCACCGGCAGTTCGGCATTGCGCCAGACCACCTGCACCGGCGTTTCCAGACCTTCCCAGCTCAGCGAAGTGCGCAACACATCGTTACGGGCGATGACACGCTGCAAGGCCGAGCAGAACGCGTCCAGACGTTCGCGATTGGCAAAGGCAAAGCGCGCCTGCAAGCGGTAAGGATCGTCCTCAACCGACGTCAGGTAATGGTAGAAAATACCGGCCTGCAACGGCCCCAGCGGGTAAATGTCCTGCACGTTCGCAGCACCGCCAGGAATGCTGGCGACGATACGGTCGATGGCAGGCTGATCCAGCGTCACCAGCGGCAACAGATCCGGCGTGATGCGCGAGCAATCCGCAGTGATCAGGTTGGCCGGCACTTGCACGCCATGGCTGCTGCCGATGCCGCTGGCCAGGGCGGCCAGGGTTGGCTGGGCGAACAGCACGCGGATATCGGCTTCCAGGCCGAGACGACGAATGCGCGCCACCAGGGTAACCGCCAGCAACGAATGACCGCCCAGCTCAAAGAAGTTGTCGTGACGCCCTACCCGGTCAACCTGCAGCAACTCGCTCCAGATTTCGGCCAGATCGGTTTCCAGTTGACCTTGCGGCGCCTCGTAGTCGCGACCCGGCAATGCATCGCGATCCGGAGCAGGCAAGGCACGGCGGTCGACCTTGCCATTGGCGGTCAGCGGCCAGGCATCCAGACGCACAAAGGCGCTGGGCACCATATAGCCCGGCAAGACCGTCAACAGCTCGGCACGCAACTCGGTAACAGACGTCGGCGCCGTATTGGCCTGCTGGATGAAATAGGCCACCAGTCTCGGCTGGCCTGGCTCATCTTCACGCGCCAGCACCAGCGCTTCTTCGATACCCGACAACTGACCCAACTGGCTTTCGATCTCGCCCAGTTCGATACGCACGCCACGGATCTTCACCTGATCGTCGTTACGACCCAGGTATTCCAGCGTGCCATCGGCATTCCAGCGCGCCAGGTCGCCGGTGCGGTACATCCGCGCACCCGGCTGATTGCTGAATGGATCGTCGAGGAAGCGCTCGGCGGTCATTTCCGGACGGTTCAGGTAGCCACGGGCCACGCCATCGCCCGTCACATACAGTTCACCGGCTACGCCAAACGGCACCAGTTGCTGATGCTCGTCCAGCAGGTAAACTTGGGTGTTGGCAATCGGCTTGCCGATATCCAGACTGCCATCGGGCAGCAGCTGACCTGAAGTGGCCACAACCGTGGCTTCGGTCGGGCCGTAGTTATTGATCACGGCAAAGCCCGGATCACGGTGGAACTGACGCAAGCGGTCGCCACCGATCAGCAAGGTGCGCAGCGTCGGGTGACGCAAATCGCGGCTGAAAGCGTATTCGGCCACTGGTGTCGACAGGAAGGACACTTGCAGCGGCTGAGCCAGCCACCAGTCCAGCAGCGAATCCAGTTGCTCGTTGCTCACATCCGCAGGCGGCACATGCAAGGTCGCACCGGCGCACAGGGCTGGCCAGACTTCCCAGGCCATGGCGTCGAAACCAAAACCGGCAACGCTGGCAGTATGGCTGCCAGCTTGCAGATCAAAGGCTTCGCAATGCCAGTGCACCAGATTGCTCAAGGTGCGGTGTTCGACCATCACGCCTTTTGGCTGGCCGGTCGAGCCGGAGGTGTAGATCACGTAGGCCAGATTGGCGTCCGTCAGGCCTGGCACCAGAGGATTGCTTTGCTGATCGACCCAGTCCGGGCGATCCAGAGCAATCACCGGCACCGACAAGGGCGGCAGACCGGCCAGCAGTGTGTGCTGAGTCAAGACGGCCACCGGTGCGCTATCGCTTAGCAGATAAGCGATACGCTCATCCGGATGCGCCGGGTCCACCGGCACATAACCCGCGCCCGCCTTGAGCACGGCCAACAGGCCGACCAGTGTTTCCAGCCCGCGACGGGCCACCACGGCCACGCGGTCATCCGGGCGCACGCCCAGGCTGATCAGGTGATGGGCCAAGGCATTGGCCTTGCTGTTCAGTTCGCTGTAGCTCAGGTGCTGATCGCCCACTTGCGAGGCGATGGCATCGGGTTGCTGAACAGCCTGGGCTTCGATCAAACCATGGATGGTCTGACCTTGCGGGACTTCCAGGTCTGTAGCGTTGAGTGCTTCCAGCAGATACTGACGCTCTTGCTCGCCCACCAGCGCGACCTGATCCAGCACGGTCTGCTCGTTGGCCACCAGCGCTTGCAGCAGTTGCTCGAAGTAATGAACGTAACGACCCACAGTGGCTTCGTCGAACAACGCCAGCGCGTAGTCCAGCGTGCCGACCAGTGTTTCGCCCTGCTCGCCCAGGTTCAGCGACAGGTCGAACTTGGACACCTGGCTGGCCTGCTCGACCGGCGAGACGATCAGCCCGTCCATTGCCGGAACCGAACCTTCGCCCGCGAGCCAGTTCAAGGTGGTCTGGAACAGTGGCGCGTGAGCCAGGCTGCGCTCCGGACGCACGATTTCCACCACCTGCTCGAATGGCAGGTCCTGGTGATCCTGAGCTTCCAGAACACGTTTCTTGACCTGTGCCAGCAAGGCTTTGCCGGTCGGTGCGCCCGAGGTGTCGATACGCACGGCCAGGGTGTTGACGAACAAGCCGACCAGCCCCTCCAGCTCGGTGCGACCACGGCCTGCCATCGGGCTGCCGATCACCACATCGTTCTGTCCGGACAGGCGCGCCAGCAGCGTCGCCCAGGCTGTCATCAGCGTCATGTACAACGTTACGCCCTGACGTTGAGCCAGATTCCGCAGGCCGCTGCTCAGGTTTGCATCCAGATGCACCGCAAGGCTACCGCCCGTGAAATCCTGTTGCGCCGGACGTGGACGGTCAGTTGGCAACATCAACAGCGTCGGTGCGCCGCCCAGTGCTTCACGCCAGTAGGTGGACTGCTGTTGCAGACGCTCGCCCGTCAGCCATTGACGCTGCCAGACGGCATAGTCGGCGTACTGGATCGCCAGTGGCGGCAAAGGATCAGCCTCACCCACACGCAAGGCCGGGTACAAGGCCAGCAGTTCACGGGTCAGCACGCCCATGGACCAGCCATCGGCGACGATATGGTGCACGGTCAGCAACAACACGTGATTATCGTCGGCCACCTGCAACAGGCGACCACGGATCACCGGGCCACGGGTCAGGTCGAAAGGTGCCGCAGCTTCTGTGCGAACCCGCTCAGCCAGAGCTTCAGGGGTATGGCGCAGGTCTTCAACCGGCAGCACAACTTCATCGGATACCGGCGCAAACAGCACTTCTGCACCGTCCTCCAGAGCGACAAAGCGGCTGCGCAGGGTTTCGTGACGCTCGATGACACGAGCCAGGGCACGGGACAGCGCAGGCACATCGAGAGCGCCTTGCAGGCTCAGGGCCATAGGGATGTTGTACGCCTCGTTGCCACCTTCCATCTGCGCCAGGAACCACAGGCGCTGCTGGGCGAAGGACAACGGCAGCGACTGGTCACGAGCCGCCGGCAGAATCTGCATTTGCTCGCTACGCCCGATGCCGGACACAGCCGCTGCCACTGCAGCCAGCTCGCCCAGGGCAAAGAGTTCACCCAATGGCAACTCGACACCCAATTGCTGACGAACCTGGGAAACCATGCGCATGGCCAACAGGGAATGCCCGCCGAGATCGAAGAAGTGATCGTGGCGACCCACTTGCTCAACCTGCAGCACGTCGGCCCAGATCTGTGCCAGAGCGATTTCGATCTCGCCTTGCGGCGCTTCGTAGGTCTGGCCGAACAGCGCCGAACGATCCGGCTTGGGCAGCGCACGGCTATCGAGCTTGCCGTTGGCGGTCAACGGCAGGGTTTCCAGCTCGACGAACGCGGCGGGAACCATGTATTCCGGCAGGTTGGCCTGCAAGGCCGCACGCATCTGCTCGGACGTGAGGGCTTCGACGTCCTGATGCTGGGTGAAGTAGGCAACCAGACGCACACGTCCCGGCTCGTCTTCACGGGCCAGTACCACGGCGTCACGGACACTGGGCAGTTCGTGGAGACGGCTGACGATTTCGCCCAGCTCGATACGGAAGCCACGGATCTTGACCTGATCGTCGTTACGGCCCAGGCATTCCAGCTGGCCATCTTCCAGCCAGCGACCCAGGTCGCCGGTACGGTACATCGTGGCACCCGGCTCATCGCTGAACGGGTCGGTGAGGAATTTCTCGGCAGTCAGGTCCGGACGGTTCAGGTAACCCTGCGCCACGCCGTCGCCGCCAATGTACAGCTCGCCGATAACACCCTGCGGCACCAGACGCTGATGAGCATCCAGCACATAGATGCTGGTATTGCCGATCGGACGGCCAATGGAAACCGACTCGGCACCTTCGGCCACTTCCCGCACTTCGTTGGTGGTGGCAAAGGTGGTGGTTTCGGTCGGACCATAGCCGTTTACCAGACGTGGCCCCGGCGCATGTTCCAGCATGGCGCGGAAACTGGCCGGATCGGCACGTTCGCCGCCGGACATCAGGTAGCGCAGGCCCTTGAGTGCCTCGGGGATCAGTTGCACGTACTGGTTGAACAGCGCGGTGGTGAGGAACAGCACGCTGACAGTGCGCAAGGCATCGCTGAGACGCGCCGGGTCGATCAGGGTCTGGTGGTCGATGATCAGCAGTTGCCCGCCGTTGAGCAAGGCACCCCAGACTTCCATGGTGCTGGCATCGAACGCAGGGTTGGAGGCGAAGGCCACACGGTCCTGTTCGTTGAAGTCGGCGAAGCCATTGTTCAGCACCAGACGGGCAATGCCGCGATGCAGCACGCACACGCCTTTCGGTGCGCCGGTGGAACCGGAGGTGTACATGACATACGCGACACTGTTGGAGTTCTGCACCAGAGCCGGATCATGGGCCGGCTGATCGTCCAGAACCAGCTGGTCCAGGTCGATGCGCGGGGTGGCAGAGTCAATCGACGCGGCACGCTGAGCCAGCACGAACACAGCCTTGCAGTCTTCGATCATGTAGACCTGACGCTCGGCGGGTGCATTGATGTCCAGCGGCACATAGGTCGCCGCGCACTTGCCGATGGCCAGTTGGCCGACCAGCATGTCAATGGAACGCGGCAGCAGGATCGCCACGTGATCATTGGGTTTGACGCCCTGGCCGATCAGATAATGAGCCAGGCGGTTGGCGCGCTCGTTCAGTTCGCCGTAACTCAGCGAGCGGCTGCCATGCACGGCTGCCACGGCCTGAGGATGCGCGGCTGCGCGCTGCTCGAACAGGCGATGCACCGGCAACTCGCGAGGGTAATCGCGACGGGTGATATTGAAGCCCACCAGCAAGCGCTGACGCTCTGCCGCTGGCAGCACCGACAACTGCTGCAGGCCGTTTTCAGGCTGCTGCTCCAGCGCCTCGACCAGATTGGCCACGGCTTCCTGCAGATAACCGCAGACTCGCTGGGCATCGATGCCTTGTGCCGCCTGAGCGGTCAGGCTGAAGGTTTCGCCCAGATCGTCGATGCTCAGGGTCAACGGATAATTGCTGCGCTCTTCGGCATTCAGCACGTCGATGCCTTTCCAGGCGGTGCTGGCGGCTTCGTCCCTGGCCTGAGGTGCCGCGCTGTGGCGGTAATTGAGCAGCGTGCTGAACAACGGCGCGCCAGCCGGCAAGGCACTGCAACGCTGGGCAAGGGCCAGTTGGGCATGCTCGTGGGCAAGCAGGCCGGTCAGGCGGCGATGGGTGTCGAGTACCGCGTCACTTACCGGCTGGTCGCCCAGATCGATGCGCAGCGGCAAGGTGTTGATGAACACGCCCAGGGCACGCTCCACACCTTCACCACCTTGCAGACGTCCGAGCAATACCGTGCCGAACACCACGCTGTCGCGGCCGGACAACTGGCCCAGCACCTGAGCCCAGGCCAGGTGCATCAGGCTTGCAGCGCTGACACCCAGTTGCCGGGCCTGCTCGCGGACCTTGCCGCACAAGGCGACATCCAGCGGCAGTCGCGCTTCGCTCAGCTCACCCTCGCCAGCCGCCACAGGCAGGCCGTAAGGCAGGGTCGGCTCATCGATATCGCCCAGTTGCTCGCGGAAGAAGGTTTCATGGGCTTCATCGCCCGGACCTTGCAGGACCTGAGCAACATAGTTGCGATACGGCACCGGTGCCGCCAACTGTGCTTCTTCATTGAGGAGCATGGCCTGCAACTCGTGGCCCAGCACTTCAAGGGCCACATGGTCCATGACCACGTGATGGAAGCGCAGCACAGCGGAAATCCGCTGGGTGGCCGGATCACGGGCATGCACCAGATGCAGCAACGGAGCCTGGGTCAGGTCCATGCGTGGCGCACTGGCCAGGTCTTGCAGCGGGATCTCGTCGACTTTCAGACGAGCCTGACGCCAGACCACTTGCACAGGAGCCTGCAATCCTTCCCAGAGCAAAGCCGTGCGCAGGATGTCGTTGCGCTCGATAACCCGTTGCAATGCATTGCTGAACGCTTCGAGGCGAGATTCATCCGCAAAGGCGAACTGCGGTTGCAGCAAGTACGGATCGTTATCGCCCGCTGCCAGGTGATGGTAAAGAATACCCGCCTGCAAAGGCCCCAGCGGGTAAATGTCCTGCACGTTGGCTGCACCACCGGGAACGCTGGCGACGATACGGTCGATGGCGCTCTGTTCCAGCGCTACCAGTGGCAGCAGATCCGGGGTGATGTGTTGGCAATCAGCACCGATCCGGTTGGCCGGAACCTGCAGTTCGCTGCCGATGCTGCTGTCGGCGGAGTTGGCCAGTGCAGCCAGGGTCGGCTGGACGAACAGCACGCGGATATCGGCGGTCATGCCCAAGCGGCGCATGCGGGCGATCAGGGTCACGGCCAGCAACGAATGCCCGCCCAGCTCGAAGAAGTTGTCCTGACGACCGACGGTTTCCACGTGCAGCAGCTCGGCCCAGAGTGAAGCCAGCTGGGTTTCTGTCTCGCCTTGAGGGGCTTCGTAGTTGCGGCTCAGCACCGCTTGCGCGCCCGGCTCCGGCAAGGCTGCGCGGTCGAGCTTGCCGTTGGGGCTCAGGGGCAAGGTTGGCAGCGCGACATAGGCAGAAGGCACCATATAGTCCGGCAACCCGGCCAGCACATATTCACGCAAGGCTTCGATGCCCGGAGTTTCCTGGCCTTCATGGCAACTGAACCAGGCCACCAGACGCTCGTTATGCAGCAGGACTGCCGCTTCACGAATGGCCGGATGAGTGGCCAGGCGTGCTTCGATCTCGCCCAGCTCGATTCGCAGGCCATGCAACTTGACCTGGAAGTCATTACGACCCAGGAACTCCAGAGTGCCATCGGCACGCTGACGCACCAGGTCGCCGCTGCGGTACAGGCGGTCGCCTGCCACGAACGGGCTGTCGATAAAGCGCTCGGCCTGCATGTGCGGCAGGTTCAGGTAGCCGCGGGCGACACCGGCACCGCCGATGTGCAACTGGCCCACCACGCCTTGGGGCACGGGCTGATCGTAGGCATCCAGTACATACAGGCGGGTATTGCTGATGGGGCGGCCGATAGGCAATGCGCTGTCTGGCACGGAGTCCTGAGGCTCCAGGGTCCAGACGCTGCAATCCACCGTAGTTTCGGTCGGACCATAGACGTTATGCAGACGTGCGCCTGGCAAGCGCTGACGCACCTGACGGGCCAGCGCCTCGGTCAGTTCGCCGCCGCCGCAGACGATATCGGTCAGGGAGTCGCACTGGCTGCTTTCTTCCAGCTCCAGGAACTGTTGCAGCAAAGCCGGTACGAATTGCACCACGCTGACCTGTCGCTCGATGATCAACTGCGCCAGATAAGCCGGGTCGCGATGCCCGTCCGGGCGCGCCAGCACCAGTCGCAGACCCGCGCACAGTGGCCAGAACAGTTCCCATACCGACGCATCGAAACTGACCGGCGTCTTGTGCAGCAAGGCGCCTTCAGGCGTTGGCAGAATCAACTGCGAACTCCATTGCACCAGGTTGCACAGGCCACGATGCTCGACCATCACGCCTTTCGGCGTGCCAGTGGAACCAGAGGTGTAGATCACGTAAGCCAGATGGTCGGCGCTCAGGCCTGGCACCACTGGGTTCTCGGAAGATTGCGCCGCCCAGGTGCTGGCATCCAGATTCACCAGTTGCAGCGTGTTATCGGCAAAACGCTCTTGGGTTTTGGCATCGACCAGCAGGGTCAGGGCTCCGCTGTCCGCCTGCATGTAGGCCAGACGCTCGGTCGGGTAACCCGGATCAAGCGGCACGTAGGCACCACCGGCCTTGAGCACCGCCAACAGACCGACAAGCAGGTTCGGGCCACGTTCCAGGCACACCGCCACTCGGCTGTCAGCCTGTACGCCTTGACCGATCAGGTGATGGGCCAGACGGTTGGCGGCCTCGTTGAGCTGGCGATAGCTCAGTTGAACGCCTTCGCTTTGCAGGGCGATGGCATCCGGCGTATTCGCCACCTGAGCCTCGAACAGCACCTGCACAGGCTGGTCGAGTACAAAGTTCTGCTCGCTGGCATTGAAATCCACCAGCAAACGCTGACGTTCCTGGGGTTTGAGCAGTTCGGCCTGTGCCGGAACGGCATGATCGCTGCCGACCATGCTCCACAGCAAAGGCTCCAGGTAAGACACATAACGCTCGGCGGTAGCGGCATCGAACAATGCCGTTGCGTAATCCAGGGCACCGGCAAAACCTTCTTCGGTTTCGCCCATGCTCAGGGTCAGGTCGAACTTGGCGAAAGTCGGTTGATCGCCCAGCGGTTCCAGACGCAAGTCACCCAGGTGCAGTTCCAGACCCTGACTACCGTCCCAGGCCAGAGAAGTCTGGAACAGCGGGCTGTGGGCCAGGCTGCGTGGTGGACGCAAGCGTTCTACAACCTGCTCGAATGGCAGGTCCTGATGTTCCTGGGCTTCCAGCACACGAGTCTTGATGCGTGACAGCAGTTCGGTGACATCCGGCTCGCCCGAGGTGTCGATACGCACAGCCAGGGTGTTGACGAACAGGCCGATCAGCCCTTCGACTTCGGCACGGCGACGGTTGGCCACCGGCGTACCAACGACCACTTCGTCCTGACCGGACAGACGCGCCAGCAACACGGACCAGGCCCCCATGAACAGCATGAACGGCGTCACGGCATGGCGCTGGCAGAAAGCTTTGATCTCAGTGCTCAGGCGCGCATCGAAGCGCACCGGCAGGCTGACGCCGGTGTAGTCCTGACGTGCCGGACGCGGCCGGTCGGTAGGCAGGGTCAGCAAGACTGGTGCGCCGGAAAGCGCCTGATACCAGTAGTCGCCCTGACTGCTCAGCCTTTCGCTGTCCAGCCAGTTGCGCTGCCATACGGCGTAGTCGGCGTATTGCAGGGCCAATGGCGGCAGCGGATCATCGAGGCCCTGACTGAATGCCTTGTACAGCGCGGTGAGTTCGCGGGTCAGAACACCCAGAGACCAGCCGTCGGCAACAATGTGATGCACGGTGAGCAACAGCACATGACGATCTTCGGCCAGGCACAGCAGACGACCACGAATCGGCAATTGATGGTTCAGGTCGAACGCCTGCTCCGCTTCTTCCTTGACCACGGCCTGCAAGGCCTGCTCGTCCTGATCGCGCAAGTCCTGCCAGGTCAGCTCCGGAACCACGTTTTCGGGTGCGGCCTGTACCGAGGCTTCACCGTCTTCCTGAGTGAAGCGGCTGCGCAGGCTGTCGTGACGCGCAACAATGCGTTCCAGTGCGCGTCTCAATGCTCGGGTGTCCAGTTGGCCAGTCAGTTGCAGGCCCAATGGAATGTTGTAGGCACTGTTGGCGTCTTCCATCTGCGCCAGAAACCAGATGCGCTGCTGGGCGAAAGACAGCGGAACCGCCCCGCTGCGCGGCAGCACTTCTATGGGTGGCAGCTCATTCTTGCCAGCATTGCCCAGGCATTGCGCCACGGCAGCCAGAGCGCTGTCGGCGAACAGGTCGCCCAGGGACAATTCCAGCGACAGGCGATGACGCACCTGGGAAACCATGCGCATTGCCAGCAGGGAGTGGCCGCCCAACTCGAAGAAACGGTCGTGACGCCCTACTCGCTCGACTTGCAGCAACTCGCTCCAGATCTGCGCCAGCGCGATTTCCAGCTCGCCTTCCGGCGCCTGGTATTCGCCAGTGAACAGCGCATCACGATCCGGCACCGGCAAGGCACGACGGTCGACCTTGCCGTTGGCGGTCAGCGGCCAGGCATCCAGACGCACCAGCGCACTGGGCACCATGTAGGCTGGCAACTGCTCCAGCAAGGCAGCGCGCAAATCATTCACCACCAACGGCGTGCTGTCGGCCCGTTCGGTGAAATAACCCACCAGTCGCGGCTGGCCTGGCTCATCTTCACGCGCCAGTACCAGCGCTTCTTCGATACCCGGCAACTGACCCAACTGGCTTTCGATTTCCCCTAGTTCGATACGCACACCACGAATCTTCACCTGATCGTCGTTACGACCCAGGTATTCCAGCGTGCCATCAGCATTCCAGCGTGCCAGGTCGCCGGTGCGGTACATCCGTGCGCCCGGCAGTTTGCTGAATGGATCGTCGAGGAAACGCTCGGCGGTCATTTCCGGGCGGTTCAGGTAGCCACGGGCCACGCCATCGCCCGCCACATACAGCTCACCGGCTACGCCAAACGGCACCAGTTGCTGATGCTCGTCCAGCAGGTAAACCTGGGTGTTGGCAATCGGCTTGCCGATATCCAGGCTGCCATCGGGCAGCAGTTGACCTGAAGTGGCAACAACGGTGGCTTCAGTCGGGCCGTAGTTGTTGATCACGGCGAAGCCCGGATCACGGTGGAACTGACGCAGACGGTCGCCACCGATCAACAGGGTGCGCAGCGTCGGGTGACGCAAATCGCGGCTGAAAGCGTATTCGGCCACTGGTGTCGACAGGAAGGACACTTGCAGCGGCTGAGCCAGCCACCAGTCCAGCAGCGAATCCAGCTGCTCGTTGCTGACATCCGCAGGCGGCACATGCAAGGTCGCACCGGCGCACAAGGCTGGCCAGACTTCCCAGGCCATGGCGTCAAAACCGAAACCGGCGACGCTGGCGGTGTGGCTGCCGGCGTGCAGATCAAAGGCTTCGCAATGCCAGTGCACCAGATTGCTCAGGGTGCGGTGCTCGACCATCACGCCTTTTGGCTGGCCAGTGGAACCTGAGGTGTAGATCACGTAGGCCAGATTGGCGGCGCTCAGGCCTTGTACCAGTGGATTGTCCTGATGATCGGCCCAGTCTGGGCGATCCAGAGCAATCACCGGCACCGACAAGGGCGGCAGACCGGCCAGCAGCGTGTGTTGGGTCAAGACGGCCACCGGTGCGCTATCGCTCAGCAGATAAGCAATGCGCTCATCCGGATGCGCCGGGTCCACCGGCACATAACCCGCGCCCGCCTTGAGCACGGCCAACAGGCCGACCAGTGTTTCCAGCCCGCGACGAGCCACCACGGCCACGCGATCATCCGGACGCACGCCCAGGCTGATCAGGTGATGGGCCAAGGCATTGGCCTTGCTGTTCAGTTCGCTGTAGCTCAGGTGCTGATCGCCCACTTGCGAGGCGATGGCGTCTGGCTGGTCGAGGGCCTGACGCTCGATGCGCTGATGGATGGTCAGCACGGTTTCCTGATCGAGATGGTAGGCATTGAAATTTTCCAGCAGCCGCTTGCGCTCATCGGCAGGCAGGATTTCAACCCGCTCGACGAGCATTTGCGGGGCCTGTTCCAGGGCCTCCAGCAAATGCTCCATGGCTCGTTCAAAATAGGCACAGGTGCGCTGCGGGTCGATGCCGTCTGTGGTTTGTGCGGTGAAGCTGAAGGCTTCGCCCAGATCGTCGACGCTCACCACCAGCGGGTAGTTACTGCGTTCTTCGGCGTGCAGCACTTCGATGCCCTGCCAGGTTTCACCTGTGGTCTGGGCAGAGCTGTGGCGGTAGTTGAGCAAGGCGTTGAACAGTGGCGTCGGCGCGGCCACACCGCTGCAACGCTGGGCCAGAGCCAGCGGCGCATGTTCGTGGCGCATCAGAGTGGTCAGGCGCTGATGGGTGGCCTTGACTGCGGTGCGCACGTCCTGCGCATCCAGATTGATGCGGATCGGCAAGGTATTAATGAAGATACCCAAGGCACGTTCGGTCGCCTCGGCTCCCAGCAGACGGCCCATCAGTACAGTGCCGAATACCACTCGCTGGCGGCCGGTCAGGCCTGACAGCACCCGCGCCCAGCCCAGGTGGAACAGGCTGGCGACGCTGATGCCGAGAGTCCGCGCCTGATTGCGCAGGCGGCGGCAGAGCTCCAGGTCCAGAGACAGGGTGTATTCGGTAATGTCGCCACCGTCACCGCTGAGGTCCTGCAGGTCGTAGGCCAGGGTCGGCTCATCGAGGTCGCCCAGCATCTCGCGGAAGAACGTTTCATGTTCTTTCTCGCTGACACCCAACAGGGCCTGACCCACGTAGTTGCGAAACGGAACCGGCGTACCCAGCAGACCGGCCTGGCCACTGAGGCAGGCCTGGATTTCATGGCGCACCACTTCCAGGGCGCTGTGGTCCATGGCGATATGGTGGAACTGCAAGGCGGCCTTCACGCCCTGAGCGTGGTCGGCTTCGTCGTAGACCAGACGAATCAACGGCGCCTGGCCAAGATCCATGATGGCCTGGGCTTGCGCCGACAAGGCACCGACCTTGAGTTGGGCACTGCGCCAGACAACCTGGACCGGGGTTTCCAGCCCGTCCCAATGGACCGACGTACGAAGGATGTCGTGCCGTTCGATCACTGTTTGCAGCGCCAGAGCGAATGCGTCCAGACGAGCGCGGTCGGCAAAGGCGAATTCCACGTGCATCACATAGGGGTCGCCGTGGCTGGCCGTGACGTGGTGGTAAAGAATGCCCTGCTGCAAGGGTGCCAGCGGGTAGATGTCCTGCACATTGGCCGCGCCGCCGGGGACATGCGCGACCAGACTGTCGATAGCGTCCTGATCCAGTGACACCAGGGTCAGCATTTCAGGTGTGATGCGTGTGCAACCGGCTGGAATGCCGTTTTCCGGCAAGGCTGGAGCACCGCGTTTTGTTGCCAGATACTCGCCCTGTTCGATCAGTTCGATCAATGCCGGCTTGTGCTCGCGCAGGTGCTCCACCAGGCCCTTGTCGGTCAGCGCACGGCGATTGCCCTGCACTACCAGTTGTCCATCCTTGACCGACAGATTGATGTCATTGGCCTTCAGTGTCGCCAGGAGTTCGTTGATGCTCACAGGATAATCTCCATGCTCTCTGTGATGGCTGCATAGCCGGCCAGCGTAGGTTGTTCGAACAGCGCCCGGACATCGGCTTCAATGCCTTCCTGCCGCAGACGCGCGGTCAGACTGACCGCCAGAAGCGAGTGACCGCCCAGTTCAAAGAAGTTGTCATGTCGCCCCACCCGCTCGACGCCGAGCAGTTCGGCCCAGAGTTCGGCCAGCAGGACTTCGGTCTCGCCCTCCGGCTCTTCGTAGGGACGGGTCAATACCGCGTCTGCACCCGGCGCAGGCAAAGCCTTCTGGTCCACCTTGCCGTTGGGGGTCAGCGGGAACTCATCAAGGTGTACATACAGCGCTGGCACCATGTAATCCGGCAGTTGAGCCCTCAGCACTTCACGCAGGGTTTCCACTGGCAACAACGTGCCGGTGTAGTAAGCCACCAGTCGCTGACCGCCCGGTTGCTCGTCGCGAGCCAGCACCACGACCTGTTGAATGCCCGGATGACGGGTCAGGCACGCCTGGATTTCACCCAGCTCGATGCGCAGGCCATAGAGTTTGACCTGATCGTCGTTACGTCCCAGGAAGTCGAGGTTGCCGTCCGCACGCTGGGACACCAAGTCACCGGTGCGGTACAGGCGGTCACCGGCCACGAACGGGCTGTCGATGAAGCGCTCGGCCTGGAATTGCGGCAGGTTCAGGTAACCACGGGTCACACCCGAGCCACCGATGTGCAACTGACCGATCACGCCCTGTGGAACCAGTTGGTCGTACTCGTCCAGTACATACATGCGGGTGTTGCTGATCGGCCGCCCGATAGGCAAGGCGCTGCCGGGCACGGCTTGGTGTGGCTCCAGGGTCCAGGCGCTGGAATCCACCGTGGTTTCGGTCGGACCATAGACGTTGTGCAGACGCGCCCACGGCAGGCGTTGACGTACCTGCTCGGCCAGAGCGATGGTCAACTCACCACCGCCGCAGACGATATCCGTCAGCGAGGTGCACTGGCTGATTTCTTCCAGCTCCAGGAACTGCTGGAGCAAGGCCGGTACGAACTGCACCACGCTGGCCTGCTGATCGCGGATCACCCGCATCAGGTAGGCCGGATCGCGATGGCCGTCAGGACGCGCCAGGACCAGCGGCACACCGGCACACAGCGGCCAGAACAGTTCCCATACCGAGGCATCGAAACTGATGGGCGTCTTGTGCAGCAGCGCCGTCTCGGGTTTCAGCGCAATGACTTGCGAAGTCCAGTGCACCAGGTTGCCCACGCTGCGGTGCTCGACCATCACGCCTTTCGGCGTACCGGTTGAGCCGGAGGTGTAGATCACATACGCCAGGTGATCCGCGCTCATGCCGACAATCTGAGGATTGTCGATGCTCTGGGTGCTCCAGGTATTGTCGTCGAGATCCACACGCAAGGTGCGCTCTTCGTCCAGCAGTTTGCTGGTCGCCGCCTGGACCAGCACCACGGCAGGCGCGCTGTCTTCGAGCATGTAGTGAATGCGTTCCCGAGGGTAGCTCGGGTCCAGCGGCACATAGGCGGCACCGGCCTTGAGGATGGCCAGCAGGCCGACCACCATGGACACGCCACGTTCGACACAAATCGCCACACGATCATCGGTTTTGACACCCAGGCCGATCAGGTGATGAGCCAGGCGGTTAGCCTGTTCGTTGAGGGCCTGATAGCTGAGCTGCATGCCTTCGCCACGTAGCGCTATGGCCTGTGGCTTGTGGGCAACATTGCCCTCGAACAGACCGTGCAGGGTGTGATCCAGGTCGTAGTCGACCTCGGTCCGGTTGAAGTCCACCACCAGTCGCTGACGTTCCCCGGCATCCAGCACCGACAGGTGTTGCAGCGGCAGATCAGGTTGAGACTCAAGGGCCTCGACCACACCGGTCAATGCCTGCTGCACATAACCGCAGATGCGGCGAGCGCCCACCTCAGGCGTGACCGTGACCGACAGACGCAGGCTGTCGCCCAGGTCGTCGACGTTGAGGCTCAACGGGTAGTTGGTGTTTTTCTCGCTGGCCAGGATTTCCAGGCCGCGCCACGCTTCGCGCTGGGCATCCTGTTTAGCCTGACCGGCGCTGTGGCGGTAGTTGAGAATGGCGCTGAACAGCGGTAATGGTGCAGCCACCCCGCTCCAGCGTTGGGCCTGAGCCAGAGAAGCATGCTCATGACCCAGCAACGCAGCAAGACGGGCGTGGGTGTCACGCGCACCTTCACGCACACCGATATCCGCCAGATCAATGCGCAGCGGCAGAGTATTGATGAACATCCCCATGCCACGGTCGGCACCGGCGCCGCCTTGCAGGCGACCGAGCAATACCGTGCCGAATACCACACGATCCTTGCCGGTTGCGCTGGCCAGCACCCGGCCCCAGGCCAGGTGGAACAGGCTGGCAACGCTGACACCCATCTGCCGGGCCTGACTGCGCAGGTGCAGGGTCAGGTCATCGGGCAGTGTCAGTTGAGCTTCTTCGATGGAGCTGCCATCGCCCTGAACATCGTGCAGACCGAACGGCAGGGTCGGCTCGTCGATATCGCCCAATTGCCCACGGAAATACGCTTCGTGTTCCGCTTCGCTGACACCCAGGCGCGCCTGGGCCACGTAGTTGCGGTACGGCACCGAAAGCTGCTCCGGCTCCGGCTCGCCGCGCAGGTGAGCGAGTATTTCCTCGCGCATCACTTGCAGGGCCGTGGCATCGACCACGATGTGATGGAACAGCAATGTAGCCTGCAGACGCGAGCTGGCCGGATCATGGCTGTAGACCAGACGGATCAGCGGTGCCTGGCTCAGGTCGATCCGCGCCGAACTGTCCTGGGTTTCGATCTGCGCCAGAGGCACTTCCTCCACCGGCAGCTCGGCATGACGCCAGACCACCTGCTGTGGAACCTCCAGCCCTTCCCAGACAATCGCGGTACGCAGGCTGTCGTGACGGGCAATGACCTTGCGCAGGCCATCGGCAACCGTGTGCATACGCTCCAGGCTGTCAAAGCTGATGCGCAATTGCAGCAGGTACGGATCGCCCTGATCGGCGGTCAGGTAATGATAGAGAATGCCTTCCTGCAACGGCGCCAGCGGGTAGATTTCCTGCACATTGGCTGCGCCGCCAGGAACCGTTTCGACGATACGGTCGATGGTCGGCTGGTCGAGACGCGACAGGCTCAGCATATCCGGCGTGATGCGTGCAGCACCTGCCGGTACGAGGTTGGCCGGTACCGTGATTTCGCGACCATTCCCAACCGAGGAAGCCAGTGCAGCCACGGTCGGCTGGCCCAGCAGGACACGCACATCGGCACTCAGGCCGGCGTTGCGCATGCGCTCCACCAGACTGACCGCCAGCAACGAATGGCCACCCAGCTCGAAGAAATTATCGTGACGCCCTACCCGGTCAAGTCCCAGCACCTGAGCCCAAAGCTCGGCAATGGCGACTTCCACTTCGCCTTGCGGCGCTTCGTAGACCTGAGCGGCCAGATCGGACTGGTCCGGGTCCGGCAGAGCACGGCGGTCGAGTTTGCCGTGGCTGGTCAGCGGCAAGGCTTCCAGGCGGATGAAAGCCATCGGCACCATGTAACCCGGCAGGCTGGCCTGCAAGGCCTGACGCAATACGTCGGTTTCGACCGGGACGGTTTCAGTGAACCAGGCCAGCAGGCGTTCGCCACGCACCAGCACCACGGCATCGTTCACGCCGGGCTGGCTGGCAAGGGCCGCTTCGATTTCGCCCAGTTCGATACGCATGCCGCGAATCTTCACCTGATCGTCGTTGCGGCCCAGATAATCCAGGGTGCCGTCGGCATTCCAGCGCACCAGGTCGCCGCTGCGGTACATGCGGGCATGGGCCGCGTCGCTGAACGGGTCGGCAATGAAACGTTCTTCAGTCAGATCCGGTCGGTTCAGGTAGCCGCGGGCCACGCCCGAACCACCGATATACAGCTCGCCGCTCACGCCTACCGGCACAGGCTGGAGCTGTTCATCCAGGACATAAATGCTGGTATTGGAGATCGGGCCGCCGATGTGCAGCGATTCGCCTACCCGCACCTGACCCGAAGTGGCGACCACTGTGGTTTCGGTCGGGCCATAGTTGTTGATCACGGCGAACCCCGGATCGCGGTCGAACTGACGCAGGCGGTCGCCACCGATCAGCAGGGTGCGCAGGGTCTGGTGCTGCTGAGGACGACGGAAAGCCTGCTCGGCCACCGGAGTCGGCAGGAAGCCGACCTGAAGTGGCTGCTCCAGCCACCAGTCGAGCAGTTCATCAACGTGCTCGTTGCCCACATGAGCCGGTGGCAGGTGCAGTACAGCACCGACACACAGCGCAGGCCAGATTTCCCAGACCATGGCGTCGAAACCGAAACCCGCAACGCTGGCTGTGTGGCTGCCGGCGCTCAAGTTGAAAGCCTGGCAGTGCCAGTGAACCAGGTTATTCAGGGTGCGGTGCTCGACCATCACGCCTTTGGGTTGGCCGGTGGAGCCGGAGGTATAGATGACGTAAGCCAGGTTTTCATGGCTCAGACCCGACACTTGCGGGTTGCTGCGGAATTCCTGATCCCATGCGCCATGGCCCAGATCCACCTGGACGACATCACCCACCAGATCCCGGGTCGAAGCATCCACCAGTACCGCTCGCGGCGCGCTGTCCTGCAGCAGGTAGGTGATGCGATCGGCAGGGTATGCCGGATCCACCGGCACATAGGCGGCACCGGCCTTGAGAATGGCCAGCAGACCGACCAGGCGGTCGGGGCTGCGGCGCAGGCACAGAGCGACCCGCTCGTCCGGCTTCACGCCCAGACCGATCAGGTGATGGGCCAGGCTGTTGGCGCGACGGTTGAGTTCGGCGTAGCTCAGGACTTCATCGCCCTGCACCACGGCAGGCGCGTCCGGCCTGTTGAAAGCCTGGGCTTCGACCAGAGCATGGATGGTCTGGCCTTGAGGGAAATTCCGGGCGCTGGCGTTGAAGTCCACCAGCACCTGGCGGCGCTCTTCGGCCTGCAGGATCGACACCCCATTGAGCGGTGCCAGCGATCCCTGCTCCAGGGACTCCACCAGTTGCGTCACGGTGTTATGCATCCAGCCGACCACACGCTCGGCACCGATACCCTCCAGCGCCAGCACGTGCAGGTCGAAACTGTCGCCCATGTCGTCGACGCTCAAGGTCAGCGGGTAGTTGCTGCGCACATCACCACCCAGCACACGCACACCCTGCCATGCACCTTCACCGTCAAGCGGCTTCACATTGGCGCTGTGGCGATAGTTGAGCAAGGCGCTGAACAGCGGAGAACCCGCTGCAACGCCACTGCAACGCTGGGCAAGCACCAGCGAGGCATGTTCATGGGCGAGCAAGGTAGACAGACGCGAATGCACGTTCTTCACGGCTTCGCCCGCGCCAGTCGCGGTATCGACCCGCAGCGGCAAGGTATTAATGAAGACACCCAGTGCCCGTCCGGCACCCTCGCCGCTCTGCATGCGACCCAGCAACACAGTGCCGAATACCACATCGCGACGATTGGCCAGCACGCTCAACACTCGTGCCCAGGCCAGGTGCATCAGGCTGGCGGCGCTGACACCCTGCTGGCGAGCCTGCTCACGCAGGCGCCGGGAAAGCGTGTTGTCGAGTACCAGACGGGATTCTTCGATACCGCTGCCGTCGGTGCGCACGTCCTGCAGACCGAACGGCAGGGTCGGCTCGTCGACGTCACCGAGCATCTCGCTGAAAAAGGTTTCGTGGCGTGCGTCATCACTGCCGATGCGTACTTGTGCCACATAGTTGCGGTAAGGCACGGGTGGCGCCAGATCCGCCAACTGACCGGCCAGCAAGGCCTGCATCTCGTTGCTGACCACTTCCATGGCGGCGTTGTCCAGCACCAGGTGGTGGAACAACAAGATCGCCACGACCTGATTGTTGGCCGGGTCCTGGGCATGGACCAGACGCATCAGCGGTGCCTGGGACAGTTCCAGACGATGATGGCGGGCGTCGAACTGTTGCTGCAAACGTTCGATGACGCTGGCCCCTGCATCCGGGGTATCGAAGCTGACCGGTTGCACCGTCAGTTCGGCTTTGCGCCAGACCACTTGTTGCGGGCTTTCCAGTCCTTCCCAGACCACGGAAGTGCGCAGGATATCGTGACGATCAATGACTTGCTGCAACGCACCGGCCCAGGCTTGCAGACGAGCCAGGCTGTCGAAAGCCAGGCGCCATTGCAGCAGGTACGGGTCGCCCTGTTCGGCAGTGATGTGGTGGTAAAGAATGCCTTCCTGCAACGGCGCCAGCGGGTAGATTTCCTGAACGTTGGCCGCACCGCCGGGCACGGTGGCGACAATCCGGTCGATGGCCGTCTGATCGAGATCGGTCAGGCTCAACATCTGCGGCGTGATCTGTGTGCAGCCTGCCGGTACGCGGTTGTCCGGCACCGCAATCGTTTGCGACTCGTTGCCTTTGAAAGCAGCCAGGGCTGCTACGGTCGGCTGGGCCAGCAATGTATGAACATCGGCCTTGAGCCCGGCCTTGCGCAGGCGATCCACCAGGTTGATGGCCAGCAGCGAATGACCGCCCAGTTCGAAGAAGTTGTCATGACGTCCGACTCGCTCAACATCCAGCACCTGAGCCCAGATGTCGGCCATGGCGACTTCCACAGCGCCTTGCGGTGCTTCATAAGCCTGACCGAGCAAGGATGCAGGATCCGGGTCCGGCAAGGCGCGGCGGTCGAGTTTGCCGTTGTTGGTCAGCGGCAAGGCTTCCAGATAAGTGAAGGCGCGCGGCACCATGTAACCCGGCAGGCGGGCACGCAGGGCCTGACGCAAGGCTTCGGGGTCTACAACAGCGTTTTCGGTGAACCAGGCCAGCAGTTGCTGATCGCGCACCAGGACCACGGCATCTTTCACGCCGGGCTGGCTGGCCAGGACCGCTTCGATCTCGCCCAGCTCGATGCGCATGCCACGAATCTTCACCTGATCGTCGTTGCGGCCCTGATAGTCCAGAGTGCCGTCGCTGTTCCAGCGCACCAGGTCACCACTGCGGTACATGCGAGCATCGGGAACGTTACTGAACGGATCGGCGACAAAGCGCTCTTCGGTCAGGTCCGGACGGTTCAGGTAGCCACGGGCAACACCCGCGCCGCCGATATACAGCTCACCGGTCACACCCACCGGCACCGGTTTCAGGCGCGCATCCAGCACGTAAGTACGGGTATTGGCAATCGGCCCGCCGATGTGCAAGGCGCCGCCCACCAGCACTTGCCCGGAAGTGGCAACCACTGTGGTTTCGGTCGGGCCATAGTTGTTGATCACGGCAAAGCCAGGATCACGATTGAGCTGACGCAGGCGATCACCGCCGATCAGCAGGGTACGCAAGGTCGGATGACCCTCTTCCTGACTGAAAGCGTACTCGGCCACCGGTGTCGGCAGGAAGCTGACGTCCAGTGGCTGGGCGCGCCACCATTGCAGCAAGGCGTCGATGTCTTCGCCACTCTCCTGAGTGGGTGCGACATGCAGGGTCGCGCCGGAGCACAGGGTCGGCCAGACTTCCCAGGCCATGGCATCGAAGCCGAAACCGGCCAGGCTGGAAGCGTGTCCACCCGCACCCAGCGAGAAAGCCTCGCAGTGCCAGTCGACCAGATGAGAGAGCGTGCGATGCTCCACCATGACGCCTTTCGGCTGGCCGGTGGAACCCGAGGTGTAGATCACATAAACCAGATTGTCGCTGCTCAGGCTGGCGATCCGCGGGTTGGCGTGAGCGCCCTGCCCCCAGTCGCTGCCGTCCAGATCGATCAGCGGCAGACTCAGCTCTGGCAGACGGTCATGCAGATTCGACTGGGTCAGCACCGCCACCGGCTGGCTGTCGCTCAGCAGGTAAGACAGGCGCTCCCGTGGATGCGCAGGATCAACCGGCACATAGGCCGCACCGGCCTTGAGCACGGCCAGCATGCCTACCAGGGTTTCCAGGCCACGACGGGCAACCAGCGCAACACGATCATCCGGGCGCACGCCCAGTTCGATCAGGCGCTGGGCCAGGCCATTGGCCTTGCGGTTGAGCTGGGCGTAGGTCAGGTGTTTTCCCTGATGAACCGCCGCAACGGCATCCGGGCGGGTCTGGGCCTGATTTTCGATGCGCTTGTGGATCAGTTGTTCGCTGGCAGAAGTTGCATCGGTCGCGTTCCAGCTCTGCAATTGCTGGTGCTCGGCAGGCGTCAGCAGGTCAAAGTCCTCGACCAGCAGTTCCGGATTCTCCAGGGCCTGTTCCAGTACCTGCAACAGGCGAGCGGCGATAGCCTCGGCCTCTTCGGCCTCGAACCAGGCGCGGTGATAGACCAGGTGCAGCCAGGCATTGTCATTGAAGCTGTTGGTACGCAAATGGATGGCAAGAGGCGTTGTTTCGTAGCCGTTCGAGACTTTTACCGTCTGCGCCTGAGCCTCGCCATAGCGATATTCATGATCTTCCTGCTCGTAGGAAACCGAAACCTCGAACAACTGGCCACGTTCCTCACGGGCCACACCCAGGTTGCGATTCAGCTCGCTCAGGGGAAAGCGTTGATGGCGGAAATCGCGCTTGAGTGTGTCGCGTACCTCCTTGACCAGCGAGCCAAAGTTCAGTTGCCCGTCAAAGGTCATGCACACCGCACTGACCTGAGCGAAGTGGCCCATGGTCGCCTTGAAACGCGCACCGATACGGTTGAGCAATGGCAGACCGACCACCCAGTCTTCGCGCTGGGCGGTACGGGTGAAGTAGACGTGCAAGGCCGCCAGCAGGACATGAAACGCCGTAGAGCCGTTGCTTTCGGCGAACTGCTTCATGCGCGTGTGCAGCGCTTCCGGGAAGTTCTGTACCCAGGTATGGGACGGTGCCGGATCGGTTGCACGGCGGTTGTGGTAGCGCGATACCAGCAGCGGCTCCGGCAGGTTGCTGTACTTCTCCAGCCAGTAAGCCTTGTCCCGCTCGTAGCGTGGCGATTCGTGGTAACGCGCATCTTCCTGAATGAAGTCGCGGTATTCCGGAGCCTTGAAATCCAGGCTGCTGCCTTCAGCCAGTGCCGTGTAGTGCTCACCCAGGGATTTGATCATCTGCCCGAAGCCCCACCCGTCAATGATCAGGTGGTGAACGACGTTGATCATCCAGTGGTGTTCCGCACTCAGGCGCACAAGGCAGAACCTGAACAGTGGACTGCCATCCAGTGTGCAGGGGCGCTGCATGTACTCAAGGGCCAGCGCCTGGGCAGCGCCGATCGGGTCTGGCTGGTCGCTCAGATCATGCAACGGCATCGGCACAGGCATCGATGCGGCATAGGTCTGCAACGGCAGGCCGTCTGCCGAAGCGCCCGGCAGCAACACTGTGCGCAAACCTTCGTGGGATGCCACCAGATTTTCCAGCGCACGCTGATACAAGACCGGATCCAGAGGACCGGTTAGGTTCAGGTAGCCGCCGATGTTGTAGAGAGGAGAATCGCCACGACTGATCTGATCAAGCCAGACATCACGCTGAGCGGCGGTTAGGGGGAAGACATCGGCGGCTGACATGGTCCAGGTCCTTCTAGGCAGTTAAGCCGCGGATTCAAGCACCGCCCTGCCGAACCTGTATGTCCTAGAAAACCCCTACAATGGCGTATAGCCACCATTCAAAAAAATCTTGACAGCTGCTCTGGCCCACGGAGTTAGCTGTTTCGACCGCTCGTCACCGAGCGAAGAGATTATCTTTGTCAGATAAAGTTCATATCCAATAATGCGCCTGTCCCGGTTTTCCACTACAGACACGGAGCAAACCCTTGGGATTGAATAAGACCATCGTCAGCGTCATTATTCAGGCGTCAACATAAGGACTCGGCCACTACCAATCAGTACGGTCAGAATCAGGGAAGATAGAAGTATGAAACTGACAACCCCTCTCGAGCACAGTCACGACCCGCGTTTTTATCAGCATCTGGGTCAGCTTATTTCCAGCACCGGCAGCAACACCTTTGCCAGGCAGATGCTGCAACTGGTCGACGCACTGGTGCCGGTCCACGGTCTCGATATCAATGAGTGGATCCTGGATGTCCCCCAGGCCAGCATCAGCCAGACCAACAGCCTCGGCAATGCCGGCCTGCAATACGACTTCCCGGCGACCAACAGTCAGCGTCCGCCCCTCCTGCAGAGTGTCATGCAGATGGACGCACCACTGCTCATCCAGCTCAAGGTTTCCTCGAACACGCAAAATCCGCAGTACACGATTCACCAGTGCAATCTGGTTTCGAGCCGTGCCGAGCAGCGCTGGATCATCTGCTTCTATCGCCTGCCGACCTTGCGACCGTTCTCACTGAGCGAGTTGTCACTGCTCAAGAGCCTGTCCGACACACTGCTGCCGCTGGTCGAACATCATGCACAACTTCTCGCGCAGCCCGCCACCCGTGTAACAAGCACGGCACGCGTCGAACCCGAGCAGGAAGCAGAAGCCGCCTCCATGCACCAGGCTTTCAGCGGTCGCCTGGCACAGGATGCCATCATTTTGTCCGCACGCGAACAGGAAGTCTGTCTCGGTCTGCTGACCGGCGGCACCGTACCGGAGATGGCGCAAAGACTGCGAGTCAAGGCCAGCTCGGTGGAAACCTACCTCAAGCGCGCCACCGTGAAGCTGGGCATCAGTGGACGGCATGGCCTGGCAAGGTGGATGGCGGGTGCCTGAAGACCTTCGCTTCCTTCAAAATCCCGGCATGCTGTCCCAGTAGTCTGCACCCAACGCCCCGAGCATCTTCGGGGCATGCCTGCCGTCTACCCTCACAAAGAAAGCCTGCGTATAAGCGCTACCACGCTGCCCTCCACTAACGCCCATCTTTCGTTCGAAGTGATCGATACAACCACTGTGAGTGATCACCACCAGGTTTTCGCCCGGTTTCTTGTGCGCCAGTAGCGCCTCCTTGAAGCCACTGTCACACGCCTCGACCCAGCGTTGAGTCTGTGCGGAACCACCCGAAATCAGATCAGCCGTTTGCCTTGTCCGCGTCAACGGACTGGTGATGATCCTTGCCTTTTCCAGCCCCAACTGCTGCAAGCCGTCCCCCACCTTCATGGCGGCTTGACTCCCCACAACGGTGATGCCATCGGAACTGTCCATGCAGGCATTATGAGAACGATCGCAACGTTCGGCATGCCTGATCATCACCACAACATCGCCTTTCGCCCAAAGCCCATAAAGCCCCGACTTGCTCATATTGTCATCCATACCTAAATCAACAATACGAGTCGCTGACAACATCCAGACAAACACGGCAGAAAGCAAAGCTAGCAAAAGAAGGGTTGCGACACTCTCCATGCCCGATTTATTGAAGTGCCATTTCCGACGCCATTGCTTTTCGAGCGCCAAACTATAAAGCCTAGTGAAAGCCACACCCTGCGTCCTTGATCAAAGTTTGAGAAAACAACGCCTGCTGAATCTTTCGTATTTTTATAGACGGAGCTGTCACGGTGAGGTCAACGAGTTGTCAAAATTTTGTGGACTCTTTTGAGCCCTCATAAACAAATGTCTATTGATGAATGCCCCCTCTTAAAAGGCTGAGATACATCAACTAGTGGAAAGAGACTTTTGACAACCCTTTCACTTTAAATTGACGTTTGCCGGAGTACTTTTACCCCGACAGGCTTGCGATATCTGGCGTTGAAAGACATGCCAAGCCCCTGACTACCTGCCGTTGGCCTGACATCATAAAAATGAAGAGCAGCGTAATGCGTATACTGGTTATTGAAGATCACAAAGACATTCTCGCCAACATTACCGAGTATTTCACCCTTAAAGGATTTGAAGTAACCGGGGCGCTGGACGGACTGACCGGACTCCACCATGCAGTGACCGGTAATTACGACGCCATTATCCTGGACCTTATGCTGCCAAGTATGGACGGTATTCTTGTCTGTAAAACCCTGCGGGAAAACACCACAAAACATGTTCCCATATTGATGCTGACGGCTCGCGATGCACTGGATGACCGCATAACAGGATTCAATGTCGGTGCAGACGACTACATCGTCAAACCCTTTGCACTGTCCGAGTTACTTGCCCGGGTTGAATCAGTTGCACGACGCTTCAGCGGTATGAAAAAACGCATGTTGCAGATACATGATCTGACCTATGACCTGGACACCCTGGAAGTCAGACGTGCAGGGTGCTTGCTCAAGCTGAACCCTACCAGCATGGTCATTCTTGAACTGCTCATGCGTAAAAGCCCGGCTATCGTGAAGCGGCAGGATTTTGAACAGGCCCTCTGGGGCAGCAATGCACCCGACTCGGACAGCTTGAGAACCGGTATTTATACACTGCGCAAAATCATTGATAAGTCGTTTGATATTCCCCTGCTGCACACCGTTCATGGCCTGGGTTACAAACTGCAAGGCCCGCGATAGATCATAACTGTTGCCCCACCAACACCTGAGCAACAGAGCACACCCTCAAGCAACATCGCCACTGCGCTATCAATGACAAACCCTATATAAATCAGCTCATTACACTCTGGCACAGGACTTGCCACCTGAGCGATGCAGCTCTGATCACGGAGCCTCATCACAAAGGAATCGAACATGAGTGGACTATTGAAGGTCATCGCTGTTTCAGGCGGGGCCTCTCGCCCTTTTATCCCGACGATGCTGCCAGACAACTGGCTTGAATCTGTCTGCGCGGGAGGATGCCTGTGACCTCTCCTCTGTCCGCTTCCTTCGCTTCACCTCTGCTACTGGCCCGCAATCTGGCGACGGATTTCGCCAGCAACGCTGCCGAACGCGACAAGAACGGTGGGACGCCACTGGCCGAACGCGATGCCTTGCGCCGCAGCGGGTTGCTGGCTCTGACTATCCCGACGCGCTTTGGTGGCCTGGGTGCCAACTGGCAGGAAACCTTCGACGTGGTGCGTGAGTTCGCCAGGGTCGACAGTTCCATTGCCCATGTCTTTGGATTCCATCACCTGATGCTGGCCACGGTCCGGCTGTTCGCCAGACCCGAGCAATGGCACCCGTGGTTCGAACAGACGGCCCGGCAGAACTGGTTCTGGGGCAACGCGCTGAACCCTCTGGACACCCGCACCGTGATGAAGACCTTTGACGGCTGGCGTGAGTTTTCCGGGCGCAAGAGTTTCTGTTCCGGGGCCAGCGACTCGGAAATGCTCATCGCGTCGGCGGTGGATGAAAATGCCGGTGGCAAGCTGGTGATTGCCGCGATTCCCAGCGGTCGCACCGGCATTACCCTGCACGACGACTGGGACAATATGGGCCAGCGCCAGACCGACAGCGGCAGCGCAACCTTCGAGCGGGTGCGTATCGAGGAGTCGGAACTGCTGCTCGATCCGGGCCCGCTGAGTACACCCTTTGCCTGCCTGCGTCCGCTGATTGCCCAGTTGCATTTCACCAACCTGTTCCTGGGAATCAGCGAAGGCGCCTTCGAGGAAGCCCGGCAGTACACCCTCAAGGAAAGTCGCCCGTGGTTCACCTCCCAGGCTCGGGACGTCAGCGAAGACCCTTATGTCCTGCGTCATTACGGCGAATTCTGGGCGGCTCTTGAAGGTGTGCGTGCCCTGGTGGAGCGCGCCTGCGTGCAACTGGACGAAGCTTGGAACAAGGGACCGGACCTGAGCAGCGAAGAACGTGCGCGCCTGGCGCTGTCCATCAGCAGCGCCAAGGTCGCAGCCACTCGCACAGGTCTGGATCTGTGCAGCCGGCTGTTTGAAGTGACCGGCGCCAGAGCCACACATGCCGCCCTGCGCCTGGACCGTTTCTGGCGCAACCTGCGCACCCAGACCCTGCACGATCCGCTGGATTACAAGCTGCACGAGCTGGGCGACTGGGCCTTGAACGGCAAGCGTCCGACACCGACCTTCTATTCCTGAGCGAGAGCCCGTATGCAATTGCTGACACTTCCACCCTCCCCATCCCTTGCGACCTCCATCCGCGCCACGGCCCAGGTGTTCGAGGACCCGAAATCCAGAACCTTGCTGGCCCATCTGCAACAGATCGCCCCCAGCGAAGCCAGCGTACTGATCATCGGCGAGACCGGCACCGGCAAGGAGCTGGTCGCCCGGCATCTGCATAACCTCAGCGGTCGCTGCAATGGCCCGTTTGTGGCGGTCAACTGCGGCGCATTCTCAGAGTCGCTGGTGGAAGCCGAACTGTTCGGCCATGAGAAAGGTGCTTTCACCGGCGCCCTGAGTGCCAAGGCCGGCTGGTTCGAGGAGGCCAACGGCGGCACGCTGTTCCTCGACGAGATCGGCGATCTGCCCATGGCCATTCAGGTCAAGCTGCTGCGGGTCCTGCAGGAACGTGAGGTGGTACGACTGGGCTCACGCAAGAGTATCCCGATCAATGTGCGGGTACTGGCGGCCACCAATGTTCAACTGGAAAAAGCCATCAATGCCGGGCATTTTCGCGAAGACCTGTACTACCGACTGAATGTGGTGACCCTGTCGCTGCATGCCCTGCGCGAACGTCCGGGCGATATCCTGCCCCTGAGTCGCCACTTCGTGCGCACTTACAGCGAACGGCTGGGTTACGGGCAAGTGGAACTCACCGCTCAAGCCCAGTCCAAGCTGGTCGGCTACAGCTGGCCCGGTAATATTCGCGAGCTGGAGAACGTCATTCACCACAGCCTGCTGACCTGCTGTGACGGCAAGGTTCAGGCAGAGGATCTGCGCCTGTCCAACCTGCGTCTGGAGCGTCAGGACGAACAGGTGCAGAGCCACGACAGCAACGCTGTGGACGATCTGCTGCAAAAGGCGTTCAGCAGGCTTTACGAGCAGCACTCGGGCAATCTTCATGAGCATGTCGAAAATGCGCTGCTACGCTCGGCCTATCGGCACTGCCACTACAATCAGGTTCACACGGCGCAATTGCTCGGGCTGTCCCGCAACGTGACCCGCACGCGCCTGATAGCCATTGGCGAACTGGTGGTGAACAAGCGCCGTAACCAGAATCACGCACCGGACAATCGCTTCATGCAACTCTCGATCTGAAGCCATGGCTCGGGCGCCCGACCGAGCGGCTTGTCTGTGCTGCAACTGTCCGCCAGGCAACAGTTGTTCAGCATTATGCCTTCGGCTGCACAGCCCCGTTTCAGCCTCTATTGCGTGTAACGCCCACGGGCCGTGGCCTGCAGCATATGGCATGACACCTGCAATCCCGTCATGACTCCCTACCTGACTGGATACCACGCGATGCGTCTGATTGATCTGGCCTTGCCCCGCCTCCCTCGCTCCCTGAAGCTTCTGGCCTGCACCGGCCTGATGGCACTGGCCCTGAACCCGTCGGCCCGCGCCGAAAATGCGCCTGAAGAAGTACGTCTGGACTACGCCTACTATTCGCCTGTCAGCCTGGTGCTCAAGCACTTCGGCTGGGTCGAAAAGGCCTTGCCGAACTCGAAAGTCAGCTGGGTGTTCAGCCAGGGCAGCAACCGCTCGCTGGAATACCTGAACAGTGGCGGCGCAGACTTCGGTTCGTCAGCCAGCCTCTCGGCGGTGCTGGCACGGGCCAATGGCAGTCCGATCAAGTCGGTATATGTCTACAGCCGCGCCGAATGGACGGCACTGGTGGTGCGCAAGGACTCGCCCCTCAAGAGCGTGAACGATCTCAAAGGGAAGAAGATCGCCGCGACCAAGGGCACGGATCCGTATCTGTTTACCCTGCGCTCACTGGCCAAGGCCGGCCTGGAAAAGAATGACGTGGAACTCCTGCATCTCCAGCATCCGGACGGACGCACCGCCCTGGAGAAAGGTGATGTCGACGCCTGGGCCGGTCTTGATCCGCACATGGCTGCCAGCGAGCTGCAGGCAGGCTCACGTCTGTTGTATCGCAACAAGGATTTCAACAGCTATGGCGTGATCAGCGTGACCGAGGCCTTCGCCAAAGCCCATCCGCAAACCATTACGACTGTGATCAAAGCCTACGAGCAGGCACGCCACTGGGCCATTGCCCATCCGGAAGAGTTCGCCAAACTGCTGGCTGATGAATCCAGGCTGCCGCTGGACGTCGCCAAATTGCAACTGACCCGCACCGACCTGTCTGCGCCTCAACTGACCGACAAGGATATCGAAGCCTCCAAGGCCGCCGCACCGATTCTGGTGTCCGAGGAACTGGTCAAGCGAGGTGTCGATGTCAATCAGGTCATCGATCAGTTGATCGATCCATCCTTCGGCAAGGCCAGTATCGAGTGATGAGCACTTCCAGCAAAGCCCTGGCCGGGGCAAGTCCGGCAGAGCGCCCGGCCAGCCGTGCGCTCCAGTGGCGACGTCGGGCCAAGGGCCTGGCCTTGCCGCTGGCAATCATCCTGTTGCTGGAAACCGTGGTGCGTCTGGGCTGGATCGCTTCCTACCAGATGCCCGCCCCCAGCGAAGTCGCGCAGACCCTGTTCCAGCTCGCCGATGGCGCGTTGTGGAAACACATCGGGGCGAGCCTGTCCCGGGTACTGGCCGGTTTTATCATCGGCTCCGTGCTCGGCTTGCTGTTCGCCGCCTGGGTCGGCCTCAGTCGTGAAGCCGAGGCCTGGCTGGAACCGACCTTCGCCAGCCTGCGGGCGATTCCCAGCCTGGCCTGGGTTCCGCTGCTGCTGTTGTGGCTGGGGATTGGCGAAACCTCCAAGGTCACGCTGATCGCCATTGGCGCTTTCTTCCCCGTGTACCTCAACGGGGTCGCGGCGATCCGCAATATCGACCGCAAGCTGGTGGAAGTCGGACGCATGTATGGCTTCAGCCGCACGCGCCTGGCCCGACGGATTCTCTTGCCAGCGGCCTTTCCGGGTGTGTTCACCGGCCTGCGCAGCGCTCTGAGCCTGAGCTGGATGTTCCTGGTCGCCGCCGAACTCATCGCCGCCACGCGCGGCCTGGGCTATCTGCTCAGCGATGGCCGTGAAACTTCGCGGCCGGATCTGGTGCTGGCCGCAATCATTGTCCTGGCGCTGCTGGGCAAAATCAGCGACGGCCTGCTGGCCGGCCTTGAAAAGCGCTGGTTGGCCTGGCGCGACACCTTCGACGGCGCAGATTCCGGAGCCCGACCATGACTCGACTTCATCACACCACGGACGATCAACCGCTTCTGCTGGATCTGCACGTGGAGCACAAGGCTTTCGGCGATACCGCCGTGCTGGGCCGTCTGGACCTGCAACTGCAAGCGGGCGAAATTGTCAGCCTGCTCGGCCCAAGTGGCTGCGGCAAAAGCACGCTGTTGCGTCTGGTGGCGCAACTGGATCAGGACTTTCGCGGCCAGTTGCGCCAACGTCCCGATGAAGTGGGTTTCGTGTTCCAGGAACCGCGCCTGATGCCCTGGCTGACGGTGGCCGAAAACATCGGCTTCAGTCAGGACAAGGATTACGACCGCGCCCGCGTCAACAGCCTGATCGACGAAGTCGGCCTCACCGGCTTTGCCGATGCGCTGCCCAAGGCATTGTCGGGAGGCATGGCCCAGCGGGTGGCGATTGCACGCGGGCTTTATGGTCAGCCGCAACTCCTGTTGCTGGACGAACCCTTCAGCGCAGTCGATGCCTTTACTCGCTTCAAGCTTCAGGACCTGCTGCTGGACCTGGCCCAACGTCACCATATCGGCCTGCTGGTCGTGACCCACGATGTGGATGAAGCGCTGTACCTGAGCCACCGGGTACTGGTGATCGGCAACCGTCCCGGCACCATCATCAGAGAGCTGAACGTACCACTCACCTACCCTCGCGACCGTCGCGATGAAACCCTGGCAAGGCTGCGCAGCCAGGCGCTGGAATCGCTGCATGATGCGCGGGTGATTTGAGGCTCTGTCGCGGCCAAGGCCCCTCCCACATGATCTGTAGTAAGGGCCTTGCCCGCGACGGGCTATTTGAAGTTCAAAACAACCCTGATGTCGGTGGCTCTGTGCCCTTGAGCTGCCAGGCCCCCACCACAGCAGCCTTCCAGTGACGCGGATTATGGTTGGCCACGGTGCGAGCATTGCGCCAGTGGCGATCAAGGTTATGGCTACGCCCGGTAGTTGAAGCTCCGCCCACATCGAACAGGGTTTCAGCCGCCTTGAGCGCGAGCTCTGCGACCAGATACTGCGCCTGGGCCACCTCGACGGCTGCCTGTTCGACTTCTGCATGCGCCTGCTGCGCGCTCCAGGCCCGGTCGATTGCCTCGGCGGCCTTGAGCACCAGTGCTTCGGCAGCGTAGGCCCGGGCGGAAATATCGCCCACAGCCAGTTCCACATAAGGATCGTCCACCGAACGACGGGCGCTGCTGTGCTTGATCGGTCGCGCATGCTCCCTGGCAAAACGCACCGCATCGTCCAGTGCGTTGCGGGCAATACCGGCCTGTACCGTGCCAAGGAATAGTTGCAGAAACGGCGTGACGATGGTGCGCTTGCCCTCTTCCACTGTACGGGTTCGAATGTCACCGGCCTCGACCCGCACGTTCTGCAGATGAGTCGTGCCACTGGCCGTCAGACGCTGACCCATGGCATCGAAGTCGTCGAGCAGTACCAGGCCTTCACGGTCGCGAGGCAGAACGAATGACACCGGCTGCTCATCCTCGTCCAGTGCCACCGCGCTGACCCAGTCGGCAAACAGCGCACCCGTGCTGTAGAACTTGCTGCCATTGGCCCGATAATGATCGCCCTCACGCACCAGCCGCGCAGCAATCGATCCATTGGCTCCACCCAGTTCCCAACCGGCATTGCCGATCACTGCGCCTTCAAGGTAGCGGGCAAACCAGCGCTCACGTTCGACCTCGGCATCTTCAGTCGTGGCTACCAGCAGCCCCTCGACAAAGGCCAGCCCGGGACGCAAGGCCTGGGCAACGTTGGAATCCACCGACGCGATGCGCAGCAGCAACTCAATGACATCCCGCACGCTGCCGCCAGGGCCACCATGGCTTTTGGGGATACGCACGGTATACAGGCCGGCAGCCGCCAGTTGGGCGATGGCCTCGAAAGGCAATTGCCGCTCGCGTTCACGCTGTGCCGCGCCCGCGCCGATGGCCGGCAGCAGCGCAGTGATACGGGCCTTGAGCTCAACGATGCTGGCAGCAGGCGGCTGCGGGGTAAAACGTTGAAAAGTGGTCATGGGCAGTCCTCAGCCTAGATGGCGATTTTCCAGAGACGTGATTCATCGAATACGTCAAAAGCTTCGTGTTCCGGGTCCAGCGGCGGCACGACCAGCTCCGTGCCGCTACCCGGCAGGCGCGGAACAGAGCCAAGCAGGCGCTGGGTGTATTCATGGGCAGGCTGTGTGAAAAGCTGCTCAGCGGCAGCCAGCTCGACGACCTGACCGTGACGCATCACCAGCACGTTGTCGCTGACATGACGAATCACCCCCAGGTCGTGGGAAATGAACAGATAGGCCAGCCCCAGTTCCTGCTGCAGGTCAGCCAGCAGGTCCAGCACTTGTGCCTGCACCGAAACATCCAGCGCCGATACCGGTTCGTCGCAGATGATCAGCTTTGGCTCGCTGGCAATCGCCCGGGCAATCGCCACCCGCTGGCGCTGACCACCGGACAGCTGCAAGGGCCGTCGCCGGGCCAGCTCAGGCGGCAATCGCACCTGACTCAGCAGATGGCTGATCCGCGCCGGACGCTGACTCACCTCGACGCCCGCAACATGCAGCGCATCGTCGAGGATCTGCATCACGCTCCAGCGTGGGTCGAATGAACCGAGAGGATCCTGATAGATGACACTGATTTCCCGCCTCAGCGGTCTGCGCCGGTTTTCATCGATGGCATTGCCGGGCAGGTTCCAGGGTTGACCGCGATACAGCACCTGGCCGGCATCGGGTTGCAACAGGCCAAGGGCGATGCGGGCTACCGTGGTCTTGCCAGAGCCCGACTCACCGACAATGCCCAGGGTCTGCCCGGCGCGCAGCTCGAAACCGACGTTCTGCACCACCTGACGAAGCTGGCCGTCCGGCCCCAGATAGCGCTTGCCAATACCTTGTGCCTGAAGCAGCACTTGCCCCGCCTCACTGCTTCTGACAGGCAGTATCGGGCGCTGCACGCCCGGCCTTTCGGGAGACAGGCGACTGCCGCGAGGGTGCTCGGACGGCACGGCCGCCAGTAACTCTCGGGTGTAGGGATGTTGCGGCTTGCTCAGGACCTGTTGCATCGGCCCTTGCTCGACCACTTCGCCATGACGCAGCACCACCACGTCGTCCGCCAGTTGCGCCACCACTGCCAGGTCATGACTGATGATCAGCAACGAAGCACCACGGGCCTTGATCTGCTGGAAGACTTCAAGAATCTGCGCCTGCACCGTAGCGTCCAGGGCCGTGGTCGGCTCGTCGGCAATCACCAGCGCCGGGTCCATGGCCAATGCACTGGCAATCAACGCTCGCTGGCGTAAACCGCCGGATAACTGGCCGGACCGCTGGCGGGCTCGCAATGCAACATCGGGCACGCCAACCCGCTCCAACAGTTCCAGTACACGAGCACCTCGCTGCTGCCGATTACCGAAACCATGGGTCTCCAGCACTTCGAGGATTTCCTTGCCCACCGGCCGTAGCGGATCAAGAGACACCAGAGCATCCTGCAGGACAAAGCCGATGTCCTTGCCACGCACCCCACGCCACTGGCGCTCGCTGAGAGCAAGCAGGTCATGCTCACCAAAACTCAGCCTGCGGGCCGCCACGTCAGCACGATTGCCCGTCAGGCCCACGAGACTGCGGGCACTGACGCTCTTGCCCGAACCGGACTCGCCCACCAGCGCCACACAACGACCGGGCGCCAGAGTAAAAGACAGATCCTGCACCACGCTTCGGCCTTCAAACGCGATGCTCAGGCCTTCGACAATCAGGGTCTTGTCACTCATGGCAGGCGTCCCTCAAGGCGTTGTTGGATATAGCGACCGGTCACGGTGGTGGACAGCGTGGTCAGCACGATGAACAGGCCCGGAAAGAAGGTGAGCCACCAGGCATTGGCGATGAAGTCACGCCCCATGGACAGCATGGTTCCCCACTCGGGGGCTGGCGGCTGGGCGCCCATCCCCAGAAAACTCAGGGCCGAAGCCCAGACAATCGCTTGCCCCACGCCCATGGTCAGCGTGACCACCAGCGGGCGCATGGCGTTGGGCAGTAACTGGCGCAGCACGATGCGCGAGACCGGATGCCCCAGCGCCCGCGCCGCTTCGATATAACCGGCATTGCGCACGGCCAGGACCTGGCCGCGAACCATCCGCGCATAACCGGGAGCAGCCCCGAGGCCGGTGGCCACAATCAACGGGCCGATACCACTGCCGAACACCGTCACGAACAACAGAGCCAGCACCAGGCTCGGGAATGCAAACAGCACCTCCAGCAACCAGCCCACCCAGCGATCGATCCACGCACTACCCAGCCCTCCCAGCAGACCGAGGCTGACGGCAATGGCCATCGCCAGGGCTGTAGCGGCGACACCGATGAACAGGCTTTCGCGAGTGCCGTAGACAATCCGGGCAAAGATGTCGCGCCCCGACTGATCGGTGCCCAGCCAATGCGCCCAGCCCGGTGCCTGGAATGCCTCGCGGGGGACAATGGCCAGCGGATCGATGCTCGTGAACAGTTGCGGGGCCAGCGCCGCCAGCAGCAGTGCCGCAAGAAACAACAGCGCCAGGCTCGCACCCAGAGGTGGAAGATGAAGACGCCGTTGCCGACGCAACGGGCTGAAGGTCTGGTCAAGCGTCAGGTCGCTCATGAGTTCGGCTCCTGTTGCCGTGGGTCGATCCATTGATAAAGCAGGTCCACCAGAATATTGGCCAGTACATAGCTCGCAGCCACCACCAGACTGATGCCAATCACCAAAGGCAGGTCCTGAGCCTGTACCGCCTGATACAACTGGCGACCGACACCCTTGCGGGAAAAGATCACCTCGCAGACCACCGCGCCACTGATCAGCGCACCAATGGCCCAGCCGGAAAGTGATACACCCGGCAGCAGCGCATGACGCAAGGCATGCCTGAAACGCACCGCCAGATCGCTCAAGCCTCGGGTTCGGGCGGTCAGTACAAAGGGTTGATCCAGCGTCAGCTCCAGGGATTCACGGGTGACCTGGGCAATGAAACCTGCCAGTGGAATGGCCAGCGAAAAGGCAGGCAGCACCAGGCTTGCCAGACTGTCGCTACCGGCAGGCGGAAACCAGCGCAGCCCAAAGGCAAATACCGCGAGCAGTACGACCCCAAGCCAGAAATGCGGCAAGGCAGCACTCAGGGTTTCGGCGAACGATGCCGCGCCGCCGATCAGCCGGCCGCGCCCTGAAGTGACAACCGTCAGCAGCAGGACCAACACCCAGGCCAGTGCCAGCGATGCCAGGGTCAGTTCCAGAGTCGCACCACCCTGCTCGGCCAGCACGCGGGTCACCGGCTGATGCTGGGAATAGGAACTCCCCAGATCCCCCTGCAGCAACCGCCCCAGATAAACCACGTATTGCACCGCCAACGGCTTGTCGAGGCCGTATTCCTGGCGCGTGGCTTCGATGGTTTCCGCGGTCGGGTTGCCGCTGGGGCCACCCAGAATGGCCAGGACCGGATCGCCCGGCATCAGACGCAGGGCGAAAAAGGTCAGGGTTGCCACGGCCCACAGCACCATCACCCCGCCCGCCACACGAATGGCGGCACGACGACCGAGGGCGGTCAGGCGTTGGCGACGGGGATCAACCACCTCCAGAGAGGTTGCACTTGTACTCATTTCGTCACCCATGAGTCATAGAGATAAGTCACCGCCAGCGAAGGCTCCAGCCGCACGCCGTGGGCCGTCTTGTAAATGCCAAGCCGGGTGCTTTGCGGGTAGGTGGTCAGTTCCAGATATTGCCCGGCGATCTGCTTCTGGGCTTCGTAATAGATCTTGCGACGCTGCTCGGGGTCCTGAGTGGCCAGGGCACTTTCGATCAGCGCATCGAATCCGGCGTCGGCATAACCCGCGGTGTTCTGGTGGTAGCCGCCAACGCCGGCAGGCTGGACAAACGCGGAGCTGAAGATGATCCGCAGTACATCGGGGGTATTGGTGTTCCAGTAGCCGATGCGGATGTCGTAATCCCAGGCAGCCTGACGCGCCGTGGACTGCACATCGCTCATCTGATCCATCACCAGATCGATGCCGACCTGACGGGTCGTTGCCTGAACCTGCTCCCACAAGGTCACTTCAGACGGGGGCGTGCGAGAACCGATCAGCACCACGGCTCGCAGACGCTTGCCATTTCTGGTGCGGTAGCCCTCGGCATCACGACCTGTCCAGCCAGCTTCATCGAGCAACTGCGCGGCGCGGGCCGGGTCATAGTCCTGAACACGTTCGAAGTCCGGGCTATAGAATGGCGTCGCTACGCTCAGCGGACCGCCAGCCCTTTGAAACTCGCCGAAATAGACACTCTTGAGCGCCCCCTCCACATCGGCGCTGCGCACGAAGGCCTCGCGTACCCGCAGATCGTCGAAGGGTGCCCGGCGAATATTGAAGGTGCCATTGGTGGGGTTGCCCGGACGCTGGGAGATGATCAGTTTCAAATCCGGGTTGCGTCGCGCTGCCTCATGGGACTCAGGCGGCAGAGCCTCGATCACGTCCACCTCACCGGCTTGCAGGGAGGCAAAACGTACCGAAGGCTCCTGAATGAATTTCCAGACAATGCCTTCCAGATAGGCCGGCCCCTGATGCCGAGCCGTGGGCGGCGCCCAGTTGTAGTCGGGGTTGCGCGCAAGCTGGACGTGGCTCTGCCGTTCCCACTTGACCACCTTGAACGGCCCGCTGCCCACCGGGCTTTCGCAGTTGGCATCGCGGCTGCGCGCCAGCGCCGTGGGCGACTGGATACCGAGGAACCCCTGGGCCAGCACTTCCAGAAACGCGGCATAAGGCGTGGCCAGATGCACGATGGCGGTGTGGTCATCCACGACCTCGGTGCTGCGGTACTGACGAATATAGCCACCGGCGGTGCTGGACTGGGTCTTGGGATTGGAAATGTGATCGAGGTTGGCCTTCAGGGCCGCGGCGTTGAATGGCGTGCCGTCGGTGAAGTGCACGTCATTGCGCAGATGGAAGGTATAACTCAGCCCGTCGGGCGAGACTTCCCAGCTCTTGGCCAGCCAGGGACCGATACGGCCTTCGCTGTCCATGGACACCAGCGAGTCAAGATACTGCTGGGCGACGAACACCTGGGGCATGTCGCCCGCCACATGAGGATCGAGGCAGGTAGGCTCACGGTCAGTGGCGTACACCAGCGTGCCGCCGTGCACCGGCTGGTCGCTCTGGGTCGCGACTTTTTCGGCACGCTCGCAACCGGTCAACGCCAGGGCCAGTGCCGAGACGGCAAATAAAGGGATGAAAGGACGGATATCGAATTTCAAGATCGCTCCCGGGGATGACATGTCCGATGGCTTGGCACGGGCTGATAGCAGAGGTATTGCAGGTCCCGTGCCGACTCTCAAACCATTGAATTCATTGACTTAAAGATAAGGACCAGTGATGACTGACCAACAAAGTGTCCACGGGCTGTTGCTGCTGCAACAGCCGCCGACTGCTGGTTCATGACGTTTCTGGCGCCGCAAAGCGCAGCGGCTGCAAGGGTTGACTCAGTGCGGCAGGATCGCGGTAGCGCGCTGCCGGATGGTTGTCTGGCAAACGCGACTGCCCTGCCCCGAACAGCCTTTCGCGCAGTGTTTCGCCGGGGGTATAGCGCTCGCGGAAACGACCACGGCGCCGCAACTCAGGAACCACCAGGTCGATGAAGTCCCGGGCCGTCTCGAACGACAGGTATTGGCGCAGGTTGATACCGTCGATGCCGTCCACATCCAGCCAGCGCTCGATCTCGTCGGCGACTACGGTCGGTGTCCCGGCAACGAAGTAACGATCCTCCTGCAATCCTGAAAAGCTGCCGAGCATTTCAGCCACTGTGGTATCCGGCCCGAAACGATTGAGCGAACCCCAGCCGATATCGCCACGCTTGATGATGCTGGACAGTCGTTCATGGGGCGGATATGCCTTCAGGTCGATGCCCATCTGGGCATGGGCCATCCCGCCATCGGCACTGATCAGGCGACGATAGCTGTCGAGCTTGGCCGACACCTCTGCATCGTTGCGCCCGACGATCACCCCTGCCTGAACAATGAACTTGATGCCTGCAGGATCGCGGCCCTGTTCCTCGGTATTGCGGCGCATGGTGGTGATATTGCGCCGCACATCCTCATGGGTGACGCCGCCGGTAAACACCACTTCGGCATGTCGCCCCGCAAAAGCCGAACCCGCCGGAGAGCCCGTGGCCTGGAACAGCACAGGCGTACGCTGCCGCGACGGCTGGCACAGGTGCGGGCCGGCAACCTTGAAGTGCTCACCGACATGGTTGATGTAGCGAACCTTCGACGGATCGGTGTAGATACGCCGCTCGCGATCCTGAATCACCGCATCGTCGTCCCAGGAGCCTTCCCAAAGTTTGTAGAGCACGTCGAGATATTCGTCGGCGATCTCGTAGCGATGGTCGTGGGGCACTTCCTGATCCAGCCCGAAATTGCGGGCGGCGTTGGGCAGATAGGACGTGACGATATTCCAGCCAACCCGGCCCTTGGTCAGGTGATCCAGAGTGCTCATGCGCCGGGCAAAGCTGAACGGCGGCTCGTAGGTGGTGGAAAAGGTCACGCCGAAACCCAGCTCACGGGTCACTGCCGCCATGGCCGGGACCAGCAGCATCGGATCGTTGCTGGGCACTTGCAACCCTTCACGCAAAGCGGTTTCCGGGCCATTGCGGAAACGGTCGTAGACGCCCACCACATCGGCCAGAAAGACACCGTCGAAAGTGCCGTATTCCAGCAACTGGGCCAGCTCGGTCCAGTAGTCCAGGTCGTTGAAACGGTGGCGGTTATTGTCCGGGTGAACCCACATGCCATGGGTGATATGGCTGACGCAGTTCATCTCGAACAGGTTGACGTGCAATTGTTTAGGCATAGCGCTCTCCTTGAATGGCGTTCAGACCGCGCTGGCTTCGTCGATAGCGCCCTGACCTGCGGCCTCGGCATGCAATGCTCGCCAGGTCGCGGTTGGGCTGATGCCGTTGAGGTAGTAATTGCCCAGCGCCTGCTCGCGGTAGATCGCCGGGTTGTGGGACGCCAGGGTGCGGGCGTTGCGCCAGTGCCGATCGAAATTGCGCCCGGTACTGGTGGCCGAGGCACCACCAACTTCAAACAGCAAGGTGCTGGCTTCCAGCACCTGGGCCAGAACGATCTGCTGGGCCTGATAGGTCTGCACTTCGGCTTCGGTATAAAGCGGCTCGCAAACCTCACCGGTCTGCTCGGCTTCATGCACGCCTTGCAGGCTGTGGCCGATGGCGTTGACCTGTGCCTGGGCTGCAAAGGCCAGGCTCGACAGGCGACCGATGACCCGCTGCACCAGCGGATCGTCGGCCGGTCGGGACTGGCCGGGAATGCCGAAGGCTCGTGTGCGGCCCTGCACGAAATCCACGGCATCGGCCAGCACGCCACGTGCGATACCCGCCAGGGTTGCCAGATGCACAGCCTGATAAAAGGCCGTCAGGTAGGACTCGGCGCGCAGTTCGCCTTTCTTGAAACGACGCAGAATGTGCTCTGCCGGCACCTCAACAGCCGTGAAACGAGTGGTACCGCTACCCGTCAGGCGCTGACCGAAACCGTCCCAGTCATCCAGCACTTCTACGCCTGGCGCCCCGGTCGGCACCGACAGGCTGACGAAGT
This sequence comes from Pseudomonas lijiangensis, assembly GCF_018968705.1. Taxonomy (NCBI): domain Bacteria; kingdom Pseudomonadati; phylum Pseudomonadota; class Gammaproteobacteria; order Pseudomonadales; family Pseudomonadaceae; genus Pseudomonas; species Pseudomonas lijiangensis. The sequence continues at coordinate 3,058,069 of NZ_CP076668.1, forward strand.
CATCGCCGTCATTGGCGATGGCTGCCACCCAGTCGGCATAAAGCGTGCCGGTGCAGTAATACTTTTGCCCGTCCAGCCGGTAGCCCGCACTGGAGTTTTCAGGGTCCTGCGCCGTCAAGGCCACGGTATTGCCGGAGCTGTCGCTTCGCTCAGCCATCGCCGCTCCCCACAACTCGCCAGCCGCCACTTTGGCGAACCAGTAAGCCTGGGAAGGAATGTCACGGGACGACAGCCGTCCTTCGACAAAACCCAGATGTGCCCGCAGGATCTGCGGCAGGTTTGAATCGGCTTCCCCAAGACGCACCAGCCAGTGCAACAGCTGTGGCAGGCTCGCACCCAGTCCGCCATAGCGGCGCGGTACCCGAAGGGCACCAAAACCGGCTTCTTTCAGCCATGCCACCGGCTCGTGAGCCAACTGACGCTGCTGTTCACGCTCCACCGCACCCGCAGCGATGCGCACAATGACCGGGGCAAAACGCGCCTCCAGCTCGGCATCGGTAACCGCTTGTTCAGACTCGTGACTCATGGCAACTCCTTGTATTCCTGAATGGCGGCGTTCAGAACCGGAACGCCACACCGGTGGTTACCGAGAAAGCGTCGCCCGGATAGAAATTCGCCGAGTCCTGGCCGTTGGCGTTGTAGGCCGTATTGGCGGCAGTGGCGTAGCGCTGGTCAGTGAGGTTGCGCAGGTCGGCAAAGACCTCCCACTTCTTGCTCGGTGCCTGATAACCGACCTTGGCTCCCCAGAGCACGTAAGACGGTGCCTGCCAGCTGTTGGCGTAATCGATGTAGTAACTCGATGCTGCCCGCAGATTGAGCGAGGCGTAAAAGCCGCTTTGCTGGCGGTAGGCAAGCTCGGCCTGATAGACATGACGTGGCAGGCTGGGCAGTTCGTTGTCGCCAAAGGTGTCATCGTGGCGATAGTGGAAATCGTTGAGGGTGTAGGCCTGCCGCAGGTCCAGAGTGTCACCGTTGTCCCCCGACCAGAGCAGCGCGCTCAAACCGGCCTCGATGCCCTGGTGAATGGTCGGGCTGGCATTGGACGTGGTTGTGATCTGATCCTGAGTGGCAGTGGCCTGTTGCACCACGACTGTCAGCAGTTCCTTCTGAATCCAGGAGCGATATAGAGTCAGGCTGCCATCGAAAATCCCCTTGCTGCCGCGAATACCCACTTCGAAAGTAGTCGCCTTCTGCGGCCTGGCATCGAACAGATAAGGGTTGCCGGTGCTACCCAGTTGCCAGGTCACCGGCGGATCGATACTGCGGCTGACATTGCCGAATACCTGGAAATCCGGCGTCAACTGATAGCGCAGGCCGATACGTGGCGCGATGTCGTTCTCGGTGTAGGCGACGCTGTCGGGAAAGTCGCTGGTATTGGTGCCCGTGGTGTATTCGATCTCGGCCTTGCGCTTGATACTCGTGAACGAAAGCCCCGAGGACAGCCACAGGCGATCCGTCAGTTGCAGCTCGTTACCGAAACTCAGCACCGTGTCCCGGGAGCCGGTGTAATTGGTTTCCTGCAGCTTGGCACCGGTGCTGGCGCTGTGGGATTTGACGTCGGCCAGATAGGCCCGGGTGTTGCTGAAGATGATGCTGCTGTCGCTGGGCAGGCCGAAAAAGCGGTCCCCGGTGCGGAAATAGCGCAGGGTCAGGTTTATATCCTTGGAGCGCCAGTCCTGCGGCGCAACGGCGTAGCGCCAGCCATTGAGCAAGGGGTAGTTGTTATAGGCCGCGCCCACTTCGAGCTTGCCGCCATCGTCGAAGGTGTAGGTGGTCTTGTTGGCCAGAAAGGTGGTGCCATCCTTGCGGCGTCCGGTGGGCGCGAGGTTGCTGCGCGGGTCGTGCTTGAGCTGCTGGCGAGTCAGGGTATTGCCGTTGACAAGGTCCTCTTCCCGGTACTTGAGGAAGAAGCGCGTCTCCAGTTTCGAGCTGAACACATGCCCGAAGTTGGCAGCCAGGCCACGGGCTTCATTGGCAGCATGATCCTGATAACCGTCACGCTCGTTATGCTGGATATTGATGTAGTAATCACTGTCACCCACCACGCCGCCAGTGCTCAGTTGCTGCTTGCGATAACCGTAGCTGCCGACCTCGAAACGGGCGTAATTGCCGGGGTCGGTACGCCCGGTCTTGCTGACGAAGTTGATCGCACCACCCAGCGAAAGGGCTGCATATTCCGAGGCATTGGCGCCATACAGCACTTCGGTATGGTCAACGCCCTGCATGTCCAGGAAGTCTTCCTGGGTTCCGCCGGGGCCGGTGATCGGCAAGCCATCGAACAGAAACTTTGTGCCCAGCACATAGCCTTGATAGAACGTGTTCAGGCCTGAACCGCGAATGGATATCTTGTTGGCACCACTGCCACTGGTGGCCTGAGCGAACACACCCGGCTGCAGAGCAAGCACATCCTCTGCACTGCCCGCCTTGCCCTGCTCGATCTGACGGTTGTCTACCACCGCCGTATTGCCCGCCACCTTCTGCAGACGTTTGCGATCCTTCTGCGCCTCACTGGCGGCAGTGCCGGTGACCGTCACCTTGCCCAGGGTCGTACTGCCAGACTCATCAGCCGCCTGGGCCAGCGGGCCGAGCAAAGCCAACAGGATCGGCACACTGGCAGAGCTGCTTGTCAGATGAGGGAAATAACGTCCGCCTTGTCGCTTGATCGCCTGCACTGCAAGTACTCCCTGATGACAACGGATATCCAGACAGCCACTAACTGACCGAATCCGAATAACGCATTAAAGTTATGGAAGTTCATATTGCAGATGTCGTGCCAGCGAGTTTTATTGGCTTTTATCGCTATAAACACTTCTGAAAAGTTGAGCAGCCGTACAAACTGACCAATTGATGTTGCGCGGCAAACAGTTGCGCGGTTCTGAGGTATTAAAAATCAGCCAAGCTCTCTGAATCAGCACATCTGGAGCAGAATCCCTCTCTAAAAAAGCGCCGTTCATATATTTCGGCAACAAGTAATATGCATATAACCACCACTGTTCCCCCTGCAACACTCCACCAACAAACTTTACGCTTTCCAATCACCTGCCCGATAAAACTTGCCACCACATTCAAACTTTACGGGCATCTAACAACTGGCACAGAAACTGCTCACCCCCATGACTGGCCTGACTATGCCCATAGAACGCCGATACCTTCAGTGACGAACTTGGGAGACATACATTGCACGCCATACAACAGGACCGATTGCGCCTGGCCATCCGCCACGCCTCTTTCACGATGGGGCTGGGATGCGCCCTGCTGACCCCGGCCATGACCTATGCCGCGGACTCGACACTGGGTACCGTCACCGTCCAGGGAACCCGACAGTCTGAAACCGAGAACGCCAGAAGCCAGCTGGCCGAAGTGCCTGGCGGCACCAGCGTGGTGGACAGCGAAGAAGTTGCACGGGGCCGTACCGCCAACCTGCAGGATACCCTCGGCTACCAGCCCGGCGTGTTCGTACAGTCCACTGGCGGGAACGATGCGGCAAAGATTTCCATCCGGGGCTCAGGCGCCAACACCTCGCCCGGTTACTTTCGAGAAGGCATCAAGTTCCTGTTCGACGGCCTGCCGATCACAGGCCCTGGCGGTACACCCTATGAGTTTCTCAATGCCTCGGGCGTGAACTACACCGAAATCCTGCGTGGAGCCAACGCCTTTCAGTACGGCGCATTGACCCTGGGTGGCGCGGTGAACTTCGTCAACCACAGCGGCTATACCGCACCGGGCCTGCGTTTGCGTGCCGAGGCCGGCAGTTACGGCTACCAGAAGCAGGCGCTGAGTGTCGGTGGCGTTGAGGGTCCGCTGGACTACTACCTGAACGTCGACAACTACCGCAATGAAGGCTATCGCGATTACAGCCTGTCCAAGAGTTCGGGCGTGGTCGCCAACCTGGGTTATCGCTTCAGTTCCAAACTGGAAACCCGCCTGATGCTGCGCTACCGCGACGAGTTTCATGACGATCCAAGCGCCACCACCCTGGATGCAATCAAGCGCAATCCGCGACATGCCAGCGCCACGGCCGAGTCCAGTGGTGCAGGCAGTCGTCGACCGGGCAGCCTCTGGCTGGGCAGCAAAACTATCTACACCTTCGACGACGATGCGCGCCTGACCCTGGGCTTCGCCTATCACGACTATGCCCACAACAATAATCCGAACAGCCCGAGCAACCCCAGTTACTGGGACTGGCATGATCTGAATCTGCTCGCAGGCTACGAACGCATCGACAACTGGTTTGGCCATGAAAGCCGCAGCTCCATTGCCTTTACCTCCACTCAGCATCTGCGCGGCGAGGTCAATTCGGCGACAGCCTCCAAGGTCCCGCTCAAGCAGGTCAACTACAAGGACTCCGCCGACCGGGTTATCTCCCTGGGAAATGACTTCAACCTGATCGATCGCCTGTGGCTCACCAGCGGCGTGTCGTTCATCAATGTTCAGCGCAAGATCAACGTCGATCAGGCGGTCAATCCCAACACCACCACCTTCGCCACCCACGAAGACTACGACAACTGGAGCATCGCCCCGCGTATCGGCCTGCGTTACGAACTCAACCCGCAACTGCAAGTGTTCGCCAACTTCAGCCGCTCCATCGATCCACCGGCTTCCTGGGAGTATTCAGGCTCTGGTCCGACCACGCCCTACATTCGCCCGCTCGTGGAGCAGAAGGCCAATACCTTCGAGGTAGGTATCAAAGGCTCGTCCGGGATCTTCGACGGCAGCCTGGCGCTGTATCGCTCATGGATTCACGACGAGTTGTTGAACGTGCAGTTCATTGCTGCCACCTCAACCTCCGCTGCTGTAACCGGGGCCTTCAATGCCTCGCCCACCATTCACCAGGGCGTGGAAGCCGGCTTGAACACCCGCCTCTGGGAAAACCCTCAGGGCGACCAGTTACGCTGGCGTCAGGTGTACACCTGGAACGACTTCCATTACCGCGACGACGAAACGTTCGGCGACAACCAGTTGCCCGGCATTCCCAGCCACGTCTATCAGGGCGAGTTGCAGTATCGGCATCACGGCGGCGTCTATACCGGCGTAAACGTGCAATCGGCGTCCCGCACCGCAGTGGATTACGCCAATACCTTCTACGCGCCGTCGTACACCATCTGGGGAGCCAACATCGGCTACGAAGCCCCCAAAGGCGACTGGAAGGTTTCGCTGGACCTCAAGAACCTGGCGAACAAGGCTTATGTCTCGGCAGTCACCCCGCAGTACAACGCAGCCGGTGCTGATACGGCGTCGCTGTATCCGGGTGACGGGATCGGGGCTTATGTTGGGTTTGAAGTGAGGTACTAGGACTGATGCTACATGTAGGACCGGATTCATCCGGGAAGAGGCCTCTATATCCGCCGCATCTGCGTGATCAGAAAGAATGCCTTCCCGGATGAATCCGGTCCTACAGTACGGCGTGAAACGCAGCTCACGACCAGTACGGTTCTATCCTTAGCGCCACAAAGTCTAATTTTCCAGACCGATCTGCCAGTACAGTCGATACCGATCATAGACGCATTTTTAAGGACGATCATGAACACCAGGATTCTTGCTTCAGGCTTTGCCACCCTTCTCGCCTCATCCTTCAGCCAGGCGGCTGCACCCGATACCTCGATCAGCGATGCGCAATACAAGACCGTGCTGGAAGGCTCATGGCGAGCCGAACAACACAGTGTGCGCGACAGCCATCGTCACCCTCGGGAAACCTTGAAATTCTTCGGCTTGCAGAACAACCAGACCGTGATCGAAATAACCCCCGGTGGTGGCTGGTACAGCGAGATTCTGGCGCCCTTGCTGAAGGATCACGGCCACTACATTGCAGCCCTGCAAGCGCCATCCTCAGGTGACTATTACAAGAAAGCCGCCGACAGCCTGAAGCAGAAATTCAAGGCCGATCCGGAGCGTTACGGTAAAGCAGAGTTCATCGAGTTCGATCCCAAGACCCCGGTCTTCGGCAAACCCGCCTCGGCCGATCGGGTCCTGACATTTCGCAACGTGCATAACTGGGTGCTTGCCGATGATGCACCGCAGACATTTTCAGCCTTCTTCAAGGTACTGAAACCGGGCGGAGTACTGGGCGTGGTCGACCACCGCGCCAAAGACGGCAGCAGCCTGGAAAACATCAAGACAAGCGGCTACCTGCCCACCGATTACGTGGTCAAGCTCGCGACCGATGCAGGCTTCAAACTGGAAGCGCAAAGCGAGATCAACGCCAACCCGAAAGACACCAAGGATTACCCTGCGGGCGTCTGGACACTTCCGCCGGCGTTGAAGCTAGGTGAGCAGGACAAGGCCAGGTATGTAGCGATTGGCGAGTCGGACAGGTTTACGTTGAGGTTTGTTAAGCCGGTGAAGTAGGCACTGTGCCATCCATCATCCCCATGTGCAGTGCCGTGGCACAAGAAACTGCTCATGGGGTTTGGCCTTAAAAACGATAACGCTTGGCATCAGTACACAACCGCTCGATCAATGCCTGTGCGTGGGAAGGATCCAGCCCTTTGGTGCGCACCTGCAACATCCTCAGCAAGTGTGCATATTCCTGACGCACGCCGGTAGCGAAAATACCAGGGTTGTCGGATCCAACAACCACAGCAACAGAGCTTTGCATCGGATGCTTGCCTAACCCCAGCCAGTTCCTTGCATGATGATCGTCGTAGCCCTCATGAATGCTGATACGCACATTACTGCTGGGCAACGTCTCAATGGCTATGGTGCATTCTGCGAGTCGTTTGAGCACCGCCTGCTGCAGAGCGCGTAATACCTTGGGACTAAGAACATCACTCTCCCTCGAAATCACAATGTCTTCCCGGCAGCGCTTCAACTGTCCGGTTTCTACACCCACCCCATGCCTTCTCAGGAATTGGGTATGTGCCATGGGATGTCGCTCAGCGGCTTCAGCATAGCGTTTAGCTTCTTCACGCCGATTCGGGTCAACATCGTTGATATGATCCTCCCTCGCTAAAGGATCCAGAGAACGTAATTTCCAGGCGGCTGCCAGTACATCCGGTGTAATTGTGGGGTTCTGCCAGATTCTCATGGCCAGGGAACGGATCTCTGCCTCTATCAGCGGCAGGCTATCCGTATGGACCCGAGCATGTAACAGGGTGTCCCAGGCAAATACCAGGTCATCAAGGCGCTCCTCTATCGGCAACACCACATAACCTTGAACTGAATCCCACCACTTCTTCGGACTTACCCCAGCGGCAGTGCCGTGTCCGATCCGGCAGCCAGCGTCCAGGCCGAGATACAACACCGTTTCACCAATGGCTCGTAAACCAGAGGCCAGATGCGCGTAGTCCTCTCCTACGTGATAAGTGAAACGCCGGATACCTGCCGTGCGCATCCGGCGGAACACGGGAGCAAACACTTCTGGTCCCGCATGCCGTTCATTGCTGGCAGCATCGATCCCCCGGATCAGGCTGTCGAGCCCGCGGGTCCGCTGTAGCAAAGCCACAAGCGCCCGGGCGTTCTGATCAGTTTCTCGACGCACCCGAACATCACGGCATAGAGGACGCACTCCTTTATCAGAGAAGAAGGCATCACGCTCGCTGGGTTTGGTCGTTTTAATGAAATGCGGCACCAGTCCCAAACGCAGGCGACGTAAAGACTTGGGGGCATTGGCATGGCCTTTTTCCAAATTTTGCACTTGCGCCAGTAACTCCGACAAAGAGCAGTAAGGGTCAGGTTTGGACAGAGACTTACCACTCACGTCCTCGCCTAGAAACTGCAAATAACCACGAAGGATTTTCCCGATAAGTGCTGCGGTCTTGTCAGGATGATCTTTAGGGGCAAAGCGGCCCTCGAGAAAATCCATCGTTTGCTGATGACCGCGCTCAAGCTGACGAAAGCGCTCGGCATAGTCCTTCTCGGTTGCTTCTCGCAACTCGTTATGGGTGATGTACTGAAACTGATCGAAGCCTTTATGTTGCTCCTGTTGCACCAGCAACCGGCAAAACTGAGATCGAACAAGTGCGTAATGCCAAAAGGCACACCCCAGACTTTCTGGCAGGGTATGGCGATTGAAGCCCGTCAGCAGAGTGACTAGCTGCCATGCCTCAATCACTATGTCACTCAACCGCCCATTAGAATTTGGCAGACACTGCTCGCGAGCATTTCGCAAAGCGGTGACCGCTGACTCATCCATAGCTTGAGCCAGTCGAGCTTTCGGCCCTTCCGTTGCACGACGCAATAACAGAGCCTTGAGCGCAATTGCATCCTCTACACGTCGCATCAGCATGGCTGGTTTAAGTTCTGGATCTTCCTGACGTAACAGGCGATCCACACCATTACCGATTTCTACATGCAGCCCATATTCACGCTCGAGTATTTTATGGCTCAGGCCGCCCACCACACTTGCCGGCCTGGCGAGGGCATCGCACCACACCTTTTCAGCTTCGGTAGTGCCATTAAGATGCAAGTGGGTTTCATCCAGCCCCTGGGTGCGGCAAAGGTGGTCGAGAAACGGATCGTCATCCACAGGCAACGTTGAATCGCACAGCCAACGCTGCAAACGCTCCAATGCTTCCTTCTGCTCCCGATAGTCCAATGGCTCACCAGCAGACCAGTTCAAACGCTTGGCCATCCAGGCAGAAGTGATCAGCAGAGGTGGCACGACAAGAATAAGTGACTGCCAAGGCTCAAACAGCCGTGTGCGGACACGGATGGAACCATCGTTGCCTTCACATAAAAATATGTCGGCAAGTCGATTGAGCAAAACGGGTAACTGAGTGTGCGGAAGATCCTCTACAGACAGATCGTTCACGGTTTTTGACAAGCGTTTTTCCAGTACATCATCGGTCATCAGAGGATGCAGGCGATTCATTTGCATGAAGCGACCTTGCTTGAAGCTTTTTGACCAAGACTCCCTCAGTACCTTGCTGAAACCGTCTTCATAGAGACTGACCAGTGAGGCACCATTGCTGTCACGGACCGTGCTTTCCATTAATCGTAATAAATCGATATTGAGAAAGACGGATCGGGCATAGGTCACTACTTCCCAGGCTTGGAAGTGCTCTGCTTCTGTGGAAAGACAGAGGCTTGAGTTACTTGGCTGCATAGCGGGGGACTACGTTCAGGAGTTCGTAAAAATTTACGACTTCAACTTGAAATGAGTTTTTTCGAGTTGGGCCTATCGAAACTTTTATACCTTTTTCTTTAAGCCCAGTCATGTGAGCGCGCGGAACATAGCTTTCGATCTTCAAATTCAACAACGCATCACTTACAGAGTCCAAAAGCTTACTTTTCTTAGGATTCAAGAACATCCATATCAAAGGACAGGAAAGGAGCACCCCCATAATAATCGGCATTTTTTCATCGGTGAACCTCTTCAATAAATCGATAAAGGCTTGATCAGAAGTTTTCGATGTTCCTTTACGCCCCGGCAATGATGAGGTAATCGCTAGCATGCCATGCAGAATACAAATAATTTGCCGATGTATAATTTCTCCAGTACGCCAGTGCAATGTAGCTTTTTCATCCAAACTCAACAAATCGTCATGAAGCCGCAATGCTAAATGCCCCAACAACCCAGGGGAAATTTTGTATTCCAGATTGCGGACACTACGATGCCACTTCCTCATACTGCTGCTAAAAACAATAAAAGCATTTTGATTGCTAACCACTAAACCTTCATCGCCCTCATCAAGCCCATCCTCTTCATCATGTTCGTGCTCAGGTGCAGCAAAAGATGAACCTCCCCCTCCAAAGTGCGGAATGACGGAAAATTCTGCAAACGAACCCAGCTCATCAATACTATTAGCAAACAGCAAATCAGCTATCACACCAAACAAAGACAGCGCCGAGACAGAGCGCATCACTTCGCCTCGCTCGTTGAAGCGCCTACTCAAGATCAGCTTAAGTATTTCACCAAACCTTCCACAGCGCTCATCTACTAAATCATCTATATAAAACCACCCAACCCCATTATTTATCGACACACCTTCACTATTACCTTTAATCTTTTCCCACCAACCCCTTGAGCGCTCAGGCAAGGAGTCCACCAAAGAACTCATATAATAACTTGAATCACGCAAATGAATATCGCGCCCACCATACCAGTTCTGCTGAATCGTTTTGGAAGCAACCTTATTCGCAAGCCCAACCGAGCCAAAAGAAGATCCTTGCAACTTATTTACTCGCTCATTGGCTCGATCAATAGCACCGAGTCGCGCCGCCAACTCCGAAGCAGTTATTCCAGATTGACTCCAAAGAAAATTAAAGAGAGAGCTTCTAGACTCTGCATCCAGCAAAGCAGGCCTTCTCATCATTGTTACCGGCAGTGCAAGTCCTAACAACGCCTTAAGAGTATTTCCCACATGCCCCTTGAGCTTCTGTGCCAGCAACAACGCCAAGCAATGTACTGCAATAGCGCGATTAACTTCTGATGAGACACCAAATCTGACGAGGTCAGGTGCGTCTTCTTGCTTGATCAACCACCCAAAAATCACCCGCAACGAGTAATCCAAATCCCCTTTAAAGATCAAATCGGCTGACACACCTTGAGCGATTAGGCGAGTCGAGAAGGCAGTAAATATTGCACTGTATTTTATGTCATCTGGCTCATCAAGAGCTCGCATATAGCCGATAACAAGCCGTAATGGCTCCGTAGCAACCAAATTAAAGAACGGGTGACTGGCAACATGAGGGGGTTCGTGCATCAGTGCACTAATACTTGTATTAGCCCACTCTCTTAGCTCAATACTTGGAGACGCTCCCTGACCTACGTGGATATTCCCCTCCGAATATTGTTTCAGTCCACCAAGCGGCACCATGGATATCCGATTTTGAGGCGGAGCAATCTTGAGCAAATATTGCTCCTCAAGCTCCGAGACGCCACCCCCTACGCTTTGCTGACTCAGCCCCATCAGACCAAGATCATGCTTTAGAACCTGCTCACCAAATGCCTCATAGATATTCTTACGTAACAATCGCCCATAAAGCTCAATATCACCTGAGAGTATGACGACTAAGCCAGGATGCGTCAGGTATTTTCTCACCGTCTCCAAGATCAAGTGGCCGTGAGCAAAGTTAGTATCAACATCATCAAAAGTCAGCACAAAAGCTTTTTTATTGAGCAGCTTCAATGCATGCTCAATATATATGCCAAGCTTTTTTTCAAAATCACGGCCTTTTTTGGCTTTGCGCAAGCCTTGGCTCATAACCCATTTGGCGTCCTCCCATTCAGCACCGTAGGCCGAACTGGAACCAATTCCGTCAAGCAACCCCAGACCTTCCGCCAAGGCCTCTCGAGCACTTTCCAATGCGCAGGTGTCACCTTTTATTTGGGCAAGAACAGCCTCAATCGCGGAAAGAATAACCACGACAATATTTTCTTTCGTTTCAATCAGGGTAGGATCAATAAGCCGCAACACGCTTAGCTGAAGCTTTTCATCATCTCTTAGTCTTTCAAGCGACTTGAGCAGAAATGTAGTTTTCCCGCTACCACGACTCCCTTCGATCAAAATGGCGCTGTGTACTCTTGAATAGGTGATATCTGTTTCTTTGATGCTTTCGTAGGGGAAGGTACTGCGAGCTTTTAATTGATGCTCAATTCTACCCCGCAATTTCAGATAAGCATCCTGCTGAAGCTGCCCCTCGGAATCCTCCAGCACTCCAGCCTCATTGACGGAGAGGTTTATCACCACCTTGTTGTCACTCATGTATCTTTCCTTGCTCAAATCAAACTGCTGTATAGCCTGGAACAACCAATGAAGAGCACGAAATGCTCTACTGTCGGCATACCAGTTGCGTAATTTTTGTCATTGTGGCGTCAAGTCAACCTTGCAGTGGCTGACCGCCGAGTAAATGTGGGAGCGCTAGCGCTAATGAGGAACGGGTGATCAATGACGATCCACCGATGTGCCTGAAGAGAGAAGAAGCTTCCATGCAATAAATCCATACCAACCAGATAATGGCTAAACGCTATATTCCACCCTTAAATAAATGTCAATGATTTTCATAATATTGTTATCCGCCATTAATCTTGGCTCTTGCCCCAAAACACTCCGGCAAACGCCCAAACAGCAACCAATACAGCACTGGAATCAACCCAAGGGTTATCAAAGTACCCAACGCCAGCCCACCCATGATTGTGATCGCCATGCCTTTCCAGAGCGGGCCGGCAAACAGCATCAGTGGAATCAGGCCGATGATGCAGGTCAGCTTGGTCATTACGATGGGACGAAGGCGCATGACCGCAGCATTGACCACAGCATCCCTTAGCGCCAGGCCGGCAGCCGATTCGGCTTCGATCCGCTCCAGCAGCAGTACCGCATTGTTGACGATGATGCCGGCCAGCGACAGCAGACCGAAAGTGGCCATGAATCCGAAGGGGTAGCCGGTGATTACCAGAGCAAGGGATACGCCGATCAGGACGAAGGGAACACTGCTGACCACGATCAGCAGTTTGCGGAACGAGTTGAACTGCCAGATGAACAGCAGCAACATCGCGACCAGCGCATGGGGCAAATATTGCAACAGGGCCTGGTTCGCAGCGGCAGAGTCTTCGATTTCTCCGCCCAGCTCGATTCGGTAGCCACTGGGCAGGTTGATCGCAGCCACTTCCGGGGCCAGTTTTTCGACGATGGAGCTGGCGGTCATCGACGGGTTGTGGCCTGTGACGGTTATCGCCCGTTCCAGATTGCGTCTCTGAATGACCGATGCTTCTACGGCAGGCTCAATCTTCGCGATAGCCGACAGAGGCAGCGCATCGCCACCGGTCGAGGGATAAATCAGCGTACTGGCAATATCATCACCTGGCGTTATGGCTGTTGTCGGCTCCCGAACCAGAATCGGTACGTTCGCTTCGCCATCCTGCATGGAGGACACCAGCAACCCGCCATTGCGCAGTTGCAGGGCCTGGGCAATATCTTCACTGCCGATGCCGGCACGCCGGGCAGCGTCCTGATCGACGACGATGTTGTAGCGCACCAGTCGCAGCCGCCAGTCGTCATTCACATCCAGGGTCCCTGGCACAGCCAGCATGGCTTTTTCGATGCGCGCAGCGATATCCCGCAGTACGGATTCATCCGGGCCGATCACTCTGTAAATGGCAACACCTGCTTCGGTGGTTCCCAGTGAAAACCGCTTGGGCTGCGCCTGCACTTCCGGATGCTGGCTCAGCAGATAGCGCCGGGTACGCTCGATCACTGCATCGAGATCGGCTCCTTCCTTGATGCTCACCGTGAAATAAGCCGTATCCGGGGCAGCCAGAGGTGGATTGAGGCCCAGGACGATACGCGGGCCACCCTCAGCCACATAGCCAATGCTGCTTACCACATCCCGGTCAGCACTCAGCCATTGACTGATCTCGCGCACGGTCTGCTGCGTCATGCCGGACGCAGTACCGGGCTCCAGGGTGACAGGGATCTGGAATTGCAGACGGTCTGATTTGGGCAGGAAATCATAGGGCACCTGAATCAGCACGATCACGGCCGAAGCCAGCATCACCAGCATGGCTCCCAGAAACGTCAGCGGATGCCTGAGCAGCCCTTCGATGATGCGGCGATAGCCACGATAGAAAGCCGAGTCATAGACCTGCGCCTTATCGTGATGCTCATCCGGCTGCGGCGCTCTGGCAAAGTAGAAGCACAGCAGCGGCGTTACGGTCACACTCAGCAGCCAGGAGCCCAGCAAGGCGATGGCCAGCACAATCGCCAGCGACCTCAGGTATTCGTTGGTACTGGTCTGGCCCAGAAAGAACGGTGAAAACGCCAGGACAATCACCAGCGATGACGTCAGCAAGGGAATCATCAGGGTTCGCCCCGCATCCTCGCAGGCCTGTCGGCGCGACTCACCGGCTTCCAGCCGACGCTCGATGTCTTCGGCAATGACGATGCCGTTATCCACCAGCAGCCCCAGAGCCAGAATGATCGCGGCAATGGAAACCGTTTGCAGCTCGACGCCCAGCGCACGCATCACGATCAATGTTCCCAGGATCGTCAACGGCACGATGGCTCCCACCACCAGACCGGTTCGCCAGCCCAGAAACAGCATGACGACAGCCATGACAATCACCACGGTTTCCATCATCACATGATTCATTTTCGACATTTCGTGGTGAACCACGTCGGACTGAAACGTCACGATGTGCAGCTCGAACCCCGCGGGCAATTGTGCTTCCAGTTGCTCCAGACGCGAGCGCAACTGTGCCCCGAACGCCCCGATGTTGAGCCCTGGCTTCATCGAAACGGCAAATACCACGGCATCCTGTCCCTGATAAATCGCCGCTGTGTCCGGTTGCTTGTCGAGTGCGACCGAAACCTTCGCCAGCGTGCCGAGCGCAATGGTTTTGCCGTCGGGAAGCTGTATCGGCAGCGCCTCTAACTGGGATTGCCCCAACACTTCACCGGTGACGGTCATGGTCGTGTTCTGGCCGCCGATCACTGGGCTGCCTGCTGCGACGATCATGTTCTGGGCCTGCAATTGCTGCAGGATCTGCCGGGCCGACATGCCAGCAGCTGCGAGCCGAGAGCGATCCAGATCCAGGTAAAAACGTTCCTGCTGCATACCGTACAGCGAAATCTGCTCCACTCCCGACAAGGCATAGAGCTGGTTGCGCAAGCGGGTCAAGGGGCCGCGCATTTCACTCATGCTGTAGCCCTCGGCGGTGACTGCGATGGAAGCCACGGCAACGCGCCCGAAATCATCATCCACAAATGGCCCCGACGCGCCTTTCGGAAAGCTCGCCCCGGCCTCTGCGGCCTTGGCCCTGACACGCTGCCAGAGCACGCCCAGATTCTTGACCTCGTCATAGGCCGTTACCTGAATGACTGCACTTCCCGGCCGCACCGTGGTGACCAGATTCTTTATCTCGGGCAACTCGCGCAGTTTGTCTTCCGTCGGCTTGACCAGTAGCTCCTCCACACGCTCGGCAGGCAGGCCGGGGAATGAAACACTGACCAGCGCATCGCGGATCGTCACGGAAGGCTCTTCCTGAGAGGGAAAGCCCAGAAAGGTGAAGACTCCGGCGACGAGTACCAGAAAAGCAGCGAATAGCGTCAATCGGCTGAAGCCGAGAGCATGGCGTGTAAGGTTCATGGTCTAGTTCCGGGTCAGGCGAGTGGAAGGCTGGAACAGGCTGACAGTCTGGCCATCGGTCAGAAAAGCGACGCCGCTGACAACAATCTGCTCACCTTCGGCAAGCCCGCTCTCGATCACGGCCCGGCCTTGCCAGACGCCCTTGAGCGAAACATTCCGGGCCGATACCTTGCCTTGCCCGGGCCTGTAGACAAATACCTGGGCCTTGGAGTACTTGTCGCCCACCACAAGAGCCTGCATCGGAATGCTGATCGCGCGCGAGGATTCAGAGCCGAGTTGCACCAGCACCGATACGCCACTGGGAAGCGGCTCACCGGCCTCCTCGACGCGGAAGATAGCGGTCTGCGTCAGACCGTTGTCAGCGCGTTGCGAGAGGCTTTCCAGCACCAGATCAAGTGCGACTGTCGGTTGCGAAACCATCCACGCCATAGCGCGGTCACCCGGTGTCATCTTCAAGGCCTGGGCAACAGGCACCGCCGCTACGATCTGACGGTTATCTTCAGACTCGACCTCAAGCACGACCTGCCCTGCTGCCACTTCGCTGAACGGCTCGACCTGCCGCGCCACGACCCGACCGGCAAAGGGGGCAACCAGCCTGACGCGCTCGACTTCCCGCTGAGCCAGGGCCAGATCGGCTGCCGTACGACGCTGCTGGGCACTCGCATCCTGCCAGGCTGTTTCGGCCTGCTCGACAACACTTTGTGCAACGCTGCCTGAAGCGAACAGGCTCTGCTGGCGCTGATAATTGCGTTTGCGCTCCAGTGCTTGAGCAAGGCTGGTGGCGACGCTGGCCTGGGCCTGCTTCATGCGTAATCGTGCAGGTTCATCATCCAGTTTCGCCAGCACTTGCCCCTTCTGCACGAGAGCCCCCACATCAACACTCAGCGACATCAACCTGCCTGAAGACTCAAAAGCCAGTGCGGCGCGCTGTTGCTGGCGAACCACACCCGTAATGCGCACCCCGTCCCCTCGCCCGGCGCTGACAGTTTCAACCTTGACTGCACGTGCCACAGGCGGCGCAGAAGCCTCTTGCCCGGAACACCCTGCGAGTTGCAGGGCCACAAGACAGACGACACAAAGGCCGGTGAAAAACCTCCTGGTCAAGAGTCCCTTTGCATTGAAATGCCAGCGCATGCTCGGTACCTGCCCTTCAGTCAAAAGCTGTAATTGATCGTGGCCAGGCCAGTAGCCTCGGCGTCGGTCTGCACCAGCGGGCTGCCACGTACCTGATCGGTGTAATGAGTGACACCGACGGAAGTCAGCGCTGACCAATGAGCGTCGAAGGTGTGTTGCCAGTTGAGCGCCGCAGAATACGAGTAGATTCCGCTGTCGGCCTGGAAGCTGCTGAACCGCGAAGTGCTGCTCTGCGCCTGGGTGACACCGAAATAGGTCTGGTTGTAACGTCCATCGCCTGCATGAGCATCGATGTCGAGGGCGATGGTGTCGTCGTTGGTGTGGAATACGATGCCTTCAAGCCCCAGGCGATAGCGATTGCCACGATCCTCACCGCCGGTTCGCAGCTCGGCTTCGCCGTTGAGGGAAAGCCATGGCAACAATTGCTGGCTCACATTGATGTCTGCAACGGTCGCGCCTTCTACCGTCCCCATACCTTTGAGGTCAGTGGAACCGTAGCGACTGCCGCTGTTTTTAGTGCTGCGGCCCATGTCGTAGTTGAGCGCCGCACTTGCACTGAAACCTGACGACGATTGCCATTGCAGGCCCAGCCCCCGAAGGCTGTCGGCAAAGAAGATCCCGCGCTGAATGCTCAGCATCGGCAGCAATGTACTGCGGTAGTGATCGGAACCCATGTAACGCGCAGTGACCGCGGCACCCAGCCCCATGCTGATATCGGTCTTCTTGCCCAGCAGACTGTTGCCCGACGTGTCGTCAGCCGCCTGGACATACCCGGCACAGCTCGCAACAAGAGTCGCGCACGTCAGTAAAGCCTTCAGGGAGACACGGGAATCGAAAGTGGCGTAGCGGTTATTCATGATGAAGCTCCAGTTTGGGGTGTGGTTTGCGCGGGAGCGGCGTCTGTGCCACTGAGCACGCGATAGATATCCAGGCGGTTAAGCAGCAGGTCGTGACGGACCTGACGCCATGCCATGTCCGTGCGGGCGATCAGAATCGTTGAAGAAAGCAGCGAAAGACGGCTGACCCCACCGACATCCAGCGCCCTGGAAGTACGCTGAGCCTTGCTCCTGGCCAGGGCGACGAGGACCTGCTGACTGCGCAGGCGCTCAAGCACCAGTTGCCGCTGTGCCAGTACATCGGCAACTTCGCGAAAGGCGGCTTGAACGGTCTGCTCGTACTGAGCGACGGCAATGTCCTTGCGCACCTGCGCCAGATCGAGATTGGCGCGGTTGCGCCCAGAATCGAACAGCGGCAGTGAAATCTGCGGGCTGAACAGCCAGGTGCCGGAACCGGCATCAAACAGCGAGCGCAAGCCATCGCTGGCCAGACCGGCTCCCGTACTGAGCCGCACAGACGGAAAAAAGGCTGCACGAGCTGCGCCGATATTGGCGTTGGCCGCTTTCAGATGCTCTTCGCTCTGACGCACATCAAAGCGCTGTAGCAAACGTTGCGAAGGCATGTCCGCCAGCCATGTCGGCGTCTCGGGTGCATCCGTGCCGTCAGGAGACACTGGCAGACCGGAAGGCTCCGGCTCTCGTGCAACCGGCGTGGAATAACCGGTTACCAGCATCAATGCCTGGGTGGCACGGGAGTGGTCGCTGATCGCTTCCTGCAACTGAAGACGTGTGCCCTGCGCCCGCACATGTTCCTGAGCCACCTCGTCGAAAGAAATGGCTCCGGCCGCCTGTTGCTCTTCGGCCATGCCCAGCAGTGTCTGCTGCGCCTCGTCGATGCGTCGGGCGTCACCTTGTCGGTCAGCCGCCAGACGCTCCGCCAGATAGAGTCTGGCAACCTCGACGATCAGCGCGCTTCGCGCAGCCTGCTGGCCATAGGTCGTTGCCAGATAGTCATGGCGTGCGGCATCGGAAAGGCTGCGTACACGACCAAAGAAGTCCAGTTCAAAATCCGAAATACCTATCGATGCGTATTTCAGATTCTGTCCATAACGCTCGTTGAGGGCGGCATTATCAAAGTGTTGCTTGTCGCGTTCGACGCTGGCGGCCAGGGTCGGCAAGCGGTCTGCCTGTGCAATGCCCGCCAGGGCCTGCGCCTCCTTGACCCGAAGCGATGCCACCTGGAAGTCCCGGTTGAAACCAAGCCCCTGCTGTACGAGACGCACCAGCTCACCATTGGGCTCCAGCTCTGTCAGCAGACGGGTTTCATCAGCCGAAAGCGGTATCCCGGACACCATCGGATGAGGCGCCGCCTGCAAACTCACTCCCTGCGCCACAGGCACTGGCAAGGACGGTCTGCGGTAATCGGGAGCCAGCGAGCAACCGGCACTGCTCAGGGCCAGCAAAAGCACCGGCCAGCAGATCGGGTTCGATCTTTTAGACTTGGACAGCGATGTGTTTGGCGGCATAGGATCTGTTCGCGGTAAGGAAATCTGGAGCGATCCTATGTGCCGTCTATCAATAAACCGTTCGTGAAATATCAAGATTTCATCAAGAGGCATCCCCGTGTCGGAAAAACGTATTCTGGTCGTCGAAGACGATGCTGACAGCGCCAGTATTCTGGAGGCCTACCTGCGCCGGGATGGCTTTGAAGTGACACTTGCCGAAGATGGACAGCGCGGGATCGAACTGCATCGCCAGTGCAAGCCGGACCTGATTCTGCTGGACGTGATGCTTCCCAAGGTGAGCGGCACCGAAGTGCTTTCTGCCGTGAGACGTTGCAGCGACACGCCGGTCATCATGGTCACGGCCATGGGGGATGAACCGGAAAAACTGGGTGCCTTGCGCTATGGCGCAGATGATTATGTCGTCAAGCCCTATAACCCCAAGGAAGTCGTGGCCAGGGTGCATGCGGTCCTGCGCCGATCAGGCGGGTCCGGGCTGGCCGAACGGCATCTGCGCTACAAGAATCTGCTGGTGGATCTGGACGCCGTCACCGCCAGAATCGAAACGGATACCGACGAGCCGGTCCTGCTGGATCTGACACCCACCGAGTTCAAGATCCTGTCCACCCTGCTGAAAACCCCGGCCAAGGCCTTCACCCGCGACGAGCTGCTGGAAATATGCCTGCCGGAAAGCGATGCCCTGGCCAGGGTCGTGGATGCCCATGTCCATAACCTGCGGCGCAAGCTGGAAACCCATGGCATCGAAGGTGTGCTGGTGACCGTACGTTCCGTTGGCTATCGATTCCGGTGAACCCTGTGGCCGATCTTTCGAAGAAACACCCCAGCCCTTTATGGCGCTGGGTCGGCATACGCATGAGCCTTCTGGCCATGGCCGCGATTGTATTGATCGCTCTCAGCATGTGGGCGCACTTTCTGTTATCGGAGCGGCAGACACTCCAGCGCATGCCGGTCGAGACTCGTCTTGAACTCGAACAATTGCGCAGTGATCCGCAGCTCAACGCAGCACGCCTCTGGGAAATATCCACCCAGTACTACGACATCGAGGATGTCGTCCCGGGAATCAGCAACAAGGACTGGATTCTGCTGGCGGTTCTCGTGGCCGCTGCCCTGCCCGTCATTCTTCTCTGCGGCCTGCTGTTCTCACGCCCGTTGTCCAGCCAGTTTTCGGCCATCGCCAAGGTGGCGCGTTCGGTTGCCCAGGGCGATTTCAATACCCGGCTTCCCGTTACTCACAAAGGCCCTGAGGAATTGCAGAGACTGGTCAGCGACTTCAACAGCATGACGACCCAGTTGCATCGATACGAACAGGAAGTTCGTGAATCCAGCGCCGTCATCGCCCATGAACTGAGAACGCCCCTGAATGCGTCCATGGGCCGTGTACAAGGCATGATCGACTGCGTCTTTCCCCGCGATGCAGAACAACTGAATATGGTGAAAAGGCAACTGGATCAGTTGAGCAAGCTGGTGGATGACCTCCATCTGCTGTCCTTGGCCCGTGCCGGTCAACTGCAACTCGACAAGACCCGCTTCGCGCTGGGAAAACTGATCGATGAACGTCTGGCCTGGTTCAGCGACCCACTCGAAAACGCCAGTATCCGGTCCACCGTCGATATCCCGCCGGATTTGTACATCGAAGCCGATCGCGACCGCATGGGTCAGGTGGTCAATATCCTGATAGACAATGTATTGCGCTATGCCGCGCAAGGCAGGGAGTTGCATATTTACGCAAGGGCAGACAAGGACAAGGTGTCACTGGCGTTTGCAGATCGCGGCCCGGGCTTTGAGGCAAAGGATCTTGACCTGGTATTCAATCGATTCTGGCGAGCCGAACGTTCAAGAGCCCGCTACAGCGGTGGCAGCGGTCTGGGGCTGTCCATAGCACGCGCCATATGCCTGGAACATGGCGCAAGCATCGGCGCTGAAAACCGGGATGGAGGTGGTTCGGTCATAACGGCAGAGATTCCGCACGCTCAGGGATGAGCGTTCTGCCTGCTGATACCCGTGTATCTTTGACGCATAAAACACCCCGCCCCCCGTAAAGACTCCGTATAGATAATTGCTATCCCCCTGCATTGGATTACCCCTCCAGACTTCACATGCTGCAGGAATATCAATAATGGAAAATTCGGAACTGGGTTTCATGATCATCATAATGATCGGACTCTTTGGATTTGCTTCGTTTCTTTTCGAATATCTGGGTACACGACATTCCAGAAAGAAAAAACCTCATTGAACATCGGGCAGAAAATCCGAAACGTGACAAGCGCATCCTTGCAATAAACCTGTCAATCTCACTCCTTACTTGTCACGTGCAACTTCACACATTCAGAACAGTACAAGTGCCGCCCTGACTTTATCCTTTCCGAATACACTCATCCGCTCGAACTCCTGATGCGTCAATGGAACATGCTGGCAATCCAGGCGCTGACGGTAGCGACCATGATCCAGATCAGGGTCATGCAGGTACACGAAGTCTTCATCGCACCCCGTTATCACCACCCAATGCGGAGCCTTGGAGTGTGTCAGCCGATAGCTGCTGATCAAGACAATGGGAACACCGCCCTCGCTGAAAATCCGCGGCAGATCCAGGCGTCCGGATCTGGATTGCTGAACGCCGCTGGCTTGCAGTTCCCTGCAAAACGCGTCATGCACCAGACGCATGACCGACTTCTTGTCCTCACGACGTACACCATCGAGAAACAATGGCCCCGTGCGGCTCACGTGCAGCCGTACGTCGAACCCGCGCCGCCAGGCAGCCAGGGCAAGGCCATGGGGGCTGCAGCCGCCGTGACCGGAAGTCATGAATATGGTCGTGGC
Source organism: Pseudomonas lijiangensis (assembly GCF_018968705.1). Lineage (NCBI taxonomy): Bacteria > Pseudomonadati > Pseudomonadota > Gammaproteobacteria > Pseudomonadales > Pseudomonadaceae > Pseudomonas > Pseudomonas lijiangensis. The sequence continues at coordinate 3,079,403 of NZ_CP076668.1, forward strand.
TTCGCGCCATAGCTGAATTTCCTCGTCCCGGGAAAAGACCCGGTCAGGGTTGAGTGCCTTCATGGCCATCAGCAATGACGCTGCCCCGCAGGTAAATTCGGTCGTCTGCGAATAATACGGAACCGCCATGACGCTGCCTGCAACCGGCAGCACGATACGTTTCTCATAGCGCAATGCACGTGCATGGTCCTGATAGTAATCATCCACCTCGGCAAAGAGCCGGTAACCGGCTCGCTCATAGAGACGGATGGCTGCCGGGTTATCGGGACGTACCTCCAGCCGCAGGTGCGCGCACTCCTGCTCAATAGCCAGTTGTTCTGCTTGCTGCAGCAACGCCAGACCAAGGCCCGATCCTCTGGCCCGGCTGTCAATTGCGAGGGAATAAAGCCTCGCCAACGAGGTGCCACGATGGAAGAGCACCAGTGCATACCCCATCAGGCCTTTATCATCTTCGGCAACCAATAATCTGGCGTGGGCACGCTGAATCATCCACAGAAAGTTGCGCCGGGACAGTCGATCCTGCTCGAAACATTGATTTTCCAGAAGTTCCAGAGCCGGAATATCTTCGGCGACAGCAAAGCGGTAGTTAATATTCATGGTTTTACCGTAAATAAAGCATAACGACGAAAGACAGGCCGACTGAAAACATGCTTTATAGAACACACTTACACAACAAAGGCCCCCTTTATCATGGTTTCGGTGTATTCAAACGTAATGGAAATATTACCAAAGGTCGAGTTGAATCTACCGGCAGCGAAAGAAACTCCGGCCACACTGTTTGCACCCAGCAAGTTACTGGTTATTGTCGAGCGCCGCGATGACTGGCTTGGTTACTTACCCAGCGAAAGTATACTGACCGCTCAGGAATACCTCGAAGACAAGCGTTATAAAAATCCTGGCGGACAGGTTCAAGTAATAAATCTGTGCCGCAATTATAAATATCTTGGCCACGGCTATTACTGCTCGTTACTGGCAGAAGCACGCGGTCATAAAGTCATCCCTTCGGTCAAAACCATCAGCGAACTCACAAAGCGCTCACCCTACGGTCTGGCCCTTGAAGATCTGGACCGTGTGCTGGATAACGCCATCGCCGACCATCCTTACGGCGAAACCGAAGGGTTCACACTGAGTTTTCATTTCGGCAAAACCGACCTGATACCGCTGCAAGGGCTGGCACAACAACTGTTCGATACCTTTCCTGCGCCCATCCTGCAGGTGGAGTTCATCAAGAACCAGCGCTGGCACATCGCAGGAATCAAGGTCGGTGCCCTGCACAAGCTGCGGGAGGAACAGCAACACGATTTTGCCCATTCGCTGGATACCTTCAACCGGCGCATCTGGCGTCAGCCGGTTTCACAGCGTCAGTCCCGTTATGACCTGGCCATTCTGCATGATCCTGCCGAGGCACTCGCCCCCTCCAATCCTCTGGCTCTGCAGCGGTTCATCGATGCAGGCCAGCGGCTGGGCATTGATGTGGAACTGATCGAAAGGAAAGATTACGCACGACTGGCCGAATACGATGCCTTGTTCATCCGTGAAACCACCAGCGTTGCCAATCATACGTATCGGTTCGCCAAGAAAGCCGAGAGCGAAGGCCTGGTGGTGATGGACGACTCGGCCTCGATCCTGCGCTGCACCAACAAGGTCTTTCTCACCGACCTGCTCAACAAGCACAACCTCGGCATGCCTGCGACAGAGATCCTGTATCGCGATCGTATTCAGGACCTGGAGCAGGTAGGCGAACGCCTGGGGTTTCCTGTTGTATTGAAAATTCCGGACGGCTGCTTCTCACGGGGTGTAATCAAGGTGGAAACCCAGGCCGAACTCGCCAAAGCCGCTGCCGAACTGTTCGAGCACTCCGTATTGCTGCTGGCCCAGGAATACCTCTACACCGAGTTCGACTGGCGTATCGGCGTGCTCAACCGCAAGCCGCTCTACGCCTGCCTGTACTTCATGTCCAAGGGCCATTGGCAAATCTATAACCACAAGGCTCAAGGCAGCGAGGTCAACGGCCTGTGCGAAACAGTTCCCATCGAAGAAGTGCCCCCGGCTGTGGTCAAGCTGGCCGTGGACGCTGCGAGCCTGATCGGCGACGGACTTTACGGGGTCGATCTCAAACAGACCGACAAGCGCCTGGTGGTCATCGAGGTAAACGATAACCCCAACCTGGATGCCGGGATCGAGGATGCCTGCATTCAGGATCAGCTGTACGACCGGATACTGGAGGAGTTCGTCCGTCGTCTGGAGCTCAAGCACCAGGGCCATGGTTAATCAACCTTTGCAGTAGAGACGCCAGAATGATTGAACGCTACAGCCTGAATGACGGGACGCTTCATGCAACAACGGCCGAGGATGCGCCACTCTTGTTATGCACAAACCCCACAGCTCAAGAACGGGACTTTCTGCATCGCAACTTCAAGGTTGACGCCCATATGCTGGATTCGGCGCTGGACCCTGATGAGGTGTCCCGCATCGAATTCCATGACGGTCAGCTCTTTCTCATCTGGAAGCGTCCGGAAAGCTATTCGGGCGCAGCAGCCATGACTTTCGAAGTCTCATCCTTTGGCCTGATGCTCTCATCCGAGAAGCTGGTGGTCATCTCTGCCGGCAATTCATTGCTCAGTACAGAAGGAACCCATCGGCCTCTGGAAAACCCGCTGGATATTCTGATCGACTTGCTGTTCAACAGCGTGCATCACTATCTGGGTCACTTGCGGGTCATCAAGATGATTGCCCGGGAGCTGCACCAGAAGTTCGATACGTCGCTGGATAATCAGCATCTGCTGCACATGTTCAATCTCAGTGAAAGCCTGATCTATTACATCAATGCGATTCAGAGCAATGGCGCGGTCCTGGAGCGTCTGCACAATCATGCCGGCAAACATGGATTTTCAGCCCATTTCATTGCCCTGCTGGACGATCTGATCATCGAGAACGACCAGTGTTACAAGCAGGCCAGAATCTACTCCACGGTGTTCGCCACGCTCATGGATGCCCGAGGCAACATGGCAAACAACAACATGAACTCGATACTGCGCAACCTGACCGTGGTCAATGTGGTGTTCCTGCCACTGAACCTGATCGCCGGTATCGGCGGCATGTCTGAATTCAGCATGATGACGTCGGGGTTTGCGTGGTGGATATCATTCCCGGCACTGATCGCGGGCATGCTGATTCTGAGCCTGCTGATGGTGGTGGTGCTCAGGAAATCGTTCTTTCGCAGTGACACCTGACGGCAGCCACAGGTTGTACCCGGTAGAAAAAAGCCCCGCCATCAGGCGGGGCCAAAGAGTCGCAGGCCTCAGGCCTGCTTGTCGCGAATACCGCAGTGCACATCGGAAGCGATCTGGCCGTCGGACAGCTTGATGATGCGGTCAGCCAGCTGGAAGTACTGATCGTCGTGGGTGATGATCAGGATCGTCTTGCCACGGCGTTTCAGGTCGGGCAGCAGTTCCTCATAGAAGAAACGCTTGAAAGGTGGGTCCTGATCCGCAGCCCATTCATCGAGGACGTAGAGCGGGCGGTCTTCCAGGTAGGCACAGACCAGCGCCAGACGTTTCTGCTGACCATAGGAAAGCGCCTTCAGGGTCGAGTAACCGTGTCCTTCGATCTTGATCTTGTCCGCCAGGCCCAGAGTCGTCAGGTACTTTTGCGCCAGCGCAGTGCTCGCTTCCTTCTCGTCAGGACCGATCAGGCGGTTGAACAGATGGAAGTCAGAGAACACTGCCGAGAACATGTCCCGATAATCGCTGCGATTCTTGTCGGTAACGTCTACTCCGTCGAGCTGAACCTGGCCCTGGCGCGGGATGTAGAGGCCGCACAGCACTTTGGCCAGAGTGCTTTTGCCACACCCGTTGCCGCCGACGATATAGATGAGTTCTCCTGCGTGAATGTCCAGGTCAACAGGCCCCAGGGCAAAGCCCGAACCGGTATCGGCATTCTGGTAATCCATCTTTATGCCCTTGAGCGAGATGGTATTCCAGGCTTTCTGGGGGAAGTGCAGCAGCTTGGGCACTTCCGCTTCCACAACCTGTGGGTGCTCGTCATTGATGCCAAAGCCGAAATCAGCCAACCGGCTGCTTGCAACACGGCCCTGGGCCAGGATCGGCATGGCGGTCACCAGCAGAGAAAGCGGCCCCATGATGTAGAGCACGGCCAGAATGCTGGCTGTCAGCACGGAGGGGTCCAGGGCCGCCACTTTCGGCGCGGCGAACAACAGACAGCCCAGCAGTATCGACAGGGTGAGTTGCCCCACGTTGTCACCGGCCGTGAACCAGACGCGTTCTATGAAGTTGAAACGTGCCACCCGGGTCGAGGAAGCATCGATGGCCGAACGGCTGAACCAGTTGCGGCGAATACGGTTGAGCTTCAGTTCCTTGAGACCGAACACCAGCGCATGGGTGTATTCGTTGAACGAGGTGAATTCGTCACGCACCCGGCTCGACACCTTCACGCCACTGCTGAAGAAATACAGATAAAGCACCACACCCACGAACATCAGCGTCAGCGTGACTGCAAACACCACCCAGGACAGGTAGGCCAGGTAAGCGATACCGAACAGAAACACCGTGGTTTCCACCAGCACCGTAGGCATCACGACCAGCGTGGTATTGAGCTGGGGAATGTCATTGGTGAGCATGGTCAGCACGTTGGCCGGGCCGCGTCTGTCCACTTCTTCAAGAGGCGTGCGCAGAATCTTGCGACACAGTGCGATGCGCAGCCGGGTCATGATGTGCATGCTTGCATAAGCCGGAAAGAACGCCGCAGCATTGCGAAAGATGAACGCGACGGCGCTCAGGCCGATAAACCAGTACATCACCTGGGTCCGCGAGCCTTCCATGTGGATGGCCTGGTTGATCACGTTGACCACTGCAATCGAAGCGACCCCGCTGATGACACCGGTCACCAGGGTAAAGAGGGTCAGCCAGGGATGGCTGCGCCATAACAGGCGCATGATCGAACCCGGACTGGGCTTTTTCTCTTGCTCGTTGCTCATTGCTCAATATCCTTGGATGGACGGGCCATAGGGCAGTACCGATTACGAGTCGCTGGCACATGAGCGCCAGCGGGTTCGGAAAAACAGTGAAATTCAGACAGACCAGTTTACGGACAAGGCCGCTCGCGGCTGTCCCGGACTCCGAGTACAAGCACCAATCATTTGCTCGGCCAGACGGCATCCCGCGTGGTCATCTCACCCATGGCCACCGCGATGAGTCGTGGCTCTTCATAAGGGTCACGGGCATGGGCCGCGAGCATGTTGTCCAGCATGATCAGGTCACCCTTCTGCCACTGGAACCTTACAGCGCAAGCCTCATAAGCCTCACCGACCAGCGCCATGACCTCATCTTCGATAGGCGTCCCGTCGCCATAGCTGACCATTCGTGGCAGGCGGTCTTCACCAAACATGTCGAACAGGTCTTCACGCATTTCCTCGCCCAGGCAGAACGGGTGATGCAGCTGGACCTGATTGAAGAACGCTGCCTGTCCGGTGACCGGATGACGAATGACCGCCGGACAATGGGTGTGGATCTGCAGGGTGTCGGCGTCCAGCCACTCGAACGCGGTGCCTTGTTCACGACAGCGGGCCTCTGCCACTTCGGGCTTGTCGGTGCCGAAGAAGCTCTGCCAGCTGGGTTCTACACCTGAGGTAAAGGTACGGATGTAACGCAGTGCCTTGCGCTCGAACTTCTCGACCACTTCGCCAGGCAGTTGCAGCAGCATCTGGCGAATGTCCACCAGCGGTGTGGCGCCCCCCACTTTCGAGGGCAGCTCACAGTAGAACCACTGCTTGCGTGGCCAGCTTTCCAGGTGCGAGCTTTCGTTGTGGTAGAGGATCATTTCCCGCTCGGGATAAGGCGTGGAGCGATACACATTGCGACCGCCCTCCTTCTTCGGCAGATCGCCGTACCCGCCGTGCAAGCCCGGTGACAAGGCTTCTGCAAAACTCTCGAACAGGGGCACGCTATCCAGGCCGAACCCCCGGAACAGAATCGCGCCGTGCCGGCACAACAGTGCTTCGATGCTTTCACGGTTTTCTGCGGCCCAGGCCAGGGGTTCCAGCCCGGCTTCGACAGGCTCTATCACCACTGGCAGGCTGCTGGCGGGATCCAGCAGCGACAGGCGCACCTTTTTGTCACCGTGGCTGTCGGGCCAGCGCAATGACTCGGTAGTTTTCGGCTGCATACCAGCAGGCAAATCGATGGTTTCAAGGTTCATGCATCACTCCCGGGCGATGAATATCGAGGGTCGTGCCCGTTCGAGAAACCTCCCTTGCCGGCACGCTTTGCGCCAGCATGTAAGCATCGCCGGACATGCCTGTCTGTCACTGCAATTAGGGACATTGCGGCCCTTTCGCTGTGTCACCGACTGTCCCCATTTCCCTCGACAGACACCTTTGCAGGATGGGTGCTGAAATGCCTCCGCTGCGCAAATACGAGCGGTTCGCAAGTACCCCACAACGCTTCGGTACGGGCTGCAGAACCTGGTTTCGAATGCGTCCAGCGCACTGCAACTTGTGATCAAACAGGAGTGTCATTCATGCCGATCAACCCGACAGGCGAAGGGGCAGACAAACTGTCAGCCCCACTGCGACCCGGCGCCTTGCTGCACGAACTGTTCAGTGCCAGGGCCAGAGAATTTCCCGAAAGAACAGCGTTATCCGATGAAACCCGAGCCGTCAGTTACGCAGAGCTCGACGCAGCATCTTCGGCGCTGGCAGCCAGCCTGCGCAAACGCGGCGTCAAGGACGGCAGCCTGGTAGGGCTGTGCCTGGAACGTAATGTCGACCTGGTCATTACCCTGCTCGCCATTCTCAAGGCCGGTGGTGCCTATGTCCCGGTCGATCCGGCCTACCCTGCAAAACGCATCGAACACATCGTTCAGGACAGCGGCCTGCAACTGATCGTCAGCACCAGTAATCTGTGCAGCTTTCCCAAGACGCCTTCGCTGCAAGTGCTGCTCCTGAACGAGCTGCTGGAAGAAAAGAATCCTGGCGAATTCAAGGCCAGCAGCGCCGATGCGTCTCAGGCTCCGGCCTACGTGATCTACACCTCGGGCTCCACGGGCGAACCCAAAGGCGTGCTGGTAACTCATGCCAACGTGAGCAGCCTGCTGGAAAGCACCCAACGCATCTACCATTTCACTCACAACGATATCTGGTCGATGTTCCATTCCATCGGCTTCGATTTTTCGGTCTGGGAAATCTGGGGCGCTCTCGCCCACGGTGGCCAGGTTGCCATCGTGCCTTACGAAATCTCACGCTCACCTGAGACCTTCAGGCAGTGGCTGATCAGCAATCAGGTCACCGTCCTGAGCCAGACGCCATCGGCCTTCCGTGGTCTTGATGAAGCAGACAGTCAGGCCAGCAAACGTCTGTCGCTGCGCTACGTGGTATTCGGTGGCGAAGCATTGCCCGCTACCGTGCTGCGTCCGTGGGTCGAACGTCATGGTGACGCGCTGCCAGCCCTGATCAACATGTATGGCATCACCGAAGCCACCGTGCATACGACCCACAAACGGGTACGCGCTCAGGACCTTGAAACATCGGCCACCGTGTCTGTCGGTCAACCACTGGATGGCTGGACCCTGCATCTGCTGGATGAAAAACAGCAAGCGGTGAACACCGGCGAAATCGGCGAGCTGTATATCGAAGGCGCCGGGCTGACCCTGGGCTATCTGAATCGTCCCGGCCTGACGGCAGAGCGCTTTGTAACCCTGCCAGGCAGCGGCATCCGCGCCTATCGCACCGGCGACCTGCTCAAGCTCGACGAGCATGGCGAATACCTCTACGCCGGACGTAGCGACCAGCAACTCAAGGTGCGCGGCTTCCGTATCGAGGCCGGCGAAGTCGAAGCCGCCCTGCAGTCGAGCAAGAAGATTTCCGCCAGCCACGTTACTGCCTATGACTACGGTCAGGGCGATATCCGCCTGGTGGCCTATGTCGTTCCTTCCGATGGTTCACAGACCGTGACCCAGGAACTGCGCAGCGAACTGGCGGCAGTGGCCGCACAACAGTTGCCGGACTACATGCGTCCTTCGACTTACATTGCTCTGGCGGCACTGCCGGTCACTGCCCACGGCAAGATCGACAAACAGCAACTGCCTTCGCCGCTTGAGCACACCAGCGCCACAACCGATCAGGGCAACCTGTCGGAACAGGAACTGTATGTACTCAAGGTCTGGTCCGACGACATCGGCCTCAAGGGCATTGGCCTGAACGACGATTTCTTCGATCACGGCGGCACCTCACTGGCCCTGATCCGTTCCCTCAGCCTGCTCAAGGCACACTACAAGGTCGACCTCAACCCTGGCGTTCTTGCGGACGGAGCCACTGCCAAGGTTCTTGCCGCCAGCATTCGCAACGCCCTTGCCAAAACCGAGCAGGGCAACCTGTCGGAACAGGAGCTGCATGTCCTCAAGGTCTGGTCCGATGAGATCGGCCTCAAGGGCATTGGCCTGAACGACGATTTCTTCGATCACGGCGGTACCTCGCTGGCCCTGATCCGCTCCCTCAGCCTGCTCAAGGCTCACTACAAGGTCGACCTCAACCCTGGTGCTCTCGCGAACGGAGCCACTGCCAAGGTTCTTGCCGACAGCATTCGCACCTCCCTTGCCAACGCTAATTGACCGAAAAGGAACACGCACATGTCTGAAGTAGCAATCAAGCGATTCCACCTTTCCAAGGAAGAACGCGCCGCATTCGAAAAAAACGGTTTCATCGGCCCTTTCACGGCCTATGACCAGGACGAAATGAAGGAAACCTGGAAACGCCTGCGCCTGCGTCTGCTGGATCGCAGCCATGCGGCCTATCAGGATCTGGACGCGATCTCCGGCGGCACCAACATCGCCAACTACGACCGCCACCTGGATGACGACTTCCTTGCCGAGCATATCGGCCGTCCGGAAATCTGCGACCGCATACAAAGCATTCTGGGCCCGGATGTACTGTGCTGGCGCACCGAGTTCTTCCCGAAATACCCGGGCGATGAAGGCACCGACTGGCACCAGGCAGACACCTTTGCCAACGCTTCGGGCAAGCCGCAGATCATCTGGCCGGAAAACGAAGAGTTCGGCGGCACCATCACCGTATGGACAGCCTTCACCGACGTCAGCATCTCCAACGGCTGCCTGCAGTTCATTCCTGGCACCCAGAACAGCATGAACTACGACGAAACCAAGCGCATGAGCTACTCGCCGGAAACCTCCAACTCGGTGGTCAAGGATGGTGTACGCCGTGGCTTCTTCGGCTACGACTATCGCCAGTTGCAGATAGACGAGAACTGGAAGCCTGACGAAGCCAGCGCCGTGCCGATCCAGATGAAAGCCGGCCAGTTCATCATTTTCTGGTCGACCCTGATGCACGCCTCGTACCCGCACAGTGGCGAAAGCCAGGAAATGCGCATGGGCTTCGCTTCCCGCTATGTACCGTCCTTCGTGCATGTCTACCCGGATTCCGATCACATCGAAGAATACGGCGGCAAGATCAGCCTGGAAAAATACGGCGCGGTGCAGGTCATCGGCAATAACACCCCTGACTACAACCGCCTGGTAACCGAAACCACCCGCGGCAAGAAGTTCAGGGAAGACTGAGTCAAATGCCGATCAGTTAAGGCACACCTGTCACTTGTGGGAGGGGCCTTGGCCGCGACGACTTGCTTACAGGCAACCCATTTTCAACGCCTGAAAGCTGGCTGTCGCGGCCAAGGCCCCTCCAACGGATGGTGGTCCAGCCACCTGTTTTTTTGAAATCAGCCTCTTGATCGATCGGCATTAACCCTACATGTCTGGTAAGGAGCGTTTAACCATGTCCCATTTCACTGACGCGGCGACGCGCCTGTGCGAGGCAGTCAGGATGCTCCGGCATCTGGCGACCAATCTCCCCGAACCGATCCGTATCGGCTTCCTCGGGGCCGAGGATGATCGTTCGATCATCGCCGGCCCCGGCGTAGCAGCAACACAAAAGGCAGTCAGCCAGGCTTTCGAGCGCCTGGGCGTTCGGCATCTGGAATATCACCACGATGCTATTGCACAACTGTCCTCCTTCGAATTGTTCATCAGCAGGAAAATCAGCGCCTCGCTGGATTTCAATTACGAGCTGTTCGGCGTTTCGGAACCGGATCAGGCGCAACAGACGCTGATCCAGGATTTCGACTTCAGCCCTCCTCTGCCCGGTATCGCAAGATCGAGCCTGATCACCCGCGACGGCGTCCTGCTGAACACTTACGCCAGTGCCAACCGGCAACTGGCCCCGATTGTCCTTGCCCTGCCCTGCGGTCTGCCTTTCGAGCTGTGCCGCGAATGGTTCCAGGCGCTGGGCGAGCGTTATTTCGTCATGGCCTGGGAGACTCGCGGGCTGTTTGGTGCCTGCATCGACTTCGATCGCCTGCAAGTGGATGCCGATGCCCAGGTGGCAGATCTGTTCGCCGTCATGGATCACTTTGGCCATGACAGCGCGCACCTGATGGGAATCTGTGGCGGCGCGGCCATTGCTCTTTGCGCGGCGGCTGCCAACAGTGAGCGGGTTCGTTCCCTGAGCCTGTGGCATGGCGACTACAACCTGGCCGATGACAATCTGCGCACGGCCCACCAGCGCAATTTCGAGTGGCTGATGGAGGCCGCCGCAGCGGATCGCAACGAAGCAGGCGACCTGCAGATGCTGTTCGTCGATCAGGCCACGCTGGTCACCACCCCGGAACCCATTGCCCATGTGGCGCTGTTTCCGTACACCAACGCGGAGCTGTTCTACCGCTACTCGAAACTCAACGACGCCCTGAACAAGAAAGACCTGAACGGGCTGCTCGATCAGATCACAGTGCCGGCTCTGGTAGTGGCTGGCGACAGCGACCAGACCACCCATATCGGTGGTTCGCGGCACATCGCCCAGAACATCGAGGGGGCACGCCTGCATGTCGAGGAAAACGGCAGTCACCTGGCGTTTTTCGAACACGCCACGCGCTCATGCAGCACAGCTTTTCGCTTCATGGAAGAGCTGGAAGAACCTGCGTTGATTTGAGTCCGTGTAGGAGCGGACTTGTCCGCGAAGACGGCATTCCAGACGCTAAACATGTGTGGATGTACCGGCCTTTTCGCGGATGAATCCGCTCCCACAAACTAGTTCATAAGGCGATAAATCACTTTGTGGGAGGCAGCTTGCTGGCGACTTCAACAGACGCAGAATATCTGTCGGTTTCACGGCCTTTTCGCCAGCAAGCTGCCTCCCACAAGTTTTGTTTGACCTTAACGGATCGGCATTAACCCTACAGATCCTAAACCCATGAATCAGGCCCTCAGGCCTGATCTACCATGTGCTGCTCGCGATAGAACTCCATGTACATCACCGTCCGTACACCGCTCGATGCGTTGACCGCGAAATGATCGAGTGAGCCGTCAAAAACCACCAGGTTGCCGTTAACGCTCTGGCTGAACTGACCATTGACGTTCAGGTAGTTGTAGTTCTGCTCGGTGGGCGCATCGATGGTCAGTTGCATGTGCAGCAAGCCCTCTTCCCAGGTACCGCCGTGGGAGTGGGTGCCGAGGAAGACATTGGGCTCCAGGCGCAGCAATGCGCACAGTTTGATGCCCGGCGTATTGCTCAGCAGCTCCAGGGTGCGTGGCATCTTTTCCCGGGCATAGGGAATGGGCTGGTCGTAGGCCACCAGCGCGTATTGGGTCCAGTTGGTCATCAACTGATCATTGTCCCCCCAACCCCAGAGCCAGCCGTACTCGCCGCCGTTATTGACGTGCTCGGTCAGTTCCTCGAACAGCTCGGTGATGGACTTGTTGACGCGGTTTATTTCCAGGGTCGGGGCATCCAGAGCCTGAAACTCGTCACGAATCACTTCCCAGTTTCTGGCCAGGTTTTCAAGTTGCGGGAAGCGGCAGGCTTCATAAAACGACGGGCGCATGGCGCCTCCTTCATCAGCAATTATCGGAAGACCTTCAGGTGAGGTCATTTGCCTTTCGCCAAACGAATGCAAGGCGATAAAACCATTTGGCCTGCCGTCACCACGGACTGTCTGCCACCGTAATCGGGTACATCGTTCCCCCGTGAAGCGCCTGGCGTTTGTCCCCACTTCCAGCGACATACAGTGAGCAAGCGTTCCTCTAATTTTTGATCGAACCTCATGATTCGTCACGCCGATGGGTAATGTCCGCATTACAGCCTGGCTGCCCACCGCCCGTAGACGAGCCTTCACTGACTGCGCGATACAGGTGATCCGACATGGCCTCGTCCACACCCCAGATGCTTGAACAAGAAACCCCGTCGTACGGGCTCGCCTCCGTGCAGCAAGGTATCTGGCTCGATCAGATGGCCCATCCCGAATTGCCTTACTACAACATCGGCATGGCAATGGAGATCCGTGGCGAAATCGACGTGCCGCTGTTCGAGAAGGCCATCCAGCTGGTGGTGGAACGTCACGATTCCCTGCGCCTGAGTTTCGGCGTGCAGGACGGAGTGGCCTGCCAGCGGGTCCTGCCTCAGGTCGATGTAGCGTTGGAGGTGGTGGATTTTTCCGGCGAACAGGATCCTGAAAAAGTCGCCAGGGCATACCTGCAGGAAGAGTTTCGCCGCCCTTTCCCGTCGCTGACCGGCGTGCTCTGGAGTGTTCGTCTGGTCCGTTGCGGGCCTCAGTTGTATTACTGGCTGACCCGTTATCACCACCTGATGACCGATGGCATCAGCGTCATGCTCATGGGCCGCGCCGTGGAGCAGGCCTATAACGGGCTGCTGATTGGCGAAGACGATCCGGCCCAGGGTCCTTCCTATCTGTCCTTCCTCGAAGAGGATCGTGGCTACCTGGAATCGAGCCGTTTCGAGCGGGACCGGACGTTCTGGCAGGAAGTCTTCGCCGAGATGCCGCCGCCGTTGCTGCAACAGCGTTTCGCAGTACCGGGCAGTGGCATTGCACCCAGCGCTCAGGTGCAGACGATGATGCCTCGCAAGCTGTTCAACGATCTTGCCGAGTTCGCCACAGGCCAGGGATTGTCCCTGGCTCACGTGTTCATGACGGTCATCAGCACCTATTTCTGCCGCACCACCGGCGTCGATTCCATCGTGATCGGCATGCCGGTACACAACCGCACCAATGCACGACAGAAAGCGACTGTGGGCATGTTCTCGTCGGTCAGCCCGATCCGCCTGGAAGTCGACACCCAGGCTTCGCTTGTAGATCTGATGCAGGTCACCGCGGCCCAGTTGCGCCGCTGCTATCGACACCAGCGCTTTCCGATTGCCGAACTCAACCGCACCCTGAAGCTGGCTCAGGAAGGTCGTCGGCAACTGTTTGACATATCGATCTCGTTTGAAAGCCTCAATGGCGACGCAACGCTGGGCGGCCAGGAAACCGAGATTTTCACCCAGGACAACGGTTACGAACGTCTGCCACTGGCCATCTTCGTCCGCGACTACCATGCCTCGGATGACGTTTACCTGGACTTCAACTTCAACACCGCCTTCTTCACAAGGGAGGAAGTCCAGACCATTCAAGGCCGCATGGTGTCGATGTTCGAAGCCCTGATCGAGCACCACGCGCTGCCTGTCGCACAATTCCCGATCATGCCGCAGGCCGAGCAGGATCGCGTGCTGCACACCTTCAACGCGACGCAACACGACTACCCTCGCGACGAACTGATCCATGGGCTGTTCGAGCAACAGGTCGAGCGTACGCCTGACGCTGCTGCGGTCGGCGATCACAACGGCCAGTCATTGAGCTACGAAACACTCAACCGGCGCGCCAACCAGCTGGCCCATCAACTGATCAAACAGGGCGTAACGCCGGACTCCCGAGTCGCCGTAGCCCTGCGCCGCAGCAACGAACTGGTGGTGGCGCTTCTGGCAATCCTCAAGGCCGGTGGTGCCTACGTGCCGATCGATCCAGACCTGCCGGACAATCGTCGTGACTACATGCTCGACGACAGCTCTCCCGTGGCGATGCTGACCTGCGAGGCTTTGCTGGATAACGTCGCCCGTGCAGACATTCCCGTGCTGCTGGTGGACGAAAATGTCGATCGCTCCGCGTTCCCGGACACCAACCCAAGCCCGGCATTGCAGGGCCTTGAAGCCACGCACCTGGCCTATGTGCTGTACACCTCCGGCTCCACCGGCAAGCCCAAAGGCGTGATGAACGAACATCGTGGCGTGGTCAACCGCCTGCTCTGGGCCCGCGACGAATACCGGGTCAATGAAACCGATCGTGTACTGCAGAAAACGCCGTTCGGCTTCGACGTGTCGGTCTGGGAATTCTTCCTGCCGTTGCTCACTGGTGCTCATTTGTACATGGCTCGTCCCGGTGGCCATCAGGACCCGGGCTATCTGGCTCAGGTGATGCGCGAACAGAACATCACCCTGTTGCACTTCGTTCCCTCGATGCTGGAAGTGTTCCTGGAGCACGGCGACAATCAGGGCTTCAGCGCACTGAGTCGCGTACTGTGCAGCGGCGAAGCCTTGCCTCGCAGTTTGCAGAAGCGCTTCGAGGAACAACTGGCGCCGGTCGAGCTGCATAACCTCTACGGCCCGACCGAAGCCGCCATCGACGTCACCTCCTGGCAGTGCCTCCCAAGCGACGAAGGCGACAGCGTGCCCATTGGCCGGCCTATCGCGAATATCCAGATCTATATCCTCGATCCCCATGGTCAGCCGACGCCTGTGGGTGTAGCCGGCGAGATCAATATCGGCGGTGTGGGGGTTGCCCGTGGCTACCTGAACCTGCCCGAGCTGAGTGCCGAACGCTTTGTGCGTGATCCGTTCTCCAGTGACCCGGATGCTCGTCTGTACAAGACGGGCGACCTGGGGCGCTGGCTGGACAACGGCGCGGTGGAATACATCGGACGCAACGACTTCCAGGTCAAGATCCGTGGCCAGCGTATCGAGCTGGGCGAGATCGAAGCCAAGCTGGCCCTGCACGAAGCCATCAAGGAAGCCGTGGTGCTGGCTCGCGATGAAGCCTCCGGCGAGAAGCGTCTGGTGGCCTACTTCACCTCGACCAGCGATTCGCCACTGGATATCCGTGAGCTGCGCGATCACCTTCAGGCCCAGCTTCCCGCCTACATGGTGCCTGCCGCTTATGTCGGCCTGGAAACCCTGCCGCTGACCGGCAACGGCAAGCTGGATCGTGGCCTGCTGCCTGCGCCGACCGCGAGCGACGTGATCAGCCGCCGCTATGAGGCGCCTCAGGGCCAACTGGAAAGCTCTCTGGCTGAGCTGTGGCAAAACCTGCTGAAGGTGGAACAGGTCGGACGCGAGGATCATTTCTTCGAACTGGGCGGCCATTCGCTGCTGGCCATTCAACTGATCTCCCAGATGCGCCAGCAACTGTCCATCGAGCTGGACCTGGCCGAACTCTTTGCCCACCCGACCCTCGCCGACCTGGCTCACATTGCCGCAAGCGCCGGTAAAAGCAGCCTGCCGGACATCACGCTGGCTGACCGTGACGCCGACCTGCCCATGTCCTTCGCCCAGCAACGCCTGTGGTTCCTGGCACAGATGGAAGGTGCCAGCGAGGCCTATCACATGCCGGCAGGATTGCGTCTGCGAGGCGTACTCGACGCTTCGGTACTGCAAAGCGCTCTGGACCGCGTGGTCGAACGCCATGAGGCATTGCGCACCCGTTTCGTGCCGCATGCCACCGAACAGGCGGTGCAAGTCATCGATGCCAAGGGTGCAGGTTTTATCCTGAAGCGCATCGACCTTTCGGGTCAGGCCGATGCAGAACTGCAGATGCAGACGCTGGCTCGTCAGGAAGCTCTGACACCTTTCGATCTGGAGCGCGGCCCGCTGGTGCGTGGCACTCTGATTCGTCTGGGTGAAACCGAACATGTGTTGCTGGTGACCCTGCACCACATCATCTCCGATGGCTGGTCGATCGGTGTGCTGACCCGTGAAGTGGCAGCGCTCTATGACGCACTGCGCCAGGGCCATGCCGATCCATTGCCGCCGCTTGCTCTGCAATACGCCGACTACGCCGCGTGGCAGCGCCGCTGGCTGACCGGCGAAGTGCTGGAGAAGCAAAGCCGCTACTGGAAGGAAACCCTGGCCGACGCACCAGCCCTGCTGACCTTGCCCACCGACCGGCCACGTCCGGCGGAGCAGAACTACAGCGGCGCCAGCCTGCCGGTGAATTTTGACGAAGACCTGACCCAGGCGCTCAAGGCTTTGGGGCAACGTCACGGCACAACCCTGTACATGACCGTGATGAGCGCCTGGGCTGCATTGCTCAGCCGCCTTTCCGGCCAGGACGAAGTGGTGATCGGCTCGCCCATGGCCAACCGAACCCGTGCCGAAGTCGAGCCCTTGATCGGCTTCTTCGTGAACACCCTGGCGATTCGTGTCGACACTTCGGGGCAACCTGATGTCGGCTCACTGCTGGCACGGGTGAAGGCCCAGACTCTGGCTGCCCAGCGTCATCAGGACCTGCCTTTCGAGCAGGTCGTGGAAATCGTCAACCCGTTCCGTAGCCTGTCTCATACCCCGATCTTCCAGGCCATGCTCAGCTGGCAGGACACTGGCGTCGGCCAGGCCGCACTGGGCGAGTTGCAACTGGAAGACCTGGGCCTGCTGAACGACATCGCCAAATTCGACCTGTCCCTTGATCTGGGAGAAAACAACGGACGCCTGAGCGGCAACCTCGAATACGCCACGGCCTTGTTCGATGAAGCCACGGCGCAGCGTTATCTCGGTTACCTGGAGCGTGTTCTGCGGGCCATGGCCGCCGATGACAGCTCGGTGGTGGAACATATCGACCTGCTCGACGCCAATGAGCGTCAGCGGGTCCTGCAGGATCTGAACCCCGCCCGCACGTCTTACCCCCACGACCAGACTATCCATCGTCTGTTCGAGGATCAGGCCAGCGTGCGTGGCGATGAACTGGCGGTGGCTTTCGAGGGCCAGCGTCTGAGTTACAGCGAACTCAACCGGCAGGCCAACCGCCTGGCCCATCACCTTATCGGCCTCGGGGTTCGCCCGGACGACCGGGTGGCGATCTGCGTAGAGCGCAGCGCGCGAATGGTGGTGGGACTGCTGGGTATCCTCAAGGCTGGCGCAGCCTATGTGCCGCTGGACCCGGATTATCCTGAGCAACGCATTGCCTACATGCTGCAAGACAGCACGCCTTCGGTGCTGGTCAGCCAGAAAGAAGTACTGGGTCGCGTGCCGCAACTGTCGATTCCACTCGTGCTGCTGGACGAGCCCATCACGGGCCGCGATGACAATCCGGTCGTTACCGATCTGCGTCCCGAACATCTGGCCTATGTGATTTACACCTCCGGTTCCACCGGCAATCCGAAAGGCGTGATGATCGAGCACCGTGCGCTGATCAACTACAGCCTCGATGCAGCCCGCCTGTTCGAGCTGAGCACCCAAGACACCGTGCTGCAACAGAACACCCTGAACTTCGACCTTTCCATCGAAGAAATCTTCCCGGCGCTGCTGTCAGGCGCAACCCTGAAACCGAGCCGCAACCTGTTCGGTACACGACAGGATGACGACGAACCGGTCGCGACCATGGTGCACATGACCGCCGCCCATTGGCACACCATGGTGGGTGAATGGCACCTGAATGCAGCCCTGGCCGAAAGACAACTGAAAAACGTGCGCCTGATCAACGTGACTGGCGACGCGCTGTCCGCACAGAAGCTGCAACAGTGGGAAGGCATTCGCCCGTCCCACGTAAAACTGGTCAACACCTATGGTCCGACCGAAGCGACGGTGTCCTGTACCGCCGCCTATGTTCAGGGCTCTGCCGAAGACAGCGAAGCCAGCGGTAATGCCACCATCGGCACACCCATGGCCAACACCCGGATCTACCTGCTGGACGGGCAACAACAGCCTGTCCCTTTCGGCGCTTCGGGGGAAATGTTCATTGGCGGCGATGGCGTCGCCAGAGGCTATCTGAACCTGGACGACGTCACCCGGGAGCGCTTCCTGGCTGATCCGTTCAGCGATCAGCCCAATGCCCGGATGTACAAGACCGGCGACCTGGCCCGCTACCTGCCGGATGGACGCATCGAGTACCTGGGCCGTAATGACTTCCAGGTCAAGGTGCGGGGCTTCCGCATCGAACTGGGCGAAATCGAGGCCCGCCTGGGCAGCCTGCCGGGGATCAAGGAAGCAGCCGTCATTGCCCGCGCCGACAGCGCAGGCGAAAAACGCCTGCTGGCCTATGTGGTTCCCCATGAAGGCCAGAGCATCGATGCGTCACAACTGCATGCGCAACTGACGCCGCTGCTGGCTGAATACATGATGCCCGCTGCATTCGTGAGCCTACCGGCCTTCCCGCTGACCGCCAACCGCAAGCTGGACCGTCAGGCGCTGCCCGAACCCACCGCCGATGCCTACGCCAATCGTGTACACGAAGCTCCGGAAGGTGCCACCGAAACCCTGTTGGCACAGGTCTGGCAAGAAATACTCGGCCTTGAAACTGTCGGTCGCAACGATCACTTCTTCGCCTTGGGCGGACACTCACTCAAAGCCGTCAGCCTGATCGAGCGCCTCCGTGAGCAAGGGCTGGTGGCCGATGTGCGAGCCGTCTTCAGTGCGCCGCTGCTGCGGGACATGGCCAAGGCCATCGAAGGCGGCAGCGATTCGCTCTTCGTCGCCCCGGCGAACCTGATTCCCGATGGCTGCACGGCACTGACCCCGGACATGCTGCCGCTGGTGCAATTGAGCCAGCCGCAACTCGACACCCTGATCCAGCGGGTGCCGGGCGGTGCAGCGAATATTCAGGACATCTACCCGCTGGTGCCCTTGCAACAGGGCATTCTCTATCACCATATGCTGGGGCATGAAGGCGACGCCTATCTGGTGCGCTCGATGATCGAGTTCGATGATCGTACCCACCTGGATGCCTTTCTCGATGCCTTGCAGCAGGTCATCGACCGCCACGACATCCTGCGCAGTGCAGTGCAATGGAGCGGTCTGCCACAAGCGGTGCAGATCGTTCAACGCGAGGCCACCCTGCCGGTCGAGACACTGGCACTCAAAGGCAACTCGACAGCCCTTGAACAACTGCAACAGGCCAGCGATCCGCGCCATCTGCGCATGGACCTGACCAAGGCTCCGCTGCTCAGCGCCCGGATCGTCCAGGACCCGCAATCCCGGCGCTGGCTGCTGGCCTTGCTCGATCATCACCTGATCAGCGATCACGTCAGCCTTGCCATCATTCTCGAAGAAATCCAGACGATCATGCAGGATCGCAGCGATCAACTGCCGGTGCCGCTGCCGTACCGGGATTTCGTTGCCCAGACCCTGGCCAGCACACCCGAGGTTCACGAAGCCTATTTCAGCGAACGTCTGGCAGTCATCGATACACCGACCGCACCTTTCGACCTGCTCGATATACAAGGCGACGGAGCCGACGTCAGCGAAATCAGCCAGTACCTGGCACCGGAGCTGGCACAGGCCATCCGCGAGCAGTCCCGCCGTCAGGGCATGACACCGGCCGTACTGTTCCATACCGCCTGGGCACAGGTTCTGGCCCGCTGCACCGATCAGAGCGATGTGGTGTTCGGCACGGTGGTATCGGGTCGCCTGCAAGGTTCGTCCGGCTCGGAACGGGCGCTGGGGGTATTTATCAATACCCTGCCGGTGCGTATCAGCCTTGCCGGGCAAGGTGCTCAAGAGCTGGTCAGGGAAGTGGCCCGGGATCTGGGCCAGTTGCTGGGACACGAACAGGCTTCCCTGGCGCTGGCCCAGCGTTGCAGCGGCGTTCCGGCTTCTCTGCCGCTGTTCACTACCCTGCTCAACTATCGCCATCAGACCGATGGCGGCTCCCTGGCCAATGAAGAGGCCGTACTGCAATGGAATGGCGTGCGCTTCCTGAGCAACGAAGCACGTACCAACTACCCGATTGAAGTCGCCGTGGCCGATGAGGGGCAAGGATTCTCCCTGACCACCCAGACAGCCGCTGGCGTCGATCCGCACAGGGTCGCCAGCTATTTCATTCAGGCTGTCACGACACTGGTGGACGCTCTGGCGCAGACGCCGATGCGTCTGGCAGAAACCCTCGACATCCTGTCCGAAACCGAGCGCCAGCAAGTGCTGACCGGTTTCAACCAGACCGCCAGCGACTTCGGTACACCTCGGCCCTTGCAGGTGCTGTTCGAGGAGCAAGTCAAGGCACAGCCCAATGCCATTGCTCTGGTTTACGAGCAACAGCAACTCACCTATGCCCAGCTCAACCGTCGGGCCAATCAGTTGGCCCAGCGTCTGCTGGTGCATGGCGTTCAGCCCGAGCAACGGGTCGCCATCTGTGCGGACCGTAGCATCGAGATGATCGTCGCCCTGCTGGCCGTGCTCAAGGCTGGCGGCGCTTATGTGCCCATCGACCCCAACCATCCTGCCGATCGCATCGCCTTTATTCTCAAGGACAGTGCCGCTCGCCTGTTGCTGTGCCAGAAAGCCCTGACACCTCACCTGCCTGCGACACGCTATTGCCCGGCGCTGATTCTGCTCGATGAGCATGATCCAGCAGTCATCGAAAACGACTCGCAATACGACGAGAACTTCGACCCTGAATCCGTAGGCCTGACAGTCGAAAACCTGGCTTATGTGATCTACACCTCCGGCTCCACCGGGCAGTCCAAGGGCGTAATGGTCGAACACCGCTCGGTGTTCAACTTCAGCCACGTCATGGCGCGAACTACTCACGCCCATTGCCCGCCACAGGCCAATGTGGCGCTCAATGCCGGCTTCTACTTCGACATGTCCATCAAGGGCATCGCCCAGCTGTTCTTCGGCCATCGTCTGATCATCATTCCATCGCTGATCCGTGCCAGCGGCCATGAACTGCTGGATTTCCTCGAGAAACATCAGGTCCATGCCTTCGACTCCACACCGTCGCAACTGGATACGCTGCTGGCGGCCGGTCTGCTGGAGCGTCGCAGCTACCAGCCGGTCAGTGTCCTGCTGGGTGGCGAAGCCCTGAATGCCGCGACCTGGGACAAGCTGCGCCAGAGCAAGACCATTCATTTCTACAATATGTACGGCCCGACCGAATGCACGGTCGATGCCTCTCTTGGCCTGATCAGCGAACTGGGCGACCGTCCGAGCATCGGCAAGCCACTCGCCAACATGCAGGTGCTGGTACTCGACAAGCGTGGCCAGCCGGTGCCGGTGGGTGTGATCGGTGAACTGCATATCGGCGGTGCCGGTGTCGCGCGCGGTTACCTGAACAACCCGCAACTGACTGCCCAACGCTTCGTCTCCAATCCGTTCTCCAGCGATCAGCATGCTCGCTTGTACAAGACCGGCGACCTGGGTCGCTGGAAAGCCGACGGCAGTCTGGAATATGCAGGCCGCAACGATTTCCAGGTCAAGATCCGCGGTTTCCGTATCGAACTGGGCGAGATCGAAAGCGCGCTGCTGGCCTCTGCTTCTGTGCGTGAGGCCGTGGTGATTGCTCGCGAGGACCGCTTGGTGGCCTATGTCTGTGGCGAACCGACTTCTGCCGAAGAACTGCGGGCACGCTTGATCAAGCGTCTGCCGGAATACATGGTGCCCAGCGCCTTCGTGCAACTGGACGCCATGCCGCTGACCGCCAACGGCAAGCTCGACCGCCGTGCCCTGCCCGCTCCGGGTCAGGATGCCCTGGCCAGCCGTGCCTATGAAGCGCCACAGGGCGAAGTGGAACAGACCATTGCCAGAATCTGGCAGGAGTTGCTGCACGTCGAACAGGTCGGCCGCAATGACGGCTTCCTGGAACTGGGCGGCCACTCATTGCTCAGCGTTCAGTTGCAGGCTCGCCTGCACACCGAACTGGGTGTTGAAATCGATCTGCGCACGCTGTTCGCCCAGTCCTCGTTGCAGGAACTGGCGTCCTATGTCGCCCAGGCCGATCATTCCAGCTCGCAGGCAATCCCTCTGGCCGACAGGCAGCAGCCGTTGCCGGTCTCTCTGGCCCAGCAACGACTCTGGTTCCTCGACCAACTGGACCACAGCGCCGGTGCTGCCTACCACATCCCGGCACTGCTGCGCCTGAACGGTGAGCTGAACCGCAATGCCCTGCAACGGGCGCTGGACAGAATCGTCGAACGCCACGAAAGCCTGCGCACAACCTTCGAGCGCCATGGCTCGCAAGTACTTCAGCGTATTGCCGCGCCAGCCAGCATCACCCTTAGCGAAACCACGGTCAGCCAGGCGCTGGACAACGAAACCCTGCAAAACATGGCCGCACAGGAAGTGAGCAAGCCTTTCGATCTGGCCAAGGGCCCGCTGTTCAGGGCTCATCTGGTACGCCTGAGCGATAACGAACATCGGCTCTGGGTAACCCTGCATCACATCATTTCCGACGGCGTCTCCATGGGCGTGCTGATCGACGAGTTCGGCGCGCTCTACAGTGCTTTCGCCAAGGGCGAGGCCGATCCGCTGCCTGCCCTGGCCATTCAGTACGCCGACCATGCCGTCTGGCAGCGGGAGTGGCTGTCGGGTTCACGTCTGCAGGCGCAGAAGGATTACTGGCAGCAACATCTGCTGGGCGCTCCGACGCTGCTCGAACTGCCTACCGACCGCCCTCGTCCTCTGGTCCAGAGCCATGCAGGCGGGCAATACAACGTCGTGCTTCCCACCGAACTGACATCCGGGCTGCGCGCCCTGAGCCGTCGTCATGGCAACACCCTGTTCATGACCCTGATGGCAGGCTGGGCAGCCTTGCTGTCACGCCTGAGCGGACAGACCGACATTGTGGTCGGCACCCCGGTCGCCAACCGGCAACGGCAGGAAACCGAGTCGCTGATCGGCTTCTTCGTCAATACCCTGGCGATCCGTGTGCAACTGGACGACGAGCCGAGCGTCACGCAACTGCTCGAACAGGTCAAAGCCAGTACCCTTGGGGCTTTCAGCCATCAGGAACTGCCTTTCGAGCACGTGGTGGAAACCCTGAACCCGGAACGCAGCCTGGGCCACAGTCCGGTCTTCCAGAGCATGCTGGCGCTGAAGAACGGCGATGCCGAACCGGCGCTGCAATTGCCCGGCCTGACACTGACCGCCGAAGATTACGAGCATCGCAGCACCCAGTTCGACCTGTCGCTGTCCCTGACCGATGACGGCACCGACCTGACCGGCAGCGTGGAATACGCCAGCGATCTGTTCGACGACAGCACCATCGCCCGTTTCATGTCGCACTTCCAGGCCTTGCTAGAAGGCCTGCTGGGCAACGATCTGCAAGCGGTCAGCCGCCTGCCGCTGCTCAATGAGGAAGAACGCGAACAGGTGCTCTATGGCTGGAACGCCACCGAACGGCCATTGCCGGGCAATCCCTGCATCCATGAAGTGTTCGAACAGCAGGTCCGCAATCAGCCTGAAGCACTGGCACTGATCTTTGAAGACCAGCACCTGAGCTATGCCGAACTGAACGCCGAAGCCAACCGCCTGGCCCATTACCTGCTGGCCACCGGCATTCAACCCGATGACCGTGTGGCACTGGCCGTCGAGCGCAGCCCGCGCCTGATCGTCGCCTTGCTGGCGATTCTCAAGGCGGGTGCAGCCTATGTGCCGCTGGACCCGGCTTACCCTGCCGAGCGCCTGGCGTACATGCTGAGCGACAGCACGCCGCGGGCCTTGCTCTGTGAGCACGGAGCCCTGGAGCGTCTGGGGGAGTTGCCCGCCGACCTGCAAGTGATTGCCCTGGATGACGAGTTCCAGCCCTGGACCACCCTCGATGACAGCAACCCGGATGCTTCGGCACTGGGCCTGAGCGCATCGAACCTGGCCTATGTGATCTACACCTCCGGCTCCACCGGTAAACCCAAAGGCGTGATGCTTGAGCATGCCGGCCTGCGTAACGAAGTCGAGGCTATTTGCGGCCTGACTGGCCTGGTCGCGGGTGAACGCTCGCTGCAATTCGCCTCGGTCAACTTCGATGCCTCCACCGAAGAGATTTTCGGTGCACTGGTCAGCGGTGCCACGCTGGTCTTGCGCAGCGATGCCTGGCTCACCTATGCCAGCAACTTCTGGGCCTTGTGTGCGGAAAACAGGCTGAATGTGGTGAGCCTGCCCACGCGCTTCTGGCAACAGCTGGCTCAGGATCAGAAAGCGCCGATTCCCGAGCATGTGCGGGTGGTGGTCATCGGCGGCGAAGAGTTGAGCACCGAGGCCACGCAACAGTGGTTTGCACGCGCCGGCCATACCCCGAGACTGCTCAATACCTACGGCCCGACCGAGGCGACCATCGTGACAACTGCGGCTGAAGTCCAGCCACAGGACACCCCGAACCGCAGCATCGGACGGCCACTGGCCAATACCCGGGTCTATGTCCTCGACCGCCATGGCGAGCCGCTGCCCACCGGCGTGGTGGGTGAGCTGTATATCGCAGGTGCCGGGGTTGCGCGTGGCTACCTCAACCAGCCGCAAATGAGCGCCGAACGCTTCCCGATCTGCCCGTTCAGTGAAGACAGACAACGCATGTACCGCACCGGCGACCTGGGTCGCTGGCTGCCGGACGGCACCTTGCAGTTCCTGGGTCGTAACGACGATCAGGTCAAGATCCGGGGCTTGCGCATCGAGCTGGGTGAAATCGAAAACGCCCTCGCCGCCTGCCCGGGCGTGGGTCAGGCGGTGGTCCTTGCCAGAGATGACAGCCCGGGACAGACCAAGGGACTGCAACTGGTCGCCTACCTGTGCGGCGAATCCCTCTCAGTGGAGCAATTGCGCACGCAACTGCTTGAGCGGCTTCCCGAGTTCATGGTGCCCAGCGCCTTCGTGCAACTGGATGCCTTGCCACTGACCCCCAACGGCAAGCTCGACCGCCGTGCATTGCCGGCACCCGATCAGCAGGCTTTCACCAGCCGTCGGGACGAAGCGCCACAGGGCGAAACCGAAACCGTGCTCGCCACGCTCTGGCAGGAACTGCTGGGGCTGGAGAAAGTCGGTCGCCATGACCGCTTCTTCGAACTGGGCGGTCACTCGCTGATGGCGGTCACGTTGATTGATCGCCTGCGCCAATTGGGTCTGAATGCCGACGTGCGCAGCGTCTTCACCGCGCCAAGCCTGCACGAACTGGCCGCAACCCTGCAGCATGGTAACGTGTTGCCATTCGAGACCCCGGCCAACCCGATCAAGGACGGTTGCACGGAACTGACCCCGGACCTGCTGCCCCTGGTGGAACTCAGCCAGTCGCACATCGACCGCATCGTCAGTCAGATACCCGGCGGCGCGGCCAATATTCAGGACGTCTACCCGCTGGTGCCGTTGCAGCAAGGCATCCTGTTCCACCATATGCTGGACCAGGAAGGCGACACCTATCTGGTGCGTTCGGTCCTGGAATTCAGCGAGCGGGCAACCCTCGATACCTTTCTGGATGCGCTGCAACAGGTCATCGACCGGCATGACAGCCTGCGCACCTCCGTGCACTGGAACAGCCTGCCGCAGCCATTGCAAGTGGTACAACGCACAGCGCAACTGACCGTCAGCAACCTGGACTTCACGGGCGACGACATTCGCGGGCAACTGGACCACGCCACTGACCCGAGTCGGCTCCGTATCGACCTGGGCAAGGCCCCCCTGATCCATGCCCATGTCACCCGGAATGCAGAAAGCTGGCTGTTGACCCTGCTCGACCATCACATCATCAACGACCATGTCAGCCTGGGCATCGTCCTCGATGAAATCCGTACCCTCATGAATGGCGACGCCGATCTGTTGCCTGAGCCACAGCACTACCGCGAGTTTGTCGCCCAGACCCTGGCCAGCCCGGTGGAACTGCACGAGGCTTATTTCCGTCGACGTCTGGCGGATGTAGACAGCCCGACTGCACCATTCGACGTGCTGGAGGTAGAGGGTGATCTTGAGAACCACATCCTGACCCTGGACGAAGACCTCACCCGGCAACTGCGCACCCAGGCCAGAAACCTTGGCGTGCTGCCTGCCACGATCCTGCATGCAGCCTGGGCGATGGTGCTGGCGCGCTGTACTGCCCGCGACGACGTGGTGTTCGGCACCGTGCTGTCAGGCCGGTTGCAAGGCGGTTCCGGCGCACAAAGTGCCGTGGGCATGTTTATCAATACCCTGCCGGTGCGCGTGCAACTGGCAGGACGCAACGTTCAGGAATTGATCAGCGCAACGCATCAGGACCTGAGTGAGCTACTGGCTCATGAACAGGCTGCCCTGACCACAGCCCAGCGTTGCAGCAATATCGAAACCGGCACCCCGCTGTTTACCGGTCTGCTCAACTACCGCCAGCACGCACAGGCTGACGGACTGGCGGACTGGCCGGGCATTCGGGTGCTGACCGACGTGGACAACGGCGATTACCCGCTGTCGCTGTCGGTGGACGACTACCCGCAGCACATGAAGCTCACCCTGCAAAGCGTGCCGCTCATCGGTGTTCAGCGCATCGCCGACATGACCCTCAAAGCCTTGAATCTGCTGGTTCAGGCAATGGAAAACAGCCCGGATACCGAGCTGAGCGATCTGGACGGCGATAGCCTGGCGTTCATCGGGCGTAACGACCTCAAGGTCAAGGTCCCGCGCTCGGCACAGGCTGCCCCTCGGGTCTATGAAGCCCCCAACGGCGAAACCGAACAACTACTGGCGAACATCTGGGCCGACCTGCTCGGTTTCGAGCGTATCGGTCGCAACGACTCGTTCTTCGAGTTGGGCGGACATTCGCTGACAGCGGTGCAACTGACCCTGCGGATCCGTGAGGAAACCGGCGTCGAGATTCCCCTGCGGGCACTGTTCGAACAGAACTCGCTGATGGCTCTGGCCGACCACATCAACACCTTGCAACTGGCGCTGTACGACGCCGACGACCTGCTCGCGCTCGAACAGGAACTGGCTTTGCTCTCTGAAAGCGACCTGCTCGCTATTGTCTCCAAGGATGCCTGAATTGAACGATCGTAACGAAAGCCTCGACCAGTTGAAACGCGCCGCCCTGCTGCGCCTGCTCCAACAACGCGGTGCCAGCCGTACCGAGCGTGCGCCTCAGGATGCAATCGAAGCGGCAGACCGCAGCACCGCGCTGCCCCTGTCGTTCGCCCAGCAGCGCCTGTGGTTTCTCGATCAACTCGACCACACCGCCAGCGCCGCCTATCACATGCCTGCGGCCTTGCGTCTGACCGGCACCCTGGACAGATCGGCGCTGAAGTCTGCCCTCGATCATCTGGTGGCACGCCACGAAAGCCTGCGCACGACCTTCGAGCAAAAGGGCGAGCAGCCGGTGCAAGTCATCGCCGCGGCCGATAGCGGCTTTACGCTGGTGGAGCAGGATTTGCGTGAGCAGTCCCCGGAACAGGCACGCCTGAGCGCCACCCGGATCAGCGAGGCCGAAGCAGCAGAGCCTTTCGACCTGCTCAAGGGGCCGCTGATTCGCGGCCGCCTGTTGCAAGTGACTGATGACGAACATCTGCTGCTGATCACCCAGCACCACATCATTTCCGATGGCTGGTCCATTGAAGTGCTGGTCCGGGAGTTCTCTGCCCTTTATGAAGCCTTTGTCGGCAACCAGCCCAACCCGCTGCCGCCCTTGTCGATCCAGTATGCCGACTACGCCGCCTGGCAACGCCAGCGCATGAATGGCGAACTTCAGACCCAGCATGTGGAGTTCTGGCGCAATCACTTGAGCGGTGCGCCAGCCCTGCTGACAGTGCCCACCGACCGGCCACGTCCGCCAGTGCAAAGCCATGAAGGCAGCACCCTGAGGTTCAGCCTGCCCAAGGACCTTTCCCGGGCAGTCGGCGCCTTTGCCCAATTGCGCGCCGCAACGCCCTTCATGACCCTGATGGCCGCCTGGGCCGTGCTGTTGACCCGCATCAGCGGCCAGCAGGACGTGGTCATCGGCACCGTCGCCGCCAATCGTGATCGTCAGGACGTACAGGGGCTGATCGGCTTCTTTGCCAACACCCTGGCCTTGCGCGTCCGCTTGCAGGCTGACCCGAGCCTTGATGAAGTCATGGCCCAGGTGCGCAACCTGATGCTGGAATCGTCGAGTTATCAGGACACGCCATTCGATCTGGTGGTGGAAGCACTCAAGCCGCCGCGCAGTGCCAGCCACAGCCCGATTTTCCAGACCATGCTCTACACCAATGCCGGCAACGACTCGGAACAGCTGCGTCTGCCGGGCCTGACGCTGGAGTTCCTGTCTTCGCGCCAGGAAGACACCCAGCACGATCTGTCCCTTCACATCGATGAGGGCGGCGAGCAACTGGTGTGCAGCCTGTCCTACTCCACGGCACTGTTCGACGCATCGACCATCGAACGGCTTTCCCGACGCTTCGAGCGGGTGCTGCGCTCTTTCACCGAGGCACCGGAAACCCGAGTGGGCGCACTGGATCTGGACCCGGATCTTGATCTGCCAAAGGTGCAGCCAACCGGTCACAATGACCTGGAAACACCACTGTCCTGGCACCAGGAACGTATCTGGTTCGTCGACACCTTTGAAACCGGCTATCTGTATGACGCCAACCCGATCTACCACAACATCCCGCTGTTGCTGGAGCTTGACGGCGAGATCGACAACAGCGCCCTGCAAACGGCCCTCAATGGCCTGATGGCCCGCCATGAAATCCTCCGCTGCCGGGTACTCAGCGATGGCGCCAGAGCCTGGCAGCGTTTTGAAAAGAATGCCGCACTGCCCCTGAACTGCCTGCAAGCCACATCCGGCCAATGCACCGCCATTGCTCTGGAAGACGCTGCGCAGCCATTGCACATGGACGGCGGTGCACTGGTGCGGGCGACTCTGGTACAGGACGGCTCTCGTGAGTCGGTACTGGCCATTACGGTTCATCACTTGCTGGCCGACCGGGCTTCGATGCAGATCATCAAGCGCGACGTGCTGGAACTCTATGACGCAGCCTGCTCGGGACGCGAACCGCAACTTCCGGACCTGCCGGTGACCTATCGCGACTTCGCCCAGTGGCAGCGCCAGTTGCCTGCGGCGACCCGTGAATCCCTGCGTTCGTTCTGGGCTTACCAGTTGCGCGGCAAGCTGCAACCCATGGAGCTGCCTCTCAACCGTCCCCGTGCAGCGGTTCATGTCTTCACACCCGCCACTCATGCCTTCGAACTCACGGCCAGGCAAGTCAAGGCCGTGGAAGCCGTTGCCCGCCGCGCCGGAGTTTCCACCCAGAGCCTGGCGCTGAGTGCATTCACCGCCCTGCTGCGCCGTTATGCCGGGCATGACGAACTGGTGGTCGGCACCACCGCTGCCTGCCGCGAAGACCAGGCGCTGCAAAACATCGTCGGCCCGGTCGGCAACCTGCTGGTGCTGCGCGGTGCCTGTGATGAAAACACCTCGCTGCAAGGCTTGCTGACCCAGACCGCGACCAGACTGGCCCAGGCCCACAAGCACCGCTACATGCAGTTTGACCAACTGGTACTGGCCATCAATCCCGACAAGGACATGAGCCGTACCGCGCTGTTCGATGTGCTCTTCAACTTCGAACAGGCCCGGCAGACGCCTGATCAGGTTGCGGGCCTCGGAGTGCGTACTCTGGAAACCAGCCTGGGTTACGGCAAGAACGACCTGCATCTGCTGATCGTTGCCAGCGAAGCTCAGTGGCAGGGTCACATGACCTATAACGCCGACTTCTTCGACCCGGATTTCATCGCGCAACTGATGCAGCATTTCGTCCGTCTGCTGGACGCCTTTGCTGGCGATGCCGAACAACCGGTGGATGACATTCCACTGCTGGATGAACAGGACAAGCTCGTTCAGGCCTTGCACTGGAACGATACCGAGGCCGCGTACCCGGCTGATGCGACGCTGCATCAGCTGTTCGAGGCTCAGGTTCTGGCCACGCCAGAGCATATTGCAGTCAACAGTGCCGAAGGCCAGCTCACCTATAAGGCACTCAATGAGCGTGCCAACCATCTGGCCCATCGCTTGCGTGACAGCGGGGTTGCGCCTCAGGAGTTGATCGCCATTCTGCTGGACCGCTCGCTGGACATGATTGTCAGCACCCTGGCCGTGCTCAAGGCCGGTGCGGCCTATGTGCCCATCGATCCGGCTTCGCCTGCCGATCGCATGGCCTACATTCTGAAAGACAGTGGCGTGCGCAAGATCATAGCCCGTAAAGAGACGGCCGAATCACTGGCCGACACGGCACTTGAAATCTTCGATCCCGCCTCGCCGAACAAAGAGCGCAGCAGCGCCGCTAACCTGGAAAACCTCACAGCACCGGAACACTTGTGCTACGTGATCTACACCTCGGGCTCCACCGGCCAGCCCAAGGGCACCTTGCTGGAACACCGCAACGTGGTGCGTCTGCTGCACAACAGCCGCAGCCCTTTCAACTTCGGCAGCAACGATGTCTGGACCCTGTTCCACTCCAACGCCTTCGATTTCTCGGTATGGGAAATGTTCGGTGCCCTGCTGCACGGCGGGCGTCTGGTACTGGTGCCGGAACCCGAGCGTCGTGATCCGGCGCTGTTCCTCGATTTCCTTGAACGCGAACAGGTCACGGTTCTCAACCAGACACCGTCTGCCTTCCTGCCCTTGAGCGAAGCGGCGCTGGGACGCCAGGAAACCGCTCTGCGCGCATTGAAATACGTGATCTTCGGTGGCGAAAGCCTGGAAGTGAACCGTCTGGCAGCGTTCCATGGCGCCTTCCCCGGGGTGGCGCTGGTCAATATGTACGGCATCACCGAAACCTGCGTGCACGTGACCTTCAAACACATCAAGGCCGAGGACATCAAAGTCGGCATCTCCAATGTGGGACGGCCGATCCCGACCACCGTGACTTACGTCATGGACAGCAAGCAGCGCCTGCTGCCGGTAGGCGTACCAGGTGAAATCTGTGTCGGCGGCCTGGGGGTCGGGCGCGGTTATCTGAACCGCCCGGAACTCACTGCCGAGCGTTTCAT
Organism: Pseudomonas lijiangensis; assembly: GCF_018968705.1. Lineage (NCBI taxonomy): Bacteria > Pseudomonadati > Pseudomonadota > Gammaproteobacteria > Pseudomonadales > Pseudomonadaceae > Pseudomonas > Pseudomonas lijiangensis. The sequence continues at coordinate 3,110,193 of NZ_CP076668.1, forward strand.
CGACGATCCTTTGCGTCCAGGCGAACGCCTGTACCGCTCGGGCGACCTGGGCAAACTGCTGAGCAATGGCGAAATCGTGCATCTGGGGCGTATGGACGCTCAGGTCAAGATTCGTGGTTTCCGTATCGAACTGGGCGAGATCGAGGCCAAACTGCTGGCCTGCGAAGGCGTGCATGAAGTGCGCGTGCTGGCCCGCGACGATGCCCGTCAGGGCAAACGCCTGATCGCCTACCTGATTCCCGAGCCAGGTGCAGTGATTGAAGTGGCGGCCTTGCGCAAGCAATTGGGTGCGACTTTGCCGGACTACATGGTGCCCAGCGCTTTTGTCAGCCTGAACGCCTACCCACTGACCGCCAACGGCAAACTGGATCAGGATGCCCTGCCCGCTGCGGGTGTGGATTCCATGTCCGAGCGCGGCTATGAAGCACCTCAGGGCGCTACCGAACAGGCCCTGGCACAGATCTATCAGGAACTGCTGGGAGTCGAGCGCGTGGGTCGTCGCGACGGTTTCTTCGAGCTGGGCGGCCATTCGTTGCTGGCGGCACAACTGGTGTCTCGCGTGCGTCAGGTACTGGGCGGCGAGCTGATGCTGCGTGAGCTGTTCAGCCACCCGACCGTCGAAGAGCTGGCCAGGGTCATCGGCACCCTGGAACAGAGCGCGGTTGCAGACATCAAGCCTGTAAACCGTGAAGCTCCGCTGGTGCTGTCCTTCTCTCAACAGCGCCTGTGGTTCCTCGATCAACTGGACCCCAATGCCAGCATCGCCTACCACATGCCGGCGTCCCTGCAATTGCACGGCGAACTGAACACCAGAGCCTTGAAAGATGCCCTCGATCATCTGGTGGCCCGCCACGAAGGGCTGCGCACCACCTTCAAGCGCATCGCAGATCAGCCGGTGCAGGTGATTGCCGCGCCCGACAGCGGTTTCAGTCTGACCGAACACGACCTGCGCGCCCTGCCTTTCGAGGAGGCGCAATCCAGTGCGGCACGTATCGCCCAGCGCGAAGCGGCAGCACCTTTCGACCTGCAGCAAGGACCACTGATTCGCGGCAGCCTGATACGCCTGGCCGATGACGAATACCGCTTGCATATCACCCAGCACCACATCATTTCCGATGGCTGGTCCGTGGGTGTTCTGGTCAGGGAATTCGCGCAGATCTATGAAAGCTTCAGCCAGGGCAATACCCCATCGCTGAAACCATTGGCGATCCAGTACGCCGACTATGCCGCCTGGCAGCGTGAAACCCTGGCAGGCCCGCAACTGGCCAGTCAGCTTGAACAATGGCGCGAACACCTCAGTGGCGCACCGACCCTCCTGAACCTGCCTGCCGACCGGCCAAGACCGGCGCTGCAAAGCTATCGCGGTGCCGATGTACCACTGGCCCTGAGCCCGCAACTGCTCGCCCAGGTGGAACGCTGCTGCAAACAGCACGACGTCACGCTGTTCATGGTCCTGCTCAGCGCCTGGTCGGTGCTGATGGCGCGGCTGGGCAACGAGCGCGATGTGGTGATCGGCGTGCCGACCGCCAACCGTGGCAATGCGCAGGTCGAATCCCTGATCGGCTTTTTCGTCAACACGCTGCCGGTACGGGTGCAATTGCAGGACGGTCCGAGCGTCGCGCAACTGCTGGCGCAGGTCCGGGACACGCTGCTGGCCGTCCATGAACGTCAGGAAGTGCCTTTCGAGCATGTGATCGAAGCCCTGCAACCGCCTCGCTCCCTGAGCTACAACCCGCTGTGTCAGGTTGCCCTGTCTCTGAACAACACCCCGGACGATGGCCCGCTGAACCTGCCGGGCCTGACCCTCACGGCACTGAATCAGGCTCAGGAAACCTCGCAGTTCGACCTGATGCTGTCCCTGGCGGAAAACGCCGGAGAACTGGGTGGTGCCATTCAATACGCCACCGACCTGTTCGACCGTGCAACCGTGGAACGCTTTGCGCAATCCTTCCAGGTTCTGCTGGAAGCCTTTGTCCGCGACAGCGAACAGTCAGTCATGGCCTTGCCGCTGCTGACGCCTGCCCAGCGAGAAGCGCACCCGTCACTGCGCCCTCCTGTGGCAAGCTTCAACACGCCTGCCCTGATTCATCAGCGCTTCGAACACATGGCGGAACAACAGCCCCACGCCATCGCGCTGCAATTCGCAGAACGTCAGGTCAGCTACCAGGAACTCAACCGCAGGGCCAACCGCATCGCCGGGCAATTGCTGGAGCTGAACGTCAAACCTGACGACCGCGTCGGCATTCTCGCCGAACGTGGCGTGGACATGCTGTGCGCCATTCTCGGCGTGCTGAAAGCCGGTGCTGCGTATGTGCCGCTCGACCCGGCCTATCCTCAGGCGCGCCTGAATTATCTGCTGGAAGACAGCCAGCCGGTGGCCCTGCTGGCCCAGCCTGCAAGCCTGGATGCCCTGGGTGATCGCCCCGAGATTGCGCTGATCGAACTCAACCCGCAAACCAGTCCCGGAACGGCCACGGACGCGACCCTGGATCGCAACCCGACACCGGACCTTGGCCCGCAGCATCTCGCCTACGTGATTTACACCTCCGGCTCTACCGGATTGCCTAAAGGCGTGCTGGTGGAGCATGGAAATGTGGCGCGGCTGTTCGATGCCACGCAAGCCAGCTTCAGTTTCGGCAGCGACGATGTCTGGACGCTGTTCCACTCCTTCGCCTTCGACTTCTCGGTCTGGGAAATCTGGGGAGCCCTGGTCTACGGCGGCAAGCTGGTGATCGTGCCCACCGAGCTGGCACGCTCGCCGGACGACTTCCATGCGCTGGTCTGCCGTGAGCAGGTCACTGTGCTGAACCAGACGCCAAGCGCCTTCCGCCAGTTCATCGAAGCCGCCGGGCGCAGCCATGAAGCCCACAGCCTCAAGGAAGTGATTTTCGGGGGTGAAGCCCTGGATGTTCGCACCTTGCGCCCATGGGTCCAGAACACGCCGCTGACCCGCACCCGACTGGTGAACATGTACGGGATTACCGAAATCACCGTGCATGCCACCTTTCATGCTGTCAGCCAGGCTGAAATCGATGCAGGCGATAACGGCCTGATCGGCGAACCTTTGCAGGACCTGTGCCTGCGCATTCTGGATGCCTTCGGGCAGCCGGTGCCGGTCGGTGTCGAAGGTGAAATCTACATTGGCGGCGCCGGTGTCGCTCGCCATTACCTGAATCGCCCCGAACTGAATGCCGAGCGCTTCATCGCCGATCCGTTTTCCGCCAGCCCCGCAGCACGCCTCTACCGTACCGGTGACGTGGCACGCTACCGGGCCGATGGCGAGGTTGTTTACGTGGGCCGCAACGACTCACAGATCAAGATTCGCGGTTTCCGTATCGAACTGGGCGAGATCGAAGCCCGTCTGCAAGCCTGCGACGGCGTGCGTGAAGCCGTGGTGATCGTGCGTGAAGATGCGCCCGGTGATAAACGTCTGGTGGCTTACCTGATCGCCCATGAACAGGCGACGCTGGAGTCGTCGGCACTGCGTTCACAACTGGCCAGTACCCTGGCCGAGCATATGATCCCGAGCGCTTTCGTGCCCTTGTCGGCCTGGCCGCTGACCACCAATGGCAAGCTGGATCGTAACGCATTGCCCGCGCCGGATCGCACCGCAACGGCAACCCGCGACTACGAAGCCCCTCAGGGCGCGCTGGAAATTGCCCTGGCCTCGGCCTGGCAGGAACTGCTGGGTATCGAGCGAGTGGGTCGCGAAGATCACTTCTTCGAGCTGGGCGGACATTCGTTCCTGGTGATCAGCCTGATCGAGCGCCTGCGCCAGAACGGCATTGTGCTGGACGTGCGCAGCGTCTTTGCCGCACCGACACTCAAGGCCATGGCGGCGGTGCTGTCCACCGATACCGGGACTGTCAGCGCTTCTATCCCGCCGAACCTGATCCCTGACGGCTGCACGGAGATCACTCCAGACATGCTGCCGCTGGTCACGCTCACCCAGGCGGAGATCGAGCAGATTGTGGCGGACGTGCCAGGTGGTGCAGGCAATGTCCAGGACATCTACCCGCTGTCGTCGCTGCAGGAAGGGATTCTCTTCCACCACCTGTTGCAGAACCAGGGCGATGCGTACCTGATGCGCACCGTGGTGAAATTCGATCAGCGCGAGCGTCTGGACGAGTTTCTGGCTGCGCTGCAAAGCGTGATCAATCGTCATGACATCCTGCGCACGGCCCTGCGCTGGTCCGGCCTGCCGAAACCGGTGCAGATCGTGCAGCGCCAGGCAACGCTGCCGGTGAACGTGCTCGACAGCAGCCAGGCTGCCGATCCGTTGCAGATGCTGCACGAACACACCGACACCCAGACCCTGAGTCTGGATCTGCAACAGGCGCCGCTGATCGCGGCCTACATGACCTGGGACAGAACCCGGGAGCAATGGCTGCTGGCGCTGCTGGATCACCACCTGATCAGCGATAACGTGACCCTGCGCCTGATCATGTCGGAGATCTACGCCATCCTGCATGGCGAAGGTCACAGCCTGCCGCCGTCCCATCCTTACCGGAACTTCATTGCCAAGGCGGCCATGGTTTCCCAGGAAGAGCACGAAGCCTATTTCCGCAAACTGCTGGGCGACGTCGACGAAACTACCGCACCTTATGGCGTGCTGGATGTTCAGAGCAGCGGTGCCGGCAATACCAAGGCGATCCGCTACCTGAGCGACGAGGTCAGCGCAGCCGTTCACCGCGTGGCCAAAATCCGTGGCGTGCCCAACTCCGTGCTGTTCCATGCGGCATGGGGACTGGTAGTCGCGGCCACCAGCGGGCGCGACGATGCGGTGTTCGGCACGGTGTTGTCGGGCCGCTCCCAGGGGGCCAGCGGTGCCGACCAGGCACTGGGCATGTTCATCAACACCCTGCCAATGCGCATTCGCCTGGAGCAAAGAAGCGTCAGCGACATCGTCCAGGATGCCTATCAGCAATTGAGCGAACTGCTGACCCATGAGCAGGCATCACTGGCCCTGGCCCAGCGTTGCAGTGCGGTCGATGCGTCGATGCCGTTGTTCACCGTCATCCTCAACTGCCGCCATGGCGAGATGATCACCGCCGATGGCAGCAATATCGCGGAATTCGACAAGTGGGACGGTATCCAGTTCGAGGCGTCGGAAACCCACACCAACTACCCGATCGAAATTGCCGTGGCGACTGAAAACGGTGCGATTTCGCTGACCTCCCAGACAGTGGTCGGCATCGACCCGCAACGGATTGCCGATTATCTGGCGCAGGCAGTAACCGTGCTGGTGGAAGCGCTGGAGCATACGCCGCAACGTCTGGCCGATACCCTCGATATCCTGCCTGTGGCAGAGCGCCAACTGGTGCTGGACGGTTTCAACCAGACCGCCAGCGACTTTGGCAGCCCTCGTCCCTTGCAGACCCTGTTCGAGGAGCAGGTTCAGGCTCAACCGGACGCCATTGCCTTGGTTCACGAGCAGACACAACTCACCTATGCCCAGCTCAACCGTCGGGCCAACCAGCTGGCCCAGCGTCTGCTGTCCCACGGCATTGAGCCGGAACAGCGGGTTGCCATCTGCGCGGAACGCGGCACCGAGATGATCGTGGCCCTGCTCGCCGTGCTCAAGGCCGGCGGCGCTTATGTGCCCATCGACCCGGATCACCCGACCGACCGTATCGCCTTTATCCTCAAGGACAGTAACGCTCAGGCTCTGCTCTGCCAGCAGGCTCTGATTGCTCACTTGCCTGACGAGCAAAGCCGTCCAGCGCTGATCCTGCTCGACGAACATGACCTTGCATCGGTCGATAACGATCCGCAGTACGACAGAAACATCGACCCTGCCGACCTCGGCCTGACCGCCGAAAACCTGGCGTATGTGATCTACACCTCCGGCTCCACCGGACAGTCCAAGGGCGTGATGGTCGAGCACCGTTCGGTGTTCAACTTCAGCCAGGTGATGGCGCGGACCACCCACGCCCATTGCCCGCCACAGGCCAATGTGGCGCTCAATGCCGGGTTCTACTTCGACATGTCCATCAAGGGCATCGCCCAGCTGTTCTTCGGACATCGTCTGATCATCATTCCGCCATTGATTCGTGCCAGTGGCCATGAACTGCTGGATTTCCTCGAAAAACATCAGGTCCATGCCTTCGACTCCACGCCTTCGCAACTGGATACCCTGCTGGCAGCCGGTCTGCTGGAGCGTCGCAGCTACCAGCCGATCAGCGTCCTGCTGGGTGGCGAAGCCCTGAATGCCGCGACCTGGGACAAGCTGCGCCAGAGCCGGAACATTCACTTCTACAACATGTACGGCCCGACCGAATGCACGGTGGATGCTTCCCTGGGGCTGATCAGCGAACTGGGCGATCGCCCGAGCATCGGCAAGCCGCTGTCCAACATGCAAGTGCTGGTACTCGACAAGCGTGGCCAGCCCGTGCCGGTGGGCGTGACCGGCGAGTTGCATATCGGCGGTGCCGGTGTGGCCCGCGGCTACCTGAACAATCCGCAAATGACCGCAGAACGCTTCTTCAGCAACCCGTTCTCCAGAGAGCAACAGGCTCGCTTGTACAAGACCGGCGACCTGGGTCGCTGGAAAGCCGACGGCAGCCTGGAATACGCCGGACGCAACGACTTCCAGGTCAAGATTCGCGGTTTCCGTATCGAACTGGGTGAAATCGAAAGCGCACTGCTGACCTCAGCGGCAGTGCGTGAAGCGGTGGTCATCGCTCGCGAAGACAATCCGGGCGAAGCCCGTCGTCTGGTGGCCTACGTTTGTGGTGAACCGACCTCTGCCGAGGAATTGCGCGCCCTGCTGCTCCAGCGTCTGCCGGAATACATGGTGCCCAGCGCCTTCGTGCAACTGGAATCCATGCCGCTGACCGCCAATGGCAAGCTCGACCGTCGCGCCCTGCCCGCTCCGGGTCAGGAATCGCTGGCCAGCCGTGCCTATGAAGCGCCACAGGGCGAAGTGGAAGAAGCCATTGCCAAAATCTGGCAGGACCTGCTGCATGTGGAGCGAGTCGGTCGCAACGATGGCTTCCTGGAACTGGGTGGCCATTCCTTGTTGGCAGTGCAGTTGCTCTCGCGGCTGCGCCGCAAGCTCGGTACCCGGCTGACCCTGCGTGAGCTGTTCGACGCCCCGACCGTACGCGGTCTTGCTGCAAGGGTGGAATCGGCATCGTCCGAGCAAAGCCAGACCATCCCGCTGGCCAACCGCAAGGAGAAGCTCGCCCTGTCGTTCTCGCAACAACGGTTGTGGTTCCTGGATCATCTGGACCCGGCAGCCGGTGCCGCCTACCACCTGCCCGTGGCCCTGCGCCTGAGTGGACAGCTGAACCCCGAAGCCTTGCAGGCCGCCCTTGACCGTCTGGTGGCCCGCCATGAAAACCTGCGGACTTCGTTTGCACTGGTCGATGGCCAGCCGGAACAGAAAATCGCACCGGCGGACCGTGGCTTCACACTGACGCGGCACGACCTGCGCTCGTTGTCGGCCACAGAACGTCAACAGGCCATCGAGCAACTGGGCGAAACCAATGCCAGCACGCTGTTCGACCTCAGCAACGGACCGCTGCTCAGAGGTTCTCTGGTGCAGACTGGCGACCATGAGCATCTGCTGTTCATCACCCTGCACCACATCATCTCGGACGGCTGGTCCAACAGCGTTCTGGCCCATGAGATCAGCGTGCTTTACAGCGCATTCAGTCAGGGCCAGAAGGACCCGCTGCCGGCCTTGCCACTGCAATATGCCGATTACGCCGTCTGGCAACGGCAGTGGTTGCAGGGTGCTGCCCTGCAGGCCCAGACCGATTTCTGGCACAAGCACCTGCATGGCGCACCCGCCTTGCTGAACCTGCCCCTCGACCGGCCTCGTCCGGCGGTGCAGAGCTATGCCGGTGGCATCATCGACTTCGCCCTGCCCGACGGGTTGAGCGAGCAGTTGCGTGCCTTCAGTCAGGCACAGGGCACCACCCTGTTCATGACCCTGCTCGCGGGCTGGTCGACCCTGATGACTCACCTCAGCGGCCAGGACGACGTGGTGGTCGGCACACCGGTCGCCAACCGCCAGCGTACCGAGCTGGAGCCTCTGATCGGGTTCTTCGCCAACACCCTGGCCTTGCGGGTCAAGGCCGAGCGTGAGACGAGCGTCTCCCGGTTGCTGGTCGGTATCAGGGACTTGACCCTGGCGGCCTTCAATCACCAGGATCTGCCTTTCGAGCAAGTGGTCAGCGCGTTGCAGCCCACCCGCAGCATGAGCCACAGCCCGCTGTTCCAGGTGATGCTCAGCCTCAACAACACGCCTCCCGCACCGCTGACGCTGCCGGGCCTCGAGATCGAGTCGCTGGAAAGTGCTCACCACACCACCCAGTTCGACCTGTCGCTGTCCCTCACCGAAGACCAGGGCACGCTGTACGGCAGCATGCAGTACGCCAGCGACCTGTTCGATACCGCAACGGTGCAGAACATTCTCGATCTGTTCACCCTGAACCTGGAGCATCTGATCGCCGATGCCCGGCAACCGGTCGGCAAGTTGCTGGAGCAGTTGCCAGCGCTGGAGCGCGCCGGGAACGCGCCGCATCAGCCTGCCTCGCTGGATGCACAGGAAGCAGAAGCCTTGCCTTATGAAGCACCCCAAGGCGATACGGAGCTGGCCATTGCAAGCATCTGGCAGGAGCTGTTCAAGACAGAGCAGATCAGTCGTCACGATGATTTCTTCAAGCTGGGCGGCATCTCGCTGATGGCCGTGCAAATGACCTCAAGGCTGCGCAAGGTGCTGGGCAAGTCCATCGCAGTCCGTGACCTGTTTGTCGAGCCTACCGTGGCCGGTTTCGCCCGGACGCTGGATCAGCAGGCTGGCCAGGGCACGCGGAGCAATCTGGTGCCGATCCGTCGCAACGGCAGCCAGCGCCCATTGTTCCTGGTCCACCCGTTGGGCGGCGAAGTGCAATACGCCCGGGACCTGGCACCGGAGCTGGATATCGACATACCGGTCTACGGACTGGCGGCCAGTGGCTTCGCAGCCGGTGAAAAAACGCCGACCACGATCCAGGCCCTTGCCGCCAGCTACCTGACAGCAATTCGCGCCGTGCAGCCCAAGGGGCCTTACCGGATTGCCGGCTGGTCCGCTGGCGGTCTGATCGCCCACGAAATGGCGCATCAGGCCATTGCCGCAGGCGAAACCGTCGAGTTCCTGGGGATTATCGACACCTCGGTCCACAAGACAGCGCCTGCCGAGCAACCGATCAGCGAAACGCAGTTCCTGCTGGAATGGCTGCCCGAAAGGATCGAGCCAAGCATCAGGCGTGAGCTGGATGCCCATGCCGCCGCCAACCGGATCGATCAGATGCTTGCGCTTTGCCTGGCCAATGACCTGTTGCCGCAGGAGCTGGGCAAAGACATCGACGCCCAGTCACTGCGCACTCACCTGAAGGTTGCCCATGCCATCCGTCAGGCGGTCGATGCCTATGTCAGCCCGGTGACGGCAGTGAATGTATCGCTGTTTACCGCCAGGGATCAGGAGCGTGTCGATGCATCACTGGGCTGGAGCGAGCTGCAGGGCGACCGTGTGCAGATCACTCCGCTGCGCGGCGAGCACAACACGCTGGTGAAGGCGCCCTACGTCAGAGCTCTGGGCGAAGCCATCACTCTGGCCTTGAAGCGTCTATAACTTCCAGCAGCATCGGCGGCCTGGCGCAACAAACGCCAGGCCGCCATTCTCTGGATTGAAGCGAGGGCTTTCTGTGAATGGAGTATCTGCAACGGCCATCAACTTTGCCGAAAAGTTTTCCCTGTTTTCGGAGCAATGGACACCCAAGGTCATCGCGCAGATGAACGACTACCAGTTCAAGCTGGTTAAGGTCGAAGGCGAGTTTATCTGGCATAGCCATGCCGATACCGATGAAGTCTTTATCGTCATTGAAGGCGAGCTGGAGATTCACCTGCGCGATGGCAAGGTCACTCTGGGAGCGGGAGAAATGTATGTAGTCGGCAAAGGTATCGAGCACAAGCCTTGTGCAACGCGGGAAGCCAGGATTCTGCTGGTCGAACCCCGTGGTGTCATCAATACCGGCGAGCATACCGGAGAGATGACGGCCGAGAACGATCGCTGGATCTGAAACGTGCTCCCGCACACTGCGCGGGAGCCTTCAGCCTGAAGCTCTGGGTCAGGAAACCACCGCCTTGACGGGCGGCTGGGTACGACGTCCCAGTACACCGGCACCTGCGGCCACCAGACCGGAAATCACCATGGTGATCAACAGCATCCAGGCAGCCTGGGAAACCCGTTTGGCAGTCACTTCGGCGGCTTCACGGGCTTTCTGTTCGGCCTGGGCTTTCAACTCCTCATACCTGGCATAAGCCTCGCGATAACTGGCCTGAGCCTGATCGACAATCTGGTTGGCCTCTTCATCGGTCTTGTTGCCACGGGCCTTGATCAGATTGACCATGGCCTGGCGGTCGGCTGCATCCCAGACCTGATCCCCCTTCTCCTTGATGCGATCCATCAGGCTACCCAGTTGCTCATCGGCCTGCTGAGGGTTCTGCGCACCTTGGCGGGCAGTATTCTGCGCGTCCTGCTGGGCGGAGTCGGCTTCCTGCCGGACAGTGTCAGGGTTCAGCTCCGGCTTGCCGGTCTGGCGCATGGCCGTTTCGATTTCCCCCTGAATATCGTTGAGGTTGAAGTCGATACCTTGCGCACGCAGTTGTTCCTGAATCCTGTCACCCAGCGCAGGCGCGACCTGAGCGATGCCGCTGCCCAGTGCCGACATGCCGCTGCCCGCCAGATTCAAGCCACCGCGCACCACGCCCGTGACAGCGCTGGACACCAGATAGACCGTGATCAGAGAAACGCTGGCCCACACCAGCAAACCATGGAATGCACCCTCGCGTTGGGCCAGGCGTCCTGCTGCCCAGCCGCCGACGAACAACGAGATCATGGAACTGGCGACCAGCCAGATACCGGCGCCGGTGCCGATCCCGGACATGGGGTTGGCTTCCTCGATCGGATCGATGCTGGCACTGCCGATAGCCGTGCCCAGCAGGTTCAGGAGCAATGAAACAACCATGGCCAGCACGACACCGGCCAGTATCGCACTCCAGGAAATACGCTTGAGCACTGGCGCAATGGTATGAGCATCCTGATGGACATAGGCGGGATCAGCGCCCGGAGTAATACGGTCATCGCGAATCATGGTGGTAGTCCTTGAAGTCAGTGGCAGAACACGCAAGAAGTCTGCGCTTGGTTCAGTGACCTGAAGGCGAGCCAGGAAGTTTAATACTTCCGTCGAATAATCCATAAATAAGTAAAGACGTTACAACGGGTGTTTCATATAAGCGCAGCGAGACGGTTCATTGATATTACAAACTGCGTTCATTCGTTATTAAAGTACTCCGCACAGTAACTTTTCTAACAATATTGTAATAGTCAGCTCACCTTCCCGTTAGGATCCGCACCGTATCATCACCCTCACGACTGGTCAGCGCCGATGAGAAATCTCGCGCCGAACAGATGAAGAAGTCGGAAGGCTGAAAATAGCGTTGTAACTTCACCTTTATGGCCATACGACTCCTTTGGTAAAGGTGAATCTTCAAGCGTCCTCAGGGACGCTTTTTTTTGCGCCGGGATATTCGCGAATGAATTCGCTCCTACTCATTAAAATGGAATTCTGTAGGAGCGAATTCATTCGCGATAAGCACACTAAGTACGCCATCAAAGCCAGATATCCAATTGCCGCTCTTCAAAAACCAACGGTTGTCCATGTTCCAGCAAACACCGGATCCCCGGGCCGAGCAGATCCTGAGGACCATCCAGCGGCGTCACCGGAAATGCCTGGAAACGTCGCTGATTGGCGCTGACCTGCTGGAGGATCTGTCGGTCCTGGCGCAGGATGACCCGAAACGCCTTTTGCAGAACGAGGCGTTTGATCGCAGCCGGCAGCCAGCCTTGTGCCGTGGCAATCCGGGCAAACACGCGGAGTTGTCCATCGCCACACGGAGTCAGCCATGTGCTGGCCAGCAGGCTGAGGCCGTCGTGGCGATCGCGATATTCGATTTCCGCCAGGCCCGGCAGCCGGAAGCGCCCCATGCTGCTGCCCCGCTCACCTTCAAGCAGTCGCGAGATCAGCCCTGACTGCTTGCCCTCCTCGCTGTACAGCGCCTCGATGCCATCGGCCAGTGGCCGCACCCTGGCGCTGATTTTCTGCCGTTTGCGGTCGTGGCGTATCCAGCCGGCGTGGACGAAATGAGTATGGAACCCGTCGAGGAAGTTTTCCGCAGCGTCCTGCAGCGAGCACTGCACACTGTCCGTGATCCAGAACGTGTCGAGTGGCTGCTTTTGTTCGGCAGGCGCAACCGGCGGCATTGCAGGAGGTTGCCCGCTGAGGCAGACCCACACCAGACCATGGGCTTCGCAACAGGCCAGGCTGTCGAGCAGCGGCTTGCTGCCTGGAGCATGCTCGGTGCCGGGCACGCGGGTGCAACGTCCGTCAGCGGCAAATCGCCAACCGTGATAAGGGCATTCGATCTGCCCGTCACGGACCTTGCCCGCGCTCAGGGGCGCAAAACGATGCGGGCAGCGATCCGGCAGCGCAGCGGCGCGACCGTCTTCAGCCCGGAAAAGCACCAGCGGCGTGTCGTGTAATTGGCACGCCAGGGGCGCGCTCTTCAATTCGTGACTGAGCGCGACCGGCCACCACTGGGCAAGAGGATTCATAACTTGAGCTTCTTCATCAGGGGCACGCCAATGCCATGCAGCAGGCAACTGAGCAACGTCCACACCAGCCGACGGCCCCAAGACAGATGGGCAACGCGGATCAGGCTGTATTCGATCTGGGGCTGACCACCACGCAAGCGCTTGAACCCGGCGGCACCGGAACTGAAATTCAATACCTGACGCCGTTTCGCAGCTTCCAGCAGGCACAGGCAGGTCAGTTGCCGATACAAACCCGTCTTTTGCGGCAGAGCCGTGTCATAGCCCACGATGGGAGTGCTCAGGGTTGTGTCATTGGCAAACCAGCCCAAGGCGCCGTCGATACGTCCGTCAGGCCTGCGCAGAACGCGGATATCGAGCCAGCCTTCACTCTGGCCGCGCTGCATCCAGCGGGCGCTGTAGTGCGGATTCAGGATGCAGTACTTTTCCAGATAAAGCAGGTTGTAGAGATGTTCGATACGCTGAAAATCCGCGTCGCTCAGTACTGAGCCCGGCACGACTTCGTAGGGCGCGCGTCGCAAGAGCGTGGTGTCCATGCCCACGTTGTGGTGCTTGAGAAATTCAGCCTCGTCCCCTGCCCGGCCATCGAACAGATAGACCTGACGACTGGGAATGCTCAGGTAGCCGAGGGTTTGCAGATGCTCTCGCAATTCCCGGTTGCTGAAGTCGTTGATGGAGCGAAAGCACAAGGCATGATCCGGGAAAGCCTGCTGCAAAAAGGCGCTGATCGCCGGCAGTTCGGCGACATTCCACTGGGCCGGGTAAAGATTGGTGGACAGCAGCCAGTTGTTGACCTGCACCAGCCTGTCGACCCTGGCCGCCCTCAGCAGCAGGTCAACGCTTCGGGTCAGCAACTGCAATGGCCAGGTCAGCCAGGGTCGGCCAAGGCGCTTGAGTTCTTCCCGGGCATAGCCGCTGTAGGCCGTGCGGGGGGAAACCACGTAGCAGTTATCGTCAGGTTCATTGCCATCGTTGATGCTGACCGGAAACGCCTGAGTACCGGTGTCGAGCAGCGCCATGCGGGTGCTGACATTGCCGATCAGGCCCGCGGTGGCGCAGGCGCGGACATAATGCCGGGCATGGCTGTCGTCCGGGTTGGCCTGCTCGCTGAGGAGTTGTTCCGGGAATAGCAGCTTCATCGTGGACGCTCGTTCAGCGCCTGACCGTTCCACTCGATATCCGCCGTGGAAGCTGCCAACAGACCGCAGCGCCGGGAAACGGAGCGAGAGATGATTTCTGCAAGGCTCAACACTTGAGCGCCCAGCGGCCAGAAGTCGCCTTTCTGTACGACCACATCCCGGGCCGCGTGGTAATCGCGCCAGAACGCCTTGCTCAACAGCCGTTGCGGGGCCGCCAGCAAGAGCATGGCCAGTGCGATCATGCGCGGATCACCCGTCGGCTCCAGCACCTTCTCGCAGTTTTCGTGCAGGCTGCTCACTAGAAAGCTGCGCTGATCGTCGAACAGATGCACGCCGCTGGTCGCTCGCGGATTGCACTCCAGCACATGGAACCGGCCCTCGCGGTCCTCGATAAAGTCAAAGCCCACTTGCCCGGTGTAGCCGGTTTCCTGGCCGAACTGTTCCAGAAACTGGCGCACGGCTTGCGGCGCGGCGGGCTGGAAGTAGATCCCCGAGCCACGCCCCACCCGGTAGCGCGGCTGGTAGCAACTGTGGGCGCGCAGTTCGCCATCGATCAGCACGCTGAAACTGCAGAACTCTTGCCCGTCGATAAAACGCTGCGCCACCCAGGGTGAAGCGTTGTCGGGTTGAACCTTGCTCAACTGACTGGCCGACGGGCGAATCAGGGTCTGGGAAGCAAAACGCGAATACGCCGGTTTGAATACCCATTGCCCGGCTTCAGCAGCCAGGGCCAGCACGGCCTGACGATCCGTCAGCAGTCGGGTTTCGGGAGCCGCCAGCGCCCAGCCCTGGGTCATGGCTGCGAACCGGCCTTTATGATGCAGGCGGTGCAACAGTGCAAAGTCACTGGTCAGAACACGGCACAGCGGGGCCAGCCGTTCAAGACCGTGAGACAGGTAGAACACTTCTTCGCAAGTGGGCAGCAGCAAGTCGATGCCCTGGGTTTCGATCACTTTCGCCAGGGCCTCGATCCAGGCGGCCGGGTCCTGTCTTGGCTCCGGCAGGCGCACGAACTGCTGTGCCGAGCGGCTGAAACGGCTGAGTGGCTGGCCCAGAGAATCGCCGACGATCACATGCCATCCGGCTTCGTCAAAAGCCCGCGCCCATTCCAGACAGGCTGGCGCACGCGCCCCGAGAATCAGTACGCGCATGGCAGGCCCTCGGGCAATTGCAGCAGTTTCAGACGTCGACGCTTGGCATGTGGCGGTGGCGCCTGCCAATGACCAAAGCTCAACCCGGGTGGCTGCAAGGCGTGATCAGCGCACAGAGCCTGAAAGCTGTCGGTCAGGGCCTGGCACAGGCTGGCGTGATCGTCGCGAGCCAGCAAGTTGACTTGCCAGTGCAGGCCCTGCTGATGGATTTCATATTCCTGAAGCGCCGTGCCATGCATCAGCAAGGCGCGGCGCATGACATCGGGATAAAGCGCCTGCAACCGGTCGCCTGCAAGGCTGGGCAGCCAGAGAATGTCATCGGCACGGCCTTCGACAGCCGCAATCGCCCGCTCGACTCGCCCACAAGGGCAAGGTGCCTGGGCGACACGCAGAATGTCATTGAGCCGGTAACGCACGATCATCTGCGTGCGCCGGGAGAAGTCGGTGATGATCGGCTGAAAGCGCGTGTGTCCGGCATCCAGCCATTGCGGTTCGATATGCAGGTGGCTTTCGTTCAGGTGCAAGGTGCCCTGCTCGCAGGTGTAACCCAGAAAACCTTCACTGGCCTGATAGATCTGCTGCGGTGCGACACCGAAGGCCTTGAGCACGGCATCGGCATCATCGCTTTCGAGCACTTCGGCCACCGACAGGATATGCGTGGGCCTTATCGTCAACCGCCCGCTCAGCCTGGCCTCGGCCAGCCCCCTCAATACCGTGGCCGGGGCCACCAGCACATCGGGGTTCTGCGCATTGAGGCGTTCAAACGATGCCTCGAGGCCCAGGGTCAGGTCGTGAAAGGCAAAGTCGATACGGCGACTGGACAAGGTGGTGTAGAGACGGCTGTTGGCGCGCAGGAAAAAGGCAATTCCCAAGGGCTCGCGCCAGAAGCACAGCAAGCGCGGCAGAAAGCGACGCGGCAGGGTTCGCGCCAACAGGATGCCAGCCCAGCGCTGACGCTCCAGTGCACTGACCAGAAACACGCCCTGATTGCCGGAAGTGCCGCTGGAAAGCCCCACCGTCATATCGCCCAGGGTCGGGCTGAAGTCCCGTGACTCCTCTGCCTGACGTGCAATGGGCAAGACCTGTTCCAGGCTCAGGCCGCGGGTGTTGAACCCGGCAAAGTCGCCCATCAGAGTGGCCTTGTCCATCAGCGGTAGGTCCGCCAGATCGCTGATATTCAAGCCTTTGAAACGCTGGGCCTGGGGCAGCACGTTTTGCAAAAAGTGCTGCAGCTGTCGGGCCTGCCAGGCTTCCAGTTGCTCACGGCGGGTGAAGCGCAACCGGTAGCGGCTGTTGATGAAACTCAGGGCGCTGCACAGAGCCCCCATCAGTTTTTCACTGCTCATGAGCGAATGCCTCCCAGGCCTGGGTGCAATGGGACGGCAGCACCGCCACGGCCGGCTCTCGACGAATCAAAGTGCCAAGGTCGCTGTAGGTCTGGCGGTATTGCCTGGCATCGTGACTGACAAAGTGCAGCGCGGGCCAGGCTGGCAGGCGCTCGGCACGGCAGGCGGGCACCGACCAGCAGGCGTCGGCCACCAGAAACACCGGACGCCCATCGGCATCGGGGATAAACAGACCAAGCTGGCCTTCACTGTGCCCCGGCAGCGGCACGCCGATCAGGCTGCCGTCGCCCAGCAAATCCAGGCCCTGGCTGAAAGGTGCCATCCATTGGGGCAGCGCAACCTTCGTGCAGTGGTCGGCAAGCGTCACCCGTGAGCCGAAATCGTCCGGCAACAATGCGGGCAAATGACCGCCCAAGGTGGCGCGCCAGCGAGAGCCGCGCAGGCTTTCGATCTGTCGGCGGTCGGCATCCAGCGCAATGAACGATGCCTTGGGAAAATCCCTGAGTCCCGCGATGTGGTCGCTGTGGAAGTGGGAAATGATCAGGGTACGAATGTCATCCGGGTGAATACCGAACGCGTGCAGTTGAGCCAGCAGTTGCTCCTGCACGGGCAATTGCACAGGCACTGCACTGCGATACAAGCGCTCGGGCAGCTTCTGGGTCGCCTTGAAAAAATGCTCGGCGTAACCGGTGTCGTAGAGTATCCAGCCCGCATCGGGGTGGCGAATCAGGCCGCACAGTGCAGGGAAACGGGTCGACGCAATGCGTCCGCCACGATCGGCCATGCATTCCAGGTGTCGGCACCAACCGGCGCGCAAGACGTTGAGGCTGACGGTACGGCTCAACCTTGTGCTCCTTGCCGGGCCAGCCACCACTGGGCGTGCTGGCGAATGCCCTCTTCCTGAGTCATGACGGGTCGATAACCCAGTTCGTTGCGAATAGCGTCGAGGTTCAGGGTCTGACTGAATGCCAGCACGCCAGCGCCATAACGGGTCAATAGCGGCTCGCCGCTGCCCGTCAGCCGGGCGCGGGTTTCCAGTACCCGCGCCACGGTGTCCACCAGTCGCCAGGGCAAATGACGGGTGCGCAGGTTCAGGCGAAACTGCTCGGCGATACGCTGCAGCAAATCCTCGAAAGCCAGCGGCGTGCCGTTACTGACGTTATAGGTGCACACGGCCCGAGGCAGCGGCTGGCTCAGGCTCAGCTCCACGGCATGCACCAGATTGTCGACGCAGGTCAGGTCCAGTTGCGCCTGACCGCCACGCATCAGCGGGATTCGCCCACGCTGCATGACCCGCAACAGGCGCGGCAACAATGTGCCGTCCCACGGGCCGAAGACCGCACGCGGGCGCAGGATCACCGCTTCGGTGAGCCCTGCTTCATGCACTCGAGTTTCGGCCAGTGCCTTGCTGCGGGCGTATTCGTTGACCGCCGGTGGCAGCGGATCGTTTTCGCGAATGTCCAGACGATCACGAAAGGCAAAGTACAGACTGGGCGTCGATAGATGCACCAGACGCTTCACCTCGTTAATGCGACAGGCCTGGAGCACTTCATCGGTGGAATCCAGATTGGCCTGGGTAAAGGCTTGCGGCGTTCCCCAGGGTGAAGACAATGCCGCGCAATGAACAATGGCGTCACAGCCTCGGGCGGCTTCGCCCAGTGCAGTGGCGGCCTCCGGTGTGCCGTGCTGCAAGGGAAGCCAGCTCACGGCACCGGGGCTGTGGCGAATGACCTCGGCGGCTGCCGCTGGGTTGCGACCGCTGAACTGCACCTCGAAGGCCCGGGAGGCCAGTCGCCAGACGATATGTCGGCCAATGAACCCGGTACCGCCGGTAACCAGAACTTTCATCAGTACTCCAGGATCATGCCGCCAAGCGAAAGGCCCGCGCCGGTGCCGATCAGCATCAGCGTCTGGCCACGCAGGATACGCTGGTCGCGAATGGCGATGTCCAGCGCAGTGGGCAGCGAAGCGGCCACCTGATTGCCGTGCCGGGCAAAGATGTCGATGACCTTGTCCGCTTCAAAGCCCAGGCGTCTGGCCGCATGGTGCAGCGCTTGCTGGCTGGCCTGATGAGGGATGACCCAGTGAATCTCATCCTGAGCCAGTCCGGCCTGGGTCAGCAGTTCATCCATCAGCGTGGGCAAGTGCCTGGCGGCCAGGCGATACACGTCCTTGCCCTGCATGGCAAAACTGGTCAGCGGCTCGAACGGCGTGTCGATACGACGCGGGTGAAAACGCGAGCCACCGGCAGGGATCTGACACAGGTGCGCGCCTTCGGAAAAGGTCTTGAGGCTGGAGGCAAGGATCTTCGGCCCACCATCACTGACGCCCAGCACCACGGCGGCCGCGCCATCGCCAAAAATTCCGCTGACTTCGACCTGCTGCCAGTCCAGACCGCAGGAAGCGATATCCGAGCACACCAGCAGAATGCGCCTGTAACGCCCGGCAATCAGGGGCCATGACAACGTATCGACGGCGGCGAGAAAGCCCAGGCAACTGGCATTGATATCCATGGCTGGAATGCCGGACTGGCCAAGACCCAGTTCGCGGTGCAGCAAGGCGGCGTTGCATGGCAGGCCCTGATCCATGGTGCCGCTGGCGCAGGCGATCAGGTCGATCTGTTCCAGCTCGACACCGGCCGCACGCAAGGCATGGCGCGCCGCAATGGCGCCAAGGCTGGCGGCGGTTTCGGTGCGGCTGGCGACATGCCGTTGGACCACGCCGCTGATGCGCTCCACACTCCCCGCCACCAGACCCAGCTCGACATCGAGTTCGGCACTGGTGACCACCCGTTCAGGCACAGCGTGCCCGGAACCCAAAATGACCACAGGTCGTGGCGGGTGTGGCAAAAGCGGTGAAGTCTGCATTCAAATTCCGTTTGGCGAGGATAAAGCATCGCCTGTTAAGGCGGCGGAATAGGCTAACAGGTTATTGATGGATATACGCGCTGTAAGCTTACAGTGTCGGCTTGGGCACGGGCGTGTCTGGAATCGACTTGGCGTTCTTGGGTTGTTTCGGACAGCCTCCGGATATGCCCCATTTGGTAATAATGCCCCCTTCAACAAGGAAGCGTTGAACACATCGGGAATATCTGGGGTTATCTCCACTCGCGCCTGCAAGCCAGACATATTCATAAGAAATCATGCTGGCTGCACCTCCCGCCATTGGAAAGCTGTTCTGCGGGGTACCCCAGGACATGATCAGATCGTCCAGGGACGAACCTACCCAGGACGCCTGCACGTCATCCGTCGTCTGAAAACGCTGGTTATTCAGCAGGTTTCCCAAAGGTGTATTGGCACAACCGCCAAGCGTCAGGGCCGACAGAACAATTATCAGGAACCTCATATCCCAAACTCCATTAGTTGTTACGACAGACTGGTTTTTCTGTCTCCGGATGAGGCGCTACAAGAAGTGCGCAGGCCGTTATACGGTCTGGCTGGCGGTCGGAAAATAGTACAGGTGTACTATTCAAGCAGGCTCGAAATCACTTTAAGTTGCCTAATACAATGATTGACTGTGCAATACGTCAACTCATGTCCGGCTGTTAAGTACTATCATTTCAATTATCGCCAAACGCTCGAAGGTGAGCGGTTCCTGGTCTAAAAGGATGTCGCCGCGTGCTGCTCACTCTTCTGGAAATCGGGCTGGAAACGTTTGAATACTTGGTCGAGAACCCACCTTATGCCTGGCTCTTTGGCCTGTGCCTTGCTCTCCTGGCTCTGGGCATCTGGCTGAAGCAGCAAGTTGCAAGGCTGCGCACAGAATCCGTCAGGCAAAAAGAAGAGATCGACGCCCTGCAGCAACGCCTTGTTCGCCTGGAGTCGCCAACCGCCATGCCTGAAGCGGCACAGGCCACGGCGCCGCTTCCTGACGATACGATTATTGTCGCGACCCAGGACAGCGGGCCGGAACTGATCTGGGACTTGCCGGAAGAATTGCCCGCCACTGCGCAACCCGAAGTTGGCATCAAGCCGACTGCGCAACCTGTTGCACCCGAACGTTCCAGGGCAAACCCGCTGAATGCTGCGTTCGAGGCGGCAAAAAACTGGCTGCTGGGTGGCAATACCGTGCTGCGGGTTGGCGCAGTCGTGCTGTTCATGGGGCTGGCGTTCCTGCTGCGCTATGCCACCGAAGGCATGGTGGTGCCGATCGAAGCACGCTATGCAAGCGTCGCTGCCAGCGCCATGGCGTTGCTGGGCCTGGGCTGGTGGCTGCGTCAACGCAACGCCAACTTCGCCTTGATGATGCAAGGCACCGGAGTCGGCGTGTTGTACCTGACGGTCCTGGGTGCCATTCGGGTGCATGAGCTGCTGGACCCGAGCCTGGGCTTTGTCTTGCTGGTGGCGGTCATGCTGTTCTCGACCCTGCTGGCCGTCACGCAAAACTCGCTGGCGCTGGCCTGCGCCGCCACGATCGGGGGTTTTGCCGCGCCCATCCTGTCGTCTACCGGCCAGGGCAGCCATGTCATGCTGTTCAGTTACTTTGCCCTGCTCAATGCCGGGATTTTCGCCATTGCCTGGCTCAAGGCCTGGCGCCTGCTGAACCTGATTGGCTTTGTCGGGACCTTCGGTATCGGTTTCGCCTGGGGCTTGCGCTCGTACAAGCCGGAGCTGTTCTGGAGTGTCGAACCGTTCCTGATCCTGTTCTTCCTGATGTACCTGGCCATCGGCCTGCTGTTCGCCCGGCACAAACTGCAGGAGCGCAATGATGCGCCCGATGATGACAGCCGCGAATCGATGCTGCGCTGGTCCAGGCGTCAGGGCGACTATGTCGATGGCACGCTGTTGTTTGGTACGCCCCTCGCAGGCTTCGGTATGCAATATGCGCTGACCCGCGACATGGAGTTCGGCACCGCTTTCAGCGCGCTGGCGCTGGGCCTGCTGTACATGGGCATCGCTCGCCTGCTCTCCGGTAGGGCACCGGGTCGCGCGTTGTTGCTGGTGGAAACCTGCCTGGCACTGGGCGTCGTCTTCGCCACACTGGCGATTCCCTTGGGGCTTGGCGCGCAATGGACCACCAGCGCCTGGGCCATCGAGGGTGCGGCGATTTTCTGGCTGGGCCTGCGTCAGCAACGTGTGCTGGCTCGCGGCTTTGGCTTGCTGTTGCAGGTTGCTGCGGGACTGGCGTTCATTCACCAGATGTTCCAGTGGTACTCCCTGACGCTGCAAGGCGATTTCTGGACGCCCATGATCATCGCCCTCGCCGCCCTGCTCAGTGCCTTGTTCGTCCATCGCATCAAAGCCCTGCGTTACCTCAAGGACAGCGTGCTGTCAGGCATCCTGCTGGTCTGGGGCAGCCTGTGGTGGGGTCTGGCCTGTGTCATCGCGCTCATGCGTTTCTCGTCGCACACCCTGTTCCCGACCTGGTTGCTGCTGTCGGTGGCCGCGAGCATAGGCATATGGACCTTGCTGGCCCTGCGTTGGCGCTGGAGCGGACTGGCGGCGCTGAGCCTGTGGTTGACACCTGTCAGCCTGATCCTGCTAGTCGGCGCGATGACCGACACCCAACACCTTTTTGCCCATTGGGCCTGGGTGGGCTGGGGCGCATTGCTGGCCGTGCATCTGTTTTCCCTGCGCCGCCTGGCAGATCTCCTGCCCCGCAAGGCGCAGTCACTGGCCCATATTCTGGGTTGCTGGTTGACCCTCTTCATCCTCAGCGTCGAGCTGTTCTACGGCATAGACATGCTGGTCAGCTCCAATGCCCCTAACAGCGCGTGGAACGCGATGGGCACATTGCTGCCCAGTCTGTACCTGCTTGCAATGGCCTCCAACAGAACCTGGATCTGGCCGGTGACCGACCATGCCAGGGCTTATCGCGTGTGGGCCGCACTGCCCGTGGCGCTATTGCTGCTGGCGTGGTTCTGGCTGACCAACTCTTACAGCCGTGGCTACGCCGAACCTCTGCCTTATGTGCCCTTGCTCAACCCGCTCGATCTGACCTTGTCGTTCGCCCTGCTGGGGATCGTGAACTGGACCCGCAACAAGCTGCCACAACTCGCAATGACCGTACCCCGCGCCGAACGGCTGGCGGTAATCATCGCTGGCGCTTCGTTGTTCGCCCTGGTTACCGCCACGGTGCTGCGCACGGCCTGGCATTGGGCCTGGCACGAAATCGACCCCATGCTGGATCAGGCGGTGCTGTCCATCGTCTGGACCCTGATGGCACTGGCCCTGATGATCGGCGGCCATATTCGCCGCCAGCGTGAGATCTGGATCACCGGCGCGCTGTTGATCGGCGTCGTGGTCGCCAAACTGTTCCTGGTCGAGTTGAGCGACCGGGGAGGCATGGCACGCATCGTGTCCTTTATCGGTGTTGGCGTTCTGCTGTTGGTGGTGGGTTACTTCGCCCCGCTTCCACCGAAAAAACCGTCAAACACTACGCAAACACATTGATCATGAGGATTACCTTCTTGAGTCATCAACCGCTGTTCAAGATCGTGCTGTGCAGCCTGGCCATGCTGGGCTCGCCCCTCGCCAGCGCTCAGGACAACCCGGCCGACTTTGCCAGCCACACGCCTTTGAAACTCAACGGCGGCGGCCCCTGGTATCGCATCGAACTGCCACTGACCGTGCAGCTCAACTCGCGTCAGAGTGCTTTGGGCGACTTGCGGGTCTTCAACAGTGAAGGCCAGGCTCAGGCTTATTCGCTGGCCTATGACCCGATTCAGCCACGGCAGGAACCGGCGCCGGTTTCAGTCAAATGGTTCCCGCTGTACAACAGCGCAGACGCTGCCGACAGCACCCCCAAAATCCGTGTTGAACGCAGTGCCAGCGGCACGCTGGTCGAAGTGCAGCCCCAAGGTGCCATTGAAGCGGGCGAAGAAGTGCTGCGCGGCTGGCTGCTGGACACCAGCGCCATCAAGCAGCCCCTGAAACAACTGATTCTGGACTGGAGCACCGAGCGTGAAGGCTTCCAGCGTTTCAGCATCGAGGCCAGCGATGACCTGCAACACTGGCAAGCCTGGGGTGAAGGCCAGGTAGCGCGCCTGTCGTTTGCCAACGATGTGGTGCAACAGCGCCAGGTCAATCTGCCGGGTCGCAAGGCGCGTTATCTGCGCCTGTTGTGGAATACGCCAGACAGCGCGCCAACGCTGACTTCCGCGCAACTGCTCAGCGTCAGCAGCGACACACCGCAAGTGCCTCTCACCTGGTCGCAACCGCTGGAAGGCAGCCTTGAAAAACCCGGCACTTACCTCTGGCAATTGCCCGCAGCCCTGCCCGTCGAGCGCCTGAAACTCGATATCGCCCAGGCCAACAGCCTGGCGCCCGGCACCTTGTACGGACGACCGGACAGCAAAAGCACGTGGCAGACGCTGGGCAACGGCCTGCTTTACCGTCTGA
The DNA here is from genome assembly GCF_018968705.1 of Pseudomonas lijiangensis. Taxonomy (NCBI): domain Bacteria; kingdom Pseudomonadati; phylum Pseudomonadota; class Gammaproteobacteria; order Pseudomonadales; family Pseudomonadaceae; genus Pseudomonas; species Pseudomonas lijiangensis. Next base: position 3,133,830 of record NZ_CP076668.1, read on the forward strand.
CACAAAATGGTCAGGACGTGATTCAGGATGAAATACAGGCCTCCGGCACAGTGGTGCGGCAGTTGAAACTTGAAGTGGATGAACGCGGCGGCGGCCTGGGTAGCCAGCCACCTTCCTTGCGGTTTGCCGTACAGGCGCCTCAGGTCGTGTTTCTGGCACGGGGCAACGGCCCGTTCTCACTGGCGATCGGCAACCCGAGCGCCAAGCCTGCCAACCTGCCGCTGGCCACCCTGATCCCGGACAACAACGCCCGGAAGATGAGCAGCCTGAGCAGCGCCGAGCCGCTGAACGAACCGGTCAGGCTGGCACAGGCCGCCGAGAGCAGCATCGACTGGAAACGCATTGGTTTGTGGGCCGTACTGGTGCTGGGCGTGGCTCTGCTGGGCTGGATGGCCTTGAGCACCTTGCGTACGTCACCAAAGTCCTAGATTCGTGAAATCAGTTCCGCAGCATGGAAATTCCGCAATGACTAAATTTGCCGCCCTGGCGCTGCTTTTCTTCCCTCTGCTGGCCTCTGCCGACTGTACGGATCAGTTGCAAGCCTGGGCCAACACCCTGAAACCCGACTTGAAGTTCGACAGCGAACGCGCTGTATGCAAGGTCAATCCAGCCAATCCCGGACAGATACTGGCGGCCCTGCCCTTTGCCGAGACGGTGGATGAAGAGGGTCAGGGTGACTATGGCCTTGGCGTGATCATGGCCGACGCTGCCAGTGGCAAGATCGTTGCCCGGCACTACCAGAGTGCTGCAATCACCTCGGACGCCATTTCTTTTGAAAGCCTCAGCCTGGACACTGCCCGCTATCAGCTGACGCCGCAGCTCAGGGCTTTCGGCGTGCGGATATCTTACGACGGCGCATCCAGGGTCAACCCTTTCGCCAGCACGACCCTGAACCTCTATGTGCTCGACGGCACACAATTGCGCCCGGTCATGAATACACTGGAAGTCAGCAGAAGCGGCGGCGAATGGGACGGCATGTGCGACGGTGAATTCACCCGGACACTGCGCACCCTGTCCATGGCAAAGAAAAACAGCCATGGCTTTTCAAGCCTGGATATCGACGAGAAGGTCATCCATACCCGGAACCAGCGCAAGGGTGAGGATTGCCAACGAACCGAGGGCAAACCTGCCAGTTCCAGACTCACTCTCGACTATGACGGCAGCCAATATGCTGTGCCGAGCGGCCTGTCATACCCGTGAAGCCAAGGCATACCTTTAACTTGTGGGAGGGGCCTTGGCCGCGACGACCTGCTTATAGGCAACACATTTTCAGCGCCTGAAGCTGATGATGAAGCTGTCGCGGCCAAGGCCCCTCTCATCAAACAAAACTCAATACCATGAATTAAAACGTCTTTTTTGTGAGGCAGAAACGTTCTCCGGTGTACATATCCATTAGCGGTATGTACTGGTTCTACCGGTTCCGCCTTTACGGCGGCCCCCTTTTGTTTCGGTGAGCCAAAGTGACACGCCGTAAAGGCGCAAGGCGGCCTCAAGCCGAACACTCAGTCCGCAACACATGGCACCTGTTTGCTGCGCGACAGCGCGGCGCCGAGGCGGCGGGTAATCTCCCACGGATTCATGCCGATCATGAAATCAAGGTACAAACGAAACGTGTGGGAGGCAGCTTGCTGGCGAAAAAAGCCTGAAACTGGCAGATATTCTGCGTCTGTACGCTGAAGTCGCCAGCAAGCTGCCTCCCACAAAGTGATTCATTGACCTTAACTGATCACCACAGATCATTCTTTGGGCTGGAAGCTCACCTTGACCGGTGTGTTCGGCTTGTAAGTCCAGCTCCGGGGTCCATCACCCGGTTTGAACCCCGGATACCAGGCTCTGAGTTCGGTATCACTCGCCCATTGGAGTTGTAACTGATCGGGTTTCGGAGATTCGGGGGTGTCGATATCAAACTGCGCCCAGGCTTCCACGGCGGATTGGCACGCTGCCGATACGCCAGCATCAAGAACGGAAACCTGTAGCTTTTCACCCCATGTCATGGACCCGCTCTCAGGGCACCGGCGAACTTCGACGTGATGCTTGCCATCGGGTGCAGGCAGACTGGAAACCAGTTCGTTGGGGCCGCATCCCGTCAGGGCAACGGACAGCAAGAGCAGGCATGGAATCGTTTTCTGCATCACAGCACTCCAGGGATCTATTCCAGCAAAAGACGCCGGGCCAGGCCTTCGATATAGGTTTCATCCTGACCGTCAGGGTGTGCTTCAAAGGCCAGGTGCAGGTATTCATGGGTGAGGTCGAGGCGGTCCTGAAGTGACAGCACGCCACGCACGTAGATACGTTTGCGCTCACGGTCGACATAGGGGTTGCCGAAAGCCAGCTGGCAGACGGCAAATGTACTGACTTCGTTGTAGCCCGCTTCGCTTTCGAGTCGTTGACGCCAGCCCCGACGCTGGTTTTGCAGCCAGTCCTGGGCGGCTGGAAGCGCCCGGCAGGATGCGACCGGGTTGTCCCAGCGACTGAGGCTGGTGCGCGGGTAGGCGTGCAACAGAATGGCGTCGTAACGCTGACCGGCCTCGGCCTGTTCCACAGCCTGCAGCCAGGAGAGCTTGTCGGAACCGGGCTCAGTGGAGTGATAGGTGATATTGCTGCCGGCCAGCACCAGGTCGCTGGTCCAGGCCGCGATCTGGCGGGACTCCGCAGAGGCCGGGCGCGGGGCGACGCGCTGGCGATTGCTGCTGTCGTCGATGGCCAGACACTCGCCGTTACGACTGGCATTCTGCAGCAGGTAAGTGCGAATCGCGACGGCCAGGGCCTTGGCCGCTTCGGGCGGATTGGCCGAAGCTTCGCGCTGGAGCACACGGGCGACGTATTCCTCACGGTCCAGACGCGCCACCAGCTTGTCCTTCAGCAGAAAGAGTTCGCCGTCGCTGTGTATGTCCAGTTGATTGCCATTGGCGAACTCGACGCGATAATCCCCCAGCAAAGGCCCCGACTCCACAGCACGGCCAGCGGCCAGAACGCGCTCCACCGGATAGCGTGAAAACAGGTCCACTTCGACACAACGCCCAGGCTCCGCAGGCCAGCCTGCTGGCACCACCGAAGCGATGGCCTCGCTGTAGTTGCGCAAAACCGTCTGACTGGTGCCGCGCCCCTGGGCCCAGACAGGCGTGCCATCCACTGTCCAGCCGGCAAACCCGCCCTGACGCAGTCCGCTGTCGCGGTCCTCGAACCAGCTCCAGGTTTTCACCCGCAACCAGCCGCCCAGCTCGCCCACAACATTGCCGTCAGCGGCGTTCAGCACCACATCCAGCAATACCCGCCTCGCCTGCTCCTGCGCTGGCAACACCGCCAGTATCCCGAGCAGTTCGGCCACAGGCACTTGTGTAGCAGGCTGCAACGACTGAAGACCGAGCAACCATTGCGGGGCCTTGCGCGCTTGCCAGTACGAACGCCAGTCTGCTTCGGAAATGGCCAGGCGTTGCGGCTCGAAGTACAAGCCACAGGATTTAACCAGCGCCTGATCGCGCTCGACCTTGCCACCGGCCGTGCAGCAATACACTTCCTCTTTCGACTGGCCGCGACACTCATAGGCCGGTTCATGAGCATCGGTATCCACCAGCCATGCATAGACAAAGAGTTTCCAGAGACTGCCCAGCGGGGTCTGCAAATCCGCAGGCAACGGCTCCCGCGACAGCAGTCGGGTCTGGCTCAAAGACAGCAGCTCGCCCTTGAACCCCATCTGCAAGGGTTCTTCCTGCGCCGTTGCCAGCGCAGGGAGTAAAAGCAGTACCAGCCATGACAGACGCCGGATCATGTCAGTTGACCTTGACCTGACCATAAGCGGGTTTCGTTTCCAGGGCCTGATTCTGCGGCGCATAGACCTGAGTGAAACGCACCGGCGGCAGCTTGAACTGGCCTTTTTGCGAGAAGCGCACCAGATGCCGTACCCGCAACTCGCCGCTCAGGGCGTCCACCGGAATGGCATAAGCCATTTGCCCCGGCTCAAAGCGGGCCTTTTCCAGCGCCGCCGGTTCGGTCCCGGCCTTGCCCTGCAACTTGATGCCCCAGGTGGTCCGTTCCACATCCGCGCCCGGTGGCAGCGGCACTTCGATCATGCCGTAGCGCAGCGGCTTGGCAGCCTTGCTGGTGATGATCACTTCGTCGAGGTAAAGGCTGTCACTGGACAAGGGCTTGCCATCGACCGCCTGGAGGCTGAACTTGAACGCTTCGTCACCCGGCACAAGGCGCGACAGGCGACGGGTGATGGTCACCGCCATCGGATCGATTGCCGGTTGCCGGGTCTGATAGCTCAGCAAGGCCCGCAGCGGACGCTCCTGGGTCCCGGACAACGACAATACCGCAGGCACGGGAGTAGCGCCCTGCCAGATCCAGTACATTTCACCGCTGTCGCCGTATCGTTTCTTCCAGCCTTCACCCGGTGCCAGAGCGATGGTGGGCGAAGCCTGCTCGATGCTGCGTTGCAACCAGCTCAAGGCCAGGGCCCGCTCCAGGGTCGATTGCTGTGGCAGCAGACGTTGCAGCAAGGCATGGGCACGGCCCTGATCGAAGCCTTGCAGCGACAGGTTCAAGGCTTCGGCAAAGGGCTGGGAGCTGACCGCCAGACGTTGCTGGGCATCCTGCAGTTGACGGCTGAAGGCCTCCGGCAATGTCACCTTGGACTGCTTGGCCAGAGAAGCGGTGAGCGCACGCGCCGCCGCCAGTCCCAGCGCAGAATCCGGGGCGCTCATGACGATGCTGTCTTCGCCACTGTCCAGCAGGTTCGCCTGAGGGCCCTCACCGGCTTTCGCCAGATCATCCATCAGGCCGCCGAGCAATGTGTTGACCGGCAATTGCATTTGTCTGGCGAACGACAGGATCAGCGCACGCTGCAGCAAAGGCGTGTTTCTGGCCTGTTTTGCATACACCTCCAGCACCCGCTGCCAGTGTTCCGGCGGCAGTTGCAGCTCCAGGGCCTTGCTGGCGTGCCAGTCGGCGTAATAGGCGTAGGCGGTCAGGAATGCATCCGGCTCGACGTCATAACCCCACCATGTAAAGCTCGCCGAAGGACCGGCCATTTGCACCAGTCGCAAACGGCTGTTCTGCATGATCAGGCGCAGGCGATCCCTCACTTGCGGGTTCGACGACAGGATCGGATAGGCCATGCTCAGCGGCAACAAGCGGCTGGCCGTATGCTCGACGCCGCCATAGGGATAGCTCAGCAAATCGTCGAGTGCCGAACGGAACAACGCTTGCGGGCTGTCATCCAGGCGCAGGCGAATACCGGTTGCATCGTTCGGCAAGGTCAGCGGATTGTCGCCACTGATTGCGTCCAGACTCTGGTTTTGCGTCACCTGCCAGCCTTCACCGGTCGCGGTCAGGTTCACAGCCAGGGCATCGGCGACTTTTCCGTCCTGAACCAGTTGCGCCGTCCACTCGCCACTGGCCAGTGCAAACCCTGGCAGCGCGATGTAGTTGATACCCTTGTTCAGGGTGACGGGCACACGCTGCTCGGCACCGGCGTAATGCGTCACCAGCTCGGCCTTGACGGGTTTATCCGCCTGGCTGAAAGCGAACACACCCAGATCAGGCTGGTCGCCTGCGCGGAACCGCGTCGGGCCGCTCCATTTCAGGTACAGCGGTTTTTCCGAACGTACAAACTGCTTTTTCTGCCCGACCTGACCGTTCTGATCGATGGCCCGGGCCGTGATGCGCCAGCGGGTCAGCGAGTCCGGCATTTTGAAGGTAAAGCGCGTCTTGCCGTTGGCATCGGTCACCAGTTCAGGCTCCCATGCAGCGGTGTCGACGTCCTCACGACGCGGCCGCTCCAGCACTTTCACGCCCCGCTCGCTGCGGTTGGCCTTGCCCGGCGCCGTCGGGCTGCCCGGCAATGCCACGTCATAGCTGATGAACGACAGGCTGGCACTGGTGCGCACGTTATTGCGGCGCGGGTGGTAGAAGAACTGGTCGATGGTCGGTGCGATTTCCGGTTGCAGCGCGTAGACCATTTCGTCTACCACGCTGACCGTCAGGTGCGCCGGAACCGGTTTGCCAGCGAAGTGTGTGGTCAGGTCCACCGAGACGATATCCCCCGGCTGGTAGTCTTCCTTATCCGTGGCGATGGCGACGTCTATCTGCGGCGCAACCACCTTGATCCCGGCGTTCTGGAAGCTGTACTGGCCACCTTTGGTGTACAGGACCGAGAAGGTCAGGTTCGGCGCGAAGTTCTCCTTTACCGCAATCCGCGCACGGTATTGGGTTTTGTTGAGCTTCTCCATCTTCAGCCAGTCGCCGCCCTTGGACAGCAAGGCCGTGGCCTCGACCTTGTCACGCTCCAGGGACAGCAGCGCATCGCTGACCGGCTCGGGGAACGTGATCAGCGCCAGGGCTTCGTCGCCCACCTTGTACTCGGGCTTGTCGAAGATGATTTCCACGGTGCCCGGCACGGCCTTGACGCCGTCGCCAGTCACAGAATGCCCGGTGGCGCCCAGCAAGCGTCCATGCTCGTCCAGCAGGGTCAGGTTGTAGGTGCCCGGACGGTCGAAGCTCAGGCTGAAATCCTTTGCTGTAGCCGCAAGCTTGTCGCCGCCACTGGCCTGGTCTTCCAGACGAACCCATTTATAGCTGCTCGGCGTCACCGCCTTGACCGGCTCGCTGCCGCCTTCACTCTGATAGCTGAAAGCAACCTTCTCGCCCACGGCACTGAATCGCTGGGGAGCAGTGAGACGGAAACTGGCTGCGCCACGATCAATCAGGATTTCCCGGGTGGTCTTGACCCGATACGCCGCGCCGTCGCTGGCGAACACGGTCAGCATGTAGCGGCTGGGCTTGTCGGCAGCGGGCAGATCAAGAGGCGCATTGCCCTTGGCATCGGTGGTCAGTTCGGTGCTGGTCAGTTCCACCGGGAATTGCCCGAGGTATTGCAGCTCGTTATCGACCGTGGACAACTGCTGGGCGCGCAGGCTCAGGGTCACCTTGGCATTGGCCACCGGCTTTCCGTCCGGATACAGAAGTACCAGATTGCCCTTTACCGGCTCGCCGGTGCCATAGTCCTGCTTGGCCAGATTCAGCGACACTTCAAAGTGCGGCTTGATGTATTCCGCCACACGGAAGGCACTGCTATAGGCCTGATCCCTGTAGCTGAAACGCAGCTCATAGCCACCCGCCACGGCGTTGTCCGGCAACTGAAAACGTCCCTGGGCACCCGACACGGCGTCGAATTTCAGTGGCAGCGATTGCAGTGCAGTTCCCGTGGCGTCGAGCACGGTCACGTCCACATCCGCAGCGGTCGGCGCAACGGAATCACGGGCGTTCTTGAACTCGCGACCGACGATTTTCAGCGACACCCAATCACCGGGCCGGTACATGGGCCGGTCGGTAAAGGCATACAGCTTGGTGTCGTAGATTTCACTGTCGTAGTAGAAGTTTTCCGAAACGAAGACACCGCCCTCTTCGTCTTCACCGATCACGAACGAGCGTTCGGGGCTGACGTGTTTCAATCTCAGCAAGCCATCGGTGCCAGTCGCCCCGCTGCTCATCACGCCCAGGCCATCGGTCCACAGCACATTGACCTTGGCGGCCGAGCCGCCGTCCTGCTTGCGGGCGGCCCAGACCAGAAGCTCGTCACCGGAAATCTTGCTCACGGCCACGGTATTGGAAACGAAGACCATGGTCGTGGCGCGGTACTTGCCGATCAGCGCCTCCACCAGATACAGACCCGGCTTCAACTGACCCAGCGGGATATAGACGTTACCCGGCACGACCGTGACGAACTTGCTGGACGAACCGCTCAGGTCAACGCCAGCCGGTGGCTGGATCGGCTTTGCTTCCCACAGCGGATAACGGAACTGGCTGACCACCGGTAGGCCGGGGATCAGGGCAAATTGGGGTTGAGCCTCGAAAGGTGTAGGCGCAGCGATGGCATTGCCCATTTTCAGTTCAGGCACTTCCTCGGTCACCTGCTTGCGGGACTCGTAGGAAAACGCTCTCTGCATCACACGACGGGACGTGCGATACCAGTTGTCCCACAGGTAAGCCAGGGTGTTGGACAAGCCTTCGCCCTTGAACTGGCCTTCACTGACCACGCGGTGCAGGTTCTTCTGCCGCTTGAGGAAATCCAGCGGCTTGTCGATGCGGTAGACGCGAATGTCTGCGCCGCCGTAAGGCTCCATGCGAAACCGGCGATAGTCACGTCCCGGCGCTTCCAGGCGAACCAGCGCCTGTTCATTGCTGGAAAAACTGCTGTCCGCCAGCAGGAAAAAGCTTTCACCGGGCACCGGGCTATAACCGCTGGGGGCGACGCTGTCCTCGGCGTGGGCATTGGCCACGGGGATCAGCAGTGCCAGAAGCAATGAAATCAGAGAGCAGATACGCAGCATGCGGGCACCGGTCATTGGGTGAGAAAGTTGAGTCGATAGACGCCGATGAAATTGGGGTTGGCAGCGTCGGGTATCCATCGGGTGTCCTTCCATGTCATGAGTTGCTGCAGGCTCGCGGAGCGCATGCCGTTGTCAGTGGGGGTTGTGGTGCCGGTGTGATAGGCGATGTAGCGGCCCATCCAGATCATCAGATGCTGGTCGTCGCCCTGATCGAAAAACATCAGGTCGCCGGGTCGGGCCTGGGTCACGTCGCGCCCTACCAGATGGCTGTTGAACTGGATCAATTTGATTGCATTCACATACGGGCCGACCTTGCCGCCACCTTGCTGCCATTGCTGGGCGAGCCCTCGCTGTGCTTCGCTCAGTTGCAGTTCAGGCGGCAGATAACGGTTCGACAGGCCATTGCTGCGCAGCCATTTGTCGTCATGAACCTTCAGCGCTTCGTTACTGGCGAAGCGCACCAGGCCGGCGCAATCCTGCTGATACCAGCGCGGACTGGGGCCCTGGGCCAATTGCTCCTGGGCGATACGCACGAACCAGGCACGAAACACCTGGGATTGCTGCGCATCGAGGGGCGGCACATCACTGGCAAAGGCCCGGCTGCCCAGCAGCATCGTCAACAGGACAAGTCCTCGAACAAGGGTGATCACAGGGCTTTCCACTCCAGCGGCAACCATTGCCAGTGGCCGTCGGGCTCGGTGCCTTCCGGCAGCGTGAGTGCGTACTTGCCGTAACCGCCGAGCTTGCGCAGCTTGGGAATCAGATGGGTCTGCGCGGCGTTATAAAACACCGGTTCCATGTCCTTGGGCAGGCTGCCCAGGGTTTCCTGCTGCATCAGTTGCGCCATGGAGCCGGGGTTGAAGTAGACCGGCACCAGGGAGTCCTTGGGCAATACATCGGCCAGCGGCGGGAAACGCTTGTCGAGGGTGCCGAGGGCTTTGTCCACGAGCTTGTCGTCGAGGGAAAACAGCAGCGTCGAGCCATGACGTGCCAGGCTGACTTTCATGAAGGCCTTGCCGGTGATGGCGTCCGGGTTCTCGGCATTGCGAGCCAGATACGGACCGAAGTTGGTGCTGACCTGACGTTGCCATTGATGGGTTTCGCCTTCCTGCTTCTCGATCACTGGGAATACTTTTTCGGCGACGTTGGCCTCATAGGCTCCGACCATGGAACCGAACAGGTTGCCCAGGTCTGCATCGAGGCTGGAGGCTTCCTTGGGCTTGAGGCTGGCAACCAGAAGTGGCGTGTACAGACGCGAGTCGGCGTACCAGCACAGGCCTGCCGAGTCGGAGATGTGTTCAGTCAGCGCCTGGGCCACAGCATCCTGCGCACCCAGCTTGACCAGCAGCGGTTTCTGCTGGGTGGCCGCCAGCGGCAAGGCCACGCAGGCACTGGCGCCGATGGGCATAGCTTGCCAGATGGGTTTGAAATTCAGATCCGGCTGGTTCTCCAGTTCGTCCATGGCCAGGAAACTGTGCCAGCCCTTGTCGTCCATCTCGAAACGCAGGCCGGCGAAATTCGGGATAAAGCGCTGATACCCCATGGCCAGAACACTGGAGTTGACCGACAGGCGTTGTTTGACCTCTGGTTTGCGTGGCTCCAGGCCAAAGGCTTCGGTGAACAGTTTGTCGCCGTTGAGCAACGCGGCCATGGCTTCGGTGGAAACGCTGCCGGGTGCAAGCGAGGAACCGTTCTCCTGCTCGTCAGACGGGCTCATGCCGGAAGAGGTCGGTTCATGGGTGGCAGTGTCCGGCCCCACAAGCCTCGCCGGGTTGGACAGCACCACCAGCTTGTCGCCGTGGGAAGCGAATACCAGCGATTTGCTGGCGTTGTAGCTGAGCTGATAGAGCGGCACCTCGTCGGCACCCACTTTCAGCACGCCGATGTTGTTCAACTGAGTGTCGTACAACACCTTGAGCAGCGGCTCCAGGGTCTTGGCCAGGCCTCCGCGGTCCATGACCATCAGGAAATCCTTGAGCCGGCCATCCTTGCCACGCCACAGGGCGATATCCGCCGGTTGATCGAGAAGTTGCTCGATCAGGGTGTCCTGCAACTTCAGGTCGTATTCGTAGATGATTCTGCGCAGGCTGCCGATCAGGCCGAGGCGATCGGCATGGGTTTCGTAATAGAAGACGAAATCTTCGGTCAGGGTTTCCTTGAGGAACGGCACGGCCAGCAGGTCCCTGGGCAACTGGCTCAGGGACCGGGTTTCCAGCAGGCCGTCCGGACGGCTCATGCCCAGTTTGTCACTGGCAATTGCAGCCACCGGCACCTTGGGTTTGTGCATGAACCAGCCCATGGCACCGGCCACTCCAGCCACCAGGCACAACCCCGCCAGCAGCACTGGCCCGCGACGGGAAGATTTGACAACAGGCGTTTCGGCAGGCTGGGGAACCGCTGTTGAAGTCGAGTTATCGCTCATGTTCACAAAACCCAATTCATCCATGGGACGGGATGATCAATAGTTGAAAGTCTTGACCAGCAGCAGGTCACCGATGGCACGCAGAGGCACGATGAAGGTCTCGCGCTTTTCATCGACGGTATTTTCGTTGAGCACCAGGGTTATCTGTGAAGTGATGACTTCCTGTTTGTTACTGGCTTCATCGAAGTTGTAACCCCCGTTGCCGAAGTTGCCCCAGTAGTTCACGTAGATCAGGTAAGTGCCCTGCATGGGAGCGGTCATGGTGAACATTTCCGGACCGGGCCCGTCGACGCCGTCCGGGTCCAGGCCGCCACCGTTGGTCAAGGCCGTGTGCCCGAAGAACGCATGCTGCCCGTCAGGCGTCACGATGTGCAGGTCGAGTTCGGCCTCCGGGTCGTCCCAGCCCAGCACAACGCGAATCCGCGCCGGGGTTCGCAGGCTGTTGGCTTCATAGAACTGAACGCGCTTGAGAGACTTGCCTTCTGCACTGCGCACTTCAACACTGTTGGAGCCCGCACCAAAGGCATAAGGCCGGGCGAAACGCCCTTCTTCGTCGGTATACAGATTCAATGGGTTGCCATTGACCGAGAGCACATGAGGCCCGCGCTGTTTGCCGATGGCCTTGAGCTGCCCTTCGATCATGGTGCGATTGCGCTCCATGCCCCGGTCGATGGGGGGCGTGGGATAAGCGACACGAGGGTTTTCACTGCGGTCCAGAAGGCCGTGGTAGCGCCAGCCGCCCACGGGTTCCGACAGCGTGGCCGACGGTTCGGCCCATGCGGTGGTTGCCCAGGCAAACGTGGCCATGAGCGTTATCAAACTACCTTTCAAGGTAAGCTCTCCAGGAAAATCATGACGTCTGAAAGGCAGACGAAAATCCGGGCATTCAATTGATCACGGCACCCGACGGCGCAGGCTCGTCAGGTATGGGCTCATCAGGAACAGGGCCTATGGGGAAGGTACCCATATCGGCGATGTCACCCGCTTCTGACGGGCAACCGCGGCCATCCGTGGTCGTAACGACGATCTCGCCATCGAGATACCAGTACGCCATGTTGTTGTCGTCTTCTTCGTAATAACAGAGTGCAGTGCGGCTGCCATCCAGCGCCGCAAGAATAGCCCAGTTCACGGAACCACCACTGCGACGATCCCAGCCTGAAGCCAGCAAGCGATCGCCGACCTTGAGGATCGGGCTGATCATGTCTTCACCCAGCACCGCATCGCTGACCGTGGCCGAAGGTGCCGCCTTGATCACGGCGGCGCGAACGTCAGGGTCCTCGATGAAGGCGGTGCCATTCACCTTTTCCCATGGATACTTGCCGATATAAGCCTCAAGGGGGGTGTGCGTCTGTTCCTTCCCGGCAAGGGCCATGCCTGCGGCCCCTGAAAACAACACGCCCAGAACGGTCCCTGTAAGCAAGCGTTTCATACCACTTCCTGATCAATACTGCGGTTCGGGAAAATCATCTTCGGCCTTCGCACCAGGGCCAATTCTGCCGGGAATCTACCCCCACAGATAATCCCGGCCAATAGTACGGATGTGCTATCCCCGCATTTCAAAATCGCCCATTCCCTATCAATAGCTTGAACAGGCTCTGAGCGCTTTTTCATGACGCAAGGCAGCACGCTGCCGAAAACAGGCGGAGCCCGCCCTCAAAAAATGCCAATTACGAATAATAAAAATCGTATAAATCACAAAAATGTATATTAGCTTAAAACCAAAAAGACTTTTACAGCCTCTTCTCAGACGAATAAGGTCTTAAAACCAGCCTGAAGCGCTGTTCGACTTGAAGAGGATTTCACATGCATCGCATTCAATCTCAGGCATTGCCAGGCAACCCCGCGGACCAGGGGACGCAGCAATGATCAAACGCCCTCTTCTGCCGCGCCTGTTATTCGCCGCCGTCACGGCCACCACCCTGCTGGGTTGCTCACCTTCCGGTCAGGACAGCCAGGCAACCAAGACGCTCAAGGTCGCTTTCTTCAGGGATAACACCACGCTGGTCAGCCTCGACCCCTTCCAGGTCTACTGGCTGGAACACCGGGTCGTTCTGCGCAATGTCGCCGAATCATTGACCGATCAGGACCCGCAGACCGGCAACATCATTCCCTGGCTGGCAGAACGCTGGGAAGTGAGCGACAACGCGCTGGAATACACCTTCCACCTGCGCAAGGACGTGACGTTCAGTAATGGCACGCGCTTCGACGCTCAGGCGGTGAAAACGGCCTATGACTCCAACAAGGCTTTCGCCACCCAGTTGCCGACCACCTTCGGTGCGACTTATCTGGCGGGCTACGACCACGCCGAGGTGCTGGACGACTTTACCGTCAAACTGGTACTGGCCAGACCCAACGCCGGTTTCCTGCAAGCCACGTCCACCACCAACCTCTCGATTCTGGCACCGGAATCCTACAAGCTCAGCGCCAAGGAACGCTCGCTGGGCGCGATCATTGGCACCGGACCTTTCGTGCTGGAGCGCTACACCCCGGAAAGCGGTCTGCGCCTGACCAAGCGCAAGGGCTACGCCTGGCCATCGGCCAATGCCCAGAACAAGGGCGAAGCGCACCTGGAGAACGTCGAAGTCAGTTACGTGCCGGAAGAAAGTGTGCGTAACGGCAAGTTCGTACAAGGCCAGGTGGATATTCTCTGGCCGCGCAACCCGTTCTCCGAAGTGGACCTGAATCTGTTCAAGTCCAAGGGCGCCACCATCCAGAGCCGTTCCCTGCCTGGCCCTGCCCTGAACATGTACCCCAACACCCGTGGCACGCGCATCCTGGCCGATCGCAATGTACGCCTGGCCTTGCAGAAAGGCATTGATCGCAAGACTTACGCCGCCACCGTCTACAACCCGCAATTCCCGGTGGTTTCCAGCGTCTACGACATCACCACGCCTTACTACAGGAATCTGGGCGACAAGCTTGCCTATGACCCTCAGGGTGCCGAACGTCTGCTCGAAGAATCCGGCTGGCAGAAAAATGTCGACGGCTATCGCTACAAGGACGGCAAGCGCCTGAAGCTTTCCTACAACCTGTCGCCTGCCGAGAGCGCTGGCGATGTATTGATCCAGGATCAACTGCGCAAGATCGGTATCGAATTCAAGCTCAACGTCGTGACCACCGCCGAATGGGCGGCAGCCAACGCCGCAGGCAACTACGACCTGACATCGACCTACATGACCCGCGCCGACCCGATTGTCCTGCAAACCATCATCGATCCGCGCACCGCAAACAGTTCGACCCTGGCCACCAATCTTTACGAACCGCAAACACTGCCCAAGGCACTGGAGCTGTTCGATGCCGGGCTGACTGCCACTCGCGCAGAACAACGGGCACAAGCCTATGGCGACCTGCAGAACCTGCTGATCGACGAAGGCTCGGCGTTCCCGATTTATGAGCGAGTCTGGCAGGCCGCAACCGCCAAGAAGGTGCGCAACTTCCACTGGACCGCTGAAGGTTTTGCACTGTTCAACGACATCGAGATCGCTGCGCCATGAGCCGTTACGTCCTTGGCCGGATTGCCCAGGCGCTGCTGGTACTCTGGGGTGCCTACAGCATCACTTATTTCATTCTGTATCTGCTGCCCGGCGACACACTGTCCATCATGCTCAGCGCCTCGGGTGTCGAGATCGATGCCCTGTCCGAACAGGACATCGCCCAGGCCAAACTGTATTACGGGCTGGATCGCGGCGTCTTCGAGCAATACATCGATCTGCTGTGGGGCGCGATCCACGGCGACTTCGGCAATTCGCTGACGCTCAACCGCCCGGTTTCAGAACTGCTGGTCGAGCGCTTGCCGCAAACTATGGCGCTGGCGGGCCTGGCCATTGTCCTGTCGCTGATCGGCGGGGTCGGCCTGGCTTACCTCACCGCGTATGTACGATGGCAGCCGTTGAAAGTTGCTCTGTCACGCCTGCCTTCACTGGGCTTCTCGGTGCCGGTGTTCTGGATGGGGTTGCTGCTGATCCAGCTGTTCGCCTTCAGCCTCGGCTGGTTTCCGGCCACCGGCAATCAGGGCTTCTCCAGCCTGATATTGCCTGCGGTCACTCTGGCGATTCCCAGTGCGGCGGTTTATGCCCAGGTGCTGTTGCGCGGTTTTCAGGGGGTGTGGAAAGAACCCTACATCATCACCGCCTACGCCAAAGGCCTGAGCCGCGCTCAGGTTCAGGCGCGCCACGCCTTCAAGAACTCAGCCTTGCCGCTGCTGACACTGATCGGCCTGCAGGTGGGCAATACCGTTTCCGGCGCAGTGCTGGTGGAAACCATCTTTGCCCGCGCTGGCGTCGGTCGTCTTGCCCAGGAAGCGGTACTGCGCCAGGACATTCCGGTGGTGCTCGCCATCGTCGCCGTCTCGGCTGCCGCTTTCGTCGTGGTCAATCTGATCGTTGACCTGCTCTACCCCGCGCTGGATCCGCGCATCGCCCACACGCCAAAGGTCTCCTGACGCCATGACCATTTTCGATACCCGCCTTGCACGTCTGGCTCGCGCTGTCAGCCACACTGAAACACCGCCTGCGGCCCAGTGGCGGCGGCGCAGCAGCCTGAGCCGGGCTTTCGATGCGGTCAGGCCACTGCTGCGTCGGCCCGGCTTTCTGCTGGCAGTGGCCATCGTGGCTTTCGCGTTGCTGGCCGCTGTCGCACCGACCCTGCTCAGCAGCTACGCACCCTACGCGACCTCGCCCGCCGACAAGCTGACGCCGCCCAATGCCGCGCACTGGTTCGGCACCGACGAACTGGGGCGTGATCTGTATACCCGCGTGGTGCATGGTTCCAGCCTGTCGGTGCAGGCCGCCTTGCTGGCAGTCGGCATTGCCATGGCCGGTGGTCTCAGCCTCGGGGTGATTTCCGGCTTTGCAGGCGGTCGCATCGATGCCGTGATCATGCGTTTCATCGATGTACTGCTGGCGCTGCCCGGCCTGTTGCTGGCTCTGGCCATCGTCACGGCCATCGGCTTCGGCACCATTCCTGTAGCCATCGCAGTGGGTGTCGGGATCATTCCCGGCTTCGCCCGCACCACCCGCGCCGAGGTGCTGCGCGTCAAGACATTGCCTTACGTCGAAGCGGCCAGGCTGGGCGGCGCAAGCTGGACCCGGACCTTGCTGCGACACATTCTGCCCAATGCCTGGGGCCCGGTTGCAGTGTTAGCCACCCTGGATTTCGGCGCTGCCATTCTGGCCACCGCCGGCCTGAGCTTTCTCGGCTTTGGCGCAGAACCGCCAGCCGCCGAATGGGGCACGCTGATTGCCAACGGCCGTCACTTCCTGATGACCGCGCCCTGGGTGTCGCTGCTACCCGGCCTGTTTCTGGTCGCCGTGGTGTTCAGCTTCAACCATATCGCCCGCACTCTGGAAGAGACTCAACGATGACCGACACGCCACAACTGATCGACCTCCAGAACCTCAGTGTGACCTATCGCTTCAACGGGCAGCTCACTCAGGCCGTGCGCAACGTCTCCTTTCAAGTAGCCCGAGGCGAAACCGTGGCGATTGTCGGCGAGTCCGGCTCGGGCAAGTCCACCATCGCCAACTCGATCCTCGGCCTGTTGCCGGATAACGCGACCATCACCAGCGGTGAGCTTCGGGTCGACGGCAACGACCTGAGCCACGCGTCTGAACGGGAGAAGCGCAGGGTTCGCGGCAGCATCATCGGTCTGGTGCCACAGGACCCGATGGTCAGCCTCAACCCGACCTTGCGTATTGGCCAGCAGATTGCCGAAGCGTTGATCCAGGCTCACGGCCGCCGCTACCCGGCCATCGACGCCGATGTGGTTGAGTTGCTGGAACAGGTCGGCCTCGACAAGCCGGTGCTGCGCGCCCGGCAATACCCTCACGAGCTGTCCGGCGGCATGCGCCAGCGGGTGCTGATCGCCATCGCGCTGGCAGGCAATCCCCGCCTGATCATCGCCGACGAGCCCACCAGCGCTCTGGACGTCACGGTGCAACGCAAGATACTCGACCACCTGCAACGTCTGGTGGGCGAGCGAGGCATTTCCCTGTTGATCATCACCCACGACCTTGGCGTGGCAGCGGACCGCGCAGACCGGGTGCTGGTGATGAAAAGCGGTGAACTGGTGGAGCAAGGTCCGCCACGGCAGATCCTTGTAAACCCCGAACACAGCTATACACGCGCATTGATTGCCGCCGCGCCGGCTTTCGGCCAGAGAAAAAGCCCGGCAGCACCCCGCTCTGCTTCGCCAGACACTAAGCCGTTGCTGACCCTGAGCAATATCGGCAAGACCTATCGCCTGCCTTACGTGAAAGGCGAAGACGCCGACTTCCAGGCCTTGCAGGACGTCAATTGCAAGGTTTATCCGGGACAGACGCTGGCCATAGTCGGCGAATCCGGCTCCGGCAAAAGCACGGCGCTACGTATCGCACTGGGCCTGGAAAAGCCGACTCACGGGCGAGTCCTGTTCGAGGACCGCGACGTCACGGACCTCGGCTGGAACGAGTTCAGGCCCTTGCGGCGGCGCATCCAGCTGGTTCAACAGAATCCGTTCGGTGCTCTCGACCCGCGCTTCACCCTGTTTGAAAGCATCGTTGAACCGCTGGTTTCCTTTGGCCTGCTCAAGGGCCGTGCGCTGGAACAGGCGGCACGCCAGTTGATCGAGCGGGTTCATTTGCCGACGGCGTATCTGGACCGACTGCCCAGAGAGCTGTCAGGCGGACAGCGGCAGCGTGTTGCGATTGCCAGAGCACTGGCTCTGCAACCGGACCTGCTGTTGCTCGATGAACCGGTCTCGGCACTGGATGTTTCTGTGCAGGCGCAGATCCTCGACCTGCTCGTCGAACTGCAAAGTGAACTGGGCATCGCTTACGTGCTGGTATCCCATGACCTTGCGGTTGTCGCCAGCGTCGCGCATCAGGTGCTGGTGCTCAAACACGGCAAGACCGTCGAGCAAGGTCCGGCCAGCGATGTTTTCGAACGACCCGAGGCGGCTTACACCCAGGAGCTTATTGCCGCGATACCGGGTCGAAGCCTGGAGTTGCAGGCTGCGATACAGGATTAATGCCCGCCTCAGACTTACTCTGCAAATGGTAGTGAAAGGTAATGTCGGCCCAGCTCCGTCAGCGTTCCCTCGTTACTCAGCAGGCTTGAAAAATGCGGGTCATCGTTCATTCGCCCGGTGAACCATGCATAACGGAATACATCAGCCCGGCTCTCGCAGATGGCAACCATTTCGGTCATCTGCTGCTTCTGCTTTTCGAGTGAGTCGATCTGGACACCATCCGGCACGGAATGCCAGTTGGCGAATTCGGTTACCCAGAACGGCTTTCCAAATCTGGACAGCCTGTCGAGCATTCCTGACAGGCCATAGTCGTACCAGTGAAAGGCCAGGTAGTCGATTTGCGGCTCCCTGTTCTGATTCTGCGCTCGGTAGGCCGCATAGAACGCATCCAGCCATACGACCGGGTCCCCATAACCGCTCATGGTTCCCCAGTTCATGGCGGGACCGACCAGCTTGACGCCGGTCTGGGCGGCTATCTGCTCCAGCCTTGGCCAGAACCGGGCTGCCGCTTCGGGAGTCATGTTCGCCTGATCCAGAAGATTCGGCTCATTGATGACCAACAGATAGCGAATAGCGGGATGTGCGAGCAGGTAAAGCTTCAACTGGCCGTCATCGACATTCGCATTCCAGACCATGGGGATGAAGTCCACCCCGTACATCGATGCATAGTCATAAGACGCCAGCCGGTCGTGAGGCTTGGGGCTCCAGTTGTACCACCAGCTGATTCCGGGAGCCAAAGCACTCAAGTCTGCTGGATACGCAATGTCATAGGCGATCCCGCGCTTTGCACTTTTTGTTGTGGCAGCCCAGGCAGATGCGCTCAATACCAGCATCAGCAGCACACAAAAGAATCGTGCGCAGCGTTGTCTTGCAGCGTTTTGCAAAAGCATGGGCTGATCTTCCATAGATGATTCAAAGGAAAGTCTTATTCAGATCTTCCAACGACAGAAACTTTTCCTACCCTGCTTCAGCCGGACTTCAAACCCTTAACTTATTCGCATTTCTTGAAAATCCACTACAGAAAGCTCTACAACTAACCTGTTGCAAAACCCAAACTAAACCATTCACAAACCTTTATTTAACACACAAAAAACTACCATTAAAATCAAGCTGCAACAGCATATCAGACCACTAAACCTAACAGCAATTAGGTTTACAAATTAGCAAAATAAATACAGAAAAAAGCGCAAAACAAGCAAAATAAACCAATAAGCAATCAAAAATAAGCAATAAAACACCAAAAAATAGAGATTTTTGCCTCTTAAATCCAGCATCAACCTCAAAAAAAAGCGCCAATAGCCATGCGCCAGCATTTCCAACTAGCCTCATAAAATATAATTTCTCCCCCGCTGAACTTTTCATCCTCTTCCCGGACTTAACATGCGGCCTTCAGGCGGAACTTCTGTATTCCGCGATCAGCCGACTCCACACTTATCCTTTATCGAGACTCCATCGATGACTAGACCCCTGCTGTCTGTTGTTAGCGTATTACTGCTGGGCGCCTCCAGTATCAGCCCGGTTTGGGCAGACTCTAAAGCGGTCGACACACATCACTCGGAACAAGCTGTTCGTGAACAGGTGGATAAACAAAGGGATCAACTTTCGGGTGCCAACAAAATTGCCACGCCGGCTGAAAAAGGATCGGCCGCACTTCTGCAGGCCCCTGTAGATACAGAGGATGCACCCGCTCAGGTGCAGAAACCATGAACATCGGCTCCCATGATTCCCTCAACCTGCGCCTCCCTCACCCGCCAAAAAGGATGCTGCCCTTGTCAGCCTTCAAACACACACTGGGCTTGAGCATATTGGCCATAAGCGTATCGCAGGCCAGTATTGCCATGGCCGTGACGCCCATGACCGGCAACGAGGTAGAAGCCCGTGTCGGTGCCTTCCTGGACAACATGAGTGTCTCGGAAAAGATCAACTTCACCCGCGTGGATGACGGGCGCATGATTCCGCGCCTGAGCAAGTGGGGGATGGAAGGTACCGTCGCGTATGACTCGGCGATGGGCGTGCATGTCAACAATGCGACATTCGGAGCCCAGTACCCGGCTCAATCCGCGCTGGCGGCCACCTGGAGCATCAACCGCGCCAAGGAGTTCGGCCTGGCAATCGGGTACGAAACCCGCATCGCTGGCGGCCAGCAAATGCTGTCTCCGGGCGTCAACCTGTATCGCACGCCTTATGCAGGACGTACCGCCGAGTATGTGAGTGGCGAAGATCCATTCCTTGGCGCCGTGCTGGCCCCAGCCATCACCAACGGCATCCAGGTCCAGGGCATACAGGCTGCCGGCAAGCACTATGTGGCCAATGAACAGGAAGCCAACCGGCATTACGTCGATATCCGCGTTGATGAGCGCGCCCTGCGCGAAATGTACCTGCCCGGCTTCGAGTCGATGGTCAAGAACGCCAATATCGCCTCGATCATGTGCGGCTACAACAAGATCAATGGCGACTATGCCTGTGAGAACCACCACCTGATCACGGACGTTCTCAAGGGTGAATGGGGCTTTCAAGGCTTCGTGATGAGCGACTTCAACTCGGTGCAGGATGCCTTCAAGGGTGCATGGGCCGGGACCGATATCGATATGCCGTCCGGCCTTCAATTCACCGAGGCCAAACTGCTTCCTTACCTGTGGAGCGGGCAACTGACTCAGAACGTCATCGACGACAAGGTCAGACGCAACTTGCGCGGCCTGGTGAGCTACGGTTTCGACAAGCAGTTGAACAAGGCCCAGACCCTGGAGCATCCGGAATACGGCATGCGTGCGGCGCTGAATATGGCCCGCGAGTCGACCGTGCTTTTGCGTAATGAAAAGACCGCGAAGGGAACCCCTCTGCTGCCACTGGCCCGTGATGCAAAAATCGCCGTTATCGGTGATCTGGCCATACAGCCTCCGGCTTCGCCGTTCGGTACTGCAAATTCGCCACCCAACACCTACGTGACAGAACTCAGCGGCCTGCAGCAACTGGCTTCAACGAGTTCGAATATCGAGTACCTGCACGAGATGAGCCTCAACCCGAAGGCTTCTGTCTGGTATCAGCCGGGCACGGGCCAGAACGGCATCAGCAACGGCGGGGTAAAAGCGGAGTATTTCTCCAATACGGAGCTTTCCGGCTCCCCTGCCCTGACGCGTGTGGAACCGGGGGTCAACCTGAACTGGGTCACCAATACCAACGCCACCGATACCGGCACTACCACCGTTTCGGGCTTCAACCCCGCAGCCGGATCCTTCTCGGCACGCTTCACCTCCACGATCAAGCCGACCATTTCCGGCGAACACGTTTTCAAGGTTCGTGCTGATGGCGCTTACAAGTTGTGGGTGAACGACGAGCTGGTTCTGGAAAACGATGGCACGCAACAGTCGTTCGATCTGATCAACGCGCTGGTGACCTCAGGCAAGACCGCCCGACTGCAAGCCGGCAAGGAATACAGCGTGAAGCTGGAATATCGTCGTCTGCAAGGCAACTTCACGACGTTCCTCGGCGGCCTGGCTGGCGTTCAGATGAGCTGGGCGTCCCTGCGACCGCCCAAGGATCTTTCGCAATACGATGCAGTCGTCATTGCGGCCGGTACCAATCATGAATATGAAGGCGAGTCGATTGACCATGCCTACGAGCTGCCCGAGTACCAGTCTGACCTGATCACCTACACAACCAAGGCCAACCCGAACACCGTCGTCATCCTGCACAGTGGCGGCGGTCTGGATATGCAGCCTTGGGCCAACAAGGTCGGCGCCACTCTTCATGCCTGGTTTGCAGGTCAACAAGGTGGCCAGGCAATCGCCGAAATCCTGTATGGCAAGGTGAACCCTTCGGGCAAGCTGCCTATCACCATCGACAAAAAGATCCAGGACAACCCAAGCTACGCCTCGTATTCCGATCCAAAACAATATCGAGGTGACAACGCGCTGACCGAAATGAACTACAGCGAAGGCATTTACCTGGGCTACAGAGGCTATGACAAGAAGCATGCGAAGCCGCTCTACCCCTTCGGATACGGGCTTTCCTATACCAGCTTCGCGTACAGCGACCTGAAACTGTCGACCAACGTCATGACGCCGGGCAACACCATTGACGTGAAATTCACGGTCACCAACACCGGCGACAAGGCGGGCTTCGAAGTCGCGCAGTTGTACGTCCGCCCGGTGACACCAGCGGTTGACCGTCCGGAAAAAGAACTCAAGGGGTTCAGCAAGGTGTACTTGCAGCCGGGCGAAAGCAAGACCGTCAGCATCCCGATCGACTCGCGCTCACTGGCTTACTACGTGGACAAGACGGCCAGTTGGGATGTGGATGCCGGCAAGTTCAAGATTCTGGTAGGGCCGGACTCAGAGACTCTGCCTCTGGATCGCACCTTGATCACACTGTATCCAGAGCACCTGACCACCCGCGACAGCAACCCGTTGCCGCTGCCGTTGCGCAAGGCCGTACAGGTAAGCGCCACCCAGGCATTCTGATGACAGGCATTCAGGCTCAGGGATGAGCCTGGATATCCTTGCCCAGACGACGAAGGTAAATATCGAAAACGGCCATGACATCCACGTCCTGCGGACATCTCAACCACTGGATCTGCAAACCGTCCATGACCGAGAAGATTTCCTGCGCCAATGCCTTCACATCGATGTCAGCACGAATCTCTCCCGCCTCTTTCAAAGCCGTCATGTGCCCGCGTGCGTGCTGGTGAGTGAGGTGAAAGCGTTCCTGATACCAGGCCCATGCAGGGTGAGCCTTGGACATGCTTTCCATATTCATGACCAGCGACGCCTGGCACTCGAAGGCATCTTCGATACTGAAACCCATGCTCTGCCTCAGGAACCTGAGGAAACCCTCAAGCGTCATCTCCATGGTCAGCTCATGAAATCGCGAGACGACCCTCTGATCCCTGCGCTCCAGAAGCGCGTTCAGCAGAGCCTCCTTGTTCGGGAAATGGTGCAGCAACCCTACGGTTGTAATGCCGACAAGTGCCGCGATATCGCGCATCGAGGCGCTGGAGTATCCATCCCGCGCAAAAATGACGGTGGCCGCATCCAGCAACGCCGTTCTGCGCATCTCACCCTTCGGCGCCCGACGACGCTTCGGCGCAGTCTCTTCAACCGATTCATTCCCTGATTCGTCAACTGCCATAAGGATCCGCTAACACACTCATTCAAACTGTCTCGACGTCTTGTAACGCCCGGCTCCATGGAGTCAGGCCAAGGAGGCGACACGATACGCTAGCGCTGCGGGCATCGCCAAACGACTGGAACGAAGGAAGACAGGAAATACGTATCAAGGGATAACAAACAGCTGGAATATTGCAAAAACCATAAGCGCAATGACGGCAATGCCCATCAACGACGTCAGATTGGCCTGCAGGGTCTCGGAAAAAAAGGAACCTTTCACGGGATACTTTCCAAGCGTGAAAGCTTTCATCACAGGCCAGCCGACAAAGTAGCAAATGGCTCGAAAAACGACTTCAACCAGTATGTCAATCACAGCCGACGATCCTTGATCTGCTTGAAAAGAGAACGGGCCAGTAAATTACCATTACCCCATGAATTGCCGAAGGCCTGATTGGCTGAATGTTGGTCAAACCAGCCTAACGAAAAGCATCGGCGCTAAGCCCGAACCGGTTCATTTTGTTATACAGCCCGCCCCGGGACACTTTCAGTTGCCTTGCAGCCAGCCGGATATTTCCGTTGGTGTGCTTCAGCGCATCGATGATCGCGTTCATTTCATGGGCTCCCAGGTCAGGGGCATCATTGTATTCAGACCGTGACGGGGGTTGCGGCCGTAGCGATGCCTGGATGATTTCCAGGGGCAGGTCACCTGGCTGGATCGATGCGGTTGCCGCCAGATTGGTAGCGCGCTCGAGGGTGTTTTCCAGTTCGCGCACATTTCCCGGCCATGAATACGCCATGAGCGCGTCCAGCGCCGGGGTGGAAATACCCGACACGGACTTGCGCAATGACTGCGCGCAGCGGTCGAGAAAGTGCTGTGCCAGAAGGGAAATATCCTCCTTGCGCATTCGCAATGGCGGCACCGTGAGGTTCAGGACATTGAGTCGATAATAGAGGTCTTCCCGGAACGCACCTTCAGCTACGGCCTGGCTCAGGTTGCGGTGGGTCGCTGCAATGATCCGGACATCCACCTGCCGGGACTTTCTGGCGCCGACGCGAGTCACCTCGCCCTCCTGTAAAACCCGCAGCAGGCTGACCTGAGCATCAAACGACATGTCGCCGATTTCATCGAGAAAGATGGTGCCGCCATCAGCCAGTTCGAACTTGCCCGCAGAACCGCCACGGGCAGACCCGGTAAACGCGCCTTCAACGTGACCGAACAGCTCGCTTTGCACCAGTTCCCGGGGAATGGCGCCGCAGTTGACGGCCACGAAAGGACCGCTGCTACGCTCGCTGGCATTATGAATGGCCTGCGCGAACAACTCCTTGCCGGTGCCGCTCTCGCCGAGGATCAGCGTGGTGGAATCGCTGCGACTCGCAATCCTGCCAAGGCGTAGCGCGTCCTGCATGATTCTGGAGTTTCCCTGAATGCTGTCGAAGGTATAACGAGCCTGAGCCCCCATGATGCGGCGGGTGATTTCGCGGATGCGGCGGTTTTCACGCAGGGACACGATCCGCCCGCCCTGCCCGGTCAGGCAGACCGAAACCAGGCACGCCAGTTGAGTGCCGTCGTGAAGCTGAAAGGTACAGTCCAGATCCCGTAACGCTTCGCCCTGACGCTGCATGATTTCTTCGTTCAGCTCGCTCTGCCCGAGTTGCAGGAACGGACGCTCCAGCAACTCAGGCCCGACCCGGAACAACTGGCGGGCATAACGATTGAGCGCCTTGATACAGCCCTTGTCATCAAGAACCACCAGGCCTTCATTGAGCACCTCCAGAACGCTACGCTGCTCGTCCAGCAGCGTCTGCAACGCCATCTGCCGCGAGACAGCCTCAGCCGCCGCCTGCACGGTGCCCAGGGTATGGAAATGAAACCATCCCGGCTCGGCTGTCAGGGTCAGGATCGCCAGGGTTTCACCATTGGCATTGCGAATCGGCGCGGCAGCGCAATGCATGCGACGTTGCCGCAAACCGTGGGCAAAGTTCTCCTCGGCCAGCACGTAGACCAGTCGATCCTCGGCAATCGCAAGGCCCGTGCAGTTGGTGCCCTGCACGGACTCGGACAGGCGACTGCCCACCGGCGTGATGTCCAGCCCGCAGAAACTCAGGGTCGTGCCTTGAGGATCGGTGAGGTTGATATGGCCTCTGGGGTTATAGGCGAGCAGACCGCGCATCACTTCCTGGGCGGTCTCGATCAACAAGGCGTTAACGCTCAGCTTTTCAGCCAGATCAGTCGGGGTGACGAACCGGTATTCGGCATCTTCGGGATCGATCCCCTGGTCGATGCTGCGCCGCCATGAAGCCCAGATCACCGGCCTCACCACAGGATGAGGATCGACTCTGCCTGCAAGACACTCCCGCCAGGCCTGTTGCAGTTCGAGCATCGGCCCGTCGTTCAGGGCCAGCGGGCCGATGGCGGTGATGTAGTCCAGTTCATTCTGGGGCAGTGTCAGGAACGAATGATCGGCCATTTGCAGCTCTCGAAGTGTTCATTTCTTTGACATGTCATTGTAGACATGTCTTGCAAATAGACACTCTCGCATGCGTAAACAAAGAAATTTTCATTACATATCAAGCACTTGATAAATGGCACAGGGTTTGCTCTCCCGTCCAGAGAGCGAATGAGTTCACTCGCTCGCCCCATCACAACAACAAGGAACGCATGCATATGAGCAAGATCATCCGCCTGGGACTCATCGGTGCAGGCCGCATGGGCAGTTTTCACGGCCAGACAGCCGCCCTGCATATTCCGGGAGCCTGCCTGGCTGCCATTGCCGACCCGACACCGGGACAAGCCGCTCGCCTGGCTGAAAAATTCAATGTGCAGAAGGTCTACACCGACCCGCAGCACCTGCTGGATGATCCTGACATCGATGGGGTTCTGATTGCGGCTCCGGCCCGCAGCCATGCCGAACTGGTCATCGCCGCCGCCCGGGCCGGGAAAGGTGTCTTTTGCGAAAAACCCATGGCAATCACACTGGATGAAGCCGACCGGGCCATCGCCGCAGCCTCCGATGCCCGAGTGCCTTTACAAGTGGGGTTCAATCGGCGTTTTGCCAGAAGCTTTCGCCAGGCGCATCTGGATGTTGTCGCGGGCCGCATCGGCACGCCGCAACTGCTGCGCTCGGTCACCCGGGACCCGGCATTGAATAATCCGGCCGGCATCGGGCAGTGGGTGATTTTCCTGGAAACACTGATCCATGACTTCGATGCCCTGCTCTACCTGAACCCCGGTGCCCGGGCCGTGGAGGTGAATGTCATGGCCGATGCGCTGGTGGCTCCGGCCTACAAGGACAAGGGACTGCTCGACACCGCAGTGGTGACAATTCGTTTCGATAACGGCGCCATCGCCACTGCCGAGGCCAATTTCCAGGCAGTCTATGGCTACGATGTGCGGGGTGAGGTCTTTGGCAGCGCCGGCATGCTGACCATGGGCAGCGTCGCCCAGTCCGAACTGGTTCGTTATCTGGCCGATGGCATCCAGGCCGACACCCAGCGCATGGACACCGACCTGCTGCGCGATGCCTACATTGCCGAACTCAACCACTTTGCAGACTGCCTGCGCACGGGTGAAAGACCACTGGCAAGCGGTGAAGATGCCCGAGCGGCACTGGCCATTGCCCGCGCCTGCATCGAGTCAGTCCAGCAGGGCAAAACGGTACGGGTTGCAGGAGAACAGGCATGAGTTTCTGCCCCTTCACACTGGCCGTCAGCGCCGAAATGGTGTTTCTCGACCTGCCCTTCGTAGAGCGCGTCCGGCGCATCCATGAGCTGGGCTTCAGTGCCGAAATCTGGGACTGGACCACCAAGGACATCGCGGCCTTGAGCGCTACAGGTGCTGACTTCACCTCCATGACCGGTTATATCTCGGGCAATCTGACGGATGCCGAAGGTATCCAGCGCCTGCTGGAAAGTGCCAGGGAATCACTGGCCGTTGCCGAGCGCCTGAACTGCCCCGGCCTCAACCTGCATGGCACCGGCCTGGACAACAAGGGCCTGCCGGTCAACCCTGTAAGCCATACCAACGGGCGCATGTGGCTGAACGCCTGCAAGACCCTGGAAAAAATCGCCCGGCTTGGCGAGGATCATTCCCGAGTCTTCCTGCTGGAAAACCTCAATACCCAGGTTGACCATCCCGGCACGCCGTTCGCCAGGGCCGAAGACACGCTGGCCTTGATTGAAGCAGTGGATAGCCCGCACCTGAAAATGAACCTGGACCTGTATCACGCGCAGATTGGCGAGGGAAACCTGATCGAGCTGATCCAGCGTGCCGGCAGCGCCATCGGCGAAATCCAGGTGGCGGATGTACCGGGGCGCATGGAACCCGGCACGGGCGAAATCCATTACCCGGCCATTGCCAAAGCCCTGCATCGCATGGGCTACAGCGGTGTGGTCGGCCTGGAAGGCTGGGCATCCGGCGACCCGGACATTGCGCTGCAGCGTTTTCGTCAGGCCTTTACCCTGGAGGAATGAATACTCAAAGGTCTTCCGGCCCAGGCACAGGGCCGGAGGCCTCGCTCACTTGATGAATTTCAACCCATAAGAACAAAAGGAAAACCATCATGCGCCATTCGCTTGTACTTGCCTTTGTGACCCTGCTGTTCAGTCACGGGGTGCTTGCCGATTACCGGATCGGCGTCAGCATCGCCAGGATCGACGACAACTTCATGACTTACGTGCGCAACGGCCTGAACGATGCCGCGAAGAAAGAAAACGTGCAGATCCAGTTCGAAGACGCCCAGGGAGACGTGGTTCGCCAGCTCAATCAGGTCGAGGGGTTTATCAGCCAGAAAGTGGATGCGGTCATTGTATTGCCGGTCGACACCGCTGCTGCCGTCAATATCACCCGAGCTGCCACCAGGGCCAGAATACCGCTGGTCTACGTCAATCGCCGACCCGACCAGCACACGCGGTCGGCCGGCGTTGTCGCCGTGGCGTCCCAGGATATCCAGGCAGGTCAGTTGCAGATGAAGTATCTGGCCGAAAAGATGGGCGGCAAGGGTAATCTGGCGATCATCATGGGTGATCTGGT
Organism: Pseudomonas lijiangensis; assembly: GCF_018968705.1. NCBI lineage: Bacteria > Pseudomonadati > Pseudomonadota > Gammaproteobacteria > Pseudomonadales > Pseudomonadaceae > Pseudomonas > Pseudomonas lijiangensis. The sequence goes on from NZ_CP076668.1 coordinate 3,161,722, forward strand.
GCAGAACGCGACCCAAGGCCGAACCGAAGGGGTCAAGCAGGTTTTGCAGCAGTATCCCGACATCAAGATCGTTGGCGAGCAGAGCGCTCTCTGGCAGCGTGACAAAGGCATGGACCTGACCAGCAACTGGCTGCTGGCCGGGGTCAAGATCGATGCGATCGTGGCCAACAATGATGAAATGGCAATCGGCGCCGCCATGGCATTGCAACAGGCCGGGCAACGCTCGACACCCGTTGTCGGCATCGACGGCCTTCCCGACGGGCTTGCGGCCATCAAGCGCGGTCAATTGGCAGCCTCGGTGTTTCAGGACCCACAAGCCCAGGCCAGCAGCGCCATCACCGCCGCGCTACGGATGATCAAGGGTGAGCCCGTGGAGTCCGATATATGGGTGCCCTATCAGTTGATCAGGCCGGAGCAGGTATCGGAGTTCGCGCAACATTTCAAATAACGCCGGGTCACGTGTTCAAGTGCTGCGGCAAATCCTGAAAAGCTGGCTTTGCGGATGTCCGGAGCACTTGATCCCCCGTCACGTTTCGATCTGGCCTTGCTCTCGATGAAGATAGTTCTCAAGCAGAGTGACGACTTCCGCAACAAACTGCGGGTTACCCAGCAAGGCGGGTCGATCGGCGGTCACGGTATGAATGATCGCGTGCGCAGAGATGCCCATCAGGTAGATCGACAGCTCCGGGTCGGGCACGTTTTTCATGAAGGGCCTGAGCACATCAGCGAATTGCCTGCGCAACGGGTCCGCGTCCTGAGACTGCCTCACCGTATAGGGCAACTCTTCATGGATTGCCTTGTGTACTGCGGGTGCGACGCTGTGCTCATTGACCAGCATCTCGACAATTAGCGTCAGTGCGTCTCGAAGAGAAGGTTTTTGCGGCAACTCCTTCAATGCTTCAAGCAAGTCGCTGCGCGTTGCTGCCACATGGCGTCGCTGCAATTCGGCAATCACCGCCTCCTTGTTGGGAAAGAACTGGTACAGAGAACCGATATTGACACCTGCACGCTCTGCAATGGCATTGGTCGTCAGCCCTTCCCAACCCACCCGGGTCAGAATGTAAGTCGCTGCCTGCACAATCGCATCGACAGTCGCCCGGGAGCGTGCCTGAGCCGGGACTTTCCGGGGTTTTACGGTCGTTCGGCCTTTGCTCACGGGCTGCTCCGGAACATGAGTATTTAAAATGTAAGTATTAACTTACGATTTCAGGGCATGAAAGCACAACCCCTCACGCCTACCCTGAAGAGCATTTTTTCATCATGAAAATACCAGACACCCCAAGCTCCTGGTCCGGTTTCCAGGCTGCGAACCGCTTCCGCAGAGCCATTCGCAAATTCAATTCGACACCCATTGCAGAGGACGACATTCATGCGTTGCTGGCCGAGGCGACGTATGCTCCCTCAAGCGGAAACATGCAACCTTACGAATTGCACTGGGTTCGGGAGCCCTCTCTGAAAGCCCTGATTGCAGCAGCCTGCAATGGGCAGAAAGCGGCGGCCTCGGCGGCTGACTTCATCGTCCTGGTGGCCAGCCCCGCATTGGGTCTGCGTACCGCCAAAGCGCAACTGGAGCATGTTGAACACTGCGCAGCGCTGGGAGAAAACTCCAAGGCCTATTACCGCAAACAGACAGGGATGTTCCGCAAAATTCTTGGCATCGGCTCTTCAGCCCTCTGGTCACCGCTTGTCTTTCTGGCGGCCCTGATTCGCCCGACCCTGTCCCTGATCCCGATAGGCCATATCGGCAGCCGTCAGTGGGCCGCACGAAATGCCATTTTCGCGGCTCAGACGCTCATGTTGGGCGCGGCTGCAAAAGGCATCGACTCGTGCCCGATGGAAGGCTTTTCCGCCTCTCAGGTTGCCGGCCTTCTCAAACTGCCACGAGGTTCCGTGATTCCACTCGTCATTGCCCTTGGGTATCGCGCAGATGACGCAAGGATCGAAGAACGCTGGCGCTTCCCGCTGACTGACATTGTGGTTTCACACTGAACCTCAGCAGCAGGCCACGATCATGAATACGCTGTCTTTTATCTCGGCCCTGTGCAATCGCAAGTCCTTGCTGGCTGTTTCCTTGCTCGCAAGCGCTGTGTCAGGTGGCCTCCTTTTTGTCAGTGAGCACTCCATGGCGACTCAGCCATTGGCCCAGCCTGCCGTGGCCTTGACGGTCACTGTTGCGGTTGCTACTCAAGCCAAGTGGCCCGTCACGCTTGAAGCAAGCGGTGTGATTGCTCCCTGGCAAGAGGCCGTTATCGGTTCTCAAGTATCAGGCCTGAGGCTTGATGAGATTCTCGTCAATGTCGGCGATCACGTCAGACGCGGACAACTGCTGGCCACCTTCGACTCCGAGTTGCTGGAAACCGACAAGGCCCGGCTCAAGGCCTCTTGGGAGCAAGCCGAAGCCAACCGCCAGCGCGCCCTGCAACTCAAAGGCACCGGGAGCCTCAGCGAGCAGGAAGTGCTTCAGTACCTGACCCAGGCTGACGTTGCGAAGGCCTTGTTGCAAAGCACCCTATTGCAATTGCGCTATGCCCGGGTCACGGCACCTGATGATGGTGTCATCAGTGCCCGCAACGCCACGCTGGGTATCGTCTCTGCAAGCGGGCAGGAATTGTTTCGCATGATTCGCCAGAGTCGCCTGGAGTGGCGAGGCGAGATGACTGCAATCCAGTTGTCCGGGATAAAGCCAGGACAACGTGTCGACCTGACATTACCGGACGACACGTGCGCTACAGCTCTTGTGCGCCAGATAGCCCCCAGCCTGGATAGTCAGACCCGGCTTGGCATCGTGTATGCCGATATCGAGCCAGGCAGCGCAGCACGCGCCGGCATGTATCCACTGGGCAGGGTAACGCTGGCTGAAAGTCCTGCCGTCATCGTGCCTGCCGGCAGTGTGGCAGTGCGTGATGGTCGCAGCTATGTCCCCAAGCTGCCTGCTGGTGATCGTGTCAGCCTGCAAGCCGTCACTGTCGGACGCCGCCAGGGCGCTGAAGTGGAAATCACCTCAGGTCTGCGCGTTGGAGACAAGGTGGTCGTACAAGGTGCGGGCTTCTTGAATGAAGGCGATCGGGTGCATGTCGTTGCTGCACCTGATGTCACGAAGGAATAGACAATGAACTTTGCCACCTGGTCGATCCGTAACCCTGTTCCCGCCATTCTGCTTTTCATTCTTCTTTCTCTGGCTGGCATCCTTGGCTTTCGGACCTTGCCCATCGCCAATATGCCGGATATCGACCTGCCCACCGTCGTCGTATCTCTGACGCAGCCCGGTGCAGCTCCAGCTCAACTGGAAACCGAAGTTGCACGCAAGGTGGAAAACTCCCTGGCCACGCTGTCCGGAATCAAGCACATCACTACTTCCATCGTCGATGGGAAGGTCGCCATCAACGTTGAGTTCGTCCTCGAAAAGAAGCTCTCCGATGCATTGATTGAAACCAAGGATGCCGTGGATAAGGTCCGCTCCGATTTACCCGACGATCTGGAGCAACCCTCCATCAGCGCAGTGCGCGTCGGGAGTGACGAGGCAACCCTGCTCTATGCGGTAGCGTCTTCACGGATGGATGAAGAAGCACTGTCCTGGTTTGTGGATGACGCACTCAACAAGACGCTGCTAAGCGTACAGGGCATCGGCAAGTTCGAGCGGATCGGCGGCGTCCAGCGCCAGGTGCGTGTAGAAGTGAATCCGTCCAGTCTGGCAGCGCTGGGTGCTACAGCCGCCGAAGTATCAAGAGCCTTGAAAAATGTAGAGCAGGAATCTTCCGGCGGAAGAGGACAGATCGGGGGCACAGAGCAGGCTGTACGCACGATTGGCACCCTTCGTCAGGCTGAGCAATTGAAGAGTTTGCCAGTGGTGCTTGACGATGGTCGACGCATAAATCTGGATCAGGTGGCCACTGTCAAAGATACCTATGCAGACCGCACACAGATCGCCACGCTCGATGGTAAAGCTGTTGTGGGGTTCAGAATATTCCGGGCCAGAGACGTTGACGAAACACAGGTTGCAGCCGATGTGGACGAAGCGCTCCACAAGCTTCAGTCAAACAATGCAGGACTCAGCTTTGTAAGGATTTCCGGCACGGTCGACTATACGCACGAACAGTACAAAGGCTCCATGCATATGCTTTATGAAGGGGCTTTGCTGGCAGTGCTGGTTGTCTGGTGGTTTCTGCGTGACTGGCGTGCCACTTTGATTTCCGCTTCCGCACTTCCCCTGTCGATTCTGCCTACCTTTCTGGCCATGAGCTGGCTGGGTTATTCGCTCAATACGCTGACGCTTCTCGCACTGGCCGTCATCGTGGGAATCCTGGTAGACGATGCCATCGTCGAAATCGAGAACATTGAGCGTCACAGCCGAATGGGCAAGCCCGTCAAGCAGGCAACCGCTGATGCAGTCACCGAGATTGCACTTGCGGTCATGGCGACCACGATGACCCTGGTCGTGGTGTTTTTACCGACAGCCATGATGAGTGGCGTACCAGGCCTGTTCTTCAAACAGTTTGGCTGGACAGCCGTAATAGCCGTGCTCTCGTCACTGCTTGTGGCACGGGTGTTGACCCCCATGATGGCTGCCTGTCTGCTCAAGACTCATGGTGTCGAGAAACAGGTACAGGAAGGCCGCTTGATGCAGCTCTACCTGAGTTGCGTGCGCTGGTGCCTGTTTCATCGTCGTCTCACGCTGGCGGGCACTGCCCTGTTCTTTGCTGGCTCGATCGCCGTGGTGCCCTTGCTTGAAACAGGCCTGATACCAGCGTCCGACAAGGGCTACAGCAATATCAACATTGAGTTGCCACCAGGCAGCAGTCTGGCTGATACCCGTGCGGTAACAGAGGCTGTGAGTCGTGCAATCACCGGCATTTCCGGGATTGAGCACGTAATGGCAACAGTCGGTGTTACCCAACCGGCAGGGCATGGCCAGAGTCAGGAGGCCGAACTGCGTCGTGCAATGATGACGCTGGTTCTTTCTGCTCGCGATACACGCCCGACTCAGATCGATATCGAAAATCAGGTGCGCGCTGTACTGCGAGACGTGCCCGGTGCCCGTTTCTCACTGGGGACAGGGGGACTGGGCGAGAAGATGTCACTGATTCTCTCAAGCGATGACAAGGATGCGCTAAAAGCGACCGCTCAGGCATTGGAGCGACAACTGCGTGATCTCGATGGCCTGGCAAACATTACTTCGACAGCAAACCTCGAACGCCCCGAGATCGTTATTCGACCCAATGCTCGACAGGCTGCCGAGCGCGGTATCACCACATCGACCATCGGCGAAACGGTGCGCATTGCAACAAATGGAGATTTTGATGCACAGATGGCCAAACTCAATCTTGATAACCGGCAAATCGCAATACAGGTGCGTATCCCGGACGCTTCTCGGCAGAATCTGGAAACCGTGTCCAACCTGAGAGTGCGTGGTCGCGACGGCCTGGTTCCTTTATCGAGCGTCGCAAGCCTGACCCTGGAAAGTGGCCCTACCCAGATTGATCGTTATGACCGACGCCGGTACGCAACGATTACGGCAGACCTTGGCCATATGCCTCTCGGTAAGGCCCTGGCAAGTGCCAAGGCTCTGCCGGCGATTCAGTCCATGCCTGCCAGTGTGCAATTGATTGAAACAGGCGATGCAGAAACCATGGCCGAATTGATGAGCGGTTTCAGTATGGCAATCGTTATCGGCGTGTTCTGTGTCTACTGCGTCCTGGTATTGCTGTTTCATGACTTTTTCCAGCCAATGACCATTCTTTTCGCCATCCCGCTTTCAGTAGGAGGGGCGTTTGTCGCCTTGTTACTGACCCGAGGCATGCTGAGCCTGCCGTCCATGATTGGACTGGTGATGCTGATGGGCATTGTGACCAAAAACTCCATTCTGCTTGTTGAGTACGCAGTAATGGGCATCAAGCGGCAAGGCATGTCTGTGCAGGATGCCTTGGTCAACGCATGCAACAAACGGGTACGCCCCATCGTGATGACGACCTTGGCCATGATCGCCGGGATGCTGCCTATTGCGCTGGGCATGGGAGCTGATGCCAGCTTTCGTCAGCCCATGGCCATTGCGGTAATCGGCGGGTTGATGACTTCGACCGCATTGAGTCTTCTGGTAGTTCCCGTGGCGTTCACCTGCGTGGATGACCTTGAACGCTTGATACACCGTTGGTTTGCTGGCTCAAGTACGCATAAGACTGTTCACTGAAATAGTCATGAACTGCCAGACTCGAGAATTATTAACGCAAGATAATAATTCTCATATAAATAAAGGGCAGCTCCATTAATGCGTGCTATCAACCGCTAAAAATACTTTTCATCCGTGACAGAATTTCCCATTCAAATTCTGTCATTTCACATACTTGCAAAACGCTAGCACTGAACTACATTGCTACTCATTCCAAGCCTGAGCGGTCAGGCGCCCTACCCGTTTGGTTGTAGAGACAGGAGTAATGCCGGCCCCGGATGCAGTTTGAAATATCTGACAAGGACACTCAGTCATAACAATCAAGAGGGATGCTTGATGAAGCATAGTCCGTTGTACCGTGCACTCTCCAAAGCAGGAGTTGCCGGAAGTGGGTGGCTATCGTTGCTGTGCTTTTCGATTCTGGTCATCGCCAGTTTTCTGTTGTTTGGTGAGCAGATCGAACAATTCCTGACCGGTCTGAGCCTGACGATTCCGTCAGACCCCATTCAGAAGTTAAACCTCGCCCTCCTGTTGATTGCCCTGCTTGCGTTCGATGTCGTGCTGCCTGTGCCCTCCAGTATCGTGGCGCTGATGGCGGTGGCGTTGCTGGGCAGTATCGGCGGTTATCTGGTCATTTTCATTGGGCTTTGTCTGGGTGCCGGAATGGGCTATGCCTTGGGGGCCGGTTACTTGCGGCTGCTGTCCAGGCGCCTGGCGGTCAACAAGCGCAGCAGCGGGCAACTGGCCTATCAGCTCAATACCCTGTCGCTGATCTGCCTTCGTGGTGTGCCGGTGCTGGCGGAAACTTCGGTGGTGGCCGCTGGCATGCAGCGCTATCCGCTGCGTCAGTTCCTGCTGGTCACGACTCTGGCCAATGCGGGGCTCGCCCTGGCCTACAGCGCCATCGGCACTTATCTCATGGAGAAGGACGCACTGCTGGTAACGATACTGGCCAGTATGGTCCTGCCCGGTCTGTTCATTGCCGGTCGCAGTCTGGTGAAAATCATCAAGAGCCGCGCTGCAAAAGACACCGACGGTCCTTTGCAGGGCCGTTTCGAGGTCAGCTACAACTATCCGGTGGTTTTTACCGATCACCTGTTCGACCCGAAAAATGACTGCCTGCGGGCGCAACTCACTGCCGAGCAGCCGGGCCCGGTAACCGTGCTGATCTTTGCCGACGAGCAACTGCTCAAGTCGTCACCCCATCTGCTGCCGCAGATTGATGCCTACTTTGCCGCTCATGCCCGTGACCTGCGCTTGCAGACCGCGCCCATTGCGGTGCCAGCAGGTGAACTGAGCAAGACACCGCAAGTCCTGCATCAGCTCTATGAACACATGTTGCAGCACGGGCTGGACCGGCATTGTTATGTGCTGGCCATGGGCGGCGGTGCCGTACTGGATGCTGTGGGCTATTCCTGCGCCACCTTCCACCGTGGCATGCGCCTGATCCGTATCCCGACCACAGTGCTGGCCCAGAACGATGCCGGTATCGGCGTCAAGAACGGCATCAATGCCTTTGGCCAGAAGAACCTGCTCGGCGCGTTCTGCCCGGCCAATGCGGTGATCAACGACTTCCAGATGCTGCTCAGCCTGTCACAGCGTGACCGGATCGCCGGGCTGGCTGAGGCCGTGAAAGTTGCCGCCATCAAGGATTCAGCCTTTTTTCAGTGGATGGAGCAGCAAGCCCAGGCGCTGGCGACCTTTGAGCATAGCGCCAGCCGTTACGCCATCCGCCGTTGCGCAGAACTGCATCTGGGGCATATCACAGGCGCAGGCGACCCGTTCGAGCGGGGCAACGGCCGGCCACTGGATTACGGGCACTGGTCCGCCCACAAGCTGGAAAACCTGAGCCAGCACCGCTTGCGCCATGGTGAAGCGGTGGCCGTGGGCATGGCGCTGGACGCGCTGTACGCCAATGCGGTGAAGCTGCTGTCGGACACCGATACCGAACGCCTGCTGCACCTGCTCGTGCAACTCGGCTTCAGCCTCAACCCGCCGGAGCTGTTGCTCAAGGATGCCCAGGGTCGCTCGCTGATCGTGCAAGGCCTGGAAGAGTTCAGGCAGCACCTTGGCGGCCAGCTTTCCATCCCGATGCTCACCAGCCTGGGTGAGTCCACCGATCTGCACGAAATCGATTTCGCGCTGATGGAGCAAGCCTTGCAGCGCCTGTCGTCCTACAGCACTTCGCCCCTGGGCTGGACCAAGAGTTGCCCTGAATGAACCAGACCTCCCTGAAAACCTGGATGACCCTGGGCCGTGTCTCCAATCTGCCGACGGTATGGACCAATACCCTGGCAGCCGCATTGCTGGCCAGTAGCGCTGGCGCCCTTGCCCCGCCTTCGTTTCTGGTCTGGGGGCTGCTGCTGGTCGTGCTGTCGCTGCTTTATCTGTTCGGCATGCTCTTGAACGACCTGCTGGATGCCGACTGGGATCAGCAACACGACAATCCGCGCCCCATTACCCTCGGGCTGGTCAGCCGCCAGCAAGTCGCACTGGCTGTCGGCGCACTGATTCTGGTGGCGGCCGTCGCGATACTGGGCCTGAGCCAGTTGATCGAAGAACCGGACTGGCTGCTGGGCAGCGCTGCGCTGTTGCTCGGCTTCATCCTGGCCTACAACATTCTGCACAAGAAATACCCCCACAGCGTCTGGCTGATGGGCGCCTGCCGCTCGGCGCTTTACCTGACAGCGGCTGCCAGCCTCAGCGTACCGCCGGAACCCATCTGGCTTTGCGCGGCATTATTGGGCGCCTACATCAGTGGCCTGACCTACCTGGCCCGTCAGGAACATCGCAACCAGTTGCTCAGCCGCTTCCCGCTGCTGCTGATGCTGAGCCCGCTGATCCTGGTCAGCTACGCCAGCAACGGCATGTTCTGGCTGGTGCTGCTGATCTGGCTCGTCTGGCTGGGACGCAATTACTGGCGTCATCTGGCCAACCCGCAGCATCGTCAGGTCCGCGCGTTCATCGGTGCGGGTCTGGCTGCACTGCCACTGTTCGACGCCATGGTTCTGGCCCTGGCGGATCAACCCTGGGCCAGCCTGCTGTGCGTCCTGGTGTTCTTTCTGCTTCCTCGCTTCCAACGCTGGATCAAGCCCACATGATCGAAATCGCCCCGAATGGATTTGCGGCACTTGAACTCAGAGAAGAGATCCTGACCGACCAACTGCAGCGCTTCAGCCGCCACTTGCCGATGTCCGAGTTGCAGTGGTGGGACAGTGCGCTGCCACAGATTGCGCAAAACCCGAGTGCCGACACGCTGGTGCTTCTGAGCAGTCAGTGCAAACGTCAACTGGCTGAGCGGCCTGAGGCTGATGACGCTGCATGGACCAAGGTGCAGCTAGCCCGCGTGCTGCTGCTGTCAGAAGCCCTCAAGCATCAGGAACCCGGCAAGCGCTCAGCGTTGCTGCGTCAGTTCTATGCCTGGGGCGACGATCAGGAAAAGATTGCCATCCTCAAGGCCCTGGACTGGTTCGATGCCAGCGGGCAGTGCCTGGACCTGGCCCTTCAGGCCGGCCGCACCCACAACAGTCAGGTGTTTGCCGCCATTGCGCTGGATAACCCCTTCCCGTCGAGCCACTACAACGAGCGCGCTTTCCACCAACTGGTGCTGAAAGCGCTAAGCATGGGCCTTGATATCCGGCGCCTGCTGGGTCTGCCTGAAAGGCGCAGCAGCTCGCTGAACCAGCTTGCCCTCGACCTGCTGGAAGAACAGCTTGCCGCCGAGCGTCCGGTTTCAGTCGGCCTGGTTCACGTCATCGCTTTCGCGCTGCTCACAGCCCCCCAACACCAGAGGCTTGCCCAGTTGCGTCAGGCGCAACGCCTGCCCGCCGAATGGGCCGGGCACTTTCGGTAACACCAAACCCGCATTCCCCAACGCTTGCCCTTTGCGCATTACGAGGATGTTCCATGCCCAAGTACTTCGATCCGCACATCCACATGGTAAGCCGTACCACGGACGACTATCAGAACATGGCCGCCGCCGGGATCACCGGGGTCATCGAACCCGCCTTCTGGCAAGGCCAGGCGCGCACCAGTGTCGGCAGCTTTGTCGACTACTTCGATATGCTGCTGGGCTGGGAACGCTTCCGCGCCAGCATGTTCGGCATCCATCATTTCTGCACCATCGGGCTCAATCCCAAGGAAGCCAACGACCTGTCGATCGCCTACGAGGTGCTGGATATCCTGCCTCGCTATCTGGTCAAGGACGGCGTGGTAGCCGTCGGTGAAATCGGCTACGACGATATCACTCCCGAAGAAGACCGTTTTCTCGCAGCGCAACTGGAGCTGGCCAAGCAGTTCCAGTTGCCGGTCCTGGTCCACACCCCCCATCGCGACAAGATTGGCGGCACCAAACGCACGCTGGCGGTGGTCCGCGAAATCGGCATTCCCGAGAACCAGGTCATCATCGACCACCTGAACGAGCTGACCCTGCCCCTGGTGATGGAAACCGACTGCTGGCGCGGCCACTCGATCTACCCCAACACCAAGATGTCGGAGCAACGCATGGTGGCGCTGCTCAAGGAGTACGGCACTGAAAAGATGGTGGTCAACAGTGCCGCAGACTGGGGCGTCAGCGACCCGCTCAAGGTGCCGAAAACCGGCCAGGCAATGCTGGCGGCCGGCTTCACCGAAGCGCAGGTCGAACACGTGCTGTTCCATAACCCGGTGGACTTCTTCGCCCAGAGCGGGCAACTGGACAAGGAACTGGTCAGCACCCCGATGCCCATCGATCAGCGTAAACAATGGCAGGAAAACTCGGCCCTGCGTGGTCAGGAACCGGTGGTCAAATGAGTGCCGCGTCCGGCTGGACCGCTGCCCAGATCGGCTATTGCAGCAACGTGCATCCCGCGCCCGGGCTGGCTGAGTTGTGCGCCTCCATCGAGCAGCATTTCCGGGGTGTACGCCAGCAGCGCAAACTGACCGAACAGGAAAGCGGCCTGTGGATCAGTGCCCAGGCGGCTCAGGAGTTACAGGATGCAGCGGCGCGCAAAGAATTTCTGGCCGTATTGAAGCGCGCCGGAATGCGCCTGACGTCACTCAACGGCTTTCCCTACGGGCAGTTTCACAAGGGCGCGGTGAAAGCCGAGGTCTACCTGCCCAGTTGGGCGGACGCCGAACGACTGACCTACAGCCTGCAACTGGCTGAAATTCTGGCCGAGGCCTTGCCTGCGGACTGCGATCAGGGCGTGATTTCCAGCGTTCCACTGGGTTACGCCGCCCACTGGAGCCCGGAGCGGCAGCAGCGTGCCGAAGAGTTGCTGGGGCACCTGACGTCTTCCCTGGCCAGCCTTCGGCACAAAACCGGCAAGAAGATCGTGATCTGCCTGGAAATGGAGCCGGACTGCGTGCTGGAAAACACCACCCAGGCCATCGAGTTCTTTCAGCGCCTGCAAGCCCGCGACCCTCATCATGAGCATCTGGCGTTGTGCTTCGATGTCTGCCATCAGGCGGTCGTGTTCGAGGACTGTCATGAGTCGCTTGGCAGGCTGCGCGAAGCCGGGGTTCCGGTGGGCAAGATCCAGCTATCCAATGCCATGATCTGCCATCTGCCCGCCGAAGACGACAGTCGCCGTGAACAGGTTCTCGATGCGCTGGGCGACTTTGCCGAAGCCACCTACCTGCATCAGGTCAAGACCCTGGACCCACAAGGCCAGCTCAAAGCCTGGTCGGATCTGCCAGCAGCACTGGAGAACCCGGAGCAAAGCAGCGAGCTGAGGATTCACTTCCACGTGCCGCTGTTCAGCGAGCAATTGCTGTTGCCAGAACTCAGCGGCAGCCAGTTGGCCTTGAGCCAGACTTTCGATTTCCTGGCAGAGCACGCCGATTTCCGTCCGGTGCTGGAAGCGGAAACCTATAGCTGGAACGTCCTGCCTTCCGCCATCAGGCCACAGACCGAACGGGCCTTGCTGCTGGGCATCGCGGCCGAACTGCAATGGGTCGAAAAGCAACTGCGCCAGCGCGGTTTACTGCTGGCCGATGCCCACAAGCAAAAGGCCTATGCCGATGCGATCTGACCTGTCGCCACTGCTGCTGATCAACGTGGTGGGCCTGACACCCGGCTTGCTGGGCGAAGCCACACCGCAGATCAATGCGTTGCTCAAGAATGCGCAGATGGCCAGCTTGCAGCCGGTGTTTCCGGCGGTGACTTCCACTGTGCAGGCGTCCATCCTTACCGGCCAGCCGCCCTCGAAGCATGGCGTTGTCGGCAATGGCTGGTATTTCCGCGATCAGGCCGAAGTCCGCTTCTGGCTGCAGCCCAACGATCTGATACAGGGCGAAAAGGTCTGGCACGCTCTCAAGCGTGAGCATCCGGAGTTTCGCAGCAGCCAGCTGTTCTGGTGGTTCAACATGTATGCCGACGTGGACGCCGCCATCACGCCACGTCCCCACTACCCCGCTGACGGCCGCAAAATGTTCGGTCTGTATTCGTCACCGGCGTCGCTGCACGAAGTCATCGAGCAGCAGATTGGCGAGTTTCCGTTTCCAGGTTTCTGGGGACCCGCCGCCGGTATCGCGTCCAGTCGCTGGATCGTGGATTGCGCCATGGCCGAATTCCGCATCAACCGGCCCAATCTGCAACTGGTCTATCTGCCGCACCTGGATTACAGCCTGCAACGCCACGGGCCGGATCATCCGTCGATTGCCGATGAAGTGCGGGCCATCGACCATGAAGTCGGACGCTTGCTGGCCTTCGCCGAACAGCAAGGTGCCAAGGTCATGCTGCTTTCGGAATACGGCATAGAAGCGGTTCAGCAATCGGTGTCGATCAACCGGGTGCTGCGCTCGGAAGGCTTGCTGCAAGTGCGTCAGTCCCTGTCCTGGGAACTGCTGGATCCAGGCGCCAGTGCCGCCTTTGCCGTCACCGATCATCAGATCGCCCATATCTACGTGAAACGGGCGCAGGATATCCCCAAAGTCAAAGCCCTGTTGCAGCGCCAGCCAGGCATCGAGCAGGTGCTGGACAAGACAGAACAGCAGGCCTGGCAACTCGATCACCCTCGCAGCGGCGAGCTGGTGGCCATCGCAGAAGCCGGTTTCTGGTTCGATTACTACTACTGGTTCGATGATCGCAAGGCACCCGACTTTGCCCGCACCGTGGACATTCATCGCAAGCCCGGTTACGACCCGCTGGAGCTGTTCATCGACCCGGCCATTCGTTTTCCGAAACTGAAAGTGGCGCGCCGCCTGCTGCAGAAAAAGCTCGGCTTTCGCTACTACATGGACTTGATCCCTCTCGATACCCGACTGATTCGCGGCAGCCATGGACGCTTGCCCGGCGATGAACAGTCAGGCCCGTTACTTATTACAAATTGCGAACTGCAGTTGCCGGAGCGTCTTCCTGCAACAGCCGTCAAGCAACTGCTTCTGGAGTATTTCCGGGGGCACCCACACCGTGATCAGACGAATGCCAAGGAGATTTCATGCGGCGAGCCCTTTATGTAAGCGTTCTAAGTGCCGTGGCCAGTCTGGCTCAGGCGCAGACACCACCCCCTTTCGATTGCACCAACCTTTTCAAGTTTGGCACCAGCCAGGCCACGACCTGGACCACCTTCCAGCAGAGCCCTGAAACCATGGCCTGGAACTGGTTTGCCTGCCTGAACCAGCCGGCAGCCCAAGGCAACCCCAATCGTGTCTGGGAAACCCTCAAGCCCAGCGATCAGGTCTATCTGAGCAATGGCGCCCAGCCCCTGCCCTATGCACAGCGTGAACAACTGCCAGCCGATGTGAAAACCAAGGCTCAACAGTTGAACATGAACATGCAGCGTACCTTCCAGAATCTGGACAGCATTCAGCAAGTGGACGGGCTGATCCTGCAAATGGGAAATCAGGTCCCTGCGGCGCAACGGGGCCAGCCCGTACGCTTTCACTTGCAGATGAGTGAAGACACCTTCAATTACATCGTTGAAAAGAACGTCTACAACACCAACGGCCAGGCGGCCCTGACCAGCAACCTGAACTTTCCCTCGACAGCCTGGGAGTTGAAAACCTCCTGGCTGTGGATCGGTGCCGACCAGGCGTTCATGCAGCAACTGGCCAATGACGGCTATTACATCATTCAGGCCTATTACCTGGACGATGACGAGAAGACCTACAACGTGGGTTATGCCGCCCTCAGCGGCATGCATGTCATCAACAAGCTGTCGCCAAGCTGGGTCTGGACCACCTTCGAAAACAAGAACAACAGCAAGTACAGCGTGACCAATGACACTCCGGCCAAACCCATGACCAACATCACCGGGCCGACAGCGGCGGCACAACCGGTCAATACCACCTTCCAGGCCCAGTACCCGGCTCTGGCGCAGTACGAACTGATCGGCGTCCAGTACCAGAACGACGGGCAACTGCTGGCCAACTCGCAACTGGAGTCGGCTTTCCAGAGCAATTCCGACTGCCTCGCCTGCCACAGCACAGCGGCCTACTCAAAGACAAAACACTATTTCAACTTCGCGCTCCCGGAAAAGGACGGCATCGTCTATCCGGTCAAGGAACTGCCGGACTCGGCCTATGCCGGCTACCAGAAACTGGACTTCGTCTGGTCGCTCAAACGCGCCCAGTGGCAACGATCTGCACCTAAAGGAGAGTGACCCCATGAGCGTGTTGAATTTCCCTCGTATCTATTTCAATGGCCACATGTTCTGGAATCCGCCGACGGCCAATAACAACGACATGTTTCCGCTGTACGACGCAGTCAAGATGCAGATGAACTGGCCGTTTCTGAAGGAGTACGGCATCACGCCTGAAAATGCCGCCACCACTCTGATGCCCTGGACCATCGCACCGATTCCCAGGGTGCCCGATTACGTATTACAGGTACCGGGCAATTACGGCGCGAGCGGCATTCCCGGCGAATGGGATCTGTTTGGTGACAATGGCTGCGGCACAGTGGGCTACAAGGATATTCAGTCTCTGGTCATTGGCGGAGAGCTGCAGAACGACAGCTATATCAGCCAGGATGATCTGGTCAACAAAAGTTACCAACTGGTAGGCAACCCTTTTGGCAGCACTGCACAGACACCGGCCCGTTTCGTTGATGTGAGTCCTTGGCAGAACACGTTCACGGCACTGTATTTCGACAAGCTGATCATTGGAGACAGCCAGTGTGGTCTGACTCTTGACCGCCAGTACCGCATGCTTGATCGCTTTCTGAACTTCAACTGGGGAGCCTTCGGCGGCCTGAATTATGTCACCACCACCTGGCAGACCTGTTTCCCCAAGGAAAACCTGCAATGGGTAAACGGAAACTCGGTGTTGTTGAAAAACCTTCAGCAGCAGATGGAAAAGCAAAATGCCAAAGGTCTGATGTTCCGGTTTTCGACCTATCTGACTTACTACGACAAAAACGGCATTTTCAACGATTACCCGCCTTTCATCACTCACTCCGCAGACAAGAGCCAGAGCGCGCAGGAAAAAATTCAGAAAGAAATGCAGGCCATGTATCAGAAAGGCCTGGATAACGTTGCAGATATTTTCTTCAACCCGGCTTATAGCCGTACGGCTGGCACCTTGGGGCTATGGTTCGAGGATGAATTCCCGACTGCACCTGCCGGACGTCGTCTGGTTCCGGCATCACCCATCAGCGTTTACAAGAAAACGCCGGGCGATACGCCTCTTCCGCCCGGAGCCACTATCCAGCTTGGTGTGATTTCGGCTCAGGTACAGCCTGAAAGCAACATTCTGTCGCTGGATCTGGGAACCGGCTTTCCGTTTTATACCGTGGACGACAAGGCCGCAGTCCCCGTGGCCGAGAAATTCCAGGCAGGTGACTATGAGGTGGGAGTACGAACCAACGGACAATTCAGCAAGGTCGCAAGCTTCGGCTTCGATCAGTATCAACAGTCCGCTTTCGACAAGCGCTCCGGCATTCTCGATTTCTCCCTGACACCCGACGCCATCAGCAAACTGCAAAGCGGGCCGCTGGAACTGCAATTGTCGGGCTCGTCACCCACGACCGCCGCCACACAGCAGATGTGGACCGCCGAAGTCGTGGAAAGCGCCAGTTTCATCGATGTCGGCGATACCAAGACGCTGAACATCATGGTTCAGTACGATGGCAAACCGGCGGCGAATACCGTGGTCTGGGTGGCGGAATACAACAACGCCTTTTCAGTGACCACCAGTAGCTATTACCTGGCCTTCAGTAATGCAGCAGATTTCACTCTGTTCGAAAATTACCCACCCACTTATGAGCAGAACGCATCCGTGCTGCCACAATTTCTCAATACCCCTCCCGTATTGAGCCTGGCCGCCGATGGCAGCGGTCGCCAGCTGACGGAGTTTTTACCTCCGCTGGCTGCAAGCGTACTGAAGGACGATTCTCCGAAAGAAGTCAGCTATCAGACCTACCTGAGCAACCCGACAGCGCTGGAGCTGACGCCTTGTCTATCGCTGGCCAATGCCATTGGGCATCAAGACACTCTGGAAGGAAAAAACGGCAGCACAGTGAACTACAGCGTGGCGAAGATCACGACAGATGCCAACGGTGTCGCTCAATTGACCTTTACCGCTCAGGCCCCGGGCTTTCCCACATTGCGCTTCTTCGTACAGGAAGGTGATCAAGCCCCCCAGATCCCTTTCAGCTTCAACTACCTGTCGGCTTACACCGACTTCCTGGCACCTCTGCGGGTTCTTCCTCTGGAGCCGCAACTGCAACAGGACTTCATCACTTACTGGAACAGCATCTACGAGCAGCAGGACGCCCGTGTCTTGATCTGGGAGAAGTTCATCTATCCGCGAATCCTCGAACCCTTCTATTACCTGTATCCGATCATGGCCAAGTACATGCCGCTCAACTCCCTGAAGCGCATAGAAGGCGCGGTCGATCAGTTGATTGTGCTGATCAGCAAGCCGTACCAGGAAGAAAGCACACTGGCGATGCCCATCACCCGTGACATGCCGCAAAGCCGCCGTGCCGTACTGGAGCTTTGGGCGCAATCCCTCGTCAAGGGCAACTACCCGCCCACGCCCCTGAGCATGAGCGACTTCCCGAAAAGCTGTTAAACGCCCAGGCAGGAAAGCGGGTGGCCAACAGGCCATCCGCCATTTCAAAGGAGTGTCGTATGAAATCCAGCGTTCTGATTCGGCTGTTCATGTTGTCGAGCCTGCTGTTCTGCAACTCCCTGTTTGCGCAGGGCGGCGGCGATATCTACCCGTCCATGGGCGTACACAACACCGCAGGCTGTAATGAAAAGAACGGCAACTGCATCGCCAAACGCAACCCGACCGACCCCAGCGATCCGTTCTTCCCGGCATTCTGGGTCAGTGACTGGACCATGTACCGGGTGACCACCGACAGCTACAAGAAAAACCCGCCGCCTTACAGCAACCCGCCCTCCACCTTGAAGCCGAGTGATTACAGCGTTTCCAGGGGCACCAGCTATTACGACACCACTTACATTCCGGCCGACGGCGATGGCTACGGCGCGATGATGGAGCACTACGAGAAATACTGCCTGCCGATCTTCCCGATCAAGGACAATAATTACACCTGCTCCTTCGTGTCCCTGGGCAACAAGGCGTATTTCCTGACCTACGAGCAGGACCGCCCCAAGGGCATGCCCGCCTGCTGCATGTTCTCACCCATGAACCACCCGCCTCGCCAGGACTTCATCCAGCATTTGCCGTATAGCCCCGAGCGCAGCAAAAACCTCAATGCCAGCGTGCAGGCCTATTCCATTGATGTACCGGGGCCGGATGGTCCGATCCTGTTCGGCTATTCATTCTTCAAGGACGCCACCCGCGACCAGCAGGGTCAGGCACCGTATCGGCACCCGCAATCCTTCTTCTTTTCAGGCGACGTCTCCACCGCCGATGCGCCCATCGTCAGCCAGAACTACACCAACTTTCGCGTAAGCAAACCGGACCCGGCCACGACCTGGGCGCAGGTGGCGAAGATGTGTCCGGCCAATCCCGAGCCCTGCCAGTTGTTCAACCCGCCAGCCACGCTGAGCAACGGCAAAAAGGCGCAATGGAACAACCTGATGCCCAACAGGCCCTGACAGACAAGGACGTGTGCCATGACTACTCGATATCGTCTTGCCCTGGCACTGCTCGGCAGTGTCAGCCTGCCTGCCCTGGCCCTTGAACAACCGATGCCGGATGTGTCGGTGACGAGCCTGAATTGCCAGCTGCCCGGCAGCCCCCCAGCCGCCAAAAGCGGCCAGGACCCGTTCGATCTGTACAGCTGGCAGATGTTCATCGCCCTGAACTGGCCCGTAACGGATGGTCAGCGCGGAACCCCCGACTGCAACAAGAAGCCTGGGGATGCGGGTTACACCGTCTGGCAGAGTTACAAGAACGTCAGTGAAATATTCCCGGCAGACGGCAGTAATCCAGGCCCCTGGAATACGCCGTTGACCGCCCGGAATCTGGGCATGATCAATATTTCGGCCCTGAAAAACACCAGCGTACTCCAGGCGGTCGATCAGGCCGTGGGCGGCTGGCTGATCGATCAACGCGGCAATCCGACCTACTACGACATCTCGGCCAACGAGGTTTCGTACAACTACATCGTGGCCAACGACTTCTACAACGCCAATGTAGTTTCCAAGGCCAGCAACATCTCATTCCCGAACGGCGTCATCGAGGTCAAGTCCAGCTGGCGCATACTCACGCCCGCCGACAATGCCAGTCGTTACCTGACGGTTCATTCCCAGGTCGATCTGTTCGATGATCAGGGCAAGCCCACCGGTGCTGTTGAAGATGCCTATCTGGGGCTGGTGGGTCTGCACATCATCACCAAGGTTCAGGGCTATCCGCAGTGGATCTGGTCCACCTTCGAGCAGGTCGACAACGTGCCGCCCAAGAAGGAATCGGGCGGCCAATGGATCGACAACCCGACTTCCGGCATCAATTATTCCTACTTCAACCCCCATGCCGAGCCTGCCAGCCTCAATCAGTCTCCGTGCGACTGGCAGACGCAAGACAACAAGATGGTGTGCGTACCCAAGGCCGGCACCACCTTCCAGACCCCGAACCCGCTGAACCGGGTGACGCCGATTGCTCTCTCCACCGAACTGATCAACAAGGGATTCCAGCTCAATCCCGGCTTGCAGCAAAGCGCTCTGAAGTACTACCAGCTCGTCACGACCCAACGTCCGTTCAACCCGAACAACCCCGGTAATCCGTTGGGTCAGCCGACCCCGGCACTCTCGGCCAACGTCACGATGGAAAGCTATATCCAGGCCAACAGCAGTTGCATGGCGTGCCACTCCATGGCGACACCAGTCGGCAGCCCCTACAAGGCCGACTTTTCCTACATGTTCAAATTTGCGCAACCCGCCGCCCAAGGCGCCAAGGACGAGAAATAGAGCATGAGCATTCTCAATGGACCACGATTGAATTTCTGGGGTGGCATCAGCACGGATGTGAGTGTGCCGAACAATTCGGCGACCGTGCCTCAGAACGATGACGACGGATTCCAGCTGTTCGATCCAGCAACCTCCACTATTGCTCCTGGGGCACAGTCCTACAGCGATGAGCAATTGAACGAAAAGATCAATACTCCCTCCAGTACTGCGCCAACCAGTGGTTACACCCAGGGTGGCTGGAATCACTACGGCCAGCATGTCGTCGAACTGGACACGCAGATCAGTTCGCAAGGGAATCCGGGAAGTATCAGCAAGCAAGGCGACCTGGTGGGAAAACCCGTCTATCTGCTCGGTTCACTGGACCCGGTCACCGGCCAGCGCAGTTCCTCCGGCCCGATGATGGTGGATCTGGACCCGACATCAACGGTTACCACCCAGATATTTGTCGGTGGTCTTCAGATCGGCAACAACGGCGATACTCAGCTACTGATCAACTGCGATACCGTTTGCAGCAGCCTGGATGTAAAGCAGCGAATACTGGGACCGGCAACCATGGATGCGCCAGGATCCTTCGCCCTCAGCGGCACCTTTCAACTGACCTTCCCGCGGGACAGCATCGTCAGTTACAACCAGAACAGCGAAGCCCTGAAATCGATCATCGAGGCCCCTGGCGCAACCGGAATCGTCCTGCGTTTCGTCATGTTCGAGATGTGCCCGACCCTGACCACCCAACAACTGAATGCTGATTATGCAGCCAGGAAATACACACCCAACCCAAGTATTGGCAGAGTTATCGGTACACTGGCACCGGCCTTTGCCGACGAGCCTGCCATCTGCCCGGCGGGTCGACTGCTGGTCAATCAAGACACAAAAAGCACCGGCTTTGCAGACCTGAGCAACAAAGGGTTGTTGAGCATCGATATGGTGAACCTCATTCCCAAGGAAACGTTCAGGGCTGATCGAACGGCCATCACCAGCCCCATCGGCCCCAATGCCGATTATGGCCTTGTCAGTTTCTGCGCAGGCACAACAACTCTCGCGACACTGGCCCCGGACAACGAGTACCTGCAAAACTATTACCTGTATGGCGGCATCGTGGATTTACCTCTGGATGCGGGCAACGCACAACAGGCAAAGACCCAACCGCTTTCACTGTCGGCCCCCGACAAGAAAATCAGCTATTGGCCAACAACAAGAGAAAGCTCTCTGCTGATCAAAGAATCGGCTTACAGACTCTACACCGACCAGAGAAATATCTACCTGGAAGACCATCCTGATGGCCTGACGATTCAGTTGCAGGTCAGGTATCTGGGCGGGCCTGTCCCTTCCGACACCGCTATTGGAATAGCAATTGGCACCAGCCTCGACTGCCTGAACTACCCGACATCAGTTCAAGTGCTAGCCAACCAGCTCTCGGTCGATGTCGATATCACGCCCAAGGCAGGTACCGAAGGATTGGCTGGTTTCAGCACGCTGACGTACACCCTTGCGGGCAACAGTTCGTACTTCAGCAACTTCCGCAAATACTCCCAGACGGATTTCGGCATCGCTGCGGGAAGCACCATCACCTGGGATCAGATGTATCCCAACGTGCTGCGTTATCACTATCTGGCCTTCCCTGCCATGTCCCGCTACGTACCGCTCAACCAGCCAAATGCAGTCATGGGGGCCAAGGACACCATTCTCAGACGCATCTCGGACAACTACAAAGGCACCACTCTATATATGCCGGTGGTTCGTTCGATGTCACCAAGCCAACGAGCATTGCTCAGCGCCTACCTGACAGGCACGCCCTGGCAGCCGCTGCCATGAGCGCACCACCCACAGCTATGGAGAGCGTCATGACTGTTCCCATTGAGATTCCCGCCCATCCAACTGAGCGACTGTGTGCCAGTACTTTCATTGCCGAGGGTTTGCTGAACCCGCGAGGTCTGTGCTCCGGGCCCGATGGCAACCTGATTCTGACCGAAGCAGGATCGGGGTTGCCCGATGCGACCTTCAGTGGCCGCATCAGCGTTCTGCGCCCGGACCCGGAAAGTCCGGGCGTCTATCTGCCTGCCGAACCTCTGGCCCAAGGCTTTCGTGCCATGAACATGCAGCCTCGCATGCTGCGGGACGAGATCATGGGCGTCTCGGATATTGCCTGGGGTAACGGGCGCTTTCTGGTCAGCCAGACCGACTATGTGCAGGGTTCGAAGATCCTGGATATCCAGTACTCACCGCCCGAGCCGGTTTTCCGCAGCCAGGGCAACCTGAACTCGCTGTGCTATCACCCCACCCGTCACAGCTGGCTGGCGGTCAAGCCTGATACCAACCAACTGGTGGAATTCAGAGACGGCAATGAAGGTGAACGCATCCTGGTCCAATTGCCTGACCTGGCTCAAGGGCAGGAGGCGGTGCCGGTGACCCTGGTTTATGAGCCTGCGACCGGAGCTGTCCTGATCAGCCTGTTCTCCGGGGAGTTGCGTGCCAATCCTGAGCGTCAAGGCATCGATTTTGTCGACAGGGCTGGCCAGGTCATCCGGGTCTGGCCCGACACCGGCAAGATCGAGCTACTGATCAGCGGGCTGCAATTACCCACCGGCCTGGCCATCCGAGCGGATGGCAGCGTACTGGTGCTGGAACTGTGCGACCGCCTGCTGCAACCCTTGCGCCCCGAATGGGCCGGCGAAGCCTTGCATGGAGGGTTCGAACGGTTCAGCGGCCGATTATTGAGCTGCGACCTGAAAGCGCGGGAAGTCACTGTGCTAGCCACAGGGCTGGATACACCCTCCAACCTCTGCCTTGTGGAGAATGCCGTGATCGTCAGCGAAGGTATGGGGCTTACCGGACGCCTGCTGCCGGGTCGGGAAAATACAGTGGTGCCGCTGACCGGGAGGTTACGACGCGTGGCGTTATCCTCCTGAAATCTTGAAAAAACCCACAAAGTGGGAGCGAATTCATTCGCGATACGGCATTTCAAACGACACATATCTGTCGGGTGTACTGGCCTCTCGCGAATAAATTCGCTCCTACTCTCTTGCTGCACCTGCAAGTGACGCCATCCCCCTGTCCGGCATCGAATACCTATTCTGCGGCACAGTGGTCGTTCTCAAGGAACAAGGCATATGCACTTGCAACACTCCCCACCTTTCCCTCTCTCGCGCCTGAACCCGGCCAGATTGCTTGGTTTCAGCGCCACCCTCGTCTGCGCCAATATCGTTCAGGCTGCCAATACCGTCAGCCTGGAGAATATCGAGGTGTCGGCCGGTACGGTCAGCGCGGCCGAGGCATCGCGGGAGCAAGCGAAGAAAGTGCCGGGAGCCACCAATGTCGTGGACCTGAACGATGTCGAGCAAGGCCGTGTGGCCAACAATGAAGATGTCTTCAAATACCAGCCTGGCATCTATGCCAAGGCCGCCAACAACGAAGGTGCGAAGATTTCCATTCGCGGCTCGGGCATCAACCGGGCGCCCGGCGCGCATGCTTCCGGGCTGTTTGAAATGCTCGACGGCCTGCCGCTTACCGGCCCCGGCGGTACACCTTATGAACTGAAAGAACCTCTGTGGCTGAGCCATGTGGACGTGCGACGCGGCGCCAATGGTTTCGATCAGGGCTCACTGGCTCTGGGCGGCTCGATCAATTACCTGACCCGCACCGGCTATGACGCGCCAAAACTGCAACTGCGTTACGAAGCCGGTAGCCACGGCTACACCAAGCGCCAGATCAGTTCCGGGCAGGTGCTAGGGGATCTGGATTACTACGTCAGCCTGACCGACTCGAACTATGACGGCTTCCAGGACCAGAGTTCCGGTGGCAGCAAAGGCATTGCCGCCAATGTCGGCTATCGCTTCAACCCGAATATCGAAACCCGCTTCTACTTCCGCTATCGGGAAACCGATAACGATACGCCGGGCCGGCTCACCAAAGAGCAGATCAAGCACGACCCGCGTGCAGCCAACTCACTCAATGTGACCCGCGACTCAAAACGCCTGCAACCGGGCAGCACCTGGCTCGCCAACAATACCACGTTCTATCTGGATGACAATTCCCGCGTGGAAGCCGGCCTGGTCTATCACGACTACCCCATGGACCTGCGCGAAGGCACCAACCGCCTGAAAGTCGCCTACACCGATGTCAGCGGCACGCTGAACTACATTCGTCAGGACCAGTTGGCCGGGCATCAAAGCATCACCACCATCGGCCTGCGCACCACCAAAGGCCTGCCGAACAACGGCGCCTCCGAATACGTGCGGATCCCCACAGGTAATACCGCAGGTTTTGCCGTTGGCACCAAGACCCGTGATTACAGCTACCTGGGTTCCGACACGGCGCTGCATCTTGGCAACGATCTGGAACTGGTGCCGGACTTGTGGCTGACTACCGGTGTCGCGGCCATCTATACCCGCCGCGAGACGGAAGTCACTTACCCTGAGGTCAACGACCCGGTCAGCACCCATGACTGGGACTACGCCGCCCGCCTCGGCCTTCGCTACGAATTCACGCCGCAATTGCAGGTGTACGGCAACCTCAGCCGCTCGGTGGAGCCACCTCATGCGTGGTCGATGATCTGGGGCTCGAACAAGTTCTTCCCGGCCGGAAGTGGAGCCGCGACCGGCCTGCAGCGGGCAGGCGTGAAGCTTGAAAACCAGACCGCCACCACCCTGGAGCTGGGCGGGCGCGGTGAAAGCGAAATTGGACGCTGGGACCTCGCCTGGTACTACTCGCAGGTACGCCACGAGTTGCTGAGCGTCGAAACCCAGGCTGCTACCCAGACCACCTCGGCGATCATTGCGGAATCCAATGCCAGCCCGACCCTTCACCAAGGGGTCGAAGCCAGTCTGGACAGCACGCTGTGGCAAGGCGGAGCAACCGGCAAGCTGGCCTTGCTCCAGGCTTATACCTACAGCGACTTCCATTACCGTGATGACGATCGATTCGGTGATAACCAACTGGCTGGCATTCCGAAACACTACTATCAGGCTCAACTGCGCTACAGCCATCCCACCGGCTTTTACGTCGGCCTGAACACCGAGCATGCGTCAAAAATTGCCGTGGACTACGCCAACTCCTTTTACGCAGACGCTTACACGCTGCTGGGGGCAACGCTGGGTTATGCCTCGCCCAAGGATGACTGGCAGACCTGGCTGGACCTGCGCAACCTGACCAACAAACGTTATGCCAGTACCGTGACGCCGGGTTATGACGACCGTGGGCAGGATATGGCCCGTTCGACTCCGGGCGATGGAATGGGCGTCTATGCCGGGGTTTCCTGGAGCCTTCGCTGAGATGACGTGCTCCCCATCGGCTGCGATGGGGACCGGTCAGAAGTTTGCAGGTGTGTTGGCGCTGATGATTTCGGCCTCGTCCTGACCGATATTGCGGAAGCGGTGAGGCAAGGTGGAAGGGAAATAATAGCCATCCCCGGCGCTCAGAATATTGGTCTGGCCATCGATGGTCAGCTCGATCGTCCCGCGAGTAACCAAACCGCACTCCTCGCCTTCGGCATGCACGATGGGTTCATCACCGGAACTGGCACCCGGCGCGTACTGCTCGCGCAGAAAGCGCATCTGCCGGCTCGGCAGGGTCGCGCCGACCAGCAAGAGGCGCAGCCCGTTACGGCCCAGATCGGGCTGATCGCTGGCGCGGAACACATACTGGTCCTGCCCCGGCGGCTGATCGAAGGTGAAGAAATCCGCCAGGGTCATGGGAATGCCCTCAAGCAGTTTCTTGAGGGAGCTGACCGAAGGGCTGACCCGATTCTGCTCGATCAGAGAGATCGTGGCATTGGTCACACCGCTGCGTCTGGCCAGCTCGCGCTGAGACAACTTATAGCTTTCGCGTACCAGCTTGAGTCGTGCTCCCGTGTCCATAGCCGCCTTACATGAGAAATATTCGGTGAATGAGGCGCGATTGATGGCAGACACCACAACCCCACAAAAGCCGCGTATTAAATCACGTTTGCCAGCGTACGGAACATGCTCCGGCTATCGCTGGCTGCGGCGTTGCGCATAAACCTGACAGGCTTCACGAAATGCCTCGAACAGACGCAACGACACAGGATTGTCCAGAAACTGCCACTCAGGGTGCCACTGCACGCCCAGCACAAACCCCGATGCGCCAGGCATGGATACCGCTTCGACCAGACCGTCCGGCGCCAGCGCTTCTGCGCGCAAATCGCCCGCCAGCCGATCGATGCCCTGGCTGTGCAGACTGTTGACCTCAAAGCCCGGAGCCAGACCAAGGGAATCGAGCACGCCACCGGATTGCACCTGCACGCCATGCTGCGGTGCATATTGCTCTTCCAGCCGTTCACTTTTCGGCTCGCGGTGGTCCATGTAACCCGGCAGTTCATGAACACGCTGATGCAGGCTGCCACCCAAGGCCACGTTCAGCTCCTGAAAGCCCCGGCAGATACAGAAAACCGGCACGCCCAGGGCAATGGCCTGCCGCAGGAGTGGCAAGGTGTTGCGGTCACGTAACACATCATGCTGAGTGCCTTCGGCGCTGGCCGCGCCCTGATAATGGCGCGGCTCGACGTTGGAGGGCGAACCGGTAAACAGCAGGCCATCCAGACGGGCCAGCAACTGGGCAGGATCGGTTGGCGTGGCCAGCGCAGGCAAGACCACAGGCATACCGGCAAATGCGGCCGCCTCGACATACTTGTCGCCCGCCGTGTGGGACGAGTATTTACCCAGCTGCTGACGGCACGCAGTAACGCCAATCATTGGAAGGTTCGACATGATTCAGCCTCTTTGACGATATGCGCGAAGGGCCTGCAAAGCCGCTATCGCGCTCATTGGCATGAGTCTAAGATAGTCACCACCGCAATTGGCATGGGCATTCTGGCAATGGAAGTATGCAGCGATGCAATATGAGATCAGTCACGCCGACCTGACCCTCGTGCTGGCATTGGTGCGCGGACGCACCCTGGCAAGGGCCGCCGAGTTGCTGCAGGTGGATATATCCACGGTATTCCGCTCCATCAGAAGGCTCGAAGCGGCATTGGGTACTGCATTGTTCGAGAAAAACCGCCGCGGCTACATTCCAACCGACACCGCACAGGCCATGTCAGAGCAGGCAGAACGAGCGGAACTGGCCCTCAATGCCGCGCGCGTGGCCCTGCAACAAGGGGAAAATGTGGTCAGCGGCACGGTGCGTCTGACCTGCACCGACGCCGTACTGCACAGCCTGCTGTTACCTGCCCTCGCCCGTTTCATGCCGTCCTTCCCGGCACTGACCCTGGAACTGGCGACCTCCAATACCTTCGCCAACCTGAGCCGCCGCGATGCGGACATTGCCCTGCGCCTGACCAATACGCCGCCCGAGCACCTGATCGGCCGCCAACTGGGCACTGCCCACTACGTCATTTGCGGCCACCCGGATTATCGCGAGCCCTTGCTGGATTCACCGACATCCGTGCCCTGGATCAGCCCGGACGATTCAATGCCGGACCACACCTCAGTCATCTGGCGCAGACAGGCATTCCCTGCCGTCGTGCCACACTATCGATGCAGCAGCATGTCGGCCGTTTCGCAACTGGTGTCAGCCGGGCTTGGCGTGGCGGCCATGCCCGACTTCACCGCCCGCAATCTGCCCGGCACCGAAGTGCTGAGCCCTCCCCTGGAAGGCTGCAGCACCGACCTCTGGCTACTGACTCGTCCCGATTGCCGGGCATTGCGCTCGGTTCAGGTGTTGATTGAGGAATTGACGCCGCTGCTGCGCGAAGAACTGCTCGTAGGCGTTACACCGATCAGTTAAGGCACATACAAAACTTGTGGGAGGCAGCTTGCTGGCGAAAAAGGCCTGAAAACTGGCAGATATTCTGCGTCTGTACGCCAAAGTCGCCAGCAAGCTGCCTCCCACAAAGTGATTCATTTACCTTAACTGATTGGCATTGGTCCTACAGACTCAGAGCGATATTTCGGCAATCGCCGCCCGGGCCTGTTCGATTCCCTTGTTGCGCACTTCTTCGGTTTTCGATGCGCCTTCGGCCCTGACCACCTGCACATCGGTGACACCCAGAAAACCGAAGAAGGCCTTGAGATAGTTTTCCTGAAAATCCATATGGCCTGCCGGCCCTTGCGCATAAAACCCGCCACGGGCCGATACGATAATGACCCGCTTGCCGACGGTCAGGCCGACAGGGCCTTTATCCGTGTACTTGAATGTGCGCCCCATCTGGGCGATTCGGTCCAGCCAGGCTTTCAGGTGGCTCGACACGGAAAAGTTGTACATGGGCGCGCCGATCACCAGCACATCGCTGGCCAGGAACTCGCTCACCAGCGCTTCCGATACCAGGTGTTCCTGCCGGGCGCTGTCATCGATGGCAATGCTGCTGCCCGGACGGAATCCGGCTGCAATGGCACCATTGAGGTGTCTGATTTCGTTGAGGGCCAGGTCGCGGTACTCCACTTGAGCATCAGGATGGCGGGCCTTGATATGGGCCACCGTGGCGGCAGACAGATCGCGGGTTACAGAACTATTGCCCAGAATGCTGGAGTCGATATGCAGTATTTTCATTTCAGCCTCACGTTTGCGGGGGTTATCAGTTAGAAGATTGCTGGCCTGCTTCCCTGGCGGCCCGATCTATCAGTGCGGCCACCTCTTCGGGGTGAGAAAGCAGAGACAAATGGCTGGAGCGGATGGAGGTGACGTTTGCGCCAATCTGCCGGGCAATGACCTTTTGCAGATCAGGTCGCAGGGCATGGTCGTTTTCCGTTTGCAGATACCAGCTGGGCTTTTCATGCCAGGCCGCATGCCGGACCTTCCCTGCAAAACTGTCCACCGAGATGGGCTGCTGGGTCGCGGCCAGTTCCTGTACCTTTTTCATGGGCAGATCCGCCGCCATGACCTGCTGAAATGCCTGGGGATCGTCCAGCCAGATCAGGCCTTGATCATCGGGTACCAGCCCCTCCATGGGGGCATTGAGCCTGTGCAGCAGATCAGCCACCGATTCACCGCTGTCGGGAACCAGGGCGCTGAGATAGACCAGGCCTTTTACATTGGCCTCGTTACCGGCCTGGCTGATCACGGCACCCGCCCAGGAGTGGCCCACCAACAGCACATCGCCCTTCTGGCGCTTCAGCACTCTTTCAGTGGCAAGCACATCATCGTCCAGTGAAGTCAGCGGGTTCTGGACCGCGGTGACTCGATAGCCCCTGGCCTGAAGCCTGGCAATGACAGGAGTCCAGCTGGAGCCGTCGGCAAATGCGCCATGCACCAGCACAATGCTGCGCACGCCCTGCTCTATAGGTGCGGCCATGGCCTGGCCAGAGGTGAACAGCATCGTCAATCCGAGCGCCGCGGCCAGTTGACTCAGTCTGAGAAAATTCATGGGAAACGCCTGAATGACTTGATGGAGAAAAGTCTATAGAGGCTCTTGAAATGGCATCAGATGGCAAACCAGCCATGTTTCATGCAAAACTCGCCAACCCGTAAAATTCACCAGGAGTTCCTGTGCGCATAGCGATCGTTGCCGTGGATGGCAGTCTGATGTCGGCGATTGCCGGTCTGTCGGATATGTTCTGGATCACCAATCAGGCATTGCGCACCCCGCCACAAGGCGCTGCAAAAAGCCTCATCGATCAGGCCGGTCTCGAATTTGAAACCACCATCGTCAGCGCCGATGGCAAGGCTCTGCGCGACCCGCAGGGCCGACAGATTCCGGTAGATGGCTCGTTTCATGACCTGGCCCATTGCGATGTCGCCCTTGTCACCGGGATGGCCCTGGGACCGGACGGACTGCCGCCGCTGTCCGACTCGATCCGTCAGGCCGCGAGCTGGCTCAAGAGCAGCCACGAAAAAGGCGTGCTGATTGGCGCAGCCTGTGCCGGTGGCTTTGTGCTGGGTGAGTCGGGCTTACTGAATGGCAGGCGCTGCACCACCACATGGTGGCTGCATCACGCGTTCAAACAACGCTTCCCCAAGGCACTTCCCGTCTGGGGCACGGCTGTGGAAGAACAGGACAGGATCATCACCACAGGTGGCCCGCTGTCCTGGGTCGATCTGGCCTTGCATGTGATCCGGCGCCTGGCCGGAGCCGAAGTCGCCAGACTGGCCGCTGACATTTCCGTGGCCGACAGCTTGCCGCTGCCACAACTGATTTATGCGCCTCGGGGGTTCGTCAATGCAGCAGACCCGTTATTGCTGCAGGC
The DNA here is from genome assembly GCF_018968705.1 of Pseudomonas lijiangensis. NCBI lineage: Bacteria > Pseudomonadati > Pseudomonadota > Gammaproteobacteria > Pseudomonadales > Pseudomonadaceae > Pseudomonas > Pseudomonas lijiangensis. Next base: position 3,191,328 of record NZ_CP076668.1, read on the forward strand.
AGAGCAGATCATCCGCCATACCAATCCCGAACTGACAGCCGGAGGCCTGGCCAAAGCCCTGAACATGAGCGAACGAACCCTGCATCGCCGACTCAAGGAACTGACCAACGAATCCCCCAAGACCTTCATCACTCGCGTCAGGATAGAGACTGCCTGCGTGCTTCTGGAAACACCGGGCAGCAGCGTCAAGCAAGTGGCTCTCAAGTGCGGCTACAGCGAAGAAACCGCCTTCCGCCGCGCCTTTACCCAGTTGACCGGCATGACACCCGCCGATTACAGACGCTGGTCGAACGGGCGCAATTGAGCGGCCTTTCGATTACGTGGCAGGTTTGTAGGACCGAATTCATTCGGGAAAGCAGTATTTCTTCAGATAAAGATGCGGCGGATGTACAGGCCCTCTTCCCGGATAAATCCGGTCCCACGGTCAGATAGCATGCAGCCGTATTTCAAACCGGCAGCCATTGGGCTCCCGGCTGGTCAGCAGCACTTGCCACTGCTGGTTGGCGCAGATGCGTTGCACCAGTGAAAGACCCAGCCCCAGACCATTGCCTCGTTGTTCATCGCCCCTGACAAAGGGTTGAAACATGGCTTGCTGCTTCTCGACGGGAATCCCTATGCCGCTGTCTTCCACCACAAAGCTGTCCGCTTTCACAGTCAGGCGAATGAAGCCTTGATCGGTGTAGTGCCAGGCATTGCGCAGCAGGTTGCCCATGACCGAGTGCAAAAGTGTGGCGTTGTACAGGGTGTCCGATGTTTCCAGAGGTTCGTAGATCAGTTCCAGCCCTTTTTGCCTGATGGGTTCCCCCCAGAATTCGACCAGTTCCCTGGCTACCATCGACAGTGTCGAACGGGGTCCCTGACTGGGTTGATTGCTTTCGGCACGGGCCAGCAGCAGAAAGGTTTCCACCAGTTGCTGCATCGCGGTACTGGCCCTGGCAATGCGCACCACCTGGGAATGGGAGCGCTTGTCCAGACTCGGGTTTTCCAGCAGCAGTTCGCTGGAGCTGATCAGGATCATCAAGGGCGTGCGCAGCTCATGACTCACGTCACTGGTAAACAGCTTCTCGCGCCCCAATGCCGCACGTAGCTGGTCCATGGTCTTGTCGAACGCCAAGGCCAGGGCACCCACTTCATCCTGGGCATATTCGGGGGCCAGTGCAGGCGCCTGGCCGATGAATTGTTCTCGCTGCCGGACCTGACGAGACAGATGTACCACCGGCGCAATCACGCGATGGGCCAGCAAGCGACCCAACAGAATGGCCAGCAGCACGCTCAATACAAAGCTGATGAAAACCACGACCAGCAGGATTCTTTCACGCTTGATGGCGCTGTGCAGATCGCGCAACAACACATACTTGCGGCCGCTCACCACCTCGACCATGGCGTGATAAGGACGGTTTTCCCAGGTGAGTTCATGAAAGCCTTCGCCAAGCTCCTCCAGAGACGGCGTCATCGCCAGATCACCCGCTCCGCCCTGAACGTAGAACAGCGAGCGTTTATAAGGCCGGTGTCGCCAGTCGTCTGCGTTCTCCATCATCAAGAGCCGGTGCAGGTCACTGCCGAGGGTAATGATGGCCAGTCTTTTCTCGACAATATGGACGGTAGCAACGACACCGACCGCAAATACCCCGGCAATCAGAGCGCTCATCACCGCAAAAACCGTAACGATGCGTTGCTTGAGACTGTGTTTGTTTTCCATGGACTTTCCGACATCAGGACAATGCTCAACGACCCGAAATCACTCAAGCCTTCAGGCGTGAGTGATTATCGGGAAGCGGATGTCATGATTTCGTCAAGAAATGGTGCTGACCACGCGCAATGCCAGTCCTTCGTAGGCATCCAGGGTAATAGTGAATTCACCCTCCTGGGTCAGATCCCCTTCCACTCGCTCGTTGATGATGTCTACCACAAGGCCTGCGGCAATGTCCGGCATGTGCAGGGTTTCGACAATGGTCTGCGAGCTGAAGTTGAGGGCCGTTATCTGAATGCCTTTATCAGCGGGCAACTCGTGAACCATCACCAGCAGGCCGGGATGTTCCACATCGGGGATCAATATCTGGCGGCTGGCGGCAATGTCATAGGCGCGGCGCACGGCGAGGATTTTCTTGAGCTGCGACGCGAAAGAGTCAGGGCGCTGCAACTGGCTGATCAGGCTGCCGTACAGGGTTTGGGGGCGAGGCATATTGCCGGCGGAAAACTCTGCATCCGGGTCAAGGTCCACCAGATCATAGGCACCGCGATGAATCCAGCGGGTGTCGCCATCCTGCATCAGGTGCTGAACCTGCTCGGCAGGCAGTGGCAATGCCCCCACCAGATCCCAGCCGGACAAGGCAAAAACCCCGGGCTGCATTGCGTTGTACATCACCAGCAACAAGTGAATGTGCTGGATCTGCTTGATGTCTGCCTCGGTGATGGTGCTCAGGTCACGAATTCCCAGGGCCGCCGTGATGATACTGGCCGTGGTACAGGACACGCCGTTGGTGACGAACTTGAGGTTGTAAGGTGCATGCTCTCCCGCCAGATGCTCATACATCTCTTCGCGGATGTGCTCGCGCAGGATATTGCCGGGAAAGGTCTGGCCCTGATAGTGGTACGTGTCATGGGCATGCAGGGTCCAGAAATGCACCAGTTCCAGGGTCAGTTCATCATGGTTCTGCAACGCATGGATCAACGACGCCGGATCGATGCCGAACGCATGCACCTGACGCAGCATCAGGCGCAGAAACTCCGTAGTACCGGTCACCAGCGCATGCTGATAGGCAGGCCGGGTAATGAAGTCATAGGACAGGTCGGCGCCGCCATGGGACATGGCCGCGATGTCATCCAGAGTCAGGTTCAGCTCCTGAAAGCTGAAACCGCCCGCCTTACGGATTGCGCCACCCAGCAACTGGTTACCGGTAATGGACAGCGGATGGCTTTCCGACCAGGCCGTGCCTTCGGCCTTGCGCTCCACCCCCAGAAAACCGTTGGCATCCAGGCGCAGAACCCTGGCGCCCATGACATCGATGGCATGCAGCGCGTCGCCGATGATCATCTGTTGCGCGGCAAAGCTTGGGTCCAGCCAGTTGAGCGAGGGCTGGCCTTCCTTGAAGTAATGCAGGTAGACCCAGCGCCGGGCCTTGCCATCCACGCCATGAACCACGGCCGTGGCACTCCAGTCGGTTTCCTTGACGCCCGGCTCGAAGAAAATGACCCGCTGCAATTGTCCGACGATGTAATGCTTGTCCCGAAGCTGATCCACCACCTCGGGCATCAGGTTGATCGCATCGCGTCCCGCAGGTACATCCGGCAGCAGAGACCAGTCTTCCTCACGGATCTCGACCATGTGATAAAGGCCGGGATAATCCTCGTAAGCCATCTCCGCCAGACGGAAATCGGCGCCTTTGCCGGTGTGTGACGGAATCACGTCATCGATGATGACCGCATTGTGCGCGGCAGCAATGCGGCTGAGGTTCAGCAACTGGGCTTCGGTCCCCAGTTGCGGATCAATCCCGAAACTGATCCTGTCGAAATTGCCATCGATGCTGGGCGTGAGATTGCGGCCTTGCAGGCCACCGGAAAGCTTGAGCGGTCCGTTATGAATGCCCTGGATGCCGATCTCGGACAATGAGTGCCAAAGCGCCTCATCCCCCAGAGCCTCCAGAACCGAACCGCCCTCGCGGGTGATGATTGACGCCGGATACGCCGTGAACCAGACAGAGGCTATCGCCGAAGCATCCCTGGGACGCGCCTGGGCAAAAGGTCGCTGCCATAACCTGCCCTGCCCGCCATAGGTCTTGGCACGCTGCCGTGCGGTATTGAGCATCGATTGTTCAACCAGCCAGTCCAGATACTGCTTGTCCGGTGTCGTCATAGGTTCAGTCATCCCCACGTCCATTAGCTCAAAACAGACCGCAGGCGACCTGTCCCGAATTCACTACCTATGGGTATGAGCGCCAGCGATGGAAAACGTTGCATCCGGTTTTACGTGGCCATGCGCTGAACCGGAACAAGAGACGGCTTTTTCAGGGTCTGCAGCACCGCATTGGACGCATTGGACAGCAGCGATGTGGGCCGTGCGACGACGCTGATATGGCGCATGATCATCGACGGCAGCGCAACGAGCTCAAGATCCCTGAAACGACCGGCCAGCAAAGCACTGGGCAGAATCGAGATGCAGTGCCCCTTGGCAATCAGGTCCAGCAGCGTTTGCACGCAACTGAGTTCGCCGCGATGGCTGAGGCGCAACTGGGCGGATGCCAATTGGTTGTGCAGCCGCTCCAGACCTGGATGACGCCACGCGACATAGCGCACGGTCTGGGAAAGCTCGGTGAAACTGCGCATGGAAGGCTGCCGACTCTTGGCACACGCCAGCACGTAATAGTCGGACCAGTGATGATGCTCGATATAGTGCTCGCTCAGCACGGTGCTGGGCAGAATCAGGATATCGGCCAGCTCTTTTCTCAAGGGCTCCAGGGAAGGGTTCTGCTCGTTGCTGTGCACAACGCTCAAATGGATATCGGGGTAAATCCGGGCCAGGAAATCCAGGGATGTGTCCAGGCTCGTTTCGAGAATGTGGGTGAAATAGTGAATCGTTACGCTACCGCTGGCCCCATTTTTTTTAGTTGTTCAAGCGTCGCCACGATGTTTCCAAGAGTCTGGGTGATGACTTTTCCTTCCGGGGTCAGGGTGCAGCCTGTACGGCTGCGGATGAACAGGCGTTTTTCGAAAAAATCCTCAACCTCCTTGATGGCGTAACTGATATTGGACTGACTACAACCCAGGATGGCCGCAGCCTCCGAGAAAGAACCATGCAATGCAACGGCTTGAACGACTTTGAAGAAATGGGTTTTCATATTTCCTGCACTCTGGACGTGGCGAAATGGGCGCGGGCCTGCAATTGAGCAGGTTGGTGAAGGGAATACAAGAAGCCCCGCAAACGCAATCCCGATGCCTGCCACAGGACAGTTCAGAAGGATGTGTCAGACGGGGTAAAGCGACCGCTGCATTTTTCGAGAAAGGCGCGTTACGCACAAGTGCGTGACGAAATCAGTGATGCTCCCGTCCGGCTGACAGACTGACAGCCAGAGGGAATATCGGCACCGATGCTTCCGAAAAAACAGAAAAAGGACGGGATGGCAGGATTACTTAGTCGTTTTCGGTCCAGTCGAAGTCTAGTTGCAGTGCAGTACGTTCCGCCAGTTCGCGACTGTGCAGGCGTTCAACCAGGTGCAGGCTCATGTCGATACCGGCGGAAATGCCCGCCGACGTCACGAATGCACCTTCGTCGACCCAGCGCAGGGTGCTCAGTACGTCGATGGAGGGGAACATTTCCTTGAGGTCGGCGATGTCTTCCCAGTGAGTGGTGACCTGCTTGCCTGCCAGTTTGCCGGTCTTGGCCAGCATGAAGGCTCCGGTGCAAACGGCGGCAACCACACGACCGGGTACGGACTGATCGCTGATCCAGTGGATGACATCGGGTTTTTCCAGTTCGGCATTGACCACGCCGCCCGGTACGATCAGGCAATCCATGGCGGGATGATCGTGAATCGAATAGTCCGGGTCGACCTTCAGGCCAGCCCTGGCGCGTACCGAAGCGGTGCTTCGGCCGATGGTGAATACGTTGAACAGTGGCCGTTCGTCGCGGCTCTTGCGTGCGTGCATGCGTGTGGCGGTGGTGAACACTTCATAGGGCCCTGCGAAGTCAAGGACTTCGACGTCGTCATAGACGTAGATACCGATATTGAGTGACATGAAGGGGGCTCCAGAGTACTTGGTGACAGCCGCCAGATTACCCAGTAGCATCACACCGAACTACTGTCGGTAATGCCAATATCCGGTAACATCGCGCCATGAAAAATCATCTCGTCGTTGCCCTCATCTATAACCAGCTCTGCACCTTCGAATTTGGCTGCACGGTGGAAGTCTTCGCCCTGAAACGGCCTGAGCTGGGCGTCAACTGGTATGAGTTCGCAACCTTTCCGGTGGATGATGGCCCGATCACGGCCGCTGGCGGCATTACCATCGTGCCGACGCCCGGTGACGTGCTGCTGGAAAACGCCGACACCATCATCGTGCCCGGCTGGCGTGGAGTGGAATCCGCCATCCCGCAACGGCTTATCGAACAGCTTCAGGCAGCCCATGCTCGTGGGGCACGCATCTGCTCGATCTGCACGGGTGCCTTTGTGCTTGCGGCGGCCGGTCTGCTCGACGGGCACAAGGTGACCACTCACTGGCGTTACACCGACCTGCTGGCAACCATGTATCCGGGCCTGACCATTCAACCGAACGAGCTGTATGTCGATCAGGGCAGTATCGTCACCGCTGCCGGCTCTGCCGCTGGCCTGGACATGATGCTGCATCTGGTGCGTAACGATCACGGCTCCCGGGTCGCCAACATGGTGGCGCAACGCATGGTGATCCCGCCCCATCGCGAAGGCGGACAATCGCAATACGCTTCACGGCAGCTGGTTGCAGCCGCCGACGGGCCGATCTCCAACCTGATGGACTGGATCCGCAGCGACTTGCAGCGCCCGCACACCATCAAGGAAATGGCCTCCCGCGCCGCCGTCAGTACCCGCACCCTGCACCGCAGCTTCATGGAAAGCACCGGACTGACGCCTTATGACTGGCTGCTGGGCGAACGCATCGCCTACGCCAAGGAATTGCTGGAATCTTCGCGAATCCGCCTCAATGAGGTGGTAGACAGAGCAGGCTTCGGCTCGGAAGAGTCCTTCCGCCGACATTTCCGCAATCTGGTGGGTATCAGCCCCAGCAGCTACCGCAAGCAGTTTGCCAGGGCCTGATATTGGCCAATGCCGATCAGTCAAGGCACATGACAAACTTGTGGGAGGCAGCTTGCTGGCGACAGAGGCGTGAAATCCGACAAATATTCCGCGTCATACGCTGAAGTCGCCAGCAAGCTGCCTCCCACAAATTGATTCATGTCCTTGGTAGATGGCCCCGACCAGCCCATCGGCCAATACCCCCCATGCACCGGCCACGGCGGTATTGGTCAGGGCAACCAGGCTGATCCCGGCCTGCGGATCGACCCAGTAATGACAGCCATATAAACCACACCAAGACCAGGTACCCGCGCTCTGGGGATGCTTGGCCAGCGCGGGATCGGTCAGGACCACCGGGCCAAGGCCGAACTTCCAGCCGGCTCCCCTGCCCGCCAGGCCCGTCTCGCCAATCGCATTGCCCAACAGGCTGGCGGTACTCGCGGCGGTCAATATCGGTGAACCGCCCAGACGTAGGCATTCCAGCAGGCGCAGATAATCATCGGCAGTGCCCAGCATGCCTGCGCCACCAGAAGCATAGGCCTCTGGCTCAAAGGCACGGCTCGACGACAGCCAGGCATGACCGCTGTCGAGCGCCAGCAGATCATGACGGCCCACACGTTCGGGACCACTCCTCCCGTCCTTGTAGGCACTGGCCAGCCGTTGATCGTCATCGGGGCTGAACCCTGTCGCATTCATGGCCAATGGCTCCGTTACCCAACGGGCTATCGCTTGCGGCAATGCAAGGTCGGTGGCCTGTTCGATAACAGCGCCCACCACATCCGTGGCCAGCGAATATCCCCAGGCCATGCCTGGCTCGAACAGCAGAGGCACACTGGCCAGACGTTGCAGGTTCTGTTGCAGGTCCATGGCAACAAGGTCCAGCCCGTCCGACACACCGGCCAGAGCATAGGCATTGCCCGGTGGTTGCTCGAAGCCATAGCTCAGACCGGCGGTGTGCGACAGCAAATGCCTCAAGGTGATGACCGGCTCTCGACCATCGGCCAGTTGCGGACGAAAGTCCTTGAGCCAGGTCGTCACCGGCGCCTCCAGCGACAGGACTCCCAGCTCGCAGAGACGCAAAGCCGTGACCGAGGTCAGCAGCTTGGTCAGCGACGCCAGACGAAACCGTGTATCGCGCTCGACCGTTATGCGGCTTTCACGATCCGCCCAGCCACGAGCGGAGGCGTAGCGAATCTCGCCCTCCTGAGCCACCACCAGCACACCGCCCACAATCGAGCCCTGATCGACAACACCATGCCAGACGTCGGCCAGACGCTTGATGACCGGCCCATCGATAAAGGGCATACGCTACTGCCCTCTGACTGCATGAATGAATATCTGCGAATAGGCCTGCGCCGAATGACGGATCGGGTTGGTATGCGAACAGCCATCGGCAAAGGCCATACGCCCCACCAGCTCCGCATCCCGCTCATCGATGCCAATGGCTCCCAGGGTGTGGGGAATGCCGATTTCTTCGCGCAGTTGCAACAGCCACTCCATGACACCCTCGAAGCCCGACCTGGGCAGGCGCAGGTAAACCGCCAGATCGTCCATTTGCGGGGTCAGGGCCGACTCATTGGCTTGCAGCACATAAGGCAACAAAATGGCATTGAGCAAACCGTGGTGCAGGTCATACAAGGCACCCAGGCTCTGGGCGATGGCATGCACGCCGCCCAGCCCCCGCTGGAAGGCCGCCGCACCCATGCTTGAAGCCACCAGCATCTGCTGGCGAGCCTCAAGATCGTGACCATCCGCCACGACTCTGGGCAAGTGAACCTTGATCAATTGCATGCCCTTGACCGCCACGGCCTCGGCCATCGGGTGATAGACCGGCGAGCAATAGGCTTCCATGCAATGGGTCAGCGCGTCAGCGCCAGTCGCCGCAGTCAGTTGCGCTGGCAGATCCAGAGTCAGGTTTGCATCCAGAATCGCAATGCGCGGCAGCATGCGGATATGCAGAATGGTGCGTTTGACCCGCGCCGCCTCATCGGTAATCACCGACGCCCGCCCGACTTCCGAGCCCGTGCCCGCCGTAGTGGGCAAGGCAATGACCGGTGCAATCCCCAGAGGATCGGCCCGCAGATGGTTCTGGCCGATGTCCTCGAAATCCCAGAGCGGACGAGCCTGCCCCGACATCAGCGCCACCGCCTTGGCCGCATCCAGCGCCGAACCGCCACCAAAGGCGATGACACCGTCATGCCCTCCCGACTTGTAAGCCTGCAAGCCATTGGCGACATTGTCGCCGGTGGGGTTGCCCTTGACCTGATCGAACAGGCCGCAGTAGCCCAGCGCTTCGCGGCAATCGGCCAAGGCGCTGTGGATCATGTCGGTGCTGCCCAGAAACGTATCGGTAATCAGCAACGGACGCTTGATCCCTGTGGCACGGCAGGCATCGGCCAACTCTCTGACACGCCCCGCGCCCACCCGGATCGAAGTGGGATAGTTCCAGTCGTTAGTGTGCATAGGTCTATTCCTTATTGAGGCGCTAGTTGCTTCAGCCGATGAAACCGGCAGGCAATAAACCGAACAGCAGTCGCAGACCGAACACGATCATGAACAGCCCGGTAATGATGTCGATGGCCTTCTTCATGCGCTGATAACGCGCCTGAACCGCCGGAATCGAAAACAGCGTCGCCAGCAAGACAAACCAGGAAATGGCCAGGATCGCGATGATCGAAACCCCGGCAGTACGCACCCACATCGGCATACCCGGCGTGGTGACGGTGGTAAATACGCTGGTATAGAAAGCCAGGGCCTTGGGATTGGTCATATTGGTCAGCAGGCCAAAACGGTAGGCGCGACCCAGACTGCCGATGCCCAGGGCCTGGATATCACGCGGCTTGGGCTGACTGCCCGCGCTGCGCAGGCTTTTGCTGCCCAGCCAGGTCAGGTAAGTGCCGCCGAGCAACTGCAAAGCAGGCTGCAACCAGGGCAGTTGCTGAAAGATCAGCCCCAGGCTGGTAGCCGCCAGCAATGCCCAGATGATGCTTCCCGACGCCACACCCAGCCCGGCGCATATCCCCTGTTGTCGGGACTGGCTGAATGAAAGTTGGGTAATGACCAGAAAGTTGGGACCGGGGCTGATAATCAGAACGATGAAAGCACCGGCGAGCGCGGTCAACAACGTGATCTCGTACATGAAAAGTTATCCTGTTCAATTCAATCAGTAATGTGGCGAGTTACAACCTGGCGGCTGTTGAAGCGTTAACACCCAATGCATTCATGCAGGACTCGACAGCCCGTCGCGCTTCGATGAGCGCGCGGCAGCCTGGGTCCGGCGTGGGGACATAGTGGTTATAGAAAGTGCAGCCCTCGACGGCAGGCCCCAGAACCCAGAGCCTTTGCTGGACCGAACCATCGGCACTCAGCGCCCGGCCGACGCTGTCCGTCTCGATGCCGTCGGCGGGATAGGCATGGGCGGCGCGAACCAGCCCCTGACGCTGCAAATCGCCAATCAGGCCCTGAGGGTTGCGGGACAGGCCGCTGTGGGGGACCCGGGCATTGATGACCCTGTCGAAACCCGAACAGCCCGCCTCCTCCATCGGCGGCAGTACCTGGACGACACCGGCATCCATCAAGGCCAGCAGGTCTTCGTAACGCTCTTTTTGCGGGCCACCGACCAGTCGATTGGAAAGCCCGGCCCAGGTGCCATAGAACTCGAGGGTCGAGGCTGGCGTCAGCCCGTTGCGGTCCACCAGCATGCGCAGCAGATCCCGGTAATCGCGCCAGACTTCCAAAGCCTGCTTCACCGGACTCTGTGCAATGCCTCGACGACTGAGCGCCAGGTCATGTTCGATCCAGTCGCGATACCACTGACTGTAATCACTGGCCTGCCCCGTCCAGCGCCGGGTTGGCAGCCATCGAGCAGGCTCGAACTCGCCCCACTCTGCGGCCAGACGGACGAACAACGTCTCTCGCAACCGGGGATTTTTTGCATCCCGCAGCCGTTGCTGAACAGACGCCAGTTGATCGGGCGACTCAAGCCGGACCCTGGCCTGATAGAACACCCCGCGCATTTCGTCTTCGATCAGCGGCAGAATGTCCTGCTCGAAATCCAGTTGCCCGGTCGCGCTCTGCTGTCGCAAGACCTCGATGGCCTGGGCCGTGAAAAACAGCCTGGGTAATCTTTCACTGCTGGCCGGGCTCCATTGTGGCCGGGCATGGAACGCCAGCCCCGAACGGGAAAACAGGCTGATGTGCGGCTCACGCCCCGAAGCAATGTAACGCCAGCCAGCAAAGCCAGCGTCGCGCTCATAGCGCCCGCCTCGGCCCTCAGTCAATCCGGCGAGGGTGTCCATGGCCGTCAGCCCAAGGCCTTCGATGGCAACGTGCTCGCCCACTGCCTGTTCTTCGCGTGTTTCAGGCGCATGCCCGCTGGTGAGAAACACTGCTTCGGTGGTGAATGACCTGCCATTGGCAGTCTGCAACCGAAAACCCGACGTATCCGACAAGGGCTGACACCCCGTCACTGCCTGCGGATCATGGCGCACCTGAACATGGGCCGGGCACTGCTCCAGCAAAAACCGGTAGCTGTCCTGCAGATAGCGGCCCAGCAACTTGCGCGGCACAAAATCGCCAAACCCGATGGGCCGAGCGTGCTCGTCGTCACTGGTATGGCCACGTTCATTCAGACGCACGTCATGGGCGGTACACCATTGCAGAAAGGTCATGCCCGCCGGCTCGCAGACCGGATAGGCACTGGAGAACGCCGACAACTGGCCAGCCATGGTGTTGAGCATCAGGTAATCCGGCTGCTCGACCAGGTGCAAGCCGCTGCCGGGCAGTTGCGGGTCGAAGACGTCGATCAGCCAGCGCTGGCTCCGGTCATCGCGAGCCATGCCAATCAACTGCTCCAGAATGCTCAGCCCTCTGGAGCCCATGCCGATAATGGCGATTTTGCGTGTCTCAGGCTCGACAACAGGAGCGTGATCATCAACAAAACGTTCGATGGAAAGAGTCTGCATGACCGTCACCACCGATTCGATTCAAAGAAGAATCGGGGCACGGACAATGCCGTGCAGTCGGTGATCGCCTGCTGATACACCCGCTGGCCCACGGCCAGATCCAGCACCCCGAGCCCGAACGGCGAAAAGATCGACGCCCGGTCCGGCTTCAGCTCGACCTGGCCCAGCATCAGTTGCGCCAGGGTGCCGGTAATGAACGAGCGATCCTGATAATGCTGCACCGCAAGATCCGGCGAGGTCTGGGCCTTGAGGCAGTGCTCCACGTCATCGAGGATATTGTTGGCGCCAGCAATGACCTTTGGCCCCAGATCCCGCAATGAAATATTGAGGATGACCTGCTCGGGACGGAACGGGTACTCCTCTACGTAAGGGCTTGGCGCGGTGGTCGCAAATACCACCACATCGGCCTGCAGACTGCTTTCCAGATCCGCCGGGTGACTGGTGAGTTGATGACGGGTCGAAGCGTGTTCGATCAACGCCAGAGCCGATTCCACATGCTTGTCGAATACGCTGACGTCATCCATCGTCCAGCCATCGCTGACGAACATGTCCAGAATCGTGCGGGCAATGAACCCTGCGCCGATAAAGGCGATGCGACGGACGCTGCGTTGCTGCCGGTTCAACCAGCGCGCGCCCAGCACTGCCGAGGCCGCCGTCCGCATGGCGCTGATGCGCGAAGCTTCCAGACAGGCGAAGGCGTAGCCGGTCAGCGGGTCGTTGAGGATCAGCACCGCCGAGGCACGCTGCAAGCCCGTGTCGATATTGCCGGGAAAGCTGGAAATCCACTTGATGCCACTCACCGGCTGTTCACCCGACAGGCTGGCCGGCAAGGCGATGATGCGATTGGCCGGGGCCTGGGGGAAGCGCAGGAAATAGCTGTCGGGATTGATGGAGCGCCCCGCTTCATGCTCCAGATACGCACGCTGTACATCGTCGATGCAGGCCTGGGGATCGTCCGCCAGAATCCGCGCCACTGCCTCGCCATCCACTACATGAAACGGCGTCTGGCGCAGGCGTTCGGTGGCCAGATAAGTGGTCCACTCGGGTACGATCGGCATGTCCGCCAGGGTCATGTTCAGCACTTCACTGCCAAAGCGCTGCTCGACCCATTGATCGTCGTAAAGCGTGTCCAGATAACGCTCGCCCCAGTCCGGCGACAACGCCACCACCACCGCACCCGGCTCGATGCGCTCGCGCCAGGCATGCACGGCCGCTATCACCGTGGCGGTCGAACCACCGACCAGCAAGCCTTTGCTGCGCGCCAATACCCGGCACATGGCAACGGTGCGCGATTCGGGCACCATTTCCAGGGCATGAATGCCTTCGGCGTTGAAGATCGGCGGTCGCTGGCTGGTGCCCAGCCCCGGAATGAAGCGCCGACTGGCGGGTGTGTTGAAAGTCACCGAGCCGACACTGTCCACGGCAATGATCTTGGTCGTGGGGTGATGACGCTGAAAATACTGCACGCAGCCCATCAGGGTTCCGGTGGTGCCAGCCCCCACGAACAGGTAATCCACATGACCGAAATGTCGGCCGATGGAACGCGCCGTCGTGCGCGCATGGGCCCGGGGGTTGGCCGCATTTTCATACTGGTTGAGCCAGACATAGCGCGAGTCGCTGCCGACCTTGTCACGGATCAAAGCAATGCGCGTCCCCAGAAAACCGCCATTGGCGTCCGGCGTATCGACCTGGATCACTTCGGCGCCATAAGTGCGCATCATGCGGATGTTGTGATTGGAGCTGTTGGGGTCGACCACACAGGTGAACCTGATGGAGCGCTCGGCGCAGATCATCGCCAGGGCCACACCCAGGTTGCCGGACGAGGACTCGATCAGGATGGTGTCCGGGCCGATCAGGCCGCGGGTCTGAAGATCATCTACCAGGCCCACGGCGGTCTTGAGCTTGATGGAGCCTGCCGGGTTGAGCGATTCCATTTTCAGGAAAAAATCATGCCCCAGACCTGCGACCTTGAGAAAGGCCTGGTCGTGAACGATATCGCAGATATTGTCGTACATGAGGATCACTTCACTGTGTCAGGAGCGGGGCATCGGCCAGGGAGTCGAGGGTTTGTCCAAGGGCGTTGGCGATGCGCTCGGCACGCAACGCCATCAGGGAAAACGACTGGCTGTCGCTGATGCCATGGGTACGCTCGGACAGGCCGTTGACCCAGACGCTCACGTCACACTCGCCCTGAGTGGCGACGTTGTAATTCCTGTCGATGATCAGGCCGCCGTCCAGATCAGCCTTGAGCCAGGGCTGCAGGTTGCTCAGCAACGGCGGAATCAGATACTGCTGGTAGCCCGTGCCCAGCACGATCACGTCCACTTCCAGCAGTTCAGTGCGCTGGCTGAAGGTGTCGGTCAGTGCCACGCGATAGCCCTGGTCGGTTTTTTCCACCCGGGAAATGATCCGGTAATCATAGGTCTGCAAACGCTTGCGACCGGCAATGGTGTCTTCGTAGATCATCGAGAACAGTTTCTGGCTCTCATCCGGATCGATACCGGCGTAGTTGGTCGACCGGCTCCAGTCGAGAAAACGGTGGCGTGCTGCCGGGTTCAGGTCGTGGAAGTAATCCACATGATCCGGGGCGAAAACCCGGTTGGGGAACTGGCCCAGTTGAGTCAGCTTGAAGCCAGCGGAGCGATGAACCGAATGCACCTCGATGCTGCTGTCGCGTCCGATCAGCTCCAGCACCGACTCACTGGCGCTCTGCCCGGAACCCAGCACCAGCCAGCGCTTGGGCAGCCGGTCGCCAAAGGCTTTCAGGCGGGTCAGAAACTGCGAGGTATGGAACAGGGTCGGGCCAAGCAGCGCCTGGAACTCCACCGGAACTCTTGGCGCACTGCCGCTGGAGAGCACGATATTGCGTGTGTTGAAACTGGCATCCGGCGTCTTGACCTGCACCTCGCACAAGCGACCGTCACGAATGACCGGCAGGATTTCAGTGACGGGCGCATTGAAACGGGTGTGGCTGTCGACTTGCCGGGAAACCCAGGCGAGATAGTCCGACCACTCATGGCGGCTGGCAGGACGCCCCAGCAGACCGAAGTCGAACATACGGCCCTGGCTTTTCAGGTACATGGCGAACGAAAAGCGGCTGCGGGGATTGCGTGGCGTTACCAGATCGCGAAAGACATGGTGATTAATATCGGTCCCGGCCAGCAGAAGCTCGCGATGCCATTGAGTATCCGGCGCGGCTTCAAGATAACGGACCGTCAGGCGAGACAGCGGATCATCCACTTCCCGTGCATCTTCAAACACACAGGAAAGTGCAATACCGGCAGGTCCGAAACCAATACAGACCGCATCGGTATTAAACATGTGTGGTGCTAAGTTACCCATTGAAGAACCATCCTTAGAACTGGAGTAAATGGCAGTAAGCAGATAGAGGTGTTGCGTTATTCGGTCACGGGGACGAGCCCTCTCTCGCCCAGTTTCCAGACACTGTTGAACGCCCCCCGGCATTCGCCCCGGTCGAAACCGACGAGGCCCAGCGGCGTGTTGAAAAGGGTGTTGCTCAAGGCAGCCGACAGTTCGGCTTTGCGCAAGGTGCTGTTGGCCAAGACCCCAAGCACGTAGAACATCAGCAGGCTTTCGCGGTAATAGGTTTGCGGCATTGCGCCGTACAGTTGCTGATGAAGATCCGTTGCCTGACCCGAAGAGCTTTCCGGCTCTTCAGCCAGCCCTGCTACACCGAAACCGATGACATAGGTGTCGCGGTCATCCGCCTGTGCATGGCCCAGATAAGGCGATGCGGCGTCGTCGGTGAGCACCAGAGGTCGCGTGCTGCCCGACTGGCGTCGTGCAAGCCAGTGCTCGCGGCTGGCCTGCAAGCGTCCGGCGAAGACTTCCACCTGGGCCTGATCGGGCTCGAAAACCCGGCGCAACCCCGCCTGTCTGGCGGCAACGTCGATGGCACTGGCCAATGCCTGACCGTGGGCGCTACCGTCGGCGTCGATATGCAGAACCTGCCAGTCCCGGGTTTTCAGCCAGGCCAGCAGATCACTGGCCAGTTGTCGATCCGACGGGCAAAAGCGAAAGACGTTGGGGTGCTCCAGCGTCAGGCAGTCAATGGTGGCGGCAGGCGTCAGCAAGGGGATTCCCGCCTGCTGATAGAGTGGCGCGGCACCCAGTGCTGCATCGGAAGAGAAATGCCCGACCACCAGGTCGACTTCCCAGTCGATCATCTGTCGCGCCACCTCGGCCCCCCGTGCGGCATTGGCGCCATCGTCGAGAAAACGCCACTCCACCCGGTCCAGCCCGGCAATGAAGTTGCGGGCTACAGCCAGCGCCCGCAAAAAGGTTCGGGCATGAGGCGTGTCATTGGGGTCGAACAACGCACTCACGCCAACCCGCAGAGCGCGGTACTTCTGCACTGGGGTCATGGCTGTACGCCCGGATCGGCGGAGTCATTGCGGGCGCGGGCCGGTGAAAGGGCCGACCAGTCACTGCTCAGCTCCTGGCCTGCCAGATGACTGCGCAACTGGTCGTAGGCGATCTGCGCAATCGCCGGGGCAAGCTTGAAGCCAAGCCCGGACATCCCCGTTGCCATGTAAACCGGGCTGTGCTCGCCGCAGAATCCCACCAGCGGCCTGCCATCGGGGCTGTAGCTGTCAAAGCCCGGCAGCACATCCAGCACGCTGATCAGCCCGGTGGAGGCCGACAGTTGCTGCACACGCTGGCTGGCGTCCAGAGCATGACGCTCATCAGGCAGGGCAAGACTTTCCGGCCAGGCACCCGCCTCTCGCAAGCCACAGCCGGTCTGCACGATATTGCGGGTCAGGGGAATCCCGTAAGCTTGGGTGACCGCATCGATCACCGGCATCAACCAGGTGCTTTCGGTCATCACTCGCGCCAGGGGGATCGAGCGGGTTTCAAGTCCGAAGTCCATGCCTGGCAGCAGATCCGGGCTCCAGGCACCGGCTGCAATCACCACCGCCCGGCAGCGCAAGGTGGCGCTGCCCAGTTCGATGCGCACGTCGTGACTGGAACGGCAGTCGATGGACCTGACTTCACTGTGCTCCAGCAACAACCCGTACTGGCGGACCACATTGCTCAACAGGGCCACGGCCTGACGCACATTCCCCACACTGGCACGGGGCTCGAACAGATTGACCCGCGGCTCCTTGTGACAGTGCGGATAATGCACGCCGTCAAGTTCATGGGTGCCGACCAGATGCATCGGGTAGCGCACTCTGGCGTGCTGGCGAATAGCGCTCCAGACATCCTCCAGTCGATCCGGCGCAACGCGATAAATCACGCCGGTACGGCGCAATGCATTGGAATAGGTCGTGGCGAAGACGCCTTCATCCATCAAGCCAATGGAATACGCCGCCAGTTCCATCAGCATCGGGTCGGCGTCATACAGGCGCACCAGCCCGCCGGAATAGCTGCTGGAACCCAGGGCTCCGGCAGCGCCCTTGTCGATCAGTGCCACGGAAACACCCGTACTGCTCAGTTTCGCGGCAATGCTGGCACCCACGATGCCAGCGCCGATCACCGCAATTTCATAATCGATGAACATCGGGATGTTCCTGCTCAGATGGAGTATTCAGCGGCCGAGCCGGACATGACCGTGGCGTTGACCCGCGCTTCGGGCAGCCCGAATGCCGTGACGATGCCCGCCGACATCTGCGGTATCAGCGGCTTGCCGATCACCGCCAGGAACGCCGCCAGATGAATCACCGGACGCCCTTCGGCAAGGCGCGCAGCCGTGATGGCAATCACATCCAGCAGCACCTGAGCCATGCCCTTCATCGAGAAATGTTCGGGATCTGAAGCCTTGAGCCATTGCAGGCGCAGCGCCTCAAGCAAACCGGCGTCCTGGCCGCAGATGCCGCTCCACCAGCAGTCATCGCAACGCTGCCCGGCTTCCAGCAAGGCCGGGAAGAACTCGTTGAACACACGTTGGCGCCATTGCAGGAAGTGCTGCAGGCGGAAATCACCTTCGCTTTCCTCTGGAGCAATACTGGCCAGGTACAGACGGGCGCTGTCCGCGCAGGCCTCGCGGGCCAGATCCCCGACCCAGATGGCATGGTTGCGGCTGGTGGACAGGTTCAGGCCATCGAGCTTGAGGAACTGGTTGGGAATGAAACGCTGATTGACCTTGATGTCATCCATTGCAGAAAGCTGCGCCGGGTAAACGATGGCGTGGCTGAATACGCAGTCGAAACCCAGAAAATGCACCAGCGTCCCCTGCCCCGATTGCCAGTACTGGCGGAACAGTTCGGGACGTCCGGCCTGCTCCGCATACTCGCGAAAAGCCGCCATGTAACCCGCCAGCCCCATGAACCAGGTATGCACCCGGCAGGAACCATCGGCCTCAAGATCGAGCCCGCCATCTTCAGGGCGCGTCACACCCCAGTCATGCAGGTGTTCAACGGTTTCCCGCAGCCAGTTGTCCAGGGGCTTGCGCCATTTGCGGCCCAGCAGCCTGTCGCGCAGAACCGGCTTGAACGCCGCCAGCTTCATGAAGGCACGATGGGTGGATTTCCATTGGGACGGCTGCTTGCACAGTTTGCAGTGCAGACCGGTCATCAGCGCGGCATCGGGCGCCTGAGCGCAGTTTTCGCACTGGCTGGCGTCGGACTCGGCCCCGCAATAGTTGCAATTGCCCCGGGCAAAGGCTTCATAGCCCCATACTCGACAGTCAGGGCAATACGGCTCTTCGGCATCGCGAAACTCGATGAAGCCGGATTTTCGGACCTTGTCGAACACCTCGCCAACTGCCTGCTCGAACCACGGATTGCGGTAAGGGCGCATCCAGTTGTCGGGCTTGATGTTGATGGCCGCCAGTGACGCCTCGATGCGGTCCGAGTTGCGATTGGCCAGCTCCACCGGATCGACACCCAGCTCCATGCCTTTGCGCAGCATGTAGGACTGATAGTCGTCCGAGTAGGAAACCAGCACGCAGTCATGGCCGCGCTGGCGCTGAACACGGGTGAAGACGTCTGCTGCCAGAAACGGCCCGGCGATATGGCCGATGTGCAGATCACCGTTGGGCGTGGGCGGTGTGATGGTCACAATGAACTTAGCCATTGAGGCACCCCGTCGTCTCGTTGTGCTGCTCGACGAAGGCATTCACGTAGTTCATGTCCCACCAGACCACGTAGAAATGAAAATCCTCATCGGAATCGTTGATGACGTAGTGATTGGTGTGTTTGGGGATGGCCGCAATGTCACCCACGGCAAACTCCATTTCCCGATCACCGACCACCAGCCTGGAACGCCCCTTGATGGCGATGAAGATTTCCTGATCGATCTGGGTATGGGCTTCACTGCTGGTGCCTGGGCGCACGACGCACCAGCCCCCGGCAAATGGCATCGGATAACCATCCCATGGCAGCAGACGACTGCCATCGAGCCCGTATTCATTGACCAGGGCGTCGAAGTTGGTTTTACGGTGAATGTCGAACTTTTCCATGCTCAAATCCGTGCGTTGTAGAGGGACAAAGCATGAATTTGGGGGAAAGGGTTGGCTATCGGATCGCCTGATAAGTCAGGGGCGCTGCATCGATTTTCTGGATGGCTGCATGTAAGTCGTTCACCTGTTTTGAAGCCCATTTATCGGGAGAAAAACTTCTTACAGGTATTCGAGAATCTAATTCAAAGTATTTCATTTCAAACAAAAGACAGTCCCATGACAGGCGTTGCAAGGCATTGGCGCGCAAGGGGTGAACAATGATAATCACTATCATTGTTGCTGATAATTGAATACGTCCCGGCAGTGTTACTGTGCCCGCGATGACAGAACACGTTGAAAGCTCTGCGAAACCGCATCGCAGGGCCTGAATACCTGCTCTACTTCATCAGTCCTTTGGTTAGATCTTTTAAGCCATCACACGTGAGTGCGATGGCTTTTTTTTGATTTCGGGCAATTGGCAGTAACAACTTTCGGCTTGATGAATGGCCTGTTTGCGATAGTTTTTCGACCGTTTCCTCACGGCAAAAACAGGCATTCCGATGTTCACCCCCGCAGCCCCTCATCACTGCACCGAATCCGGTGCCGAATTCTGGCTTCTTGCCAATCAGGTCAGTAAACGCAGCGAAAATGAACGTCTGATGAATATCCAGGCAGGGTTTGCTCCAGGGTGGATCCGTTCGGTTCGCGAAGCTTTCAGGCTGAGCCATGAACACCTTGAAGAATTGCTGAACGCCTCGACCTCCACTCTGGAACGTCGCCAGCGCCAGCAACAGCCACTGGACCGGATCGTCTCGGAGCGTCTTGACCGGATCGCCATGATTGCCACCCAGGCCATGGAGGTATTCGAAACACCGGAGCGGGCCAGCCAGTGGATGCTGACCGCCAATGCCGCCCTGGGAGATCAACGCCCTTTGCGCTTGTGTGAAACGGAGATCGGCGCCCAGCAAGTACGCCGGGCCCTGGCGGCTATCGCCCATGGCGGGGTTGTCTGATGGAGGCCTGGAGAATCACCACGCCAGCGTTCGCCACAGACCTCAGCGGCCAGGGCGCAGCGTTGTATGGCGGGCGCTGGAATCATCGGGAGCACAAGGCTTTGTACTTCGGCATGAGCGCTGCAATCTGTGCCCTGGAAGCAGTTATTCACTGCACCCAAGTCCCGCGCATCGCGCTGAAACTTGTCCGGGTGAAGCTGCCGGACGAGCCACAGCTTTACTGCGAGCCCGACCTGCAACCCCTCGGCGAAAGCTGGGCCAGCAACCCGGCCGATATCCAGAGCATGGATTTCGGTACGGCCTGGCTCAAGCGCAGCCAGCAACTGGGCCTGATCGTGCCTTCTTCGGCCCTGCCACAAGCCCGCAATATCCTGCTCAATCCGCTGCACCCGGCAGCGAAGCGGATCGAGATTCTGGAAATCACGGACTTCGCGCTGAGTCAGCGATTGATATCCACCACCAGCCTGCCACGCACCTGACCGGCAATCAGCCGTGGCGCAATGTCGACGACTTCGCTCAAGCCGATTTCACGGCTGATCAGCGGTAGCAGCAAAACATCCAGATCAGTAGCCAGACGCGCCCAGGCTTCCAGGCGGTCGGCTCGCGGGCGATTGACACTGTCGATCCCGGCCAGGGTTACGCCGCGCAGGATGAAAGGCGCAACCGATCCCGGAAACTCCATGCCCTGGGCCAGACCGCAGGCTGCGACGATGCCGCGATAGCGAATGCCGGCGCAGACGTTGGCCAGCGTATGGCTGCCGACCGAATCGATGGCTGCCGCCCACTGCTCTTTGGCCAACGGGCGACCCGGTTCGGACAAGGTCGCCCGATCAATGACTTGCGCCGCGCCCAGTTGCTGCAGGTACTCACTTTCCGCAGGACGCCCCGTCGAAGCCACCACCCGGTAACCGAGCCTGGCCAAAATGGCCACCGCAAAGCTGCCCACGCCACCGTTGGCACCGGTCACCAGCACATCGCCGCTGTCGGGCGTCAGGCCATGTTTCTGCAAGGCGATAACCGCAAGCATTGCGGTGTATCCCGCCGTGCCGATGGCCATGGCCTGGGCTGGCGTGAACGCCTCGGGCAGTGGAATCAGCCACTGGCTCTTGAGCCGTGCCCTGGCAGCCAGACCACCCCAATGGGCTTCACCCACACCCCAGCCATTGAGCAGGACCTGATCGCCCACCTTGAATTCCGGCGACTCGCTGCTTTCGACCGTCCCTGCCAGATCGATCCCCGGCACCATGGGAAAACTGCGTACCACTGGGCTGGCACCGGTGATAGCCAGGGCATCTTTGTAGTTGAGGGTGCTGCTGGACACCTGCACCGTGACATCGCCCGGCGGCAGCGAGGATTCATCGATATCTGCCAGGCTGGCGCGATATCCTTGCTCGTCCTTGTTGATCAAAATGCCTTTGAACATATGCACCTCCAATTTAGACCGATCGTCTTTAAATAGACCCGAGCAATCATTGCGGCAAGCCGCGAAGAAAGCCCGCAATAAAGGTATTCAAGGGTTTGTCGCTTTTGACCAGCCGCGCACGCAGCACCGCGCCTTCCCAGCCGATCCAGAAAAAAGCCGCCAGCTCATTGCAGTCCGCATCCCTGGCCAGCTCGCCAGCCTGCTGGGCGGCCTTCAGACAATGGGCAAGTTTCGCCTGCCAATCCTGGAGGATATCTTCAAGTTCAGTGCGAAAGGATTCAGGTAAGACGCT
Source organism: Pseudomonas lijiangensis (assembly GCF_018968705.1). NCBI lineage: Bacteria > Pseudomonadati > Pseudomonadota > Gammaproteobacteria > Pseudomonadales > Pseudomonadaceae > Pseudomonas > Pseudomonas lijiangensis. The sequence continues at coordinate 3,213,186 of NZ_CP076668.1, forward strand.
GATTTCCTGACCAAAATTACCCACCATGCAACCACGCCGATAACCATGGCGCGCCATGCCGTGCTTGGCACTCTGCACGAACCCTACCAGCCGCTCCAGCGGCGAAAGCGATTCATCCAGCAGCCAGCGGTCCAGGCGACGGGCGAAGTAACCGGCGTAGCTCTCCAGCACTGCACGGCCAAAGACTTCCTTGCTGGCAAAATAGTGATAGAAGGAGCCTTTGGGAACGCCCACTTCCTTGAGGATGTAATCGATGCCCGTGGCCATGTAGCCCTGCTCGGTCAGGACCTCAAGGCCTCGGCGAATCAGGGCTTCGCGGGTTTCCAGGTTTTCGCGGTCCACCTTGGGCGGGCGACCGGGGCGTCTGGGCTTATCGGATAATGTCGTCATGGCGGCAATATTAGACCGACCGTCTCTAAAGTCAAATCCATGTGAGGCAACATCTGATCGAAGGGTTGCCAAAGGCGATGGCTGCGCGCTCAATAGCAGTTTGACTGCCTTCGATAGGGAGCCCCTGGCATGAGTTCATGGCCTGACAACCGCATCCTTGATCTACTCTCCATCACCCTGCCCATCCTGCAAGCCCCCATGGCCGGGGCCACGGGATCGGCCATGGCGATTGCCGTCGGGAATGCCGGCGGGCTGGCCTCGCTGCCCTGCGCCATGCTGAGCCCGGAGCAGATCAGCGAAGAAGTGGCGCTGATCCGCCAACACAGCCAGGCACCACTGAACCTGAACTTTTTCTGCCATACACCGCCTGTGCCCGACCCTGAACAGGCCGCGCGCTGGAAAGAAGCGCTACAGCCTTACTATCAGGAACTGGGTGCCGATTACGATGCCCCCACTCCGGTTTCAAGCCGGGCACCTTTCGATGCCGATAGCTGCGCATTGGTCGAAGCCCTGAAACCTGAAGTGGTGAGCTTCCATTTCGGCCTTCCCGAACGCGCCTTGCTGGACAGAGTCCGGGCGACCGGCGCCAGGATCCTGTCCTCGGCCACCACCGTTGAAGAAGCGGTCTGGCTTGAGAACAACGGTTGCGACGCGATTATTGCCATGGGCTATGAAGCAGGCGGCCATCGCGGCATGTTCCTCAGCGACCAGCTCCATACCCAGGTCGGCACTTTTGCCCTGGTCCCCCAAATTGCCAACGCCGTCAGCGTGCCGGTCATTGCCGCAGGCGGTATTGCAGAAGGCCGAAGTGTCGCAGCGGCCTTCATTCTTGGCGCATCGGCGGTGCAAGTGGGCACGGCTTATCTATTCTGCCCCGAAGCCAAGGTCAGCAAGCTGCATCATCAGGCCCTGCGCAGCGCCACGGACAGCCAGACGGCCTTGACCAACATCTTCACGGGCCGCCCGGCGCGGGGCATCGTCAACCGGATCATGAGCGAAATCGGCCCCATGAGCCCGCTTGCGCCCGCCTTCCCTCTGGCTGGCGGTGCATTGATCCCCCTTCGTGCCAAGGCCGAGCCACAGGGTAACGGCGACTTCATGAACCTGTGGGCAGGCCAGGCCGTCGGCATCAAGCATGAGCTGTCGGCAGCCGAACTGACCCGGCAACTGGCTGATAATGCGCTGAAAATACTCTCCGGGAAGTGAAACAGCGCTTCCATGGGAATGCGTCATCGCTATATATTTAAATATATAGCGAAGGACTGCCTGTGGCTGTCGCGCCCATTCTCCCCTGAAAATATCCCGGAGCCGTTTCATGCGAGCGTTCCTGCCACGCATCACCCTCAGATCACTGGTTGCAGCCACCGCGGCTCTGGGCATGACTTCTGCCTTTGCCGGTGAGGTTCAGGTCGCCGTGGCTGCCAACTTCACGGCGCCGATCCAGGCCATCGCCAAGGACTTCGAGAAAGACACCGGACACAAGCTGGTCGCCGCCTTTGGCTCGACAGGCCAGTTTTACACCCAGATCAAGAACGGCGCGCCTTTCGAGGTATTCCTGTCCGCCGACGACACCACCCCGGCCAGGCTTGAGCAGGAAGGCGACACCGTCAAAGGCTCGCGCTTCACCTATGCCGTCGGCACCCTGGCGCTGTGGTCGGCCAAAGAAGGTTATGTGGACAGCAAGGGCGACGTGCTCAAGGCCGGTCAGTATCAGCACCTGTCCATCGCCAATCCCAAGACCGCCCCCTACGGCCTGGCTGCCACGCAAGTACTGGGCAAGCTGGGGCTGATCGAGACGACCAAGGCCAAAATCGTGGAAGGCCAGAACATCACCCAGGCCTATCAGTTCGCCTCCACCGGCAATGCCGAGCTGGGTTTCGTCGCCCTGTCGCAGATCTACAAGGATGACAAACTCACCAGCGGCTCGGCCTGGATCGTCCCTGCCGAACTGCATGACCCGATCAAACAGGACGCGGTGATCCTCAACAAAGGCAAGGACAACCCGGCCGCCAAGGCTCTGGTGGAATACCTCAAAGGCCCGCAAGCGGCCAGTGTCATCAAATCCTTCGGGTATCAACTGTAAATGCCGCTGGGGAGTGCCGATATCGCGGCTATCTGGCTGACGCTGAAACTGGCGTCGCTGACAACCGTCATCCTGCTGGTGATCGGTACACCCATCGCCATGTGGCTGGCCAGAACCGACTCCTGGCTCAAAGGCCCGGTAGGCGCAGTGGTGGCCTTGCCTCTGGTGCTGCCACCGACGGTCATCGGCTTTTACCTGCTGATACTGTTGGGGCCTAACGGCTTTGTCGGCCAGCTCACCCAGAGCCTTGGCCTGGGCACCCTGACGTTCAGCTTCACGGGGCTGGTGATCGGCTCGGTGCTGTACTCGATGCCCTTTGTCGTGCAGCCTTTGCAAAATGCCTTCGCGGCCATCGGCACGCGCCCGCTGGAGGTGGCTGCCACCCTGCGAGCCGGCCCGTGGGACACCTTTTTCCATGTGATTCTGCCGCTGGCCAAACCTGGCTTCATCACCGGCGCCATCCTGGGCTTTGCCCATACCGTGGGCGAGTTCGGCGTGGTACTGATGATTGGCGGCAATATCCCCGAGAAAACCCGCGTTGTGTCGGTGCAGATATTCGATCACGTCGAGTCGATGGAATACCTGCAAGCCCACTGGCTGGCGGGTGCCATGCTGATTTTTTCATTTCTGGTTCTTTTGGCGCTCTACTCAAGCGGCAAGTCCAAAGCAGGTTGGAGTTGATTCATGGCATCGCCCATCGCCGTTCGCCTGCAGATGGCTTTTCCCACATTCAAGGTGGATGTTGACCTGAACTTGCCGGGCACAGGCGTGACCGCGCTGTTTGGCCCGTCCGGCTCAGGCAAGACCACCTGCCTGCGCTGCATCGCCGGCCTGGAGAAAGCGCAACAGGGGTTTATCCAGGTTAATGGCGAGGTCTGGCAGGACTCGGCCAACGGCATATTCCTCGCACCGCACAAGCGCTCGATCGGCTATGTCTTTCAGGAAGCCAGCCTGTTCCCACACCTGTCCGTGCGCGGCAACCTGGAATTCGGCCTGAACCGAACGCCCAAAAACCAGCGCAGCATCCCGATGCAACACGCGACCGTCCTGCTGGGCATCGATCATCTGCTCGATCGCCTGCCGGACAAACTCTCAGGCGGCGAACGCCAGAGGGTCGGTATCGCCCGTGCCCTGCTGACCAGCCCGCGCCTGATGCTGCTCGACGAGCCGCTGGCTGCGCTGGATACCCGGCGCAAGAACGAAATCCTGCCGTACCTGGAACGCCTGCATGACGAACTGGAAATCCCCATGCTCTACGTCAGCCACTCTCAGGATGAAGTTGCACGTCTGGCGGATCATCTGGTGCTGCTAGAGGAAGGCAGCGTCCTGGCCAGCGGCCCCATCGAAGAAACCCTCGCCAGACTCGATCTGCCGCTGGCCATGGGCGACGATGCTGGCGTGGTGATCGAAGGCGCAGTGAGCGCCTACGACAGTCATTACCAGCTACTGACCATCACCCTGCCCAACAGCGACCTGCGCCTGACCGTTGCTCACACCGAACTGGCAAAGGGCAAGACATTGCGGGTCAAGGTGCAGGCACGCGATGTCAGCCTCAACCTGCATGCGGATGACCAAAGCAGCATTCTCAACCGCTTGCCCGTGACCGTGATCAGCGAAGTCGCCGCCGACAATACGGCTCATGTACTGGTGCGGCTCGATGCGGGCGGCACACCGCTGCTGGCGCGTATTACCCGCTACTCCTACGACAACATGAGGCTTCACCCGGGACAGCAACTCTGGGCGCAGATCAAGGCCGTTGCGGTGCTGGCATGAAATAATTGGCACCCGCTCGAGCCGGCGTGGTCAGTGTTGTTAACCGACCTGGAAACATGACCATGCCCTCTCCGACCGCCAGTTCATCCGCAGTGCCTGAACTTCATTACGTCGACGATTCTCAGCCAGGGTTCACCCGCAAGATCCTGCGAGGCAAGTTCGCCTACTTCGATACAGATGGTCAGCGCATTCGCGACGAGGCAGAGATACAGCGCATCAACGCACTGGTCATTCCACCCGCCTACACTGACGTCTGGATCTGCGCCGACCCGGCCGGACACTTGCAAGCCACCGGCCGCGATGCCCGAGGCCGCAAACAATATCGCTACCATCCGCAATGGCGGGAAATCCGCGATCAGGACAAATACTCGCGCCTGATCGAATTCGGCCATGCGTTGCCCAAGGTCCGCAAACAGATCGAAGCACAACTGGCACAACCCGGCATCGGTCGCGAAAAAGTCATGGCAACGGTCATTTCCCTGCTGGACGCCACCTTGATCCGCATCGGCAACAGCCGCTACGCCAAGGAAAACCGCTCTTACGGCCTGACCACCCTGCGCAACAAGCATGTGGAAGTACACGGCACGCAAATCGTCTTCGAGTTTCGGGGCAAAAGCGGCATAGAACACCGCGTCAGCGTGAGAGACCGGCGCCTGGCCAATGTGATCAAGCGCTGCATGGAATTACCGGGGCAAAACCTCTTCCAGTATCTGGACGACAACGGCGAACGCCACACCGTCACCTCTTCGGATATCAATGCCTACCTGCAAGACCTGACCGGAGCCGACTTCACCGCCAAGGACTATCGGACCTGGGCCGCAAGCGCGCTGGCCCTGGCAACCCTGCGCAAACTGCACTGGGAGCCGGAAGCCGATGCCAAGAAACACATCGTCGAAATGGTCAAGGCCGTCTCACGACAACTGGGCAACACCCCCGCCATCTGCCGCAAATGCTACATCCACCCCGCCGTGCTGGAAGGCTTCCTGCTGGGCAACCTGGCGAAACTGCCCCGCAGCCGACAACGCAAAGGCCTGCACCTGGAAGAAGTAGCCCTGGCTCACTACCTGCGAAGCCTGGCGCAAAGCATGGAAGACGTCGCGACCACCAAGAAATCGTAAGGGGAATATCTGACAGAGACGCGAACCGGGAACCTCCTGCTTCATCGCAAGCAGGTTTCGTAGCCCCATGATTTACAGAGATTTTTCATTTCACGGAAAAAGTAACATCTTGTGCCATCTGAAGGACTTGCACGCTTGCTTCATGGGGACGGGATGTATATATTCCCTGCCTTGGCGCTACCGCCCCGATGGCGAAATTGGTAGACGCAAGGGACTTAAAATCCCTCGTCCTCTGGACGTGCCGGTTCGACCCCGGCTCGGGGCACCATATATGAATCAAGGGCTTGCACGGGGTGACTCGGCAGGCCTTTGGTGTTTTTGGGGGTTGTGAAAGTTACGGTGCCCCGCAATTGCGGCAAAGCAGATATATCAGCCCGGCTTAGTGCCGGGCTTTTCGTTTCAGGCCCTAAGCCAACCGCCTCATGGACAATTCCATCTTCGCCATCAGATCTCGCTGTTCTCTCAAGGAAAGCACCAGATGCGCGATGGACCTGCTGGATGACAGATCAGACAAAGGCATACCCGTTACGTACAGCTCGATTTCGCCTGATTCGGCGTTGGTGAGCTTTACCGAAAAGCTGTCGTTCGCCGAGATGACGCATTCGCATTTGCTGGGCAGAAAAGCCGTTTCAAGGACTCGCTGTAGCTCGGGCTTTGAATACATGGTTTGCTCTCTACTGATCAGATCTTTCCGACAATACTAGACAAGTATTACGCCAACTTGTTGCCGATCGTCGGCATATTTTCTTGATCCAAGTGGCTGCGGGCGTACTCGATAAGCTCATCCACATGCATTTCTGCACGAGCCAGTCGGGTACTCAGTGAAATACTCGAACCGTGAGTCGTGGTTCGTCGATACAGACAGTTTTCTGAAAAAGATGGAAGTGGCCTGGCTTCAACTACATCAGCTAGTTGAGGATGCTCGTTCAAAAACGCCAGAAGCCTTTCGCTGGCTCTGTGTAGAGTTTCTTCCATGAGACGGCTGAATCTGCCAGCATTTCTGTTTACGTAGCCAACAAAATACTCGCTCTTGTAACAGTCCGGTGAGGCCACATGACATTCGGCACAGAGCAGAAAGCGATTTTCCACGGTATCCGCACCGCCCAGGGAATGCGGAATGATATGCGCGACCTCCTGATACCCCTGATCGCCACAACACCAGCATATACGCAGCTCTTCGCTGTCATCACACACGGCTTCGAGCGCATATTCAGAAAAGCCGTATTGTTTGATCCAGTGCAAATTGCTTTGCCAGGCCTTGCGGACAACTTCACGCCTGATCACTTTTCTCTTTGGTGACAGCCCCATTAGAGACACCTGCTCGGTCAACTCCGAATGGCTTCATGATCGCAATGAAACTTCGTCAAAGCCACACTCAGGTTATGGCGAGCTGTAGGACCGGATTTATCCGGGAAGGCAATATGACTGACGATATAAATATCGGGGATGTACACGTTTCCTGGTACACAAATCATAAGCAGGCCCGACATCCGCCGAACCTGCCGGACAACCTATCTTACGGACATACGCAGACAGTCGGACCAAACACCGGGCCGCTGCATGGGTCCGGGGACGGGCCGAATACCGGGCATGCAGCCTGGGCATTCAGAGAGAAACCACACAGCAGAACTACAGCAAACATCACTTTCTTCATTTGCAACCTCCTGGTCGAATCATCGATAACATTCCGTGATCTCCCCCGCAGTCAGGACACCTGCCCGCAGAGGTGCCGAATATTCGCCCATCACAGGACGGGCCGCAAGACCTGTCAGCAGTGACCGTCGAGCCTTTCACAGGAAGTCCGGTTGAACCAACACGCTGGAACGCCATCCACTTTAAGCAGCTCTGAATCTCATTCGGATGGACAGCCAAGGCTGGGAGGCAGTAATGAAAAAGAACACTGATACAAAAAAGAAAGCAGTGCCGACAGATCAATCAGGCGAAGTCGAGCGCGATAACGATGCGCATCGTCCAGATGGGTCTTCTGGAACATCGCATGATTCAACGGCGCAGAAAACCGCACGCAAGGAAGGCAAGCATTCAAGGTGAAGGGACTGTTTTTTCGCGAGCGTTGCGAATTGGCAGGACGAGACTGCCAACTGCCGCAGATACTCAAGACCAACGACACCGTTCAGATACCTTGCTGTCTGGCATAACACATTGCTTCATACTGGCGGCAAGGTTATACGCAAGAGGGTTGCGACTTGCTCGATTTTATAAGCGGTATATTGAATATATTTGCAAACTGGCCCACCTATGAACGCCCACGTCGTGTATTTACGAGAGGTTTCGTTATTTTCTGCATCGTGACGGCAGTCATGGAACTGCTCATGTTGAATGCGCTATTCGGCAATGGATGACGAAAAGTAAACCTGCTCCTGACAGGCAAAATGGATCAACGCAAATGACGATGCACTACCGTGAAAGTGCCTGCCTGCGCTGCCTGCGATCAGTCGCTCTGGAAACCATATAGGTCCAACTCAGAAATCCCATCCCCGCCACAATGAACACTGCCGGGCTGCGCATCAGAACAATCCCGCCGATCAGCATACCCAACCCCAACGCACCCACGATCAAGGCAGATAGTGCAAACAGATTCATACAACCCTCCTTTGTCATAAATAAATTGGTCGCACCTTCAGCATTGTCATACGTATGGGTTTTCAATGTGAGATAGGTGTGCAGACCGGCTTGGAGGGTGAGTGGGTGTTTGGCGGGGGTGGTTCCATCATTGTGGCTTACCGCTGTAGCTCGATGACTGGAAAACGGCTACGTCATACGTTGAGGAAGTGCATGGGGAATTGCGGGAGAGGAGTGCGCGGTTGTTGGAGACACCCAACCAAAGCACGTTACGCGACAATCAGGCATGAATAGGCAGTCCAATAGCCTTTGCCCTTCTCTTAAGGTGCATACCCACTCTTGTAGGAGGCAGCTTGCTGGCGAAGACTTATAAACAGACACCACATGTGCATAGGCCTTAAACTTTCCCGGGGAAACCACTCGCCGCGTTTCGCGAATGAATTCGCTACAGAGTTGCGTTTTTAGTGCGGGACACGCAATAAAGATCAGCCCCCCAAAAAAATCACCTCTATACCACTACTTAACAATTCCATGACACAAATAAAAAACCCCGTAGACGTTAATCTACGGGGTTTTCAATAGTGGAGGCCGAGGTCGGAATCGAACCGGCGTAGGCGGATTTGCAATCCGCAGCATAACCATTTTGCTACTCGGCCTCAGACGCCTGATGCTTTTACAACCACATCAACCGTTTTGAACTCTTTGGGATCAAGCCTTAGCTTTATCCTCAACCCATTGAATCTTAAGGGTTTTTTCTCGTTCCTGAATCAGGAATGGACGCAATTCTGGACTGGTTGAGGGGGCATGTCAATAACGTGAGTGAAATAATTCCATACATGCCCGCTCAACGAGACCGGTGTTTACTCTTTGCTGAGGTCTACCAGCGGTTCCTTGCGCACTTCGGTTGCCCGACCGTCCTGGATGGTCTTGATCTGGCCCAGTGCGGTGTCGACTGCGCCTTTGTCTGCCAGCAGGCTGTAGCTGATCTGGAACTGGCGCTGTTCTTTCGGGGCGATGGTCGGCACGAGTTTCAGAGGGCGCTGGTAGCGGCGGTTGTAGGAGAAGCTGGTGCCTGGCTCAAGGCCGGTGACATAGCCCTGGCCACGGGTGTCGGTGTTTTTCCACAAGGAGAACACGGGCAGTTGGTGGGTATTGAAGCCCACTGCGACTCCGAGGCTGCCGGCCTTGTTGTGCAGTACGGTAAGGGTATCGCCTTTGGCGTCGCCGTAAGGCACTACGTTATAGACGGTTTCGTCGTAGTCTGGCGTAGGACCGCGGTAGGTTTGCCAGTCAGGCAAGTCGCCTTTGGCCTTTTCGTTGAAGGGCGATACCTGCTGCACCGGCGCCTCGAAGCGTGCGCCCTCCTCCAGGAACGGCGTGCTGAAGTTGCTGTGGTACAGCGCCTGGTATTCCTTTGGATAGTCGCCGTTGTTGGTCAGTGTGTCGTTGAGGGTAAAGCGGGTGCTGCCCGGATCGGTGACCAGTTCGGTCTGGACCGAGAAATCGACTTTCTTGAACGCCTGTTCTTTCAGTTCACCCTTGAGGCGAATGGCATAAGGCGGCTTTTCGTCGATATGCAGGGTGACTTTGTTGGCGGGGATATTCGCCGCTCGGCCATGCAGGGTCAGCAGTTCGCCGTTGTCGATGCCCGGATGGCCAACCCATTCATAACCACAACGGGTCACCAGTTCGTTGAAACCTTCGAGCCAGCCCAACCCGCCGCGACCGTTCAGTTCGATGAAGGCCGGGTTGACGACCTCTTTCACCGGCGAGTCCCAGCCCATGCGTACATCACCGACCGAGGCTTGCAGCACGTTCATGCCGCGAGTGGGCACAACCGACAGCTTCATGGTGCCGTTGTCGATCTCGATGATGCTCACGCCTTCCTGACGACCGCCGTGGAGGGTGCGCATGGTGACGGAAAAGGGTTTGTCGGTCTTGATCCCGAGTTGGGCACTGGTGATCTGCTGGTTCTGGGCGGCCTTGTCGGTATCGAGCAGCACATAGTCCCAGGCGAAGGCGTTGGTAGCCGAGACGATGGCAGTGGCACCGAGAAGCCAGGCGAGCGATTTCATGGGGGTGGTCCTTATTGGAATTATGGGGACAACTGAAGTTGATTAAACGATTCAGCGACCCATCAAGTCTAGTCAAAATCGCAGAATTCGTGAAAAGAGAATTATACGCCCGTGCAGATTCGACCCTCTGATCAGAACCCTGACCACAATTGAAAATACTTATCGTTCACGTTTAAACTGCGCGCTTTTCAGCGGGCGGCACAACCGCTCTTCAGGTTCGAGATCACTGCAATGAGCGATTCCTCCGGCCATCTGTACACGTTTCTGGGGATTCGCCAGGAACTGGTCAGCTACGCGGCAAAGATCACGGGTGATCGCATGCAGGCCGAAGACATTGTTCAGGAGGCCTGGATTCGCTTCATTCCGCAGCAGGCCAGCGCCGAGCAGCCGGCAGCGTATCTGTATCGGATTGTGCGCAATCTGGCGCTGGACCTCATACGCAGCCGCAGCCGGGAGCTGGCCCATCAGGTCTCCCCTCCTGCCTGGCTGCTGCCGGCGCATATCAGTGATCCTGCCGAACTGTGCCAGCACAACATGACGCTGGAACGTCTTTCCCGTGCCCTTGAAGCAATGCCTGAAAACAGTCGTCGGGCTCTTGAGATGCATCGCTTTGGCGGCTGCACCCTGGCCGAGATCGCCGGGCATCTGAACGTGTCCCTGACCACGGCCCATCGCCTGTTGCGTGATGCATTGGTGCGGCTGGCCCGTGAAGTGGACAACCCGGATGACGATAAGGATGTTTCCCTGTGAGTCATGAGGACGATGTACTGGAACAGGCCGGTGACTGGCAGATACGCCTGCAGGAAGATCCTCAGGCCCGGGAAGCTTTCGAGCAGTGGTTGCAGGCCAGCCCTGAACACCGTGCAGCATGGCTCAAGATGGAAAAGCTCTGGGGCGCGCTGGGCGAATTGCCAGCCCTGGCAGTTGCGCCTGCCCCCCGCAGCCAACCGCAGCCACAAGGCAAACCCGTAAAGCGCCGTATCTGGACCCGTCTGGCACTGGCAGCCGGGCTGGCGGCAGTTGCGGTTTTACTGGCCCCACAAGCCAGCCTCACGCTGCGCGCCGACTATCACACCGGCGTTGGAGAAACCCGAACGGTCCAACTGGCGGACGGCTCCACAATCACCCTCAGCCCGCAGAGTGCATTGCGCCTGATCGGTGGCGATGCCCGAAAGGTGGAATTGCTGCAAGGCCAGGCCTATTTCCAGGTCGCCCCCGACCCGCAGAATCCGTTCACGGCCCAGGCCGGACAACTCTCGGTACGGGTATTGGGCACGGCTTTCGATCTGGACCTTCAGGCACACAGTGCCGAAGTCGCTCTGGAGCATGGCCAGGTCCAGGCCGAAAATGCTCAACCACCGCTCAGCGAACGCCTGATGCCCGGCCAGCGCCTGAAGTTCAGCTGGCCATCGGGCAAAGCCGAACACTCGCATGTCAATCCCACGGACATTGGGTCATGGCGCAGCGGTTCGTTGTTCGTCGAAAACCAGACCGTGGCCGACATCGCTGAGCGGCTGCAACGCTATACCAGCGGCTGGATTGTGATTGCCGACCCGGCCCTGAAGCAGCGGCGCATTACGGGCGTGTTCGACCTGAACCACCCGGATCGAGCCCTCAAGGCCCTGGCGCAATCGCTGGCGGTTGAAACCCGGCAGGTGTCGCCGTGGGTGCATGTTTTGGGGAGTTTCTGATTTTTTATCTGAAAGATGGAAAAAATCCCGGCGTCCTACGTCTTTCATGACCAACTTGAGAACTTATCTCAAATGCAATCAAGTCGTATGAAGGATTAAATCGATGTCGCGCTTCCCTGCATTGCCGACACTGGCACTGGCCATCCTCCTGCCGATGGACAACGTCCGGGCCACCGAAACGTCCGAGAACCTGCGCACGGCAAGTTACAGCATCGCTGCACAACCGCTGGCCTCGGCACTGGCCCAGTTTGCCCGACAGAACAACCTGCAACTGAGCTTCGATGCCGCATTGGCCCAAGGCAAGATAGCCCCGGCGGTGAACGGGCAGCTCAGTGAGCGTGAAGCGCTGGCCCGGCTGCTCCAGGCGTCGGGATTGAGCTGGTCGCTGACCGACGACCGTATCCTGTTGCTGTTCCCGCAACCTGCCAGCGGCTCGCTTGATCTGGCGCCGTCACTCATCACCTCCAGCGCATTCACCGAACAGGCTGGAGGCCCGGTGCAAGGCTATCGGGCGACTCGCAGCGCGACCGGCAGCAAGACCGACACGGCCCTGCGCGACATGCCGCAGTCGATCCAGGTGGTGTCGCGCAAAGTGATAGAGGATCAACAGGCCAATAGTCTCGCCGACGCCCTGACCAACGTCAGCAGCGTGCAGCGCAGCAACTCCCATGGCGGTTCGTCCGAGAGCTTCGTGATCCGTGGTTTCAAGGCCACCAGCTATGCCGTGGACGGAATGCTGATCAACCCGCTGGCCTCACGGCCCGAGGCTTTGCGCGATCTGGCCAACGTCGAACGTGCCGAAGTGCTCAAGGGCCCGGCGTCGGTGCTTTATGGCCGGGGCAACCCTGGCGGCCTGATCAACCTGGTCACCCGCAAGCCCAGCTTCACGCCCGAAGCACAGGTCAAACTCCAGGCAGGCTCCTACGATTTCTACCGCCTGGAAGCCAATGCCAGTGGGCCGCTGGACGAAGCCAGGACCCTGGCCGGGCGCATGACGGTCGCCACGCAGACCGAACGGGGTTTTCGGGACACCTTCCGCGACAGCAAACGCACCTACCTGGCCCCGACCCTGCGCTGGGAGCCAACGGATACCACCCGGGTCGACGGTGGCATGGAGTATATCGATCAGACCAGCCCGTTCGACCGAGGCCTGATTCCGGTCAACGGCAAGATCGATATGAGTGCCGATCGCTACCTGGGCGAACCCTGGGCGCGTGACGAGGCCAACAAGTTTTCGCTCTGGTATCGCGCCGAACATGACGTCAATGACTGGCTGACCCTGCGCCAGATGACTCGCTGGGATCAGTCGCACAAGGATCGCTATGTCGTCGATCTGCGCGGCCTGGGTTCGGATGGCCGCACCCTCGCCCGCCGCGCCACTGACGGCGAAGAACGAATCAAGACCCTGGACATGCAGTTCGAGGCCATCGCCCGTTTCGCCACCGGCGGCCTGAACCATACGGTGCTTGCCGGCTTCGAGTACATCGATGGCAAGCGTCGCAGCCGCAGCGACCGCGCCTCCCTGACTTCCATCGATATTTTCAATCCGGCCTACGGCGCCACACCCGGCCCTTTTGCATTCAGTGAAAAGGCCAGTTTCGACCTGACCGCCTACAGCTTTTACCTGCAGGACCAGATCGACCTGAACGAACAATGGAAGCTGATCCTCGGTGCCCGCTACGATGATACCCGCCAGCGAAACACCACAGTGGGCACCTCTGACATCACCCGCACCGACGTGGACCCCGGCAAGGTGTCGCCACGCATCGGCCTGGTTTATCAACCCACCGACTGGCTTGCGCTCTACACCAGTTACAGCACGTCATTCACCCCGCAGAGCGATATCCAGCGTAATGGCAGCCTTCTGGACCCGGAAGAAGGCATTCAGTATGAAGTGGGCGCAAAATTCGATCTGATCCCGGACCGTCTGAGCGCTACCTTGTCAGCCTTCGAGATCACCCGCCAGAACGTTGCCGCTACAGACCCCGAAGACGACAACTATTCAGTGCAGACCGGTGAGCAGCGCGTACGCGGTGTCGAACTGGACGTCAGTGGCACGCCGCTGGAAGGCTGGGAGATCATTGGCAATATCAGCGCGCTGAACGCTGAAGTGACCCAGGACACCACCATCAAGGTCGGCAACAAACTCGAAGGCGTGCCGACCCTGAGTGGTTCGTTGTGGTCCAGCTACCAGTTGCAGGAAGGTGCTCTGAGAGGCCTGGGCTTCGGTGCCGGGGTGATTGCGGTCGGCGAGCGTCAGGGAGATATCGACAACAGCTATGACGTGGGAGGCTATGCCCGGATCGATGCCAGCCTGTTCTACGACATCGATGAAAACATCCGGGTATCACTCAATGGCCGCAACCTGACCGACCGCAAATATATCGAAACCGTTGCCAGTACCGATGGTAACTATGCTGGCGCACCTGCATCGGTGGTCGCGACCGTGAGTACAAAATTCTAGAAGCAGCAAACACGTAGGAGCGGATTCATCCGCGAAGACAGTATTCCCAACGATAAACAGGTATCGGGCCCTCGCGAATAAATTCGCCCCTACAAATCATGATGTCGGGTTTTACCTCGATCAGTTCCACCCACCACCCATCACCTTGTACAGGCTGACCCTGTTGCTCTGCTCGGACAGTCGCAGGGTGATCAGATCCTGCTCGGCGCTGTACAGCGAGCGTTGCGCGGTCAGTGCTTCCAGGTAGCTCTGCGAGCCGCCACGATAAAGGGCATCGGACAGTTCGAAGCTTTTGCGGCTGGCATCGGTCAAGGCCTGCTGCGCCGCAAGTCGCTCATCAAGCGTGCTGCGAACCGCCAGGGCATCGGCCACTTCCTTGAAGGCGCTCTGAATGGTCTGCTGATAGGTCTGGACCTGAATTTCGCGTTCGACCTTGGCAGCGTCCAGGGTTGCACGGTTCGCACCGCCATCGAAGATCGGCACGCTGATGCTCGGCGCAAAGGTCCAGGCGCCGCTGCCCGCCTTGAACAGACTGGACAGGCTTGAGCTGGCTGAACCGGCATTGGCCGTCAGGCTGATGGTCGGAAAGAACGCCGCACGCGCTGCGCCAATATCGATATTGGCTGACTTGAGGCTGTGCTCGGCGGCCAGTACATCGGGGCGACGCTGCAACAGGCTCGATGGCAGCTCATCCGGCACCTGGACCAGCTGTGCAGCCGATTGCAGATCGCTGCCCGGCAAAAGGTCTTTAGGAATGTCGCTGCCGACCAGCAAGCGCAAGGCATTCTGATCCTGAAGAATCTGACTGGCATATTCCGCCACATCGCCACGGGCCGACTCGACGGTGGTCTGGGCCTGCACCAGCGACAATCCGGAAGAACCGCCCAGTGCATGACTGCGCCTGGTCAGGTCATACGTCTGCTGCTGGCTGGTCAATGTTTCCTGAGCCAGTTGCAGAAGCTGGTTGTCCGCCGCCAGGGTCAGCCAGGCCGTCGCCACTTCGGCCACCAGACTGATCTGGGTGCTGCGCCGGGTCTCAGTCAGCGCCAGATAGTCTTCCAGTGCTTCGTCCTGCAGATTCTGAATCCGCCCGAAAACATCCAGCTCGTAACTGGTCATGCCCACTTGCGCGCTGTATTCGTGACTGGTGCTCGCCGTGCCAGTGCTGGACATGGACCCCGGCGTACGGCTTTTAGTACCGCTGACGCCTGCACTGATGGTCGGCAGGCTCGCAGCCCGCTGAATCCGGTACTGAGCCTGGGCTTTTTCGATATTCAGGCTGGCCAGGCGCAAATCACGGTTATTGCTCAGAGCCAGTTCCTGCAACTTCACCAGCCGGTTGTCGGTGAAGAATGTCTTCCATTCGATGGAGGGCGCAACCGTGCCTGATTCGGCCGCCATCACCGGCAACCATTGCTGCGCGACAGGCGCGTCGGGACGCTGATACTCGGGCGCCAGATTGATACAACCGCCAAGCAGCGCCAACGCGGCCGGCAAAAGCCAATGCAATTTGATCATGCGTCACCTGTAGAAACTGTCGATGTCGTGGTCGTAACCGAAGAGCTGCTGAAACGACGACGAATCAACAGGAAGAACAGCGGCACAAAGAAAATGCCAAGGACTGTGGCGCTGAACATGCCGCCCAGTACGCCTGTACCAATGGCCTGGCGCCCGGCAGAACCTGCCCCGGAACTCAATGCCAGTGGCAACACCCCGAACATGAATGCCAGCGACGTCATCAGGATCGGCCTCAAGCGTTGGCGGGACGCAATCAGAATCGCGTCCTGCAGGCTCTTGCCATGCTCTT